>CAKUXP010000003.1 GCA_934700345.1 uncultured Fibrobacter sp. | reverse complement strand
CTTGTTTGTCGGGGACGCAACGCCAGAAGGCTAAACCGGACCACCGGCCTAGCCGGTGGTTTTGAAGAATCACAAAACCGCGAATCCTGGCGATTCGCGGCCTTTCGTGGGACCTCCCGGACTTGAACCGGGAACCGGCGGGTTATGAGTCCGAGGCTTTACATCAACGCCCTATTTTCTAGGCTTTTTGCCGTTTGGTTGCACGTTTTGTTGCACGAACCTTGTTTCCGCCTGACCTCGACCGAGAAGGGTCCACTGTTCGGCAGACGCTTCCCGGCGCACTCAGCCTCACGCCTTGATTTCGTAGTCACCGTCTTCCGTCACGACAAGAAACCCCTCACCATCGCCTATCTTGAACACAGCCACGATGTCGGAGAGCTCCGTGGCAGGATTTATGTGTCGTTTCATCCAGTGCCAGGCGAACTTGCAATGCCAGTCACCAAGTTCTTTCATATCCGAACAATTTTGCGTTTCTTTGCGTATGTCGTTTTTTTTAATCATGTTTTGCACTCCTATCGTTTGTTTCCCATAATGTACCACTTACACGGCACAAAGCAAGCCCATTATTGAAGTCTTTCTAGTTGCTTTCCGTAGCAAAATCAAGACAGTTTTATATGATGTTTTTATGAAACAAGGGCATGGAGAGGAGTTTCCGTTTCTTCGGTCATTTTGTCTTCATTGGTCCGAATTTTTCCCTGAGCCTCGCGTTCTCCTCCCTGAGGCGCTTCAGCTCGTCGGTCATGTCCTCCCATTCCCCGAGGGGGATGTACACGAAGTAGGGTTCGTGGCGGACGGGGTAGCCGTTCGCTCCGGTGAATTCGGGTATCGGTCTCATCATCTAGTCCTCGTTTCTTCCAGAAGAGCGATGTAGGACAGCACCATGACAAACCCGTTCTTGGTGGAATCGAAGGCTACAAGGAGTATTCCGTTCGCGAAAAAGAGGGCGAGCAGGAAAAGTCGCCAAAGCATTTTCAATGCCTTTCCTTTTTCTCCTGTTTTGGATTTCGTGGAATCCTTAAGGTAGAGCCTATAAGCATTGCACGTGTCCGAGTGCTTTATTGCCCGAAAAAGGTCCGCCTTTGAAGATTCGGAAATCTTCTTGTACTCTTCGGGAAAAATATATGTGCAACACTTGCATTCCGTGCAGAACGCGATTTTGACGGTTTTTTCGGAATCAAAAACCTGCACGCACTTAGCGATCCAGAAATTATCCAGCATCATTTTTCTCCTTCCTGCAGTTGGCCGGGTCGTAGCAGTAGTTGAAGTATCCGCAGTCCCAGCATTTCGCGATGCGCCTTTCCCGCTCGCGGTTGTATTTGGCGTTCTTGCGGATTAGCCGGTTGGAAATCCGGTATCCGGATTCCTTGCCGTAGATGGGGTCGAGCGGAAACACGACAGGGTCGTTCATTTCGCCTCCAGCTTCTTTCTTTCAAGGAACGGGATGGACTTCGAGAGTTCCTGCAATGCGCACCACGGGTTCGGCCAGCGGTTGACGAGCAGGGCGAGCTTCACGGAGTTTGGGCACTCGGATTCCAGGGCGTCTCGGTATGGGTGAATCATCTTGTAGAGATGCTTTGCCCGTTCAATGAGTATATCGCTCTTCGGCATTGTCATCCCTCCAGTCCCATGTAGTCCACCGTGGGTTCATGCCACTCGGCATCTTCCCACTTGCGAACCGCAGTAGATTCATCACATGCATTATGCTCCTCGTTCTTGGTGTATGTATGCGTCACCCACACACCGAGACTATCATTTCCAGAGACCTGCCCGTTTCCTTGCGCGAGCCATTTCGCAAGTTCGAGGTTCGTTGCACGGCGAGGCTTCGATTCTTCCGGGATTTCTGCGCAATGCTGCCAGAAGCTACAATCTACGATAACGGGACTCGTGCTCTCGGGCAAATATGCGAGGACAACAGCACATCTGCACATCCTGTCGTCGTCGTCCCACACGAGCATATTCTTTGGCGGGTCGAATGCTACCGGCTTATCGCTTTTGAATTCCTTTAACTTCATTCCGTTATACTTCATTGTTGTTTTCTCCGTTGGTTGGTTTATTTGGTTGGCTTGGACTGGCTTGCCGCTTCCGCGCGGGTCCTGTCCCGGTATCGGACGTAGTATCCGTGCTGGCGTTCCCGGTAGCGATCGCGTTCCTCGGGCGTCATGTTCGCGAGGCGTTCCCTCCGGCCCGCGAGGATTTTCTCCCGGTTGCGGAGGTACAGCGCGTGCTTCTTCGACTTTTCGAGTTCCAGCCGTTCGGGCGTCCATTTCCTGCGGCGTTCATTGATCCTTTCCCTATGCGTCCGGTAGTATTCCAGGGCGCGGTCGATGAAGAGCTTCCTGTTCGCGGCGTATCTCTTCCGGCCGTATTCCCGCATGTATTCCCTCTTGCGTTCCCGCCTGAGTTCGTTGCGTCTTTCGGCGGTTTTCCTCGCGCTTTCGTTCATCCGGTCGAAGCGTTCCGGGTCGAACGCCCTTTCGCGGGCGAGGCGGTAGAAGGCCATTTCCGCTTCGGTCATCAGTACACCCCCATTATTTCGCGGCGCTTGCGCTCGAGAATTTCGAGCTTCCTTTCGAGGGAGTCGAGCGCCTGGTCGAGGTGCGCGGGGTCGCGGTGTTCGCGGAAGTCGCTTGCGAGGCGGCGGACGCGGTTCTCGGTCGCCGAGTACTCGACCATGGCGGCGTTCATCGCTTCGAGGCGCCAGGCCTGCTCGAGGGCGTATTCGGCGAATATCCGCTCGCACTCGGTGAGCCTGTGGCCGTGGAGGATTCCGTCGGCGAGGGCGCGCTTCAGTTCGTCCTTGCAGGTCATCCGGTTCGTCCCGGAGAAGAACTCGGAAAGCCACGCCCGGTCGGTCTTCCTGTTCCTCGGCTTCTGCGGCGCGGCGTTCGCGAAGGCTTCCGCCATCGCGGTTCCGGCTTCGTATTCGGTCGTCTCTTCGGTCATTGCGCCTCCAGCGGCAGCGAGAGCTGCCCGATTGCCTGCGGCTTGCCGAGGATGAAGTCGCAGATCCAGTTCCGCGCGTAGTCCGGGCTGATCATGCTCCGCTCCTCGGAGCAGATTCCCGCCGTCTTCGACGATTTCGCGGAAAGAACTCTGCGGATTTTCTCCGGTGCCGTCGGTTGGTACGTGAAACCGACGGTCGGTTCGCAGTTCCAGAACCAGAAAGCTGTCGGCTTTACGAAAAAGTCGCCGCGGCGCGTCCTGTCGATGTCCACGAATGTCGGAGGCTTCAGAAAGTTGCCTCCCTTGAGGTAGTGCTGTTCCGCCCATGGATTCTCTAATACCATCCGGATTCCGCGTTCGAGGACGACTCCGACGAATTTGACCAGCAGATCGTAGAACTCGCTCCGCTTCGCGGAGCGAGCCAGTATCTTGCGAATCTGCTCCGCGTGCGACATCTTCCGGTAATTGACCGTGTCTAAGTTGAAAGCCGTCATCGAGGCGGCGCAGAAGTAGATGCACGGAAAGAACGCAACGACGAGGTCGTCCTTTCCAATCCCGTCGAACACGCTCGCCAACCCCTCGTACGCCTTGTCTATTTCCGCGAACAGGTCGATCACGTGGTCCGTCTCGCCGAAGTTGTCCTGGATGTCGTAGTCCTCGGCGGGGATGCCAAGCCCGATGAAGGCGTTCTTGAACGTCCCCGACTGCTCGAAGAAGCAGTGCACCTTTCCCTTGATTTTCATTGGCTTTTTTCCTTTTCTTTCCGGTTTCCGTTTGCGCCGTCTGCGTCCCGCGCGAGGGGGCACTCCCGCCAGTCGAGGCGTGGGAGCGTCCTGTTCGCCCTCCGGCATCCCTTCCGGGACCAGGGGCATTCCGCGCAGTCGTACATCGGCTATTCCTGTTTCCAGTTCGCCCAGTAGATGACCTCCCCTATCGGGAAGAAGATTTTTCCGCGTGGGTGAGGCTGGAAGAACGGGAAAGCCATCTTCCCGTCGCGGGTCTCGGCGACCCAGCGGAGTATCGTCTTTTTCGACACGCACATCGCCTCGGCGACCGAGGCCGTGTCCCATGCCGGCACCTGCTCGGGGCCTACACGCCGGAACGGGAACCTCGAAAGTACGCTGTCGTCCTTGCAGTCTCTCATGCCTGTCTCCTGTCTTGAAAGTCTTGTCCCGTATCGACCCGGGACCACGGCCTCGCCCTTCTTTCGCGGGACCCCTTGAGGCCGCAGGGGCGCCCATGGGGGGACTATGGGGGGACTATGCGGTTCGCCCGTTCCCGGGTTCCGCGACCGCTACTCCGGGCATTTCCCTTCCGGGCGACAGGGGGCGTAAAACGGTCGGAGAACCTTTTCCCTTGCCGCCTTTCCGGGCCTAGGGCGCGCCCCCGGAGTCGGACCGGGGCGGACGGGGCTCGGAGTCCCCGCCGGCGCCGCCGCGCGCGCCGTCCTCCCGTCGCCCAGGCGGGGCGGGAGGGGCGTCCGGTCAGTATTCCCGGACGAGCGTGTCGGACTTCTTCTTCACCTCGATGAACTCGCCGAACTCGGCCTCGAAGCGCTCGCGGTCGATGCCCATGGCGGCCATCGCGTCCTTCGCGCTCACCGTCATGCGGTTGCGGATCGCGCCCTCGTTGTAGCCGAGGAGCACCGCCTCCGCGAGCAGCCCTTCCGCGTCCTTCACCGTCACCGTGCTGCCGGTGTTCCGTATCTTGAACCCCTTCGTGACGTCGCCGTTCGCGTCGAAGTAGCGCGCCTCCGCGTTCCTTACCGCCTCGGAGATGGCCTTGCCGAGGTCCGCGAGCCTGTCCGCGAACTCCTGCAGGTCGTGCACCGCCTCCGCGTCGGATTCCAGCGCCCCGCAGTCGCGCTCGCCACGCGCCACCGCGCAGCAGGTGCGGAACGCGCCCTTCAGGCGTTCGCCCTCGATGTTGTCGGTGACGGTCTTCTCGTCCATCGCCACAAGCGTCTTCGCCATTTTCGTCTTCTCCTTTCCCTAGAACGGGATCTCCATGTTTTCTGCCGGGATGTCCGGCAAAGTCCTGATTTCCTTCGTCGCCGCCCGGAGCGCCTCCTCGTCGGCGGGTATCTGCTCGAGCGACTCGTAGCCGAGCCTTCCGAGCGCGTCGATGACCGCCTGCGGGTCCTTGGTCCTCGTCGCGGACTTCGCCCACGCGAGGAAGTTCGCGCGCATCTCCGCCGGGTCGCGCTTCGGCTTCGGGGCGGGCTGCCGCTCCTGTTCCGGCGTCGCCGCCGCTTCCGGGGCGCGGCCTTCCGCCGGGGCTTCCGGGACGACCTCCGCCTCGACCGCGCGATCCGCCTTCTTCGGCGCCTTCGCCTTCGGAGGCTTCGGGGATTCCGCCGGCTTCGGGTGCGGTTGCGGCGCGGGTCCGGGTTCCGGATGCGGCTCGTCGTTCCCGAAGTCGCGAACCTCCTCCGGCGTGTAGCAGCCGCCGAGGCACGCCGGGTAGAGGGCGCGGATCCCTTCCGATATGCAGCGCGCGCCCATCATCTGCATCGGGTACGCCTTCCACTGGTTCTTGCCGGCGAGCCCCGCCGCCTTCGCCCTGTCCATGTCCCACGAGACCTCGAGCTCGCCTGCCTGCGGGTGCGACAGCCACAGCGACACGCGCTGGGCCGTCCGCTCCGTCCACCGGATCTTGCCGCCAGCCGCCTGGAAGCGCGCGAGCATCGCCTCGCTCTTCAGCGCGGGCTTGTTGTCGATGATGTGGTACTGCTGCACCGCCTTGATCGGGGGGATGCCGTCAGCCTGCGCCACGCACATCAGCGCGAAAGCCTGCGCCTCGTTCCTGATGCCGAACAGCCCGCTGTCCGCCACCGCCTTCGCCATCATCCCCACCTGTTCCAGGGGGACGTTCACAAGTTCGTTAGCCATGTTTCTTCTCCTTGGCGATTTCCGCCAGTTTGCGTCTCTTTTCCCATTCCCCGTAGATGAATTCCTTGGAAAACCTGCGTTCCTCGCGTCTAGAGGCGATTTTCGCCCCGGCGTATGCCGCGATGCCGCCCAGGGCGAAAAGCCCCGTGAGGATGAAGATTGTCGCCACCTGAGCGCCCGTCATGCGTCCTCCTTTCCGAGCTTGCGCCCGCACATCGGGCAGTAGTGGATGAATTCGCTTTCCACGTCGAACTTTTCCCCACCCTCCCCGCTCCAGGCGTTGATGTAGTAGCCGGCCGGGAACTTGGCAAGCTGGAACCTGCAGTAGCCGATGCTGTCGCCGTTGTCGGCGAAGTCCGCTCCGCGGCTGTCGAAATGGCAGTATTCGCATTCCTTCTGTTCTTCGGTCATCCTTCCCTCCTCGGCGTGAGCGGGCAGTAGGCGAACGCGCGCGCCCCGGCCTCCGCCTGGGCCTCCGCTCCCTCGCGGAACGTGCCGATTCCCCACGGCTCCCAGCCGCGTTCCGTCTTCAGCGTGATGAGGCCCGTCTTGGCCTTCTTCATCGTCGTTTCCATCATTTGCCTCCCTTGGCTTGTTTCGTCCGGTACTTTTCGAGGACGACTTCCTCGATGTGCTCCCGGAGTTCCCTGGTAATCGGGAAGAAGATGCTCCGGTAGTCTTCGCCCTTCCAGAACGGGTCGTTCGGGTAGCCGACGTAGAGCCCGCCCTCGCCCTCCACGACCCGGAGCTGCCGGAGCGTGAGCTGTCCGTTCAGCGTCACCTCGGCGAGCGCCCGGATGCGGCCCATGACGATGCCGTCCTTGAAGATGAGAACCCGCGCGTTCGTCACCGCGAGCGTGTCGTAGGCCTTTGCCTCTGTCGTCTTTTTCGTCGCTATCGTGTTTTCCATAGTCCTTTCCTTTTTTTTTCAGTCGTTGTGAAAATTTTCCTAGGTCTCCGCGTAGCGGAAGCCCATGCCCATGGCGCGCCTCTGCACGTCGCGCAGCAGTTCCGGATTCGCCCACTTGCCGTCGCGCTTCTCGGTCGCGTCGAAGAACGCCCCCGCGAGCCCGTTCATGTAGCAGAAGTCCCGCAGCTGGCCGAAGAGCCTCGCACGGCGCATGATGCGCTCCGCCTGTTCCCGCGGGAGCGCCTCCGTGAGGCAGGCCCTCGCCCGGAGACGGCCTAGCGCCTCCGAGAGCTGGCGCTGCGTCGGGACGTCCGCCACCGCCTTCGCCTCGGCGAACACGGCCCCGACCTCGGAATCGCGGCACTTCACCGATTCCGAGAGGCTCGACGCCACCTGGACCAGCGTGTCGTCCGACAGCGGGTGCCCGGCCTGCGCGTACGCGTTCCGCAGTTCCCTCGCGAAGAGGGCGACGCGCCGGTTCTCCGCGAGACGCCGCGCCTCCGTCGGGCGCGCCTCGTCATTCTTCTTCGGCGTCTTTTCCATCGAGTATCTCCTTCTCGCGCATGGCGAAGTGGCGGGCGAGCCGGTCGCCCTGGGTCATTTTCGTCCCGTCCGGGTTCCGGCCCTCCCGGATCCGGCGCCTGCACCAGTTGCGCAGCGCCGCGTAGTGGCTCCTGTACTTGTTCGGGTGCAGGAGCAGGTAGTCCGAGAGCTCCTCGGTTATCTGCCGCACGTCCCCGAACTCGGAGGCGAGTTTCGCCGCCTCGGTCGCCGTCATCAGCACGTTGCCCGCGCTCCCGTAGCGGAGCCTCGGCTCCGGCACCTTCGCCCCGGGGGAACGGCGGACGGCATCTATGGCAGTGCCGCCCGCCCCCCGCTCCGAACCGCCATGGTTTGGAGAACCACCAGCGATATCGGCGGATTTACCGGGGCGCTTTTGAATGTCGGACGGAGACGTTGCGAAGCCCGAAATGGCAGCCTCCGCGCCCTCGCGGGTGGCGGCGTCTCCGTCGGGGTGTTGCGCGCGGACGGTGGCGCTTGCGTCCCGGTCCTCGCGGATACGGGCGTCCGCGCGCGTGGCTTCCTGGTCGAAAGTTTTCCCCGCCGCCGGCCCGTACCAGGGCGTAAGTAGGCCGCCCTCCGCGGCGTCGCCGTGCGCGGAGACCGGGACGGGGGTTGAAGGTTTCCCGAAAGCGCTTAGCGGCTGCGCTCCCGGGGTGGCTTGCCGAGCCTCGAAACTTTGCCCTGCCGGGGCTGTGGCGCCTTCGTCGTTCAGCGCCTCCCCGTTGCCGGAAGAGGTCCCCGGCAGGGTGGAGCTTACCAGAGCGTCGATTTCCTGTTTCTTTTTCTTTTTGCGGCGGTTGTCTCCGGTGCGAAAGCTTTCAACGTCAGCAAGAAGTTCTGCAGCGAATGGGTTCATCTCTGGACGATATCTTGCCAGTGCTCGAGCGAAGTTTCTCACCCAAGCAATTAGGTCTTCTCCGTCATGAGTGAGGACCTCGTCAAGGAAACGCGCAACAGGAAGTTGGACAGTTGAAACTGACTTCATCGAATCTCCGTTGCACGCAAAACGAATACTGCCCGTTGGACGCTTTTCATGGACTTAGCAGCCTTCCTTGTCTTTTGCGTAGGAAAGCTGCGTGCGAAAGTCGAGCAAATCATCGATAATGACGCCCAACGAAAGGCACTTGCCGTTGCGACGAGCCGCTGTTTTGACGTTCTCAAGCTTGGCGAATGTCTCGCCTGTCACTCGGACGCTTTTTCCTTCAGTTGCTGCCATAAAACCTCTTTTGTTCTGTTTTTTCTCAAAAATAGGATTTTTAAGAAAAAAAAATAGTCTTATTCTTCACAAAGTCAAGAGTTTTTGTGAAAAAAGTTCACTTTTTTTTGCTTTTTCGTATATTCAGTTCAAAAATGAGAGGTGTTGCGGTGCTAAAGTGCGTAAAAATTCAAGAATTTTTGAACAGAAAAGGTTTCACGCAACAACAGCTAGCCGATGCAATTGGGGTCTCTCGCGAGGTTGTCGGGAAATGGAACACCCAAAGATCCGACGTTACTCGTGAAAACTGCGGGCGTTTGCTTTTGGCCGGAATGTCTCTCGAAGAAATGTTTGGGGATGATGTCGCGAAGTTTGTTAAAAAGGCGATTCTTGCGGAAAGCAAGGTCCCCGATGTTTCCGACGAATACTGCAAAAATATTGTTCGTCGCGGATTAAAACTACTGACGGAAGATGATTTCTAAAAAAATTTTCCGTTGGAATCCAGCGGAATCCAATGGATTCCAACGGATTCCGTCGTACATACATACACGCATACAATTATTTAAAGAATTATTCTTTAAAAGAGAGAGTATTTCTTTTCTTTGGTTCTTTCTTTTCTTTGTGGAGTTTATATTTTCGGTAAACCTCAAAAGGAGAATTTATGGCAAAAATATCGGTTGTGATGGAAAGCGAAGAAGTCTTGGATGCGTATAGGAAATTTTTTGAAGGAGTCAATCCGTTCGATATTGATGATGTCTCAGTGGATTATCACGGCGACGGATTGATGGCTTTTATCGGGTCTAGGATGATTTATGCCATCATTGAGAACCATGTCGAAGGGGGAGATGTTGAATACGACATTTCCGAAGAGGTTCGGGATTATCTTGAAGAGGAGACTGAAAAGGCGGTAGCGGAGAGGAAAAAACAGCTTAGATTTGAACAGATTAGGAAGGAAGCTATGGAAATTTCGAAACGAGATGGTTCTGGACAGGATGGATTTCGAGCTGCAATGGAAATGCTTATGGATAAGCACAAAGATGAAATATGAAATTTTCTAAAATGCGGCTTAGGACCGGATTTTTCCGGCCCTTTCGCACCTTGCGTTATTCGAACTTGATGACCAGTTTCTTCCCGACCGCCTTGGCGAACTTTTCGAGCGTTGCCACTGTGAGCGACGCTTTCGGGTCTTCCAATCGTCCGTAGGCCTGTCTGGTTATGCCCATCTTGCGGGCGATTTCCGCCGCCGGTCTTCCCCTTCGGGCCTCGAAGATTGCGTATGCCACCGCAAGCTTGTTTTCCACTTGGAACGCTTCCAAGCCTTTTTTCGGGTCGGCTTTTGTCCTTGCCTCCGGGAGCGGCATCCGTTCGGCTAGCATGGCGGAAAGCATTGCGTTCAGGACATCTTGGGCATTGTTGCGGATGGCTTCTGGCGTGTCCGCGCAAGTGAACGCATTCGGAATGTCCGGGAATTCCGCATCGTAGAATGTCTTTCCGTCGGAGTTTGTTTTCGTTATTTGGCATGTGTATTGCATTGTATCTCCTTTTGGGGAAGCGAAAGGGGAGGGCCCTACTTGAGCCCTACCGCCTTTTTTATTCGATGCTCGACTTTCGGGGAAAGGTCTCCGGGGTGCATCGGCACCGGAATCATCACGTTGTCTTTCTTGTAGATCCTGTGAGATGTTCCGTTCTGCCTGACAAACCGGAAGCCGCCCCATTCAAGCATCTTTATCGCTTCTCTTGCTGTCATGTCTTTAATATAAACAATTTAGTTTACTTTGTCAAGTATTTTTTTACAAAAAAAATTTTGAAAACCGAAATCTGGCTTAATTTTTAAGCGACAATAATAACGGTTAATAACCGTTATATAACGGTGATATAACGGTTAATAACGCAGGTAAGGTAATGTAAGGAAAGGTAAGGTAATTATTTAAAAGAAGTACTCTCCCTATAGAGGAGAGTACTTCTCTTTTGGTCCTTTTCTTTTCGTCGTCCTTTTTCGGGGGAAATAAAGAAAAGTATTGCTTTTTGTATATACATTTCCTATATTATGTCCATGGCGAGATGGAACCCGACGGCGACATCTGGCTGAAGACCATCGTCCAGAGCAGGGTCGCCCAGAAAAAATTCGGAGGTGCACGATGATTTCCTTTGAAGAACACGCCGAAAGGCTCGGCCTCGACGACGAGGAGTGGGAGCTCCTTGCGGATTTCGAGAAGAACCACGCCGGGAAACCGCAGATTACGGACGCCCGGAGGGAGGAACTCCGCAGGATTGCGGAGGCGTCCACGCTCCGTACTAGGCTCCGGAACTCGAAGATGCGCCTGTATTCCATCAGGCTTCCGCAGGACGCCGTGGACATCATCAAGCAGGCCGCGGAGGCTTCCGGCGGCAAGTACCAGTCGATGGTCAAGGATTCTGTCGTCGAACTCGCCGCCAGGCTCAAGGGGGCGACGCCGTGAAAAAGGAATCTTGGAAACCTTAGAAAACCTTTAAAAGAAGTACTCTCCCTATAGGGGAGAGTATTTCTTTTTTGGTCCTTTTTTCTTTGGCGTCCAGACAGACAAAAAATACCCGCCGCAAGACACGGCGGGGAATGTTTTCACGAGGGAACCCTCCGGTCCGCTAGACCGGGACCTTGAAGGCTATCCCCCCGTTCACGTACCTGTGGATGAGCGAGTTGATGAGAGTCTGGTACGGCATGCCCGCCTCGCGCGCCTTCCGGCGGATGCCGATGAGGTCGTCCGGCTGGACCCGGAGCGATATGGTCTTCGCCGCGGCTATCCGCGCGACCGCGGAACGGATCCGCGCTTCCTCCGCTTCCGGCAGCCGGACGTCCGGCGCGCTTTCCGCGGCTTCCATGAGTTCCCGTTCCTCGTCGTCGAACGGCTTGTCGATGAGTTCTACCATAACGGCCTCCTTTCGTTCCACTTTCTCGACCGGAACGCTGTCTTGATGAAAAAATCGTCGCCTTCGCCCTCGACGAACGGAGCGCACACGGCGTAGTCGTCGAGCACCACGATGAACATCATCTGCCCGGGATGCCCTTCCTGGTTGTCCACCGGCCTTGTCGTGAATCTGCCGGAGAGGATTTCGTCCTCCACGGCGAAAAGGTCTATGCCCCGTTCGCGGAGAATCTTCTCGGCTTTTTTGTCTTCCCATCTAATCATATACACAATGTATATACTTTTAGGGCGGAAGTCAAGGTTTGTCCGAAAAAAGGATACTTTTCTTTTGGTTCTTTTCTTTTCGCGGGGGGGGGGGTTTTGGAAACCTATTGACGAATAGCCTAAAATAGGCTATATTTTGGTTATGTACGAAGTGAAGATGAGGAAGTCCGCGGAAAAGTCCGCAAGGAAAATGCCGGTCGCCGAACAGATGAGGCTCAAGACGCTAGTCAAGTCCGTGGAAGCGACAGGACCAGTGCAGCCTTCCTTCATGAACTACTCGAAGCTCGGAAAGGACGATTACCACTGTCACCTGTCGCGGAAGTGGGTCGCCTGCTGGAGAAGCGAGAACGGAACCTTAACAATCGAGGTGTATTATGCTGGCAGTCGTGAATCAGCCCCGTACGCGAAACACTAGCCCCGCGTCCTTCAGGGTCGAGGGGGAGAACATCCCGAAGTTCGTCGTCATGTTTCTCGAGTCCGCTTTCCCGGATTCCGTGAAAGTGGAAAGCGATGACGACGAGTCGGTTCCCGTGGAAGAGACCGACTGGTACAGGGAGATTTCCGCAAGGATGACCCCCGGCGACATGGTCAAGGCTGCCCGCGGCCTCCGCGGGTGGACGCAGAAGACGCTCGCCGGAAAACTCGGCGTCTCCGTCCAGAACGTCTCCGAGATGGAGCGCGGCGTGCGTCCCGTCTCCCGGAAGATGGCGTCGAAGCTCGGCGAGGTCTTCGGCATGGACCCGGCGGCGTTCTTCGAGTTTCCCGCCGGGAAGAAGGCGACGCCGTGAAGCGGGATTTCTTCCTTCGGATAGTCTCGGAGACCGTCCGCGGCGACGGGGACCGTGAAGCCGAACCGGCGGATGCTCTCCGCGACCGCCGGGATCGCGTTCCCGTTTTCCCTCGGGTTCGCCTCGTACGGCCTGAGGCGCCCGATGTCCCAGTACTGTATGTCCATGCCCAGGAACTACATCCGCCGGGGGTGGAACGTGCTGTTTTGCTGACGGATGTCCGCACATGGAGCGAAAAGTCTGTGAAAAAGTTTCGAAAATTTCTTGACTTTTTCAATATTTTTTCTCGGCTTCGGTTTTTTCTGTGTATATTTTGGCGACAGGAGAAAAGACATGCAGATTCTGAAGCCGCTTTTTGGAAACGAATCCCTGATTAACGCGGCCCTGTGGGTCGCCGACAGGCTGCCGGAAGACCAGTGCCGTCTCCACAAGATTTTCAAGATACTTTGGTTCGCCGACCTGGCCCACCTGAAAAAATACGGCAGGACGATAACGGGCGACACCTACGTCGCCATGAAATTCGGTCCGGTCCCGTATTTCCTCTACGAGGAGATCAACTCCGGCAGTTCCGCGTCCTTCAGGCGCGAAAGCGACAGGAACGGCGGAGTCCGTCCCCTGCGGAAGCCGGACCCGAAATACCTTTCCGAGACAGAGACGGAGGAACTGGACCGAGCCGTCACCAGATACAAGAACGAAAGCTTCACGAGGCTGACCGATATTTCCCACGGTTCCGCATGGAAGTCCGCCCACGAAGCCGGGCCGAACACGACTATTCGCATAGGCGAGATTCTCGACGAGATAGGGGCGGACGCCGAGCTGCGGGAAAACGTCAGGGAGGATATCGAGATTCGGAACTCCATCGAGCGCCTGGCCTCGGTCGAGGACTGCTGAAATGGAGCTTCCCCGGACGGTCATTTCGGAATCCTACTCGGTCCGCGGATCCGTGGTCCTTACAAGGACAGGATCGGTCATCGAGGTCGAACACGAAAAGTTCCTGCTGGTCGTCGCCAAGGACGCGAGGGGTTTCATCGCCCTCTGCACGATAAATACCAAGTCCCGGAGACACGGGCTGGCGCAGGTAGGAATTACCCCGAAAGACTTGCCGTGTCTCAGCCACGACTCGTTCGTGAACTGCGCCAATGTCGTTTTCGTCGAAGAGGCGAGGTTCTCGAAAAGCCTGGACGAGGGTGTATTCATCCCGAAAGGGCATATCGGGCAGGACGTAATCGAAAGGGTCTTGGAAGCCGGACGGAACTGCCGGTTGCTGAAGCCTTTCGAAAGGGAGTTTTTCGAGTAGGCGACGCCGGTGCGGTTTTTTCCTCTTTCCGTGCCCGTTTGAAAAAAAAAAGGCTATTTTAACGGAAACCGGAGACAGAAATGGCGGAAAAAATCTTTTACAAGAAAAGAAAGAACGATAAAATCTGGTGGATAGACCATCCGGATTCAGTCGGACGTCTCGAAGTGTCTTTCGACGGGAAAAAAATCCTGAACCTGTTCCGGGACTACCCGCAGAACTTCACGCCGGAACAGAAGGCCCTTTTCGACAAGGAAAACCCCTACTGGGCCGACTTCTTCGGCGGCGAAAAATAGCTATTTCACGCCTCCGAGCTTGCCTTTCTTTTGCTGCGAGGGTTGAGTGTTGATAAAGCCGAGAAGTTCCCTGAATTTCGCGGAATCCTTCAGTTTCGCTATGTCGATAAGCGTTCCGCTCTGCGGCAGTTTTGTCCCGTAGGAAGTCCTTGATTTCTTCACGGAAAATCTTTCTTTTAGCGTCTTTGCAGTCAATTCGTGGAAGCCGTTTTTCCGGTCGTATCGGCTCTGCATTTCCAGATACTCGAACTTTTGCCCTACTTTGCGAATGATTGCGGCATGTTGCCCACAGGCAAAATAGTATTCCCTGTTTTCCTCGACTTTCTGGAGAAGGAACTCCGCGACCTTGAATCCGTTGTAGTCGCTTGAAACGTCCCCCCCGCTCTTGACGATTTCCTTGATATTGTCGAGCCTTGCGAAAAAGTCGCAGCTTGTCCCGCCCCTGAAATCGACGACTTCGAATCCGGCCCTGTTTCCCGCATAGGCAAACGCCAAGGATGAACAGGACCCGCTCGTGGAGTCCCCGCCGGCAAGTTTTCGGATGATTTCTTCTTCCGAAACCGTGGCGCGAAGCCTTTCCACTTTCAGGAAAGAAACTTTCCTAGCTTTTGCCTTTTCCGCCATCTTCGCGAAAGCGCGATCCCGTTCGCGTCTTTGCTTGAACCGTTCCTCCAGCCTTTCCCGATAGCCGGAGATGCGCCCCGCGTGCCTCGCGTTCGCGGCCCGCAGGATTTCCAGCTTCCTCTCGGCCTCCCTCTTCGCCGCCTCGGCCTCCTCCCGCCTCCTTTTCGCTGTCTCTGCCTCCGCCCTCGCTGTCTCGAGTTCCGTGGGCTTCCGTTCGGGTTCGGGGACCTTGCGCACCCTGTATTTCGAGTCTATCCTCGGGTCCCAGGGTATGCTGGTGCAGCGGCACTGGAAGTCGGTGCCGGGGTCGCCGTGGTACATGTCCTTTCCCCTCCCGTGCGCGACGGGGCGCAGCGGGTCGTCGGGGTTGTCCTCGTACCAGCGGTCGGGGTCGCCGACGGCGCATATCTTGCCGTTGAGGGCGGCGTGGGATGGGCGCGTCCGCTCGTCGGGGGTGGCGAGCCACACGTAGTACTCCACGCCGGCGCTCCGGTAGGTCGCCATCGTTGCTGCGTTGTTGAGCTTGCCCGTCTCGGTGCGGGCTATCAGCTCGGCACGCTTCGCGTACTTCGGGTCGAGGCGCTCCAGGACGGCGGCCTCCGCCTGCGCCCGGTTCCACCCCTTTTCCTTCGCCTCCGTCAGCGCGCGGGCGATGTCGGCCTTGGCGTCCGAGTCGGCGGACCTGCAGCAGGCGAGGAACTCGGCCTTCCAGTCGTCCTTGACCCGTTCCTCCACGTCGGGAGGGTAGTAGGGCGTCCCCACGGTCATCTCGGAGAATCTCGAGAACGCCTCGCGGGCGTTCAGGACGATTTCCGAGGCGGCGCGGTCCGTCCCGGAAAGGAACCCTTCCGTCCAGCCGTCGTCCTCCCCGTCGTCGGAAAGCCGCCCCAGCGCGGAGGCGAGCGATTCCCGGACGGATCGTGCCAGCTCCGCCTTCAGGAGCGAGGCCAGCCGCCTCTCCGCGGCGAAGGGGTAGAAGGCGTTCGACGAGAGGACGGGCGGGCGGCCCCGCTTCCTCCCGAGCGACACGGCGCGCATGGCGAAGCTCGCGTATTCTCCCGGCATGCGTCCCCCTATTCCCCGACGCTCACGTCGAAGCTGTGGCCGTTCACGAAGACCGCCTTGCGGACCTCGTCCGGCATGATGACGCCGGCCTGCATGTATTTCACCAGGTAGTCGGCCTGTTTCGCCATGGCGTCGTTCCTCTCGGTCTCGGTCATCACGGAGACCGGCCCCCACTCGAACTCCGACAGCTCCCTTCCGAGGTTCCTGCGCGAGAATTCCTCGAGGAGGCGGCACGACGGGCGGTAGAGGTAGTTCTGGCGCCAGGCGTCCACGGTGTCGGCGAAGGCGCGGAGGTCGCCCTCGTTCGTCTGGGCGAGGCCCGTCGCCCCCTGGCCGAAGAGTACGGAGATGGGGATGCGCGAGACGGCGCTCACCCGGCCCGCGAGCTTCTGCAGGAGTTCCGGGATGCCCGCGAAGCTGTGGCTCTTCATCTCGAACTGGTCGCCCGCGCCGAGGTAGACGGCGCGCATCGACCCCATGCCGAGCTTGACGGTGGACATGAGCCTCTGCACGTCGGCGATCCCGCCGTCGGGGCGGGAGAGCATCTGGTCGAGGCTGTCGAGGCGGAAGACGGAAAGCCCGGTCTCCTGGACCATCTCGACGGCCGACGAGTAGGCGGACGCGAGGTCCTTGACTGCCTGCTCGCACGGCCGCAGGAACCCCGTCCCGAAGTAGGCCTCTCCGATGTCGCCGGAGAGGACGTCGGGTAGCGGCTTTCCCTTCACCGGGACGCACCGAGCGGCGGAGACGGCGGTCTCCGTCCCGTCGAGCCGGCGGACACGGAACAGCCGCGGCTCGTCCCCGTCGAAGTCGCCCGGGTCGAGGCGGACGCTCCCGGCGGAATAGGACCGCCAGCCTGCGACCCTCGCCCCGTCGTCAGGAGGCTCCGCGAGGGAATCCGGCGTGTCGCCCTCGTATTCCGCGACGACAAGCGCGCCTCCGGTCAGCCTCTGCGCCTCGCCGGCGGAGCGGAGCGTCTGGATGAGGCCGGCGCGCGTCGCCTCCTTCAGGGCCGTCCCGTCCGCGTCCCCGGCGATGGAGACGTCGTGCCGGAACGCCGCGTCCGGGACCGTCTCGACGATCGCGGCCGCTATCCCGTCCTGCACCTTCATCCGCGCGAGCTCGCGCAGGTCCGCCCGCGCGTAAGGGGCCGCGCGCGTGTGCGCCGCCTTCTCCGCCTCGAGAGTCCCCATGCCGGTCACCATGTTCACGTATACGCTGTCGCCAATCCTTGCCTTCTTGCTTGCCATGTTCCGTTTCTCCTTGTTGATATTTCCGCTTCCTACAGCATGCCGACGATTCCCCTCGACCCGGACGAGAGCCTGTCCAGCGCCTGCGTCGTGGCGTCCACCCGGTCGTCGTGCTCCCCGTTCGGGAACGCCAGCAGCTCGTCGATGTATTCCCTCACCCACGGGTGCTCCGCGTCCATCGGGGGCAGATAGACGTTCCCGGACTCGAAGAGCGGGCTCACCGCGTAGGCGCGCGCCGTCTTGCTCCCCCGCGGCGTGTAGGGCACGATGCCGGGGATTTCCGACCGGAGCGCCGAGATGACCGCCGGGCCGTTCGCCTTGTCCTCGACCACCTTGCCGACCGCATCCGGCCACTTCGAGCTCATCCGCCGCATCGCCCGTATCTGCGACACGAAGTCCATCTTCGCCGTGTCGCAGTCGAGCAGGTAGAAGTTCCCGCCCGCCTTCATCCACACCTGACCCGACACGTTGTCCGACTTCGCCGCGTCCTTGAAAGTGAAGTCCCAGGACTGGATCATCCGGTCGAAGACCTTCGGCAGGACGCCCCAGTGCCTTATCCACTTCGCCTTGAATACGCCGCCGCCCCTCGGCGTCGGGTGCTGCTGGTAGAGCGCCCCCCACTCGTATTCGCCGACGTTCGCCCGGATGCGCTCCAGCGCGCGGAGGGGGTAGCGGTCCGGGTGCAGGGCCTCGCCCCTCTTCCTGTGCGGCTCGTCACGCTCGGCTATCGCCGGGTAGTTCACGACGGTCCACCGGTCCGCGCCGTCCTGCCCCTGCGCGGAAAGCAGGCGCCCCACTAGGTCGTCCTCGTGCCAGCGCGTCACCGTCAAGAGGACGCCGCCGCCCGGCGAGAGGCGCGTGTAGGCGGTCGAGGCGTACCAGTCCCACACCCGCTGCCGCAGCGTGGGCGAGTCCGCGCTCGCCCTGTCCTTGAAGGGGTCGTCTATCGACAGGATGTCCGCTCCCATGCCGGTGATGCCGCCGCCGACGCCCGCGCTCCGGTAGCTACCCGAACGGCCCGGCATCTCGAAGAGGTCCATCGTCCGCACGGGCATGCCGTCCACGCCTCCGGCGTTCCTGCGCCTCGAGAGCGTCGAGCCGGGGAAGAGTTCCGCGTATTCCGGCGTGTCCATTACGCGCTGCACGTCCTTGTTCATCCGCTTCGCGAGGTCGTCTGAATAGCTCGCCGCTATCACCGACAGGTCCGGGTCTATCCCGAACGCCCACGCCGGGAAGCGGCGGCTCACGAGCTCGCTCTTGCCGTGCCGGGGAGGCATCGTGATTATCATCCGGGGGGATTTGCCGTCCAGCACGTCCGCGAGGAACCGCATGAGCCGGGCGCAGATCTCCCGGTGCACCCACCCCGCCATGTACGAAGGCATCGTCGCCTTCACGAACGCGAGCAGGTTCCGCCTCGCGAGCTCCCTCGACGCCGGGGTCATTCCACCACCTCCGCGTCCTCGTATATCCCCATCCTGGCGGATTCCGCGCGCATCGCGTCCGGCGTCGGGGCGTCGAAAAGGTCCGTCTGACCGGACGGGGCCGACGGGTTCTGCGCCTCCGCGGACGCCTCCATGTAGGCAATCCGCGCCCGCTTCTCCGCCGCCGCGTCCGTCACGCCGGAAAGGTCGAACACGAAGCGCGCGGCCTTGAGGTCGCCAGACATCGCTTTCGCGATGAACACGCCCACGATCGCCTCCCGGGCCGTCACGCGGCTCTTCGGGTCCACGCCCGCACGGCGGAGTATCTCGCCTATCTGGCCGGACATGGGGACGCACGCGGCGAGCATCCCGTTCACCAGCTTCCCGAACTTCTGCCGTTCCCGCCGCTCCTTCGACGTCACGATCCCGCCCTTCCGGGCGAGCGTCTTCATGTACTCGCGGCGCTCCGGCGTCCCAGCCTCCGGAACGCGTCCCAATCAGCCGTTCTCCTTCCACCAGGCGTCGAACTCGTCCCAGCTGACCGATATGCGCCCGCGGCGCCCGGCCCGGCGGACGGGCATCCCCTTCGTCGCGGCCCACTCGTACACCGTCCCGGGATCATAACCTATCCGCGCGGCGAGTTCCTTGATCGTGTAGTAGTCCTTTTCGTCCATCCTCTTTCTCCGGTTTACGACAATATATATTTTTTACACTGGAAGTGACAGGTTATGTCGGACATTATATGCCGGACAAAATCCGTCACATACAAAAGAAGGAGGATGCCGGTGGATCTGGAAAGACTCGGGAAGATGTCGCTGCGCGTCGGGTGGCCGGACGGGAACCTGACCGCGGACCAGGCGTATAAAAGCCTAAAAAGGAAGAAGGCGACGGGGAGGGACCAGCCCGCGCTCGGGAGGCCCGTCTCGCTCGCCCTGATCGCGCGGACGCTGAACTACGGGCGGGAGCCGGGGAGGACGCTGGGGGGCGTCGCATACGGCCGGATTCCGCCGAGACCGTTCATGGAGCTCGCGAAGAAGCTGGTCTTGGAAAAGGCGGGTGAAATCCTCGCCGAGTACCTGCCCGACGTCCTTTCCGGCAGGATGACTGAAAGGCGGCTCATGGAACGTCTCGGGGGTATGGCCGCGGGAGAGGTGAAACGCGCGATGACCGAGGGGAAATGGGAACCGCTGAAGTACAGGAAAGGGACGCCGCTGGTCGATACGGGACGGCTACGCGCGTCCGTCTCGTTCGAGATTGTCGATTGACATAAAGTGTCGGACAAAAACTGTCGTAAAAAAAAAAAAGACCCGGAAGGAAAATCCCTCCGGGTCTCTCGCTTTCCTACCGTCTCGCGGCGGCGGGCGATTCCCGCATCTCGCGGATCCGCCCCACCGTCTTGAGGCCGCGGACGCACGAGAGCGTCTCCTCCAGCTGGTCGCGGCAGGAGAACTCGCCGCCGTTGCGCGCCGTCTCCCGCCTGATGCCGTCGAGGCGCGCCGAGAAGGCTAAACCGGACCACCGGCCTAGCCGGTGGTTTTGAAGAATCACAAAAAGGCCGCCCCGCGGAGGGGCAGGCCGGAAGGAAAGAGAACGGCAATCTACAAAATTCTCAAGGCTCCGTCAATGTTCCCGCATCCCTTTTTCGCTTCAAGGATTTTTCCTTTCCAGTCGACGGGAACCACCTCAAAAACCCGGATTTCGCACCGCGCGTCCATGCCGACGGCGTGGGAGACGCGGGGCGTTCCGATGCGCGTCCAGCAGTCGTCCTCGATGACGCCCGCCTTCACGAGCAGGTCCTGCACGCCCGAAAGCTGGTTGTCCCCGTCGCGCCTCCGGAGGTCCGAATGGACAAAGAGAATCTCGATTTCCGCATACGGATACGGCCTTTCCGGGATTCCCTGCGCCCGGAGCTGCAAGAACGCCGAGTCCCGCCATCGGCGGAACTGCGGACTCTTCACCATGGTGCGCGTGCGGGCGTTGAACGTCTGCGAGTTCTTCTGCGCGGGCGTCTCGCCCTCGATAACGTAGTCGCGGCGGCGCAATCTTTCCATCGGATTTTCCTCCTTGCTGTTTGTCAAGCTTTCGTTCGCGATGTATATTGTATCGCATGGGACAGGCCGAGATTGACAGCGTGGACGTGGCGAAGGCCCTGATGGCCGAGGCCAAATTGCAGGGACTGCGCCTGAACATGACGCAGCTGCAGAAGCTCCTCTACATCGTGTACGGGACATGCCTCGTCATGCTCGGACGCCGCCCGTTCGATGAGCACGCCCAGGCGTGGCCGTTCGGTCCGGTGTTCCCGAAAGCACGGAGACGGCTTCTCAATGACGTGAAAAACTGGGATATCGAGGTCTGTCCGGCTACCGTCCCGGACGATGTGAAGGCCATCGTGAGCAAGGTAGTCCGGTTCTTCGGGTCGTGGACTTCCGGCCAGCTCATCGAGTGGACGCACGTTCCCGGTTCGCCATGGGACATGACGCAGAAAATGCCGGGATTCAAGTGGGCGAACGAAATCGGCGACGGTCTCATTACCGACTATTTCAAGGCCAAGGTCATTCGACGGAGGGCAAATGCGTCCGGATGACGAGAACCCTTTCGACCTGGACGTTCCGGTCGGAAAGCTGGACAAAGAGGTTGAACATGGCTAAAAAAATATCGCATACGATTGAACTCGCCGAAGGTCTCGGCCTCGAAAAGCAGGAACTCGACTCTATCCGGGACAAGCTCGCAGACCGTTCTGTTTCGGGAATGTTGGCGGCACTTCGTGTAAAGGCGGGATTGACGCAGAAAGATTTCGCGAAACGAATTGGACGCTCCCAGTCCGCAGTGTCCAAGATCGAAGCGACAGGCAACGCGGAACTCCGAATAGGCGATTTGCTTGCGTACGCACACGCCGTCGGGATGAATGTTTCCGTCGATTTCCAGTGTCCCCGGAGTCTCGCCCAAGAAATCAAGCTCGACGTGATTCGTCTGGAAAAACATCTCGGCGAACTGGAGCGTTTTCGGCAAGCCGACGGAACGGTTTCCGCCGCATTGGATAAATTTCGTTCTTCTATTACTTCCCTGCTCTTTGATCTCGCCTTGAAGAATCTTCCGGAACATCCCGAAACAAAAGAGGCTCCGCTGCTTTCCGTGGAAAGCCCAACTCCAGACGGATCTCCCATATTCACTTCCATATTCAAATAGGCTTTTTCGACCATTTTCGTGAGTCTGGGAAAGTGTTCACCCGAACACCTCGCCCACGGTCGGTCCTTTCAGTGCGCCCGGGTCCTTTACGATTTTAAGCTTGCCGTAGAATCGGATGCCGTTCCGGTCGTGCCTCTTGCCGTAGTGCCCGCCTGCGAAGTGCTCGACGAGCCATTCGGCAAAGCTAGCCTTTCGGCGCGGAATCCCTGCGTCGCGCATCGTCCCCCGGAAGATGTCGTCCGCCACGTCCTTCGGGAGTTTTTCGGAACCGTAAAGATAATCGTGGACCAGTCCTGCGAGCGTGTAGGGCAGGTTCCTTTCGTCGATGTTCGGCAGATACCAGCGGAACATCTTCGGCACGCTCGCCCCGTCCCACGTCAGCCCCCGGAAGAACCGGAAGCGGTATTCCCTGCCGTCGTTGTCCGTCCACACGGCGTCGATGTCGTTCTCAAGGCGGAAAAGCCCTCCGCGGAGTTTCGTCCACGAGAACGGGTCCCACGATTTCAGCTTGAAGTTCATCCTGCGCACCCTCCTGTCCAAATGTCCACGGCGACTTTCGCAAGGACGGCAAGCAGGAACAGGGTGAACCCACCGCTAAGTATGCAGGACACAACCTTCCAGAAAACGTGAACGTCTTCATCCTCGTCTTCGTATTTGAAATGGTAATCGTAATCGTTCCAGTCTCTCATCCGTCGCCTCCCATCTTTTCCTTTATCCACTTGATGTCGTTCGCTATCACAAGGAGCCGCGTCGAGATTTCCATGTTGTCGTACTTTTCCACGCGCTTCTTCAGCTGCTCGATCTCCTTCCCCTGCGTCCGCACGGTGAAGAGAAGCCCGATGATTACCGCTGCGAGCGCGGGCGTGGCGTTCTGGATGGTTGCAAGAATCTCGTTCATGGCTAGCCTCCCGTCGAGAAGTCGATGCCTATCGGGACGAGCGACGCCTGCGTCGATGACAGCTTCTTGAATACCAGCAGGTCCACGGCGTGGCCGTCCTTCAGCGTGAAGTAGCCGCTCTTGCCGTTCGCGCCGCCGGTGAACGTGTAATTCCGGTCGCTCCCGGTCGCGTTGACGAACGTCACGCGACCGC
Organism: uncultured Fibrobacter sp.; assembly: GCA_934700345.1. Taxonomy (GTDB): domain Bacteria; phylum Fibrobacterota; class Fibrobacteria; order Fibrobacterales; family Fibrobacteraceae; genus Hallerella. The sequence continues at coordinate 151,216 of CAKUXP010000003.1, read as the reverse complement.
CGGACGGCGCCTCGGCGCAGTAGCGGGAAAGGTCGCCGTCGTAGGCGTAGGCCGTATCGACGAAGTAGGGCAATGCCGGGGCGTAGGCCATTCCGTTGTCTTTCAGGTACAGCTTCGAACAGGAGAGCCTTTCCGTGGCGACGGATTTCGCCGATACCGCCGAGTTCTTCCCTGTCAGCGAGACGTCCCCGGAAATCGACAGGCCTCCGTTCACGAATATGGGACCCGCCGTCTTGGAGGTGATGTTGTTCGTCGCCACGTTCGCTATCACGCCGGCCGCGTCGATGGTCGCATCGACAGTGAGCGTCGTCCCCGGAGCGGAAATTTTCGCCGTCTTCACCTCGTCCGTCCTTACCAGTTCCTTGCCCGCCTGGTAGCCGTCCCCGAAGCCGAGCGGCACGCGCGATTCGAGCGTCTGCTCGTCCGGGTCGGCGACGAGCATCGAGTTCCCGAGCATCGCCTTGCCCTTCACGTCGAGGTCGCCCGTCACCGTCGTGTTGCCGAGGACCAGGTACTTCGTGTCGCCCTGGCCCTGGTTCGTCCCCTCGATGGAGTCCGCCTTCAGGCCTCCCGTCACCGTGGGCTTCTCGAGCGTGCGCCCGTCCATGACGTAGGCGGTCAGGATCTTGCCGCCCTGGGTCTCCTCTATCTTGAACACGATGTCGCCGACGCGGTGTTGCGGCGAGTCGTTCGTCATCGCCTTCGCCCCCACGAGCCAGTCGAAGAGGTCGCCGAGCGGTGCCTTCCTGTCGCGGTCGGAACCCTCGCCCTGGATGATGTAGACCCGGTTGTCCGCCGGGTTCGGGAATCCTGAACTCCCGAAGTCCGCCTCCGGCAGGTTCAAAACGGTCGTTATGTTTTCCGGCATTGTCTTTTCTCTCCTTTGTATGCTAATCGGCCTTGAAGGCCATGAGCGTGGATACGTACGTGTAGTCGTTGTCGCTCGTTCCGCCGCCTTCCTTGTAGATGAACGGAGGGACGACAACCTGCTGTCCGTAGAAGTTCGTGGAGGTCTCGCCGACAATGACGACGGTGTTCCCGCCGTTCAGCGTCCTTTTCGCGGCCATGTCTATCTTGCCGACGAAGGCGGCGTATCTCGCCGAGTATACAGGGACAAAGCCCTTGTTGAATCCGGTCGAAAATATCTTCGTATGGACGCATGTCAGGACTTCCGACTTGTAAACGGTCTCGTTCAGGACCGTTCCCCAGACGCTCTTCGCGGTCGAGGAGCTCGACGTGTCGACGTAGAGCGAAACGGGCTTGGCGCCGTGCCTGTCCGTCGACACGGATTCGCGGAAGGCGTCCGAAAGCCCGTAGGATGTCGGAACGAGAACCTGGCATTCCGACTGCGGGAGGAACATGTGCCAGTTCTCCACGGTGAAGCGGTAGGCGTCGAGAAGCCCGTACGGGTCTTCTATGTAAACCTTCTTCGCCGTCCCCGAAAGGTATGGTTCCACCGTCGCGATGCCGTAGCCGTGCGGGATGCCCCTCGCTGCGCCCCCGGAGGTGTTCCCGGCCCAGCGGACGTAGGGGGCGTTGTCCGCCGCGAAATCGCCCGACTTCCCGCGCAGGTCCACGATGCGCCCCTGCGTCCCCGGCTGGAAGTACTTCTCGCCGTCCGCGTGGCCGACGATGTAGAGCAGGGGGCATTTCGTCCCCGAGTTCGCCGTCCCGGCGCCCGATATGGCCACCTTTTCCGCGGAGGCCGTCTGGAAGTATATCGCCATCCCTGTCCCCCTCAGGTGAAGTAGATGGTGTTCGCAGCCCCGGCGGGCGTCCCTATCACGAACTTCGGCATCGAGGAGCACGCCTGAATCCTCCCGTTCGCGTCCACGTACACCGGCTGGGTCGAGTTCCCGACCGCGGCGTTGTTCGTCGGCTTGTAGCAGACGAGCCTGTTCGACGACATCGACGCGTTCAGCAGACGCTCCGAGACTACCGTGTAGCTGGACAGCGGGGTGGATTCGGCCCACCAGGAAGGCCCGCGCGCGTTCCGCAGGTTCCACTGCACCGTCCGGTTCTCGTTCGAGTGCGAGTGGTTCACGCACAGGCAGCAGTAGAGGTTCCCGGACGAATCCTTGACCGTGGCGAGCTTGTACTTCGCTAGCTGCGCGGGCGTCACGTGCCCTTCGACCTGAATCACCGAGTCGCTTTCTATCGTGCCCGACGCGGAGATCCGCGGGGAGACGAACAGGCGCATCTGGACGGCGGCGGTGTGGTTCGACGCTATCAGGAAGTCCCACGCCCGTTCCCAGACGCCGCCGGTCACGTTCGTCATGGCGAAGATGTACCAGGCGCCTTTCTTGACGGTCACCGCCTTGTCGTTCGAGAGCGGCAGGTTCGTCGATACGGTATTGCCGGAAATGGATATTCCCGTCCCGGCGGAAAGCCTGTCCTGCTTGCCGTTCCATGACGCAATGTTCGCGTCGGAAATCCGGCCGTCAACCAGGTCGACGGTCTGCCCGTCCTTCAATTGCATCTTTGAGCTTTGCATTTTTCTTCACCTCCTTACTCGAAGCACAGCACCGGCTCGCCGTCGATTTCCTTGACGGTCAGCCCCCTGGCGTCCACCGTGTCGATTCTTCCGCCGAGTGCCGTGTCCGCCTCCGTGCGTGCCGTGGATTCGGCGTCGAGCGCCGTCTTCACTCCGCCCGATGTCACCGGGTTCGTGCTTCCGGCTGTCGGCGTGTCGTCGAACGTGAGTGCCTGCTGCTTGGAATCCCACGCCGTCACCTTGTCCGCCGTTATTCCGTCGAGAACGGTCTTGTTCGAATGCTCGTGCGCCTTTTCCACGGCGTCCGTGATTTCCGAGTCCGTCTTGGCGAGCTTCGGCTGGACGAGGATGTACTTTTCGGACCATTTCAGCGAGGAGGACAGAATCCAGGAGCTTATCCTGCCGCCGGATCCATCGGTCGCCGCCCTGCAGAAAACGATTTCGGAGAGGTCGGTCTTGGTGACGCAGAAATTCTTTGGACCGCCATTCTGCGCCATCAGTCGTCCCTGGTCGGCTATCGTCTTGAGTTCTGCGAACGTGTATGCCGTCCCGTCCTTCTTCGTGGGCATCTGTCCATAGGTCAGGATCACGTTGCCCTGTGCTTCGAGTTCCTCCTTTGTCGCAACGCCGGTAGCCTCCTTCGCTATACCGTTTTCCAGATACACCGGGACGGATTCACTGCCTGCGCTCATCCCGTAAATTTCCGAGAACCACGGCGTCCATTCGGGCACGGTAGAACTCCAGAGATTCTCCGTGGTAGAATGGAGCGAATAGTATTTCACTAATTTCGAAATCGGGTCGATATAGCTATCGGTTCCGTTGCGATACGAATCGAACGTCAGGATTCCGGCACTGAATGGCGTCCCGTTCACAGGGGCTACAAGATACAGGTCCACGGTTTTCGCCTGTTCGTCAAGGACCATCTTCAGCATTCCGGCGCAAAGCGGGTTGCTCATCGTGATCGAGCAACCAGACTTATTCGCAGGCATTGTGATTATGAAGCTCGATGAGTAATTGTATTTTGAAGATGGCGAATTATTAACGATGTATGACACCGTGCCGTTAAGTTCCGAACTCGAAGTCTTAACCAATGAATAGTCGATCGTTGCGAGCCTAGCGACATGTCCAGCTGTGACAGGTTTGCCGCAGCCAATAGTTCCAGAAGCTGTCTTCTGCATATCGTCTAGCGCCGTTTTGATTCCGTCGGAAGTGACCGGATTCTCGCTGCCTGCTGTCGGGGCGTCGTCGAACGTGAGAGCCTGCTGCTTGGAATCCCATGCGCTCACCTTGTCGGCGGTGATGCCGTCCAGCACGGCCTTGTTCCCGTGCTCGTGCACCTTGGCGACGGCGTTGGCGAGGTCCGCCTCCGTCTGCGTGTAGCTGTCGAGAAGCTCCTTGTTGGCGTGCGTGTGGTGGATGGTCGAATCCCCGGAAACCTGCGAATGGTCGTAGGCGGTCTTCCCTCGGTCGCCCCGGTACGCAGTCGTCGCCGTCTCGCCAAGTGCGAGCGAGGGCGAAATCTCCACGTACTGCGTCCCCGTCCAGCGGTAGGTCAGGTTCGTGTCCTTGGCGACGTATATCTTGCCCTCCTCGCCCGTCTCCGGGAAGTCGGAGAGGCTGTCGTATTCGTCGATGTTGTCGAATCCGCCGGGAATCTGGCTTGCCGGAATCCGTCCGCCCGCGTCGAGCGAGGCGACCCCGTTCGCCGCGCCGATACGGCTCTCGTCGATGGGCGTGTAGCCCAGCGCGTTCGTCACGTTCTCCTTGGTGATTTCGGAGCGGATCTGCGTCGAGCTCTTGTTCTCCACGTTGGCGAGACCCAGCTGTTCCTTGGTCACCCCGTGCGGGTTCGCCACGTTTGAGGCGTGGTCGTCGATCTTCTTCTCGATGGCGTTCGCCTTGCCCAGCACCGCCGGCGAATACGGAACGTTGTGCTCCGCCCCGGAAAGCTCCGTCTCGAAGGCGTCCACACGGCTGTCGCCGAGGTCGTGGACGGTCCCTGTCTTGTCCCTTATCTTTTTCAGTATGCCCATTTTTCAGAACCCCGTGATTACGAGCGTGTCGCCGCTCACCGTTATGTCCCTGATTTCCGACCTGGCCGCCCCGACCGCCCGCTTCACGGACAGGTCGGAATACGTCCTTTCGCCCTCGGTCACGGGCGTAATGTCCACCGTGCCGTCCGACGACCGCAGCCCTGCGGACGCCGTCGCCGTTTCCTTTTCCACGTATTCGCCCACCGGGTCCGCGAACGCAGCCGCCAGGTTTTCCATGGCCTCCTTGCGTCCGGCGTCTCCTGGCGCGGAGATTTCCGTGTTTTTCCGTCCCGCCTTGACCAGCTCCTCGGCGAGGCTCTTCCTGAAGTCGTCCTTCGCCGTCATGCGCCCTCCCTGTCCTCGTCCCTGGCCGCCGCGAGGATTTTCTTTCCGTCCGCGGTCGCGAGGAACGCGCCGTCCGCCGCCGAAAGCGCCGCCCCGGGCAATCCCAGCACGCCCGCCGGGGCGAGCCTCCGGACCTGCTTCCGCAGGAGCTGGCGGCCTCCGGGAGTATAGACGAAGAACGTCGCCGGGCACTCGTCCGTGTATTGAGGCGCGGGGTCGCCGGAAAGGTCCGAGGCGTTCGAAATCACGTTGTCGGGCGTGCCGGCGGTGTCGTCCTTGAAGAGGTATTCCATCCTCGAACGGTACTCTCCGTCCGTCTCGCCGGGCTTGCGCCCCACGTTCCGTATCTTCCCGATGAGGTCAAGCCACGCCCCATCGGCAACGGAAAGGTCGAAAACGTCGGAGATCCGTTCCGCGGAATCCTCCGCATCCTGGAGCGAGCCTACCGCAGCTTTCAGGATGCGGAGCAGGTTCGGGCTAGAACGGTACTGTTCGAGTACAAGCCCCTTCACGCTTTCCCACAGGTCGAGACTAGTCATTCCTTGGAAACCCCGATGTCGGCGGCGGCGAGCGTCGCGTAGTTCCATGCCGGGACGGGAATCCTCCCGTCCGTCCTCGTCGTCCCGCCGAACGTGGCGGCGATTCTGACCGATTCCACGCCCTCCGCGGCGTCGAACACAGGTCCGACGAGCCTCTGCACGATGATGTCCTTTCCGGGCGCGTATTCGCCCTTCGCCCATTCGGCGAGCGCCGCCCTGATGAGGTCGGCATAGTCGTCGGGAAGCCGTTCCTCGTCGTATTCGGTAATCCAGACCGAGAGCGAGAGCGGCTTCCCGGAAATCCTCTCGAAGTGGACCTCGTGCGGGTTCCCCGCGGCGTCGGTGGCGGTCGCAGAGACCGTCCCGTGCGTCCTTATGCCGGCCGGCTTGCAGCGCCAGATGGCCTGCGCCACGAAGGCGTCCGTGTCGTCGTTTCCGTCGGCATCCGAGTGGGAGAAAGTGTCCGGGACGAGGACCGCCACGGAATGTCCCGGGACGCCGTCCTTCGCGTACGGCTCGTCGTTGGCCGAGAGCGATACGTTCCCGACCAGCTTTCCCAGATATGTAAGCATCCCGTCGTACGTGGCGAGGCCTGAATATGCAGCCTCGCCGATCCTCTTCCTGAGTTCCGCGTCGGTCTCCCCGTCGCGCCTGGGAAGCCCAGCGATTACCGCTATCCGGTCGAGGAAGACTCCCTCGGCGGTCGCCGCGTCAAGGTTCGCCAACGCCGCCTGCACGGTTTGCGCCGCCTCGGCGGACGCATAGGCGAAGATGTCTATAAGCATCCCGTCCGGGCCGGACGACGCCGTGTTGAGCGCTGAGCCGAACGTCCTTTTGAATTCCGAGGCGAGCGCCTCGCGCGTCTCCCTGAAGCTCTTTACCGAAATTCCGCTTTGTGCTGAAAGCGCAGCCGCCCCTATGGCCATCTAGAAGTCCTCCGAATCTGTCGCGCCACCGGCGCGTATGGTGAACCGGCCCGATACGGTCCGCGTCCCCTTCCCGGCGGAAAGCTCGAGCCGTACGCATTCGGAAACCCCGGGGACCGCCTCCAGCTTTTCCCGGACGATTCGGAGCGCCACGTCGAGGTGGCTTTCCGGCAGCCCGAGGATGGAGCGGAACCAGGGGATGCCCTCGCCGGGGTCGGCGAACGCCTCGCCCTCCTCCGTCCTCGCCATGCACAGGGCGGCCTGCCCGACGCTCGACGCCGCGGCCCTGTCGCCGGATTTCGGGAAGCGCGCGATGCGGTCGCCCGAAAGGAAGATGTCGTGTGAGGGGGAAAGTCGCAGTTCGTTCATCCGTGAAAAGATACCACAGGGAGCCCGTTCCGGGCGGAATTTCCGAAAGACGCCCAAAAATCACGAAAAAGAAGGTCCGCGCGTGCGGATTTTTGTGTATCTTGAATAGAGAGCATAGGAGGCGCCAAATGAGATTTCCCGCGATTTTCGCAGCCCTGGGCCTGTTCGGGTCCGCCGTCGATGCCGTACTGATAGGCATCGCCGTAGGCATCTTCGTGCTCCTGTTTCTAGGCGTCCTTTTCGGCCTAGGGATAGTCCCCGCGATCCTCTTCGGCGTTTTCTTCTACGCCGTGTGCAGGGGGGTGCACTTCGTGTTTTCGAGGCTGGGGATAGGGCAGCCGCCGAAGGAGAGGCCCGCCCTTTCCGAGAGCGAGAGGCGCGAGCGCGCCCTGCGTCCGCTGAACCGCGACTAGCCCTTGCCGGGGTCGGAAGGCCCGACGGCGGTCATGTGCGTATGCGTCGAAAGGTTCACGGGTATCGTGTCCGCGTTCGCCGTCACCTCGCCACCCGCCTTCACCCCCTTGCCGACTTCCAGTTCCCCGGAGACCCTCACGCTTTCCGCGTCTATCTCGATTTTCCCGCACTCGACCTTCACCGAGCCGTCCCTCTTCACGGTGACGACGGTCTTCGGAGACGACTTTCCGTGCCTTTCTAGCCTGAGCGGGACGGCGAGCAGGGAGTTCATGTCGTTGCCGGCGAAAGACGGAGGGGAATAGGGCTTCCCGGAATCCCATCCGCCCTCCTTCCATGTGCGCAAGTCGCGGCTCGACGCCACGAGCAGGACAGGGTCGCCTTCCGCAAGCTCGAATTTCGCCACGGCCGTGGCCGTCCCCGGCCACAGAACGGGAACGCCCTTCGCCGGGCGGAGCCTTCCCGTCTTCGGGTCCGCAGGCTCCATCTGCATGTTCTTGAGCACGTTCCGTATCGACGGTCTCGCGTCCACCGTGCCGTCGGCGTTCACCCTTTCCACGACGCCCGGGATGGCGGTCTCGAAGTCCTCCATCCTGGAATCGAATGTCTCGTTCGCGAGTTCCACGAGGTCAAGCACCGGAAGCCTCCTTTACGGGGAGCGGTTCAGCCTCGCGCGCCTCGCATTCCACGGTGAAGTCGCCCCCGGCGTTGCTGCCGCGGAAGACGCAGCGCGTCACGACGAAACGACCCTTGACGGCCGTCACGGAATCGTAGCCCGACCCGGTCGAGCTGTCCACCTGGACAAACACGTTTGGGGCTATCTTCGGGGTGACGAGCGCCCTGAACTCGATTTCCCTCGGCCTGTATATCGTCCCGGAGGTTTCCGCAGGCTTCCTTCCCCTGTATTCCTCCGCGGTCTCGCCCTCCTTCTCGGAGAAGAGGTAGTACTCGGGGTCGTCGCCGAAGTTCACCCGGTTCAGCGACTCGTCGCGCCGCGCGGTCGCGGAAAGGAGACCGCTCGAATGGTCGAGGACGATGTCCTCCAGCCCGACGGAATTTTTCCCGTCCGTCACGATAAGCTCGTTGTTGTCGAGGTATATCCTCTTCTTGAAATACGGCCACAGGATGAAATCCGTGAACTGCCTCGCCACGGCGCGGAACGTCCCGGAAGCGGAGAAGGCCCACGGGATGCCCTTTTCCATGTCTTCCGTAAACCCGGCGCGGAGCGCTATCCCCGCATAGGCGCAGAGCGTTTCGAGGCACGCGCGGACGCGCGTCCCGCGGTCGAAGGAGACGGACACGTGCAGCCTCGACAGCTGGTAGAACGCGCCGCGCGACGAGACGCAGCTCACGGTCGTCGCGTATCCGGCCCCGTCCCGGTGCGTCTCCACGCAGGCTATCTGACCGACGAAGATGTTCCCGACCGCCCCGTCCCGGTATCCGGCCTGCAGGACTAGCGAGTTGCAGTCGTCCGAAAGCCTGCGGACGGTGGACGGCGAGGCGTTGTGGACGGTCACCGTCGCGCAGTTGTCGTAAAACGTGACGGCACGCGTCACCTCGAAGTCGATGTCCAGCGCGGAGAGGTCCAGCGCGTCGCCGCCTGTCCCGTTCCCTTCGAAGAACTTTCCGGCGTACAGCCTTACCACCCTCCCGAAGCTCATATCGCCCCGTACCTTTCGAGCGTCTCCGCGTCGCCAGGTTCGACGTAGAACAGACCCCATTCGGTCCCCAGGTTCGAGAACCCGACGGGGGAAGCCCCGTCGGACACGACGCGCAGGACGGCGAAGTCCCCGCCGGGAATCGCCCGGTTCGACGAGGCGAGGAGTCGCGAGCCGGGGACCAGGCGCACCCCAGAATTTTTCCCGTGAACGCTCTCGAAGTCCGCGAACCAGTGCCCGTCCCGGCTGTTCCACAGGAGCCGTATCGCTATCGACACGCCGCCCAGGTTCACGCTCTCGGCGAGGTACGCCCCGCCACCGGTTTCGGTCGGTATCCTGTACACGCTACCCTCCCATGGTCTCGCCGTCCGTGGCGGCGGCTATCCTGCGGCCGGCCTCCTCGGCGGAGGCCTCCTCCGCGCTGACCTTGCCGTCGTTCTTCTTCCTCGACATCGCCCGTCTCTCCGGCGTGTCCATCGTCGCGGGTTCCCGCGGGTCCCAGACGCCCTCGACGCGAACGCCACGGAGGCTCGCCGTGCGGATCTCCCGCAGCGCCGCCTCGAATGTGACGCTTTCTCCGTCGTTGCCGGAACGCCTCGCCGACACGGACTCTATCGCCATGTCGCCGTAGGTCTCGAGAGCCGTGACGAGCCGGACGGTCCTCCTTTCCGCGGCGAGCTTCCGCAGGGCCTCCCAGCGCGCGAGCGCCGTGTTGGTCACCGCCTCGCGCCCGTCAATCTCTACCCTGTCCGGAGCGCGATCCCGGCGGTTCCCGTCAGAATCCACGTAGAGCCCCGCGTTCCCGACCGGATGGTTCGTGAACATGCCCGTCACGCGTACGCGGCGGAGGCGCGGGACTATCGTGTCCGCTATCCGCGTCCCGTCCTCGACCGCGTGCTCCGCTATCTCGAACTCCGCCGAGTGGCTCTCCGACACCATCAGGTCGAAGGGGAGCCGCTCGTCCGGAAACCCCGGGGATTCCGCCGTCGCGAAGAGCGAGGCCGGTACGGGCGAAGGGTCCGGGCGGTCGCCGAACTCCGAAGCAATCTTTTCTATCCACCCTATCACAGGCTGACCGCCTTCATCCGCTCGAGGCCCGTCCGTACGGTGAGGTGCGACGTCATCACCTCGTCGACCGTGCGGCGGATGATGTCCGCGAGGTCCTTCACGTCCGTGCTGATGTTGTTGGTTATCGCGGTATTGCCGCAGTTCACGATGCTGTTGTTCGTGACGCCGGCCTTTCCGTCGCGGGACGCCTGGACCTTCCAGCCGAGTTCCCGGCGCATGGCGTCGGTGACTCCGCCGCCTGCGACGCCCTCGCCGTAGTCCGTGTCGCGGACCTTTTCCGCAGCGGCCCGGTATCTGGCGTACGCCTCGTCGACGCTCCGCGTGGCGGATTCGACCCTGCCGTACGAGTCCCCTGCCCTTTCCCTCGCCTCCTTCCACTCGCGCCTTCTCGCCGCGAGCGAGGCGTAGTCCGCCCCGTGCTCGGCGTAGCCCTGCGCGCGCATCCGCTCCTTCCCCTTTTCGCCCGCGAGTTCCCACATGGCGAGCGCCGCCTCGGCGATCTTCCCGACCGCCCACGTCGTCGCCGCGCCGAGGCCCGTCAGCGCAATCTTCATCGCCCCGAACTTCAGCACTTCGGCGCTCATCAGCCTCGCGGCGGACGCCGCCTCGAGGACCGCCGTGCGGACGTTTCCCAGCCACCCGGCGAACTTCAGCGCAGTCAGCCCCGCGACCGCAGCCGCGACGGCGGAGAGGGCGGCCTTCAGCGCGTCCGCGTTCCCGGAAAGCATCCGGAAGGCGTAGGCGAGCCGCTCCGCCATGCCTACCGCCTCCTCCGCGGCGAAGGAGACAGCCTGCACGATTCCCGTCCAGTCGATTTCCGCGATCCGGTTCGACAGCCGTTCCAGCGCGGGCTGCGCGCTCCGGACGGCGTCCATTATCGCCGCCTTGGCCTTCGGCAGGCCCTGCGACAGGCTCGACGTGAACATGGCAACGACGGGCTGCAGACCGCCGCCTATCTCCTCCTTCATGTCGCCTATCGCGTTCCTCGCCTGGATGATCTTCCCCTCGTCGGTCGAGGCGAACGCCTCCGCCATCCCCCGGTAGTCGGCGATGGCGCGTTCCAGCGCGGCGAGGCGTTCCGCGTCCGTCACGCTTCCGCCCTTCTTTTCTCGCTCGTCGAGCGCCTTCAGCTCGTCGACGTCAAACCCCTTCATGCGGAGGCTGTCGTAGGCGCCGAACATCGCCTTGCCGAGACCCGTCGCGAGGTCGGTCATCTGCCTGGAGTCCAGCTCCGTGTTGCCGGTCATGCCGGCGGCGTAGTCCGCGAGCGTCCCCATCATCCGCTGGAGGAGTTCCGGGTCCTTGACGTAGGTGGAAAGCTCGGCGGCCCCCGCTATCATCGCCTCGTCTCCGTAGATTGTCCGCCCCTGGATCTCGCCTGCGCGGTCACGGATTCCGCGGAACACGTCCTCGCCCATGCCGGAATTCGAGAGAATCTGCCTCGCCGACGTTTCCGCGCGCTTCTGCACGTTGTAGAGCCTGATGGCCTCGCTTCCCGCGGACATCATCCTGGAAACGGGCCTCATGGCCATCGCCGCGAGCTGCGTCGCACCCGGGAACGCCATCAGGGCCGCCGCCACCTTGCCCGTCTTTCCCGCCACGCGGTCCAGCCCGTCGGAAGCCGCCCTCGCGGCGGCCTGCATCCCGGTACGCGAGAGCGCGCCCCCGTTCCGTACGAGGGCGTTGAGCGACGCGTTCAGGCGTCCGAAAAGCTCCGCCGAGACGCGCACCTGCCGTCCCATACGGCGGAACTCCTGCGGGTCCGCCGAAACGGCGGAGGTTCCAGTCCCGGACCTCGCCCCTGCCTTGCCCGCTAGGGGGATCGCGGCGTCGAGGTTCTTCCTTTTCCATTCGCGCAGCTGGCGCGTCGCCTCGCCGAAGTCGAGGCTTACCCTGAGAACGAATCCGTTGTCGTCCATGTCATCCTCCCTTTCGGCGGCTTTCTGCCTGCCTGCGGTAGAACTCCGTCCATGCGCTCCGGTAGTCGGACTTCATCCTCGCGTAGTCTGAGAACGCAGCCATCCGGTCGAAGGTCCACTCGGCCTCGATGTCGGAAAGCGGGATTCCCCTGTCGGCGAGAGCCCATGCGGGCGCGTAGTCTAGCGCGCTCCCGGAAAGCGTCCCGATGTCGCCCATGCGCGCGCCGTCCGATTCCTCTTCCGACGTGAACGCCGCGACAACCGGGTTCGACGGGTTCAGTTCCCAGCCGCTTCCGCCTCCCGGGCCGCCCCGAAAGGGGAAAGCCGGTCCAGTTCCCAAACCCTGAACAGCACATTGTAAAGTTCCGCGTAGCGTCCGGCAAAGTGCTCCGCCGCGACGTCCGCCGTGGAAAGCGAGATGTTCTTCTTCCCGGGCGTCGTCACCGTGACTCGGGAAAGCGTGGTCTCGACGAGCCAACGGTATTCGGACGGCGTGTACGCCTCCAGCGCCTCGCCGAGCGCGGCGAAGAAGGCCGCGGAGAACGCGGGCGTCCCAGGTTCGGCTTCCGCCTGGACCCGGGAGGCGAGGCGGCCAAAGAGGGCGGAAACCTTGCGGTCCAGGTCCAGCGCCTGGAAGCCCGTGTGCGGGAGAAGCTGGTAGCTCTCGCCGCCCATGTCGAAGTTTACGGGTTCGAGCATTTTTTACGCCCCCTCGAACGCGAGTTCCGCCTTGACGGAAAGGGTCACCGAGCGCGCCGTCGCCGCGCGGCCCTTCGTCGCCGTCCCCATGCTGCGGATCCACGCCTGGCCCATCAGCACGTAGGCGCCGTTGAGGTCCGTGACCGCGAACGGGAACGGTCCCGCGCCGGTCCCGACGTCCGCCACGCGGAGCGCCTCGACGGCGTTGAGCTGCTTCGACGTCTGCATGAACGGGATCGTCACCGTGTAGAGGCTCCGGTTCATGCGCGAGCGTTCCACCGCGCCGTTCGATCCCTCGACGGTCTCGAAGTCGTCGCCTTCCTTCTCGATGGTCACGTCGCCGTTGAAGTCCGTCAGGGCTATCCCGTTGAGCGAGATGTTCACCTTTGTATGGTCGTATGTTCCGAGCATCGACATGTTGAAACCTCCCTAGAGTGTGACCTGCAGGGTGACCTGCCGGACGGTGTGGATAGAGTTCATCCGGGCGTACCTGCCCGATACGAGCGGAAGGTTGCGCTTCTGCACGTCCTCCGCGTAGTTTTCCTTGAGGTAGGAATACGGCCTGTAGTCCACGGAGGCGGAACCATCCATGACGTACTGGTGGTCCGTGTCGGCGGCGACGTTGAGCACGTTCAGGACGGCGGCGGCCACCGCCCCGATTCCCGCGTCGTCGTAGTTCACGCCGTGCCCGTCGTTCGCCTCGCCGAGGAGGCGGAAGATGCGGCTCTGGACGTTAAAGCGGATCCAGTCGTCCTTGATCGCCTGGTCGATGAAGTCGGTCGCGCTCCCGGTCGTCCCCATGAAGAGGCGCGCCTCGCCGGCCACCGTCGAATAGACGTTGAGCCCGGCGTCCGTCATCGCCGCGTATTCCTCGGCGGTGTAGCTGTCCGCCGTCACCCCCTTGCATGTCTTGTGCGCGAACGTCCCGCGCGCGGAATCCGCCGCGCAGCGAAGAGCAACTATCGCGACGTGCAGGTGTTCCTTGCCCGTTCCATGCGTCTCCGCATGCACGTAGACAGCGACGCGGTCGTTGCCGTGCGACTTCAGCGCGTCCGCCTTTTCCGGCGAAACCTGCGCGTGGAGCACCTTCTTCGCGTCGGCGAGCCATTCCTGCCAGCCGGCGAGCGTCTCCGCGGAAACTTCCGCGTCACCCGTCGAAAGGCAGACATGGTAGAAGCCGAACGCCTTCGCGGCGGCCTTGGCGGAGGCGAGCGCGTCGCTCCCCGCCGGGACGCAGACCGCCCGCGACGGCTGCGAATCCTGGGCGAAGAACGCCCGAGCCATCGAAGCCAGCTGCGAATCCTTGCCGAACGCCGTTTCCGCGCCTTCCGCGGACGCGATTTCCTGGGCAGAGGCCCCGGATTCGTCCGAAGTCCCGACAAGCGCGACCGTGTTCACGTCGGTCGTCGTCACGCCGGAGACAGAATCCTGGATGCTTACCTTGACAATCTGGTCGATAATCTGCGCCATCGGCCTATCCTCCCTTTAGGGTTATCGGCTCGACGCTCCGGATAGCCGGGACGTCCGCCGTGAATGTGTCCGCGAAGTTCGCGGTGAAAGTGAATCTCCATTGCCTGACGACGAACTCCCCGTCGAACGTATCGACAGGGACTATCGGGGTCCAGTCCCAGACGGTGAACCCGGCCTTGGCCGCGGCCTCCCGGAAGTCCCGCGTCTGGATGGCGTCCCGCGCCATGCGCAGGAAGTCGCCGTCGCCCTCGACCTCGACAAGCGAGACCGTGGCCACCTGCTGGAAGGCGAATGCCGCCCCATCGCCCGGCGGCGGCTCCATCATAGAGCCGTCCTGCTCCACGCCCTCGACGCGGACGGCGATGTAGGTACCGACCGGAGCGGCGGCGTTCACGGGCGACTTGACGAACGGGCAGCCCGAAAATTTTTCGAGCCCGTTGAAGAACGAGCAGACCGCGCCCTTTATCCCGTCCGTCCTCATCCCAGCGCCTCCGGAACCTGCGAGGGCGGGACCAGGCAGGCGACGTATTTCCAGTGTTCGACGAGGCCGTTTTGGTTCGGAAGCTCGTCCATGAGCTCGTATAGCGCTCCCCCGAGCCTGACGTAGCCGCGGCCCGACTTTTCCCCCTCGCGCCGGAACTCCAGGCGCTCGGATGAATACACCTTGGCCGTCCCCGTGTTTCGGGATGCCGCCACGGCGGGGACCGTCTCCATGCCCGAGAGCGGCTGCACCGTCCCACGGACCTTCCGTACCGAGAACGTCCCCGGGACGTACGAGCCGTCAGGGGCGTAGGACGGGGCGGATTCCGTCACCGCCTCAAAAAAGCGATTGAACAGTGTCGCCACCGCATCCTCCGCAAATACGTGTCCCGCCGGTCAGTCCCGGCTTAGGCCTGTACTGCCTGAGCAGCGACAGGTACTCCTGCCCGTATGACGTCGAGGACAGGTCGCCGTCCGAAGCGTTCCCGGAAGACCCGTACGAAACGGACAGGTCGCCCTCCCTCACGGAGGACACCGGACCCGCCGCCCCGTCGCTTCCCCTCGATTCCAGCGCAGCGCGGTGCGACACGAGGAGCGAGAGAGCGTAGACATACGCCTTGCCGAAGACGGCGCGGCTCGCGCGGAACATCGCCATCCTGGTCCATGCGTCGAGGCGGGCGCTCGTCGCCGTCTCCGGCGCGAGGTAGCCCGCGAGTTCCTCTCGTTCGCTGTCGCTCAGACCCTGCACGCTAGCCCTTTTCCCCGTCCACGCGGGCGGCGCGGACTTCCGCGTCGAACCCGTCGAGGTAGGACTTCCGTTCCGCCGCGGCCTTGCGTACGCGCACCGTCCCCTTCGTCTCCGAAAGGATGGCGTCCACCGCCTTCTGCGTGTTCGCCTTGCGGAGCGCCTCCACCGCCTGGCTTTCCGTCGGCTTCTCCGTGACGGAGAGGTCGCCGCGTTCCACCATGTCGGCGAGAAGCGGGTAGCGTCCCGTGTCGAGTCTCGCCACCGTGTTGCTGCCGGGAAGCAGGATGTCGTTCCCGGCGATCACCGCGTGGCGGGTGTTGTTGATGACTATCATTTGCGTTTTCTCCGGCAAAAAAAAATCCGGCATGCGCCCGCCCCTTCGGACGGACGCTCCACCGGAGAGTGAAGGCTACACGCCGTCCGCGTAGACGACGCCCTTGATGTTCTTGATTACGGTTCCGCCGATCCGCGCGTAGCACGGCACCTTGTAGTGCAGCGCGCATTCCTGCGCCTCCTTCTGGCGGAACGGGACCGGGAGCACGTAGGCGACGACGTTCGGCGCCTTGCGGTACAGGACCGCGCGGGTCTTGCCCGACGCGCCGGCCGTGTCGAGCTTCGCCGACTCGTACCAGTTCGCGATACCCTGCGCCGCGAAGACCGCCTTCAGGTGCTCGAGGATCGTACGGCTGTCCGTCGCGCCGACGCGGGTCGTCGAGACGTGGGCGAACGCCGCGTGAGGGAGGATCAGGGTGTCGCCCTTCACCGTGTTCTTCGAGCCCTTGTAGACCGCGTCCACGAGCGCCTGCACGTCCTTGACGATCTCGTCCACCGTCTTGCCGCTCCAGGCGGTCGCGGAGGATGTGGCGCCAGCCTCGATGGTCGCCACGCTCACGTTCGAGTTGTTGAAAAGCCCCTCGACGTCCACGGACTTGTCCCCGAGGAGGAGGACCTCGTCCACCTTCTCGTCGATCTTGCGGCGCGCGGTCTCCGCGTCGTCGCGCGAGACGTCCACGCCCGCGGCGAGCCACGTCATCAGTTCCGCCTCGCTGTAGCCGTAGCTGTCGGCAATCGTGCGGATGAGCACGGTGCGCAGTTCCAGCGCCCGGCTCACCGGGGGCAGGTCTTCCGCGTAGTCGCTGATGAACTTCGCAACGCCGAATTCCGAGAGCACCTTGTAGGTCCACGAGCCGGCCCACTGGCCGACACCGCCCTGCGCCGGGATGAACTTCGTCGCGTCGAGCGCCTCGCGTTCGAGACCGTAGGTCTCGGTCGCAATCTGGTTGAACAGGCTCTTCAGCCTGACGAGTTCCGAATCCTTGAATGCCATATTCAATTTCTCCTTATGCGATTTCCAGCTCGGCGAGCGCGCCGTCCGCCGCGTTGGACTTGAAGACGCCGCCGCCGATGGCGGTCACCGTCGCCTTTTCAGATGACGCCGCCGAGGTCGGCAGGCCCGTGTTGTCGTCGATGTTAGCCGCCTGTCCGGCGAGAACCTCGCCCTTCACCTTGACCCAGACGCGCCCCTTCTTCACGACGTTCACCGCGTCGCCTTCCGAATACCCGTCGCAGATTGTCGTCCGCTGGCAGATGCCGAGCAGGATCCCGTCGCTCGCCGGCTTCGTCGCGTAGACCTTGCCCGGCTCGCCCTTCTTGCCCCAGAGCGCGAATCCGCCCTCCGAGTCCACGTCCTCCTGGATGATCCCGGTCTCGACCGAGTGGTTCACGAACGGGAACAGCAGTCCAGGGCGTCCCAGTGTAGAGTTGTCGGCCATGTCCTAGCCCTCCTTCTTCTTTCCGTTGATGCCTTCGCACATCTTGCGGTAGGCGGCTTCCGGGTCGCAGTCCGCGCCGTCGCCCAGATGCGACCAGTCGGGCGCGAGGGGCGAACCCTTGGCTTCCGGCTTCCCGGACTTCCCGAGCGACGCCACCGCCGCGTCGTACATCGCCGACACGTAGTCGGCGCTCTTCCCTTCGAGGTCCATGCCGTCGAACGCCTTCGCGATGACCGCACGGCGGATGGAATCCGCCGAGTCCTGCGCCTTGCAGTCGCAGCCGAGCGAGCGAGCCTTTTCGACGAGAGCGATCCTCTCGTCCGCGAGACGCGCGATCTCCGCGTCGGAGACCTGGGCCTCCTTGAGCTTCCCGTTCTCGGCGAGCGCCGCGTCCCGTTCCGCCGTCACGCGGTCGAGTCCCTTTTTGGATTCCGCGATTTCGTCCCGCGCGTCCTTCAGCCCCTTCTCGAGCTCCTGGACTCGGGCGACCACCGCCTCGTCGGCCTGGCACTGCACGCCGTCGATTACCATCGTCTTCATCTGTCCCCCCTCCGGCTTCCCGCCGGGGTTGCTGTCCTTGTTGAAAATTTTCTCCCCGAGGGCGCAGTCGCCCGCCCTGAACGTCACGCCGTCGCCCGCACGACCCGCCTTCACTAGGGCCAGGTGGTTGTAGCGGATGCCGGACATCACCTCGTCGTAGGCGCTCCCGCGCCAGTTGCCCGTGTCCGACGAAAGGTCCGCGCTGTAGCCGCAGGAGAGCGCGGCCACCTCGCCGCCCTCTATCGCCGCTATCGCGTCCCGGTCGGTCACCGTCACCGTGACGGAGACGTAGGAGCCGTCCCATTCCGCGTCCGTCCCCGTGAACCCCACCTGCAGCCTCTTCGCGTTGTCCGGGGTCACGTCCTCGTCAGGGTGCCGGAGCGTCACCGGCTTCGAGTTCAGCGAGCGGACCGATTCCGCGTCACCGACCTCCGCATCAGGGCGGAGCCGGTTCACCGTCCGCCCCCCGTCGGCCAGGTACGGGAACACGCCAGAGCAGGTCGCGCGCACGCGCCCCGTCAGGTAGCCCTCCGGAGTGCGCCGGAGCGCCTGTACCGGAAATTCAGAATAGTCCCTCGTCTTGGTTTTCATCCCCACAAATATACGACCCGGGAAGCGCAGGGGATAGCGGCCCGCCAAATACGCCCAAAAACCCCTAAAAAGGCGGAAAGCCTAGCCGATGCCTTCCACGGCGTCCTTCAGGTCGCTCCGCAGCACGTGCGCGTAATGGTCGAACAGCGTGTCGATCGACGAGTGCCGCATCAGTTCCTGCACTGTGCGGGGATTCACCCCGTTGCGCAGGAGTTCCGAGGCGAACGAATGGCGTAGCCTGTGGTGCGACACATGACCGCCGGGAATCCCGGCGGCATCCACCGCTCTCTGCAGGTATTTCATCGCCTTGTCGCTCCGCATCGGGACGGCATCTTTCGGGACGACAAGCCCTTCCTTCCTCCCGCAAATCGATGCGTCAAGAAGCGGACGGAGGACGGAAGAGACGGGAAGTTCGGCCGTCTTCCCTCCCTTCCCTTCGACGACGGTCAGCGTGTCCCCGCCCAGGTCGCCAATCTTCAGGTTCCTGGCCTCGCTCCAGCGCAGCCCCGCATACGCCATCAGCCCCCAGAGCGCACGGGCGCCGTCATTGGGGGCGTTCGACAGGATGGCACGGATCTGCTCCCAGGTCCAGAACTCGACACGGGTCTTCCTTACCTTCGGGGTTTTCGTCCCCCTGAAGACATCGCGCCCGGGGAGGTTGTACGCGTCGATCGCCCACGAAACGCAGTTTCGGGCGAGCTTGAGGATTTCCCTCGCCGTCTTCGGGGCGACCCGATCCGATACGTATTCCGCAAACCGCTCCGCCTGGAGAGGGGTCATGTCGGAATAGCGCTCTATCCTGCGTTCCGAACAGAATCTCGCGAAATGGGCGATCCGAAACCTGTAGGCGACGAAGGTCGGCGAATAGGCCCCATGTTCCGAGCGCATCTTCTCCAGCCACCCGGAAACGATTTCGTCCATCCGGGCGTCCCCGGTTCCGGGAAGATCCGGCATGAACCTTCGCGCGTTCATCCTGTCCAGGAAAGCCTGCGCATCCTTCTTCCTGTCCGTCCCCAAGCTCCGGTAAGAGGTCTTTCCGTTCTCGCACGTCCTCAGGTACCAGGTCTGGTCGCCCCGGTACTTCGCCCGCTGGACTATCGTGTAGGTCGGCATCTTTCCCATGGAATCCTCCGCAGCTGTTGCACGTTTGTTGCACGGGAAAGATAAAACTTTACGGGTTTTTAGGTGTTAAAATGTCCTTAGATTTACCCAAAACGAAAGAGGCCGGAGCGTTTTTTCCGTGACCAGATTTCCCGAAATTCGTTCAAAAAAGCAAAAACCCCGCCAAATCTTCAAAATTTGGCGGGGTTCGTGGGACCTCCCGGACTTGAACCGGGAACCGGCGGGTTATGAGTCCGAGGCTTTACATCAACGCCCTATTTTCTAGGCTTTTTGCCGTTTGGTTGCACGTTTTGTTGCACGAACCTTGTTTCCGCCTGACCTCGACCGAGAAGGGTCCACTGTTCGGCAGACGCTTCCCGGCGCACTCAGCCTCACGCCTTGATTTCGTAGTCACCGTCTTCCGTCACGACAAGAAACCCCTCACCATCGCCTATCTTGAACACAGCCACGATGTCGGAGAGCTCCGTGGCAGGATTTATGTGTCGTTTCATCCAGTGCCAGGCGAACTTGCAATGCCAGTCACCAAGTTCTTTCATATCCGAACAATTTTGCGTTTCTTTGCGTATGTCGTTTTTTTTAATCATGTTTTGCACTCCTATCGTTTGTTTCCCATAATGTACCACTTACACGGCACAAAGCAAGCCCATTATTGAAGTCTTTCTAGTTGCTTTCCGTAGCAAAATCAAGACAGTTTTATATGATGTTTTTATGAAACAAGGGCATGGAGAGGAGTTTCCGTTTCTTCGGTCATTTTGTCTTCATTGGTCCGAATTTTTCCCTGAGCCTCGCGTTCTCCTCCCTGAGGCGCTTCAGCTCGTCGGTCATGTCCTCCCATTCCCCGAGGGGGATGTACACGAAGTAGGGTTCGTGGCGGACGGGGTAGCCGTTCGCTCCGGTGAATTCGGGTATCGGTCTCATCATCTAGTCCTCGTTTCTTCCAGAAGAGCGATGTAGGACAGCACCATGACAAACCCGTTCTTGGTGGAATCGAAGGCTACAAGGAGTATTCCGTTCGCGAAAAAGAGGGCGAGCAGGAAAAGTCGCCAAAGCATTTTCAATGCCTTTCCTTTTTCTCCTGTTTTGGATTTCGTGGAATCCTTAAGGTAGAGCCTATAAGCATTGCACGTGTCCGAGTGCTTTATTGCCCGAAAAAGGTCCGCCTTTGAAGATTCGGAAATCTTCTTGTACTCTTCGGGAAAAATATATGTGCAACACTTGCATTCCGTGCAGAACGCGATTTTGACGGTTTTTTCGGAATCAAAAACCTGCACGCACTTAGCGATCCAGAAATTATCCAGCATCATTTTTCTCCTTCCTGCAGTTGGCCGGGTCGTAGCAGTAGTTGAAGTATCCGCAGTCCCAGCATTTCGCGATGCGCCTTTCCCGCTCGCGGTTGTATTTGGCGTTCTTGCGGATTAGCCGGTTGGAAATCCGGTATCCGGATTCCTTGCCGTAGATGGGGTCGAGCGGAAACACGACAGGGTCGTTCATTTCGCCTCCAGCTTCTTTCTTTCAAGGAACGGGATGGACTTCGAGAGTTCCTGCAATGCGCACCACGGGTTCGGCCAGCGGTTGACGAGCAGGGCGAGCTTCACGGAGTTTGGGCACTCGGATTCCAGGGCGTCTCGGTATGGGTGAATCATCTTGTAGAGATGCTTTGCCCGTTCAATGAGTATATCGCTCTTCGGCATTGTCATCCCTCCAGTCCCATGTAGTCCACCGTGGGTTCATGCCACTCGGCATCTTCCCACTTGCGAACCGCAGTAGATTCATCACATGCATTATGCTCCTCGTTCTTGGTGTATGTATGCGTCACCCACACACCGAGACTATCATTTCCAGAGACCTGCCCGTTTCCTTGCGCGAGCCATTTCGCAAGTTCGAGGTTCGTTGCACGGCGAGGCTTCGATTCTTCCGGGATTTCTGCGCAATGCTGCCAGAAGCTACAATCTACGATAACGGGACTCGTGCTCTCGGGCAAATATGCGAGGACAACAGCACATCTGCACATCCTGTCGTCGTCGTCCCACACGAGCATATTCTTTGGCGGGTCGAATGCTACCGGCTTATCGCTTTTGAATTCCTTTAACTTCATTCCGTTATACTTCATTGTTGTTTTCTCCGTTGGTTGGTTTATTTGGTTGGCTTGGACTGGCTTGCCGCTTCCGCGCGGGTCCTGTCCCGGTATCGGACGTAGTATCCGTGCTGGCGTTCCCGGTAGCGATCGCGTTCCTCGGGCGTCATGTTCGCGAGGCGTTCCCTCCGGCCCGCGAGGATTTTCTCCCGGTTGCGGAGGTACAGCGCGTGCTTCTTCGACTTTTCGAGTTCCAGCCGTTCGGGCGTCCATTTCCTGCGGCGTTCATTGATCCTTTCCCTATGCGTCCGGTAGTATTCCAGGGCGCGGTCGATGAAGAGCTTCCTGTTCGCGGCGTATCTCTTCCGGCCGTATTCCCGCATGTATTCCCTCTTGCGTTCCCGCCTGAGTTCGTTGCGTCTTTCGGCGGTTTTCCTCGCGCTTTCGTTCATCCGGTCGAAGCGTTCCGGGTCGAACGCCCTTTCGCGGGCGAGGCGGTAGAAGGCCATTTCCGCTTCGGTCATCAGTACACCCCCATTATTTCGCGGCGCTTGCGCTCGAGAATTTCGAGCTTCCTTTCGAGGGAGTCGAGCGCCTGGTCGAGGTGCGCGGGGTCGCGGTGTTCGCGGAAGTCGCTTGCGAGGCGGCGGACGCGGTTCTCGGTCGCCGAGTACTCGACCATGGCGGCGTTCATCGCTTCGAGGCGCCAGGCCTGCTCGAGGGCGTATTCGGCGAATATCCGCTCGCACTCGGTGAGCCTGTGGCCGTGGAGGATTCCGTCGGCGAGGGCGCGCTTCAGTTCGTCCTTGCAGGTCATCCGGTTCGTCCCGGAGAAGAACTCGGAAAGCCACGCCCGGTCGGTCTTCCTGTTCCTCGGCTTCTGCGGCGCGGCGTTCGCGAAGGCTTCCGCCATCGCGGTTCCGGCTTCGTATTCGGTCGTCTCTTCGGTCATTGCGCCTCCAGCGGCAGCGAGAGCTGCCCGATTGCCTGCGGCTTGCCGAGGATGAAGTCGCAGATCCAGTTCCGCGCGTAGTCCGGGCTGATCATGCTCCGCTCCTCGGAGCAGATTCCCGCCGTCTTCGACGATTTCGCGGAAAGAACTCTGCGGATTTTCTCCGGTGCCGTCGGTTGGTACGTGAAACCGACGGTCGGTTCGCAGTTCCAGAACCAGAAAGCTGTCGGCTTTACGAAAAAGTCGCCGCGGCGCGTCCTGTCGATGTCCACGAATGTCGGAGGCTTCAGAAAGTTGCCTCCCTTGAGGTAGTGCTGTTCCGCCCATGGATTCTCTAATACCATCCGGATTCCGCGTTCGAGGACGACTCCGACGAATTTGACCAGCAGATCGTAGAACTCGCTCCGCTTCGCGGAGCGAGCCAGTATCTTGCGAATCTGCTCCGCGTGCGACATCTTCCGGTAATTGACCGTGTCTAAGTTGAAAGCCGTCATCGAGGCGGCGCAGAAGTAGATGCACGGAAAGAACGCAACGACGAGGTCGTCCTTTCCAATCCCGTCGAACACGCTCGCCAACCCCTCGTACGCCTTGTCTATTTCCGCGAACAGGTCGATCACGTGGTCCGTCTCGCCGAAGTTGTCCTGGATGTCGTAGTCCTCGGCGGGGATGCCAAGCCCGATGAAGGCGTTCTTGAACGTCCCCGACTGCTCGAAGAAGCAGTGCACCTTTCCCTTGATTTTCATTGGCTTTTTTCCTTTTCTTTCCGGTTTCCGTTTGCGCCGTCTGCGTCCCGCGCGAGGGGGCACTCCCGCCAGTCGAGGCGTGGGAGCGTCCTGTTCGCCCTCCGGCATCCCTTCCGGGACCAGGGGCATTCCGCGCAGTCGTACATCGGCTATTCCTGTTTCCAGTTCGCCCAGTAGATGACCTCCCCTATCGGGAAGAAGATTTTTCCGCGTGGGTGAGGCTGGAAGAACGGGAAAGCCATCTTCCCGTCGCGGGTCTCGGCGACCCAGCGGAGTATCGTCTTTTTCGACACGCACATCGCCTCGGCGACCGAGGCCGTGTCCCATGCCGGCACCTGCTCGGGGCCTACACGCCGGAACGGGAACCTCGAAAGTACGCTGTCGTCCTTGCAGTCTCTCATGCCTGTCTCCTGTCTTGAAAGTCTTGTCCCGTATCGACCCGGGACCACGGCCTCGCCCTTCTTTCGCGGGACCCCTTGAGGCCGCAGGGGCGCCCATGGGGGGACTATGGGGGGACTATGCGGTTCGCCCGTTCCCGGGTTCCGCGACCGCTACTCCGGGCATTTCCCTTCCGGGCGACAGGGGGCGTAAAACGGTCGGAGAACCTTTTCCCTTGCCGCCTTTCCGGGCCTAGGGCGCGCCCCCGGAGTCGGACCGGGGCGGACGGGGCTCGGAGTCCCCGCCGGCGCCGCCGCGCGCGCCGTCCTCCCGTCGCCCAGGCGGGGCGGGAGGGGCGTCCGGTCAGTATTCCCGGACGAGCGTGTCGGACTTCTTCTTCACCTCGATGAACTCGCCGAACTCGGCCTCGAAGCGCTCGCGGTCGATGCCCATGGCGGCCATCGCGTCCTTCGCGCTCACCGTCATGCGGTTGCGGATCGCGCCCTCGTTGTAGCCGAGGAGCACCGCCTCCGCGAGCAGCCCTTCCGCGTCCTTCACCGTCACCGTGCTGCCGGTGTTCCGTATCTTGAACCCCTTCGTGACGTCGCCGTTCGCGTCGAAGTAGCGCGCCTCCGCGTTCCTTACCGCCTCGGAGATGGCCTTGCCGAGGTCCGCGAGCCTGTCCGCGAACTCCTGCAGGTCGTGCACCGCCTCCGCGTCGGATTCCAGCGCCCCGCAGTCGCGCTCGCCACGCGCCACCGCGCAGCAGGTGCGGAACGCGCCCTTCAGGCGTTCGCCCTCGATGTTGTCGGTGACGGTCTTCTCGTCCATCGCCACAAGCGTCTTCGCCATTTTCGTCTTCTCCTTTCCCTAGAACGGGATCTCCATGTTTTCTGCCGGGATGTCCGGCAAAGTCCTGATTTCCTTCGTCGCCGCCCGGAGCGCCTCCTCGTCGGCGGGTATCTGCTCGAGCGACTCGTAGCCGAGCCTTCCGAGCGCGTCGATGACCGCCTGCGGGTCCTTGGTCCTCGTCGCGGACTTCGCCCACGCGAGGAAGTTCGCGCGCATCTCCGCCGGGTCGCGCTTCGGCTTCGGGGCGGGCTGCCGCTCCTGTTCCGGCGTCGCCGCCGCTTCCGGGGCGCGGCCTTCCGCCGGGGCTTCCGGGACGACCTCCGCCTCGACCGCGCGATCCGCCTTCTTCGGCGCCTTCGCCTTCGGAGGCTTCGGGGATTCCGCCGGCTTCGGGTGCGGTTGCGGCGCGGGTCCGGGTTCCGGATGCGGCTCGTCGTTCCCGAAGTCGCGAACCTCCTCCGGCGTGTAGCAGCCGCCGAGGCACGCCGGGTAGAGGGCGCGGATCCCTTCCGATATGCAGCGCGCGCCCATCATCTGCATCGGGTACGCCTTCCACTGGTTCTTGCCGGCGAGCCCCGCCGCCTTCGCCCTGTCCATGTCCCACGAGACCTCGAGCTCGCCTGCCTGCGGGTGCGACAGCCACAGCGACACGCGCTGGGCCGTCCGCTCCGTCCACCGGATCTTGCCGCCAGCCGCCTGGAAGCGCGCGAGCATCGCCTCGCTCTTCAGCGCGGGCTTGTTGTCGATGATGTGGTACTGCTGCACCGCCTTGATCGGGGGGATGCCGTCAGCCTGCGCCACGCACATCAGCGCGAAAGCCTGCGCCTCGTTCCTGATGCCGAACAGCCCGCTGTCCGCCACCGCCTTCGCCATCATCCCCACCTGTTCCAGGGGGACGTTCACAAGTTCGTTAGCCATGTTTCTTCTCCTTGGCGATTTCCGCCAGTTTGCGTCTCTTTTCCCATTCCCCGTAGATGAATTCCTTGGAAAACCTGCGTTCCTCGCGTCTAGAGGCGATTTTCGCCCCGGCGTATGCCGCGATGCCGCCCAGGGCGAAAAGCCCCGTGAGGATGAAGATTGTCGCCACCTGAGCGCCCGTCATGCGTCCTCCTTTCCGAGCTTGCGCCCGCACATCGGGCAGTAGTGGATGAATTCGCTTTCCACGTCGAACTTTTCCCCACCCTCCCCGCTCCAGGCGTTGATGTAGTAGCCGGCCGGGAACTTGGCAAGCTGGAACCTGCAGTAGCCGATGCTGTCGCCGTTGTCGGCGAAGTCCGCTCCGCGGCTGTCGAAATGGCAGTATTCGCATTCCTTCTGTTCTTCGGTCATCCTTCCCTCCTCGGCGTGAGCGGGCAGTAGGCGAACGCGCGCGCCCCGGCCTCCGCCTGGGCCTCCGCTCCCTCGCGGAACGTGCCGATTCCCCACGGCTCCCAGCCGCGTTCCGTCTTCAGCGTGATGAGGCCCGTCTTGGCCTTCTTCATCGTCGTTTCCATCATTTGCCTCCCTTGGCTTGTTTCGTCCGGTACTTTTCGAGGACGACTTCCTCGATGTGCTCCCGGAGTTCCCTGGTAATCGGGAAGAAGATGCTCCGGTAGTCTTCGCCCTTCCAGAACGGGTCGTTCGGGTAGCCGACGTAGAGCCCGCCCTCGCCCTCCACGACCCGGAGCTGCCGGAGCGTGAGCTGTCCGTTCAGCGTCACCTCGGCGAGCGCCCGGATGCGGCCCATGACGATGCCGTCCTTGAAGATGAGAACCCGCGCGTTCGTCACCGCGAGCGTGTCGTAGGCCTTTGCCTCTGTCGTCTTTTTCGTCGCTATCGTGTTTTCCATAGTCCTTTCCTTTTTTTTTCAGTCGTTGTGAAAATTTTCCTAGGTCTCCGCGTAGCGGAAGCCCATGCCCATGGCGCGCCTCTGCACGTCGCGCAGCAGTTCCGGATTCGCCCACTTGCCGTCGCGCTTCTCGGTCGCGTCGAAGAACGCCCCCGCGAGCCCGTTCATGTAGCAGAAGTCCCGCAGCTGGCCGAAGAGCCTCGCACGGCGCATGATGCGCTCCGCCTGTTCCCGCGGGAGCGCCTCCGTGAGGCAGGCCCTCGCCCGGAGACGGCCTAGCGCCTCCGAGAGCTGGCGCTGCGTCGGGACGTCCGCCACCGCCTTCGCCTCGGCGAACACGGCCCCGACCTCGGAATCGCGGCACTTCACCGATTCCGAGAGGCTCGACGCCACCTGGACCAGCGTGTCGTCCGACAGCGGGTGCCCGGCCTGCGCGTACGCGTTCCGCAGTTCCCTCGCGAAGAGGGCGACGCGCCGGTTCTCCGCGAGACGCCGCGCCTCCGTCGGGCGCGCCTCGTCATTCTTCTTCGGCGTCTTTTCCATCGAGTATCTCCTTCTCGCGCATGGCGAAGTGGCGGGCGAGCCGGTCGCCCTGGGTCATTTTCGTCCCGTCCGGGTTCCGGCCCTCCCGGATCCGGCGCCTGCACCAGTTGCGCAGCGCCGCGTAGTGGCTCCTGTACTTGTTCGGGTGCAGGAGCAGGTAGTCCGAGAGCTCCTCGGTTATCTGCCGCACGTCCCCGAACTCGGAGGCGAGTTTCGCCGCCTCGGTCGCCGTCATCAGCACGTTGCCCGCGCTCCCGTAGCGGAGCCTCGGCTCCGGCACCTTCGCCCCGGGGGAACGGCGGACGGCATCTATGGCAGTGCCGCCCGCCCCCCGCTCC
Source organism: uncultured Fibrobacter sp. (assembly GCA_934700345.1). Classification (GTDB taxonomy): domain Bacteria; phylum Fibrobacterota; class Fibrobacteria; order Fibrobacterales; family Fibrobacteraceae; genus Hallerella. Next base: position 124,324 of record CAKUXP010000003.1, on the reverse strand, counting down.
GAACCGCCATGGTTTGGAGAACCACCAGCGATATCGGCGGATTTACCGGGGCGCTTTTGAATGTCGGACGGAGACGTTGCGAAGCCCGAAATGGCAGCCTCCGCGCCCTCGCGGGTGGCGGCGTCTCCGTCGGGGTGTTGCGCGCGGACGGTGGCGCTTGCGTCCCGGTCCTCGCGGATACGGGCGTCCGCGCGCGTGGCTTCCTGGTCGAAAGTTTTCCCCGCCGCCGGCCCGTACCAGGGCGTAAGTAGGCCGCCCTCCGCGGCGTCGCCGTGCGCGGAGACCGGGACGGGGGTTGAAGGTTTCCCGAAAGCGCTTAGCGGCTGCGCTCCCGGGGTGGCTTGCCGAGCCTCGAAACTTTGCCCTGCCGGGGCTGTGGCGCCTTCGTCGTTCAGCGCCTCCCCGTTGCCGGAAGAGGTCCCCGGCAGGGTGGAGCTTACCAGAGCGTCGATTTCCTGTTTCTTTTTCTTTTTGCGGCGGTTGTCTCCGGTGCGAAAGCTTTCAACGTCAGCAAGAAGTTCTGCAGCGAATGGGTTCATCTCTGGACGATATCTTGCCAGTGCTCGAGCGAAGTTTCTCACCCAAGCAATTAGGTCTTCTCCGTCATGAGTGAGGACCTCGTCAAGGAAACGCGCAACAGGAAGTTGGACAGTTGAAACTGACTTCATCGAATCTCCGTTGCACGCAAAACGAATACTGCCCGTTGGACGCTTTTCATGGACTTAGCAGCCTTCCTTGTCTTTTGCGTAGGAAAGCTGCGTGCGAAAGTCGAGCAAATCATCGATAATGACGCCCAACGAAAGGCACTTGCCGTTGCGACGAGCCGCTGTTTTGACGTTCTCAAGCTTGGCGAATGTCTCGCCTGTCACTCGGACGCTTTTTCCTTCAGTTGCTGCCATAAAACCTCTTTTGTTCTGTTTTTTCTCAAAAATAGGATTTTTAAGAAAAAAAAATAGTCTTATTCTTCACAAAGTCAAGAGTTTTTGTGAAAAAAGTTCACTTTTTTTTGCTTTTTCGTATATTCAGTTCAAAAATGAGAGGTGTTGCGGTGCTAAAGTGCGTAAAAATTCAAGAATTTTTGAACAGAAAAGGTTTCACGCAACAACAGCTAGCCGATGCAATTGGGGTCTCTCGCGAGGTTGTCGGGAAATGGAACACCCAAAGATCCGACGTTACTCGTGAAAACTGCGGGCGTTTGCTTTTGGCCGGAATGTCTCTCGAAGAAATGTTTGGGGATGATGTCGCGAAGTTTGTTAAAAAGGCGATTCTTGCGGAAAGCAAGGTCCCCGATGTTTCCGACGAATACTGCAAAAATATTGTTCGTCGCGGATTAAAACTACTGACGGAAGATGATTTCTAAAAAAATTTTCCGTTGGAATCCAGCGGAATCCAATGGATTCCAACGGATTCCGTCGTACATACATACACGCATACAATTATTTAAAGAATTATTCTTTAAAAGAGAGAGTATTTCTTTTCTTTGGTTCTTTCTTTTCTTTGTGGAGTTTATATTTTCGGTAAACCTCAAAAGGAGAATTTATGGCAAAAATATCGGTTGTGATGGAAAGCGAAGAAGTCTTGGATGCGTATAGGAAATTTTTTGAAGGAGTCAATCCGTTCGATATTGATGATGTCTCAGTGGATTATCACGGCGACGGATTGATGGCTTTTATCGGGTCTAGGATGATTTATGCCATCATTGAGAACCATGTCGAAGGGGGAGATGTTGAATACGACATTTCCGAAGAGGTTCGGGATTATCTTGAAGAGGAGACTGAAAAGGCGGTAGCGGAGAGGAAAAAACAGCTTAGATTTGAACAGATTAGGAAGGAAGCTATGGAAATTTCGAAACGAGATGGTTCTGGACAGGATGGATTTCGAGCTGCAATGGAAATGCTTATGGATAAGCACAAAGATGAAATATGAAATTTTCTAAAATGCGGCTTAGGACCGGATTTTTCCGGCCCTTTCGCACCTTGCGTTATTCGAACTTGATGACCAGTTTCTTCCCGACCGCCTTGGCGAACTTTTCGAGCGTTGCCACTGTGAGCGACGCTTTCGGGTCTTCCAATCGTCCGTAGGCCTGTCTGGTTATGCCCATCTTGCGGGCGATTTCCGCCGCCGGTCTTCCCCTTCGGGCCTCGAAGATTGCGTATGCCACCGCAAGCTTGTTTTCCACTTGGAACGCTTCCAAGCCTTTTTTCGGGTCGGCTTTTGTCCTTGCCTCCGGGAGCGGCATCCGTTCGGCTAGCATGGCGGAAAGCATTGCGTTCAGGACATCTTGGGCATTGTTGCGGATGGCTTCTGGCGTGTCCGCGCAAGTGAACGCATTCGGAATGTCCGGGAATTCCGCATCGTAGAATGTCTTTCCGTCGGAGTTTGTTTTCGTTATTTGGCATGTGTATTGCATTGTATCTCCTTTTGGGGAAGCGAAAGGGGAGGGCCCTACTTGAGCCCTACCGCCTTTTTTATTCGATGCTCGACTTTCGGGGAAAGGTCTCCGGGGTGCATCGGCACCGGAATCATCACGTTGTCTTTCTTGTAGATCCTGTGAGATGTTCCGTTCTGCCTGACAAACCGGAAGCCGCCCCATTCAAGCATCTTTATCGCTTCTCTTGCTGTCATGTCTTTAATATAAACAATTTAGTTTACTTTGTCAAGTATTTTTTTACAAAAAAAATTTTGAAAACCGAAATCTGGCTTAATTTTTAAGCGACAATAATAACGGTTAATAACCGTTATATAACGGTGATATAACGGTTAATAACGCAGGTAAGGTAATGTAAGGAAAGGTAAGGTAATTATTTAAAAGAAGTACTCTCCCTATAGAGGAGAGTACTTCTCTTTTGGTCCTTTTCTTTTCGTCGTCCTTTTTCGGGGGAAATAAAGAAAAGTATTGCTTTTTGTATATACATTTCCTATATTATGTCCATGGCGAGATGGAACCCGACGGCGACATCTGGCTGAAGACCATCGTCCAGAGCAGGGTCGCCCAGAAAAAATTCGGAGGTGCACGATGATTTCCTTTGAAGAACACGCCGAAAGGCTCGGCCTCGACGACGAGGAGTGGGAGCTCCTTGCGGATTTCGAGAAGAACCACGCCGGGAAACCGCAGATTACGGACGCCCGGAGGGAGGAACTCCGCAGGATTGCGGAGGCGTCCACGCTCCGTACTAGGCTCCGGAACTCGAAGATGCGCCTGTATTCCATCAGGCTTCCGCAGGACGCCGTGGACATCATCAAGCAGGCCGCGGAGGCTTCCGGCGGCAAGTACCAGTCGATGGTCAAGGATTCTGTCGTCGAACTCGCCGCCAGGCTCAAGGGGGCGACGCCGTGAAAAAGGAATCTTGGAAACCTTAGAAAACCTTTAAAAGAAGTACTCTCCCTATAGGGGAGAGTATTTCTTTTTTGGTCCTTTTTTCTTTGGCGTCCAGACAGACAAAAAATACCCGCCGCAAGACACGGCGGGGAATGTTTTCACGAGGGAACCCTCCGGTCCGCTAGACCGGGACCTTGAAGGCTATCCCCCCGTTCACGTACCTGTGGATGAGCGAGTTGATGAGAGTCTGGTACGGCATGCCCGCCTCGCGCGCCTTCCGGCGGATGCCGATGAGGTCGTCCGGCTGGACCCGGAGCGATATGGTCTTCGCCGCGGCTATCCGCGCGACCGCGGAACGGATCCGCGCTTCCTCCGCTTCCGGCAGCCGGACGTCCGGCGCGCTTTCCGCGGCTTCCATGAGTTCCCGTTCCTCGTCGTCGAACGGCTTGTCGATGAGTTCTACCATAACGGCCTCCTTTCGTTCCACTTTCTCGACCGGAACGCTGTCTTGATGAAAAAATCGTCGCCTTCGCCCTCGACGAACGGAGCGCACACGGCGTAGTCGTCGAGCACCACGATGAACATCATCTGCCCGGGATGCCCTTCCTGGTTGTCCACCGGCCTTGTCGTGAATCTGCCGGAGAGGATTTCGTCCTCCACGGCGAAAAGGTCTATGCCCCGTTCGCGGAGAATCTTCTCGGCTTTTTTGTCTTCCCATCTAATCATATACACAATGTATATACTTTTAGGGCGGAAGTCAAGGTTTGTCCGAAAAAAGGATACTTTTCTTTTGGTTCTTTTCTTTTCGCGGGGGGGGGGGTTTTGGAAACCTATTGACGAATAGCCTAAAATAGGCTATATTTTGGTTATGTACGAAGTGAAGATGAGGAAGTCCGCGGAAAAGTCCGCAAGGAAAATGCCGGTCGCCGAACAGATGAGGCTCAAGACGCTAGTCAAGTCCGTGGAAGCGACAGGACCAGTGCAGCCTTCCTTCATGAACTACTCGAAGCTCGGAAAGGACGATTACCACTGTCACCTGTCGCGGAAGTGGGTCGCCTGCTGGAGAAGCGAGAACGGAACCTTAACAATCGAGGTGTATTATGCTGGCAGTCGTGAATCAGCCCCGTACGCGAAACACTAGCCCCGCGTCCTTCAGGGTCGAGGGGGAGAACATCCCGAAGTTCGTCGTCATGTTTCTCGAGTCCGCTTTCCCGGATTCCGTGAAAGTGGAAAGCGATGACGACGAGTCGGTTCCCGTGGAAGAGACCGACTGGTACAGGGAGATTTCCGCAAGGATGACCCCCGGCGACATGGTCAAGGCTGCCCGCGGCCTCCGCGGGTGGACGCAGAAGACGCTCGCCGGAAAACTCGGCGTCTCCGTCCAGAACGTCTCCGAGATGGAGCGCGGCGTGCGTCCCGTCTCCCGGAAGATGGCGTCGAAGCTCGGCGAGGTCTTCGGCATGGACCCGGCGGCGTTCTTCGAGTTTCCCGCCGGGAAGAAGGCGACGCCGTGAAGCGGGATTTCTTCCTTCGGATAGTCTCGGAGACCGTCCGCGGCGACGGGGACCGTGAAGCCGAACCGGCGGATGCTCTCCGCGACCGCCGGGATCGCGTTCCCGTTTTCCCTCGGGTTCGCCTCGTACGGCCTGAGGCGCCCGATGTCCCAGTACTGTATGTCCATGCCCAGGAACTACATCCGCCGGGGGTGGAACGTGCTGTTTTGCTGACGGATGTCCGCACATGGAGCGAAAAGTCTGTGAAAAAGTTTCGAAAATTTCTTGACTTTTTCAATATTTTTTCTCGGCTTCGGTTTTTTCTGTGTATATTTTGGCGACAGGAGAAAAGACATGCAGATTCTGAAGCCGCTTTTTGGAAACGAATCCCTGATTAACGCGGCCCTGTGGGTCGCCGACAGGCTGCCGGAAGACCAGTGCCGTCTCCACAAGATTTTCAAGATACTTTGGTTCGCCGACCTGGCCCACCTGAAAAAATACGGCAGGACGATAACGGGCGACACCTACGTCGCCATGAAATTCGGTCCGGTCCCGTATTTCCTCTACGAGGAGATCAACTCCGGCAGTTCCGCGTCCTTCAGGCGCGAAAGCGACAGGAACGGCGGAGTCCGTCCCCTGCGGAAGCCGGACCCGAAATACCTTTCCGAGACAGAGACGGAGGAACTGGACCGAGCCGTCACCAGATACAAGAACGAAAGCTTCACGAGGCTGACCGATATTTCCCACGGTTCCGCATGGAAGTCCGCCCACGAAGCCGGGCCGAACACGACTATTCGCATAGGCGAGATTCTCGACGAGATAGGGGCGGACGCCGAGCTGCGGGAAAACGTCAGGGAGGATATCGAGATTCGGAACTCCATCGAGCGCCTGGCCTCGGTCGAGGACTGCTGAAATGGAGCTTCCCCGGACGGTCATTTCGGAATCCTACTCGGTCCGCGGATCCGTGGTCCTTACAAGGACAGGATCGGTCATCGAGGTCGAACACGAAAAGTTCCTGCTGGTCGTCGCCAAGGACGCGAGGGGTTTCATCGCCCTCTGCACGATAAATACCAAGTCCCGGAGACACGGGCTGGCGCAGGTAGGAATTACCCCGAAAGACTTGCCGTGTCTCAGCCACGACTCGTTCGTGAACTGCGCCAATGTCGTTTTCGTCGAAGAGGCGAGGTTCTCGAAAAGCCTGGACGAGGGTGTATTCATCCCGAAAGGGCATATCGGGCAGGACGTAATCGAAAGGGTCTTGGAAGCCGGACGGAACTGCCGGTTGCTGAAGCCTTTCGAAAGGGAGTTTTTCGAGTAGGCGACGCCGGTGCGGTTTTTTCCTCTTTCCGTGCCCGTTTGAAAAAAAAAAGGCTATTTTAACGGAAACCGGAGACAGAAATGGCGGAAAAAATCTTTTACAAGAAAAGAAAGAACGATAAAATCTGGTGGATAGACCATCCGGATTCAGTCGGACGTCTCGAAGTGTCTTTCGACGGGAAAAAAATCCTGAACCTGTTCCGGGACTACCCGCAGAACTTCACGCCGGAACAGAAGGCCCTTTTCGACAAGGAAAACCCCTACTGGGCCGACTTCTTCGGCGGCGAAAAATAGCTATTTCACGCCTCCGAGCTTGCCTTTCTTTTGCTGCGAGGGTTGAGTGTTGATAAAGCCGAGAAGTTCCCTGAATTTCGCGGAATCCTTCAGTTTCGCTATGTCGATAAGCGTTCCGCTCTGCGGCAGTTTTGTCCCGTAGGAAGTCCTTGATTTCTTCACGGAAAATCTTTCTTTTAGCGTCTTTGCAGTCAATTCGTGGAAGCCGTTTTTCCGGTCGTATCGGCTCTGCATTTCCAGATACTCGAACTTTTGCCCTACTTTGCGAATGATTGCGGCATGTTGCCCACAGGCAAAATAGTATTCCCTGTTTTCCTCGACTTTCTGGAGAAGGAACTCCGCGACCTTGAATCCGTTGTAGTCGCTTGAAACGTCCCCCCCGCTCTTGACGATTTCCTTGATATTGTCGAGCCTTGCGAAAAAGTCGCAGCTTGTCCCGCCCCTGAAATCGACGACTTCGAATCCGGCCCTGTTTCCCGCATAGGCAAACGCCAAGGATGAACAGGACCCGCTCGTGGAGTCCCCGCCGGCAAGTTTTCGGATGATTTCTTCTTCCGAAACCGTGGCGCGAAGCCTTTCCACTTTCAGGAAAGAAACTTTCCTAGCTTTTGCCTTTTCCGCCATCTTCGCGAAAGCGCGATCCCGTTCGCGTCTTTGCTTGAACCGTTCCTCCAGCCTTTCCCGATAGCCGGAGATGCGCCCCGCGTGCCTCGCGTTCGCGGCCCGCAGGATTTCCAGCTTCCTCTCGGCCTCCCTCTTCGCCGCCTCGGCCTCCTCCCGCCTCCTTTTCGCTGTCTCTGCCTCCGCCCTCGCTGTCTCGAGTTCCGTGGGCTTCCGTTCGGGTTCGGGGACCTTGCGCACCCTGTATTTCGAGTCTATCCTCGGGTCCCAGGGTATGCTGGTGCAGCGGCACTGGAAGTCGGTGCCGGGGTCGCCGTGGTACATGTCCTTTCCCCTCCCGTGCGCGACGGGGCGCAGCGGGTCGTCGGGGTTGTCCTCGTACCAGCGGTCGGGGTCGCCGACGGCGCATATCTTGCCGTTGAGGGCGGCGTGGGATGGGCGCGTCCGCTCGTCGGGGGTGGCGAGCCACACGTAGTACTCCACGCCGGCGCTCCGGTAGGTCGCCATCGTTGCTGCGTTGTTGAGCTTGCCCGTCTCGGTGCGGGCTATCAGCTCGGCACGCTTCGCGTACTTCGGGTCGAGGCGCTCCAGGACGGCGGCCTCCGCCTGCGCCCGGTTCCACCCCTTTTCCTTCGCCTCCGTCAGCGCGCGGGCGATGTCGGCCTTGGCGTCCGAGTCGGCGGACCTGCAGCAGGCGAGGAACTCGGCCTTCCAGTCGTCCTTGACCCGTTCCTCCACGTCGGGAGGGTAGTAGGGCGTCCCCACGGTCATCTCGGAGAATCTCGAGAACGCCTCGCGGGCGTTCAGGACGATTTCCGAGGCGGCGCGGTCCGTCCCGGAAAGGAACCCTTCCGTCCAGCCGTCGTCCTCCCCGTCGTCGGAAAGCCGCCCCAGCGCGGAGGCGAGCGATTCCCGGACGGATCGTGCCAGCTCCGCCTTCAGGAGCGAGGCCAGCCGCCTCTCCGCGGCGAAGGGGTAGAAGGCGTTCGACGAGAGGACGGGCGGGCGGCCCCGCTTCCTCCCGAGCGACACGGCGCGCATGGCGAAGCTCGCGTATTCTCCCGGCATGCGTCCCCCTATTCCCCGACGCTCACGTCGAAGCTGTGGCCGTTCACGAAGACCGCCTTGCGGACCTCGTCCGGCATGATGACGCCGGCCTGCATGTATTTCACCAGGTAGTCGGCCTGTTTCGCCATGGCGTCGTTCCTCTCGGTCTCGGTCATCACGGAGACCGGCCCCCACTCGAACTCCGACAGCTCCCTTCCGAGGTTCCTGCGCGAGAATTCCTCGAGGAGGCGGCACGACGGGCGGTAGAGGTAGTTCTGGCGCCAGGCGTCCACGGTGTCGGCGAAGGCGCGGAGGTCGCCCTCGTTCGTCTGGGCGAGGCCCGTCGCCCCCTGGCCGAAGAGTACGGAGATGGGGATGCGCGAGACGGCGCTCACCCGGCCCGCGAGCTTCTGCAGGAGTTCCGGGATGCCCGCGAAGCTGTGGCTCTTCATCTCGAACTGGTCGCCCGCGCCGAGGTAGACGGCGCGCATCGACCCCATGCCGAGCTTGACGGTGGACATGAGCCTCTGCACGTCGGCGATCCCGCCGTCGGGGCGGGAGAGCATCTGGTCGAGGCTGTCGAGGCGGAAGACGGAAAGCCCGGTCTCCTGGACCATCTCGACGGCCGACGAGTAGGCGGACGCGAGGTCCTTGACTGCCTGCTCGCACGGCCGCAGGAACCCCGTCCCGAAGTAGGCCTCTCCGATGTCGCCGGAGAGGACGTCGGGTAGCGGCTTTCCCTTCACCGGGACGCACCGAGCGGCGGAGACGGCGGTCTCCGTCCCGTCGAGCCGGCGGACACGGAACAGCCGCGGCTCGTCCCCGTCGAAGTCGCCCGGGTCGAGGCGGACGCTCCCGGCGGAATAGGACCGCCAGCCTGCGACCCTCGCCCCGTCGTCAGGAGGCTCCGCGAGGGAATCCGGCGTGTCGCCCTCGTATTCCGCGACGACAAGCGCGCCTCCGGTCAGCCTCTGCGCCTCGCCGGCGGAGCGGAGCGTCTGGATGAGGCCGGCGCGCGTCGCCTCCTTCAGGGCCGTCCCGTCCGCGTCCCCGGCGATGGAGACGTCGTGCCGGAACGCCGCGTCCGGGACCGTCTCGACGATCGCGGCCGCTATCCCGTCCTGCACCTTCATCCGCGCGAGCTCGCGCAGGTCCGCCCGCGCGTAAGGGGCCGCGCGCGTGTGCGCCGCCTTCTCCGCCTCGAGAGTCCCCATGCCGGTCACCATGTTCACGTATACGCTGTCGCCAATCCTTGCCTTCTTGCTTGCCATGTTCCGTTTCTCCTTGTTGATATTTCCGCTTCCTACAGCATGCCGACGATTCCCCTCGACCCGGACGAGAGCCTGTCCAGCGCCTGCGTCGTGGCGTCCACCCGGTCGTCGTGCTCCCCGTTCGGGAACGCCAGCAGCTCGTCGATGTATTCCCTCACCCACGGGTGCTCCGCGTCCATCGGGGGCAGATAGACGTTCCCGGACTCGAAGAGCGGGCTCACCGCGTAGGCGCGCGCCGTCTTGCTCCCCCGCGGCGTGTAGGGCACGATGCCGGGGATTTCCGACCGGAGCGCCGAGATGACCGCCGGGCCGTTCGCCTTGTCCTCGACCACCTTGCCGACCGCATCCGGCCACTTCGAGCTCATCCGCCGCATCGCCCGTATCTGCGACACGAAGTCCATCTTCGCCGTGTCGCAGTCGAGCAGGTAGAAGTTCCCGCCCGCCTTCATCCACACCTGACCCGACACGTTGTCCGACTTCGCCGCGTCCTTGAAAGTGAAGTCCCAGGACTGGATCATCCGGTCGAAGACCTTCGGCAGGACGCCCCAGTGCCTTATCCACTTCGCCTTGAATACGCCGCCGCCCCTCGGCGTCGGGTGCTGCTGGTAGAGCGCCCCCCACTCGTATTCGCCGACGTTCGCCCGGATGCGCTCCAGCGCGCGGAGGGGGTAGCGGTCCGGGTGCAGGGCCTCGCCCCTCTTCCTGTGCGGCTCGTCACGCTCGGCTATCGCCGGGTAGTTCACGACGGTCCACCGGTCCGCGCCGTCCTGCCCCTGCGCGGAAAGCAGGCGCCCCACTAGGTCGTCCTCGTGCCAGCGCGTCACCGTCAAGAGGACGCCGCCGCCCGGCGAGAGGCGCGTGTAGGCGGTCGAGGCGTACCAGTCCCACACCCGCTGCCGCAGCGTGGGCGAGTCCGCGCTCGCCCTGTCCTTGAAGGGGTCGTCTATCGACAGGATGTCCGCTCCCATGCCGGTGATGCCGCCGCCGACGCCCGCGCTCCGGTAGCTACCCGAACGGCCCGGCATCTCGAAGAGGTCCATCGTCCGCACGGGCATGCCGTCCACGCCTCCGGCGTTCCTGCGCCTCGAGAGCGTCGAGCCGGGGAAGAGTTCCGCGTATTCCGGCGTGTCCATTACGCGCTGCACGTCCTTGTTCATCCGCTTCGCGAGGTCGTCTGAATAGCTCGCCGCTATCACCGACAGGTCCGGGTCTATCCCGAACGCCCACGCCGGGAAGCGGCGGCTCACGAGCTCGCTCTTGCCGTGCCGGGGAGGCATCGTGATTATCATCCGGGGGGATTTGCCGTCCAGCACGTCCGCGAGGAACCGCATGAGCCGGGCGCAGATCTCCCGGTGCACCCACCCCGCCATGTACGAAGGCATCGTCGCCTTCACGAACGCGAGCAGGTTCCGCCTCGCGAGCTCCCTCGACGCCGGGGTCATTCCACCACCTCCGCGTCCTCGTATATCCCCATCCTGGCGGATTCCGCGCGCATCGCGTCCGGCGTCGGGGCGTCGAAAAGGTCCGTCTGACCGGACGGGGCCGACGGGTTCTGCGCCTCCGCGGACGCCTCCATGTAGGCAATCCGCGCCCGCTTCTCCGCCGCCGCGTCCGTCACGCCGGAAAGGTCGAACACGAAGCGCGCGGCCTTGAGGTCGCCAGACATCGCTTTCGCGATGAACACGCCCACGATCGCCTCCCGGGCCGTCACGCGGCTCTTCGGGTCCACGCCCGCACGGCGGAGTATCTCGCCTATCTGGCCGGACATGGGGACGCACGCGGCGAGCATCCCGTTCACCAGCTTCCCGAACTTCTGCCGTTCCCGCCGCTCCTTCGACGTCACGATCCCGCCCTTCCGGGCGAGCGTCTTCATGTACTCGCGGCGCTCCGGCGTCCCAGCCTCCGGAACGCGTCCCAATCAGCCGTTCTCCTTCCACCAGGCGTCGAACTCGTCCCAGCTGACCGATATGCGCCCGCGGCGCCCGGCCCGGCGGACGGGCATCCCCTTCGTCGCGGCCCACTCGTACACCGTCCCGGGATCATAACCTATCCGCGCGGCGAGTTCCTTGATCGTGTAGTAGTCCTTTTCGTCCATCCTCTTTCTCCGGTTTACGACAATATATATTTTTTACACTGGAAGTGACAGGTTATGTCGGACATTATATGCCGGACAAAATCCGTCACATACAAAAGAAGGAGGATGCCGGTGGATCTGGAAAGACTCGGGAAGATGTCGCTGCGCGTCGGGTGGCCGGACGGGAACCTGACCGCGGACCAGGCGTATAAAAGCCTAAAAAGGAAGAAGGCGACGGGGAGGGACCAGCCCGCGCTCGGGAGGCCCGTCTCGCTCGCCCTGATCGCGCGGACGCTGAACTACGGGCGGGAGCCGGGGAGGACGCTGGGGGGCGTCGCATACGGCCGGATTCCGCCGAGACCGTTCATGGAGCTCGCGAAGAAGCTGGTCTTGGAAAAGGCGGGTGAAATCCTCGCCGAGTACCTGCCCGACGTCCTTTCCGGCAGGATGACTGAAAGGCGGCTCATGGAACGTCTCGGGGGTATGGCCGCGGGAGAGGTGAAACGCGCGATGACCGAGGGGAAATGGGAACCGCTGAAGTACAGGAAAGGGACGCCGCTGGTCGATACGGGACGGCTACGCGCGTCCGTCTCGTTCGAGATTGTCGATTGACATAAAGTGTCGGACAAAAACTGTCGTAAAAAAAAAAAAGACCCGGAAGGAAAATCCCTCCGGGTCTCTCGCTTTCCTACCGTCTCGCGGCGGCGGGCGATTCCCGCATCTCGCGGATCCGCCCCACCGTCTTGAGGCCGCGGACGCACGAGAGCGTCTCCTCCAGCTGGTCGCGGCAGGAGAACTCGCCGCCGTTGCGCGCCGTCTCCCGCCTGATGCCGTCGAGGCGCGCCGAGAAGGCTAAACCGGACCACCGGCCTAGCCGGTGGTTTTGAAGAATCACAAAAAGGCCGCCCCGCGGAGGGGCAGGCCGGAAGGAAAGAGAACGGCAATCTACAAAATTCTCAAGGCTCCGTCAATGTTCCCGCATCCCTTTTTCGCTTCAAGGATTTTTCCTTTCCAGTCGACGGGAACCACCTCAAAAACCCGGATTTCGCACCGCGCGTCCATGCCGACGGCGTGGGAGACGCGGGGCGTTCCGATGCGCGTCCAGCAGTCGTCCTCGATGACGCCCGCCTTCACGAGCAGGTCCTGCACGCCCGAAAGCTGGTTGTCCCCGTCGCGCCTCCGGAGGTCCGAATGGACAAAGAGAATCTCGATTTCCGCATACGGATACGGCCTTTCCGGGATTCCCTGCGCCCGGAGCTGCAAGAACGCCGAGTCCCGCCATCGGCGGAACTGCGGACTCTTCACCATGGTGCGCGTGCGGGCGTTGAACGTCTGCGAGTTCTTCTGCGCGGGCGTCTCGCCCTCGATAACGTAGTCGCGGCGGCGCAATCTTTCCATCGGATTTTCCTCCTTGCTGTTTGTCAAGCTTTCGTTCGCGATGTATATTGTATCGCATGGGACAGGCCGAGATTGACAGCGTGGACGTGGCGAAGGCCCTGATGGCCGAGGCCAAATTGCAGGGACTGCGCCTGAACATGACGCAGCTGCAGAAGCTCCTCTACATCGTGTACGGGACATGCCTCGTCATGCTCGGACGCCGCCCGTTCGATGAGCACGCCCAGGCGTGGCCGTTCGGTCCGGTGTTCCCGAAAGCACGGAGACGGCTTCTCAATGACGTGAAAAACTGGGATATCGAGGTCTGTCCGGCTACCGTCCCGGACGATGTGAAGGCCATCGTGAGCAAGGTAGTCCGGTTCTTCGGGTCGTGGACTTCCGGCCAGCTCATCGAGTGGACGCACGTTCCCGGTTCGCCATGGGACATGACGCAGAAAATGCCGGGATTCAAGTGGGCGAACGAAATCGGCGACGGTCTCATTACCGACTATTTCAAGGCCAAGGTCATTCGACGGAGGGCAAATGCGTCCGGATGACGAGAACCCTTTCGACCTGGACGTTCCGGTCGGAAAGCTGGACAAAGAGGTTGAACATGGCTAAAAAAATATCGCATACGATTGAACTCGCCGAAGGTCTCGGCCTCGAAAAGCAGGAACTCGACTCTATCCGGGACAAGCTCGCAGACCGTTCTGTTTCGGGAATGTTGGCGGCACTTCGTGTAAAGGCGGGATTGACGCAGAAAGATTTCGCGAAACGAATTGGACGCTCCCAGTCCGCAGTGTCCAAGATCGAAGCGACAGGCAACGCGGAACTCCGAATAGGCGATTTGCTTGCGTACGCACACGCCGTCGGGATGAATGTTTCCGTCGATTTCCAGTGTCCCCGGAGTCTCGCCCAAGAAATCAAGCTCGACGTGATTCGTCTGGAAAAACATCTCGGCGAACTGGAGCGTTTTCGGCAAGCCGACGGAACGGTTTCCGCCGCATTGGATAAATTTCGTTCTTCTATTACTTCCCTGCTCTTTGATCTCGCCTTGAAGAATCTTCCGGAACATCCCGAAACAAAAGAGGCTCCGCTGCTTTCCGTGGAAAGCCCAACTCCAGACGGATCTCCCATATTCACTTCCATATTCAAATAGGCTTTTTCGACCATTTTCGTGAGTCTGGGAAAGTGTTCACCCGAACACCTCGCCCACGGTCGGTCCTTTCAGTGCGCCCGGGTCCTTTACGATTTTAAGCTTGCCGTAGAATCGGATGCCGTTCCGGTCGTGCCTCTTGCCGTAGTGCCCGCCTGCGAAGTGCTCGACGAGCCATTCGGCAAAGCTAGCCTTTCGGCGCGGAATCCCTGCGTCGCGCATCGTCCCCCGGAAGATGTCGTCCGCCACGTCCTTCGGGAGTTTTTCGGAACCGTAAAGATAATCGTGGACCAGTCCTGCGAGCGTGTAGGGCAGGTTCCTTTCGTCGATGTTCGGCAGATACCAGCGGAACATCTTCGGCACGCTCGCCCCGTCCCACGTCAGCCCCCGGAAGAACCGGAAGCGGTATTCCCTGCCGTCGTTGTCCGTCCACACGGCGTCGATGTCGTTCTCAAGGCGGAAAAGCCCTCCGCGGAGTTTCGTCCACGAGAACGGGTCCCACGATTTCAGCTTGAAGTTCATCCTGCGCACCCTCCTGTCCAAATGTCCACGGCGACTTTCGCAAGGACGGCAAGCAGGAACAGGGTGAACCCACCGCTAAGTATGCAGGACACAACCTTCCAGAAAACGTGAACGTCTTCATCCTCGTCTTCGTATTTGAAATGGTAATCGTAATCGTTCCAGTCTCTCATCCGTCGCCTCCCATCTTTTCCTTTATCCACTTGATGTCGTTCGCTATCACAAGGAGCCGCGTCGAGATTTCCATGTTGTCGTACTTTTCCACGCGCTTCTTCAGCTGCTCGATCTCCTTCCCCTGCGTCCGCACGGTGAAGAGAAGCCCGATGATTACCGCTGCGAGCGCGGGCGTGGCGTTCTGGATGGTTGCAAGAATCTCGTTCATGGCTAGCCTCCCGTCGAGAAGTCGATGCCTATCGGGACGAGCGACGCCTGCGTCGATGACAGCTTCTTGAATACCAGCAGGTCCACGGCGTGGCCGTCCTTCAGCGTGAAGTAGCCGCTCTTGCCGTTCGCGCCGCCGGTGAACGTGTAATTCCGGTCGCTCCCGGTCGCGTTGACGAACGTCACGCGACCGCCGGACGGCGCCTCGGCGCAGTAGCGGGAAAGGTCGCCGTCGTAGGCGTAGGCCGTATCGACGAAGTAGGGCAATGCCGGGGCGTAGGCCATTCCGTTGTCTTTCAGGTACAGCTTCGAACAGGAGAGCCTTTCCGTGGCGACGGATTTCGCCGATACCGCCGAGTTCTTCCCTGTCAGCGAGACGTCCCCGGAAATCGACAGGCCTCCGTTCACGAATATGGGACCCGCCGTCTTGGAGGTGATGTTGTTCGTCGCCACGTTCGCTATCACGCCGGCCGCGTCGATGGTCGCATCGACAGTGAGCGTCGTCCCCGGAGCGGAAATTTTCGCCGTCTTCACCTCGTCCGTCCTTACCAGTTCCTTGCCCGCCTGGTAGCCGTCCCCGAAGCCGAGCGGCACGCGCGATTCGAGCGTCTGCTCGTCCGGGTCGGCGACGAGCATCGAGTTCCCGAGCATCGCCTTGCCCTTCACGTCGAGGTCGCCCGTCACCGTCGTGTTGCCGAGGACCAGGTACTTCGTGTCGCCCTGGCCCTGGTTCGTCCCCTCGATGGAGTCCGCCTTCAGGCCTCCCGTCACCGTGGGCTTCTCGAGCGTGCGCCCGTCCATGACGTAGGCGGTCAGGATCTTGCCGCCCTGGGTCTCCTCTATCTTGAACACGATGTCGCCGACGCGGTGTTGCGGCGAGTCGTTCGTCATCGCCTTCGCCCCCACGAGCCAGTCGAAGAGGTCGCCGAGCGGTGCCTTCCTGTCGCGGTCGGAACCCTCGCCCTGGATGATGTAGACCCGGTTGTCCGCCGGGTTCGGGAATCCTGAACTCCCGAAGTCCGCCTCCGGCAGGTTCAAAACGGTCGTTATGTTTTCCGGCATTGTCTTTTCTCTCCTTTGTATGCTAATCGGCCTTGAAGGCCATGAGCGTGGATACGTACGTGTAGTCGTTGTCGCTCGTTCCGCCGCCTTCCTTGTAGATGAACGGAGGGACGACAACCTGCTGTCCGTAGAAGTTCGTGGAGGTCTCGCCGACAATGACGACGGTGTTCCCGCCGTTCAGCGTCCTTTTCGCGGCCATGTCTATCTTGCCGACGAAGGCGGCGTATCTCGCCGAGTATACAGGGACAAAGCCCTTGTTGAATCCGGTCGAAAATATCTTCGTATGGACGCATGTCAGGACTTCCGACTTGTAAACGGTCTCGTTCAGGACCGTTCCCCAGACGCTCTTCGCGGTCGAGGAGCTCGACGTGTCGACGTAGAGCGAAACGGGCTTGGCGCCGTGCCTGTCCGTCGACACGGATTCGCGGAAGGCGTCCGAAAGCCCGTAGGATGTCGGAACGAGAACCTGGCATTCCGACTGCGGGAGGAACATGTGCCAGTTCTCCACGGTGAAGCGGTAGGCGTCGAGAAGCCCGTACGGGTCTTCTATGTAAACCTTCTTCGCCGTCCCCGAAAGGTATGGTTCCACCGTCGCGATGCCGTAGCCGTGCGGGATGCCCCTCGCTGCGCCCCCGGAGGTGTTCCCGGCCCAGCGGACGTAGGGGGCGTTGTCCGCCGCGAAATCGCCCGACTTCCCGCGCAGGTCCACGATGCGCCCCTGCGTCCCCGGCTGGAAGTACTTCTCGCCGTCCGCGTGGCCGACGATGTAGAGCAGGGGGCATTTCGTCCCCGAGTTCGCCGTCCCGGCGCCCGATATGGCCACCTTTTCCGCGGAGGCCGTCTGGAAGTATATCGCCATCCCTGTCCCCCTCAGGTGAAGTAGATGGTGTTCGCAGCCCCGGCGGGCGTCCCTATCACGAACTTCGGCATCGAGGAGCACGCCTGAATCCTCCCGTTCGCGTCCACGTACACCGGCTGGGTCGAGTTCCCGACCGCGGCGTTGTTCGTCGGCTTGTAGCAGACGAGCCTGTTCGACGACATCGACGCGTTCAGCAGACGCTCCGAGACTACCGTGTAGCTGGACAGCGGGGTGGATTCGGCCCACCAGGAAGGCCCGCGCGCGTTCCGCAGGTTCCACTGCACCGTCCGGTTCTCGTTCGAGTGCGAGTGGTTCACGCACAGGCAGCAGTAGAGGTTCCCGGACGAATCCTTGACCGTGGCGAGCTTGTACTTCGCTAGCTGCGCGGGCGTCACGTGCCCTTCGACCTGAATCACCGAGTCGCTTTCTATCGTGCCCGACGCGGAGATCCGCGGGGAGACGAACAGGCGCATCTGGACGGCGGCGGTGTGGTTCGACGCTATCAGGAAGTCCCACGCCCGTTCCCAGACGCCGCCGGTCACGTTCGTCATGGCGAAGATGTACCAGGCGCCTTTCTTGACGGTCACCGCCTTGTCGTTCGAGAGCGGCAGGTTCGTCGATACGGTATTGCCGGAAATGGATATTCCCGTCCCGGCGGAAAGCCTGTCCTGCTTGCCGTTCCATGACGCAATGTTCGCGTCGGAAATCCGGCCGTCAACCAGGTCGACGGTCTGCCCGTCCTTCAATTGCATCTTTGAGCTTTGCATTTTTCTTCACCTCCTTACTCGAAGCACAGCACCGGCTCGCCGTCGATTTCCTTGACGGTCAGCCCCCTGGCGTCCACCGTGTCGATTCTTCCGCCGAGTGCCGTGTCCGCCTCCGTGCGTGCCGTGGATTCGGCGTCGAGCGCCGTCTTCACTCCGCCCGATGTCACCGGGTTCGTGCTTCCGGCTGTCGGCGTGTCGTCGAACGTGAGTGCCTGCTGCTTGGAATCCCACGCCGTCACCTTGTCCGCCGTTATTCCGTCGAGAACGGTCTTGTTCGAATGCTCGTGCGCCTTTTCCACGGCGTCCGTGATTTCCGAGTCCGTCTTGGCGAGCTTCGGCTGGACGAGGATGTACTTTTCGGACCATTTCAGCGAGGAGGACAGAATCCAGGAGCTTATCCTGCCGCCGGATCCATCGGTCGCCGCCCTGCAGAAAACGATTTCGGAGAGGTCGGTCTTGGTGACGCAGAAATTCTTTGGACCGCCATTCTGCGCCATCAGTCGTCCCTGGTCGGCTATCGTCTTGAGTTCTGCGAACGTGTATGCCGTCCCGTCCTTCTTCGTGGGCATCTGTCCATAGGTCAGGATCACGTTGCCCTGTGCTTCGAGTTCCTCCTTTGTCGCAACGCCGGTAGCCTCCTTCGCTATACCGTTTTCCAGATACACCGGGACGGATTCACTGCCTGCGCTCATCCCGTAAATTTCCGAGAACCACGGCGTCCATTCGGGCACGGTAGAACTCCAGAGATTCTCCGTGGTAGAATGGAGCGAATAGTATTTCACTAATTTCGAAATCGGGTCGATATAGCTATCGGTTCCGTTGCGATACGAATCGAACGTCAGGATTCCGGCACTGAATGGCGTCCCGTTCACAGGGGCTACAAGATACAGGTCCACGGTTTTCGCCTGTTCGTCAAGGACCATCTTCAGCATTCCGGCGCAAAGCGGGTTGCTCATCGTGATCGAGCAACCAGACTTATTCGCAGGCATTGTGATTATGAAGCTCGATGAGTAATTGTATTTTGAAGATGGCGAATTATTAACGATGTATGACACCGTGCCGTTAAGTTCCGAACTCGAAGTCTTAACCAATGAATAGTCGATCGTTGCGAGCCTAGCGACATGTCCAGCTGTGACAGGTTTGCCGCAGCCAATAGTTCCAGAAGCTGTCTTCTGCATATCGTCTAGCGCCGTTTTGATTCCGTCGGAAGTGACCGGATTCTCGCTGCCTGCTGTCGGGGCGTCGTCGAACGTGAGAGCCTGCTGCTTGGAATCCCATGCGCTCACCTTGTCGGCGGTGATGCCGTCCAGCACGGCCTTGTTCCCGTGCTCGTGCACCTTGGCGACGGCGTTGGCGAGGTCCGCCTCCGTCTGCGTGTAGCTGTCGAGAAGCTCCTTGTTGGCGTGCGTGTGGTGGATGGTCGAATCCCCGGAAACCTGCGAATGGTCGTAGGCGGTCTTCCCTCGGTCGCCCCGGTACGCAGTCGTCGCCGTCTCGCCAAGTGCGAGCGAGGGCGAAATCTCCACGTACTGCGTCCCCGTCCAGCGGTAGGTCAGGTTCGTGTCCTTGGCGACGTATATCTTGCCCTCCTCGCCCGTCTCCGGGAAGTCGGAGAGGCTGTCGTATTCGTCGATGTTGTCGAATCCGCCGGGAATCTGGCTTGCCGGAATCCGTCCGCCCGCGTCGAGCGAGGCGACCCCGTTCGCCGCGCCGATACGGCTCTCGTCGATGGGCGTGTAGCCCAGCGCGTTCGTCACGTTCTCCTTGGTGATTTCGGAGCGGATCTGCGTCGAGCTCTTGTTCTCCACGTTGGCGAGACCCAGCTGTTCCTTGGTCACCCCGTGCGGGTTCGCCACGTTTGAGGCGTGGTCGTCGATCTTCTTCTCGATGGCGTTCGCCTTGCCCAGCACCGCCGGCGAATACGGAACGTTGTGCTCCGCCCCGGAAAGCTCCGTCTCGAAGGCGTCCACACGGCTGTCGCCGAGGTCGTGGACGGTCCCTGTCTTGTCCCTTATCTTTTTCAGTATGCCCATTTTTCAGAACCCCGTGATTACGAGCGTGTCGCCGCTCACCGTTATGTCCCTGATTTCCGACCTGGCCGCCCCGACCGCCCGCTTCACGGACAGGTCGGAATACGTCCTTTCGCCCTCGGTCACGGGCGTAATGTCCACCGTGCCGTCCGACGACCGCAGCCCTGCGGACGCCGTCGCCGTTTCCTTTTCCACGTATTCGCCCACCGGGTCCGCGAACGCAGCCGCCAGGTTTTCCATGGCCTCCTTGCGTCCGGCGTCTCCTGGCGCGGAGATTTCCGTGTTTTTCCGTCCCGCCTTGACCAGCTCCTCGGCGAGGCTCTTCCTGAAGTCGTCCTTCGCCGTCATGCGCCCTCCCTGTCCTCGTCCCTGGCCGCCGCGAGGATTTTCTTTCCGTCCGCGGTCGCGAGGAACGCGCCGTCCGCCGCCGAAAGCGCCGCCCCGGGCAATCCCAGCACGCCCGCCGGGGCGAGCCTCCGGACCTGCTTCCGCAGGAGCTGGCGGCCTCCGGGAGTATAGACGAAGAACGTCGCCGGGCACTCGTCCGTGTATTGAGGCGCGGGGTCGCCGGAAAGGTCCGAGGCGTTCGAAATCACGTTGTCGGGCGTGCCGGCGGTGTCGTCCTTGAAGAGGTATTCCATCCTCGAACGGTACTCTCCGTCCGTCTCGCCGGGCTTGCGCCCCACGTTCCGTATCTTCCCGATGAGGTCAAGCCACGCCCCATCGGCAACGGAAAGGTCGAAAACGTCGGAGATCCGTTCCGCGGAATCCTCCGCATCCTGGAGCGAGCCTACCGCAGCTTTCAGGATGCGGAGCAGGTTCGGGCTAGAACGGTACTGTTCGAGTACAAGCCCCTTCACGCTTTCCCACAGGTCGAGACTAGTCATTCCTTGGAAACCCCGATGTCGGCGGCGGCGAGCGTCGCGTAGTTCCATGCCGGGACGGGAATCCTCCCGTCCGTCCTCGTCGTCCCGCCGAACGTGGCGGCGATTCTGACCGATTCCACGCCCTCCGCGGCGTCGAACACAGGTCCGACGAGCCTCTGCACGATGATGTCCTTTCCGGGCGCGTATTCGCCCTTCGCCCATTCGGCGAGCGCCGCCCTGATGAGGTCGGCATAGTCGTCGGGAAGCCGTTCCTCGTCGTATTCGGTAATCCAGACCGAGAGCGAGAGCGGCTTCCCGGAAATCCTCTCGAAGTGGACCTCGTGCGGGTTCCCCGCGGCGTCGGTGGCGGTCGCAGAGACCGTCCCGTGCGTCCTTATGCCGGCCGGCTTGCAGCGCCAGATGGCCTGCGCCACGAAGGCGTCCGTGTCGTCGTTTCCGTCGGCATCCGAGTGGGAGAAAGTGTCCGGGACGAGGACCGCCACGGAATGTCCCGGGACGCCGTCCTTCGCGTACGGCTCGTCGTTGGCCGAGAGCGATACGTTCCCGACCAGCTTTCCCAGATATGTAAGCATCCCGTCGTACGTGGCGAGGCCTGAATATGCAGCCTCGCCGATCCTCTTCCTGAGTTCCGCGTCGGTCTCCCCGTCGCGCCTGGGAAGCCCAGCGATTACCGCTATCCGGTCGAGGAAGACTCCCTCGGCGGTCGCCGCGTCAAGGTTCGCCAACGCCGCCTGCACGGTTTGCGCCGCCTCGGCGGACGCATAGGCGAAGATGTCTATAAGCATCCCGTCCGGGCCGGACGACGCCGTGTTGAGCGCTGAGCCGAACGTCCTTTTGAATTCCGAGGCGAGCGCCTCGCGCGTCTCCCTGAAGCTCTTTACCGAAATTCCGCTTTGTGCTGAAAGCGCAGCCGCCCCTATGGCCATCTAGAAGTCCTCCGAATCTGTCGCGCCACCGGCGCGTATGGTGAACCGGCCCGATACGGTCCGCGTCCCCTTCCCGGCGGAAAGCTCGAGCCGTACGCATTCGGAAACCCCGGGGACCGCCTCCAGCTTTTCCCGGACGATTCGGAGCGCCACGTCGAGGTGGCTTTCCGGCAGCCCGAGGATGGAGCGGAACCAGGGGATGCCCTCGCCGGGGTCGGCGAACGCCTCGCCCTCCTCCGTCCTCGCCATGCACAGGGCGGCCTGCCCGACGCTCGACGCCGCGGCCCTGTCGCCGGATTTCGGGAAGCGCGCGATGCGGTCGCCCGAAAGGAAGATGTCGTGTGAGGGGGAAAGTCGCAGTTCGTTCATCCGTGAAAAGATACCACAGGGAGCCCGTTCCGGGCGGAATTTCCGAAAGACGCCCAAAAATCACGAAAAAGAAGGTCCGCGCGTGCGGATTTTTGTGTATCTTGAATAGAGAGCATAGGAGGCGCCAAATGAGATTTCCCGCGATTTTCGCAGCCCTGGGCCTGTTCGGGTCCGCCGTCGATGCCGTACTGATAGGCATCGCCGTAGGCATCTTCGTGCTCCTGTTTCTAGGCGTCCTTTTCGGCCTAGGGATAGTCCCCGCGATCCTCTTCGGCGTTTTCTTCTACGCCGTGTGCAGGGGGGTGCACTTCGTGTTTTCGAGGCTGGGGATAGGGCAGCCGCCGAAGGAGAGGCCCGCCCTTTCCGAGAGCGAGAGGCGCGAGCGCGCCCTGCGTCCGCTGAACCGCGACTAGCCCTTGCCGGGGTCGGAAGGCCCGACGGCGGTCATGTGCGTATGCGTCGAAAGGTTCACGGGTATCGTGTCCGCGTTCGCCGTCACCTCGCCACCCGCCTTCACCCCCTTGCCGACTTCCAGTTCCCCGGAGACCCTCACGCTTTCCGCGTCTATCTCGATTTTCCCGCACTCGACCTTCACCGAGCCGTCCCTCTTCACGGTGACGACGGTCTTCGGAGACGACTTTCCGTGCCTTTCTAGCCTGAGCGGGACGGCGAGCAGGGAGTTCATGTCGTTGCCGGCGAAAGACGGAGGGGAATAGGGCTTCCCGGAATCCCATCCGCCCTCCTTCCATGTGCGCAAGTCGCGGCTCGACGCCACGAGCAGGACAGGGTCGCCTTCCGCAAGCTCGAATTTCGCCACGGCCGTGGCCGTCCCCGGCCACAGAACGGGAACGCCCTTCGCCGGGCGGAGCCTTCCCGTCTTCGGGTCCGCAGGCTCCATCTGCATGTTCTTGAGCACGTTCCGTATCGACGGTCTCGCGTCCACCGTGCCGTCGGCGTTCACCCTTTCCACGACGCCCGGGATGGCGGTCTCGAAGTCCTCCATCCTGGAATCGAATGTCTCGTTCGCGAGTTCCACGAGGTCAAGCACCGGAAGCCTCCTTTACGGGGAGCGGTTCAGCCTCGCGCGCCTCGCATTCCACGGTGAAGTCGCCCCCGGCGTTGCTGCCGCGGAAGACGCAGCGCGTCACGACGAAACGACCCTTGACGGCCGTCACGGAATCGTAGCCCGACCCGGTCGAGCTGTCCACCTGGACAAACACGTTTGGGGCTATCTTCGGGGTGACGAGCGCCCTGAACTCGATTTCCCTCGGCCTGTATATCGTCCCGGAGGTTTCCGCAGGCTTCCTTCCCCTGTATTCCTCCGCGGTCTCGCCCTCCTTCTCGGAGAAGAGGTAGTACTCGGGGTCGTCGCCGAAGTTCACCCGGTTCAGCGACTCGTCGCGCCGCGCGGTCGCGGAAAGGAGACCGCTCGAATGGTCGAGGACGATGTCCTCCAGCCCGACGGAATTTTTCCCGTCCGTCACGATAAGCTCGTTGTTGTCGAGGTATATCCTCTTCTTGAAATACGGCCACAGGATGAAATCCGTGAACTGCCTCGCCACGGCGCGGAACGTCCCGGAAGCGGAGAAGGCCCACGGGATGCCCTTTTCCATGTCTTCCGTAAACCCGGCGCGGAGCGCTATCCCCGCATAGGCGCAGAGCGTTTCGAGGCACGCGCGGACGCGCGTCCCGCGGTCGAAGGAGACGGACACGTGCAGCCTCGACAGCTGGTAGAACGCGCCGCGCGACGAGACGCAGCTCACGGTCGTCGCGTATCCGGCCCCGTCCCGGTGCGTCTCCACGCAGGCTATCTGACCGACGAAGATGTTCCCGACCGCCCCGTCCCGGTATCCGGCCTGCAGGACTAGCGAGTTGCAGTCGTCCGAAAGCCTGCGGACGGTGGACGGCGAGGCGTTGTGGACGGTCACCGTCGCGCAGTTGTCGTAAAACGTGACGGCACGCGTCACCTCGAAGTCGATGTCCAGCGCGGAGAGGTCCAGCGCGTCGCCGCCTGTCCCGTTCCCTTCGAAGAACTTTCCGGCGTACAGCCTTACCACCCTCCCGAAGCTCATATCGCCCCGTACCTTTCGAGCGTCTCCGCGTCGCCAGGTTCGACGTAGAACAGACCCCATTCGGTCCCCAGGTTCGAGAACCCGACGGGGGAAGCCCCGTCGGACACGACGCGCAGGACGGCGAAGTCCCCGCCGGGAATCGCCCGGTTCGACGAGGCGAGGAGTCGCGAGCCGGGGACCAGGCGCACCCCAGAATTTTTCCCGTGAACGCTCTCGAAGTCCGCGAACCAGTGCCCGTCCCGGCTGTTCCACAGGAGCCGTATCGCTATCGACACGCCGCCCAGGTTCACGCTCTCGGCGAGGTACGCCCCGCCACCGGTTTCGGTCGGTATCCTGTACACGCTACCCTCCCATGGTCTCGCCGTCCGTGGCGGCGGCTATCCTGCGGCCGGCCTCCTCGGCGGAGGCCTCCTCCGCGCTGACCTTGCCGTCGTTCTTCTTCCTCGACATCGCCCGTCTCTCCGGCGTGTCCATCGTCGCGGGTTCCCGCGGGTCCCAGACGCCCTCGACGCGAACGCCACGGAGGCTCGCCGTGCGGATCTCCCGCAGCGCCGCCTCGAATGTGACGCTTTCTCCGTCGTTGCCGGAACGCCTCGCCGACACGGACTCTATCGCCATGTCGCCGTAGGTCTCGAGAGCCGTGACGAGCCGGACGGTCCTCCTTTCCGCGGCGAGCTTCCGCAGGGCCTCCCAGCGCGCGAGCGCCGTGTTGGTCACCGCCTCGCGCCCGTCAATCTCTACCCTGTCCGGAGCGCGATCCCGGCGGTTCCCGTCAGAATCCACGTAGAGCCCCGCGTTCCCGACCGGATGGTTCGTGAACATGCCCGTCACGCGTACGCGGCGGAGGCGCGGGACTATCGTGTCCGCTATCCGCGTCCCGTCCTCGACCGCGTGCTCCGCTATCTCGAACTCCGCCGAGTGGCTCTCCGACACCATCAGGTCGAAGGGGAGCCGCTCGTCCGGAAACCCCGGGGATTCCGCCGTCGCGAAGAGCGAGGCCGGTACGGGCGAAGGGTCCGGGCGGTCGCCGAACTCCGAAGCAATCTTTTCTATCCACCCTATCACAGGCTGACCGCCTTCATCCGCTCGAGGCCCGTCCGTACGGTGAGGTGCGACGTCATCACCTCGTCGACCGTGCGGCGGATGATGTCCGCGAGGTCCTTCACGTCCGTGCTGATGTTGTTGGTTATCGCGGTATTGCCGCAGTTCACGATGCTGTTGTTCGTGACGCCGGCCTTTCCGTCGCGGGACGCCTGGACCTTCCAGCCGAGTTCCCGGCGCATGGCGTCGGTGACTCCGCCGCCTGCGACGCCCTCGCCGTAGTCCGTGTCGCGGACCTTTTCCGCAGCGGCCCGGTATCTGGCGTACGCCTCGTCGACGCTCCGCGTGGCGGATTCGACCCTGCCGTACGAGTCCCCTGCCCTTTCCCTCGCCTCCTTCCACTCGCGCCTTCTCGCCGCGAGCGAGGCGTAGTCCGCCCCGTGCTCGGCGTAGCCCTGCGCGCGCATCCGCTCCTTCCCCTTTTCGCCCGCGAGTTCCCACATGGCGAGCGCCGCCTCGGCGATCTTCCCGACCGCCCACGTCGTCGCCGCGCCGAGGCCCGTCAGCGCAATCTTCATCGCCCCGAACTTCAGCACTTCGGCGCTCATCAGCCTCGCGGCGGACGCCGCCTCGAGGACCGCCGTGCGGACGTTTCCCAGCCACCCGGCGAACTTCAGCGCAGTCAGCCCCGCGACCGCAGCCGCGACGGCGGAGAGGGCGGCCTTCAGCGCGTCCGCGTTCCCGGAAAGCATCCGGAAGGCGTAGGCGAGCCGCTCCGCCATGCCTACCGCCTCCTCCGCGGCGAAGGAGACAGCCTGCACGATTCCCGTCCAGTCGATTTCCGCGATCCGGTTCGACAGCCGTTCCAGCGCGGGCTGCGCGCTCCGGACGGCGTCCATTATCGCCGCCTTGGCCTTCGGCAGGCCCTGCGACAGGCTCGACGTGAACATGGCAACGACGGGCTGCAGACCGCCGCCTATCTCCTCCTTCATGTCGCCTATCGCGTTCCTCGCCTGGATGATCTTCCCCTCGTCGGTCGAGGCGAACGCCTCCGCCATCCCCCGGTAGTCGGCGATGGCGCGTTCCAGCGCGGCGAGGCGTTCCGCGTCCGTCACGCTTCCGCCCTTCTTTTCTCGCTCGTCGAGCGCCTTCAGCTCGTCGACGTCAAACCCCTTCATGCGGAGGCTGTCGTAGGCGCCGAACATCGCCTTGCCGAGACCCGTCGCGAGGTCGGTCATCTGCCTGGAGTCCAGCTCCGTGTTGCCGGTCATGCCGGCGGCGTAGTCCGCGAGCGTCCCCATCATCCGCTGGAGGAGTTCCGGGTCCTTGACGTAGGTGGAAAGCTCGGCGGCCCCCGCTATCATCGCCTCGTCTCCGTAGATTGTCCGCCCCTGGATCTCGCCTGCGCGGTCACGGATTCCGCGGAACACGTCCTCGCCCATGCCGGAATTCGAGAGAATCTGCCTCGCCGACGTTTCCGCGCGCTTCTGCACGTTGTAGAGCCTGATGGCCTCGCTTCCCGCGGACATCATCCTGGAAACGGGCCTCATGGCCATCGCCGCGAGCTGCGTCGCACCCGGGAACGCCATCAGGGCCGCCGCCACCTTGCCCGTCTTTCCCGCCACGCGGTCCAGCCCGTCGGAAGCCGCCCTCGCGGCGGCCTGCATCCCGGTACGCGAGAGCGCGCCCCCGTTCCGTACGAGGGCGTTGAGCGACGCGTTCAGGCGTCCGAAAAGCTCCGCCGAGACGCGCACCTGCCGTCCCATACGGCGGAACTCCTGCGGGTCCGCCGAAACGGCGGAGGTTCCAGTCCCGGACCTCGCCCCTGCCTTGCCCGCTAGGGGGATCGCGGCGTCGAGGTTCTTCCTTTTCCATTCGCGCAGCTGGCGCGTCGCCTCGCCGAAGTCGAGGCTTACCCTGAGAACGAATCCGTTGTCGTCCATGTCATCCTCCCTTTCGGCGGCTTTCTGCCTGCCTGCGGTAGAACTCCGTCCATGCGCTCCGGTAGTCGGACTTCATCCTCGCGTAGTCTGAGAACGCAGCCATCCGGTCGAAGGTCCACTCGGCCTCGATGTCGGAAAGCGGGATTCCCCTGTCGGCGAGAGCCCATGCGGGCGCGTAGTCTAGCGCGCTCCCGGAAAGCGTCCCGATGTCGCCCATGCGCGCGCCGTCCGATTCCTCTTCCGACGTGAACGCCGCGACAACCGGGTTCGACGGGTTCAGTTCCCAGCCGCTTCCGCCTCCCGGGCCGCCCCGAAAGGGGAAAGCCGGTCCAGTTCCCAAACCCTGAACAGCACATTGTAAAGTTCCGCGTAGCGTCCGGCAAAGTGCTCCGCCGCGACGTCCGCCGTGGAAAGCGAGATGTTCTTCTTCCCGGGCGTCGTCACCGTGACTCGGGAAAGCGTGGTCTCGACGAGCCAACGGTATTCGGACGGCGTGTACGCCTCCAGCGCCTCGCCGAGCGCGGCGAAGAAGGCCGCGGAGAACGCGGGCGTCCCAGGTTCGGCTTCCGCCTGGACCCGGGAGGCGAGGCGGCCAAAGAGGGCGGAAACCTTGCGGTCCAGGTCCAGCGCCTGGAAGCCCGTGTGCGGGAGAAGCTGGTAGCTCTCGCCGCCCATGTCGAAGTTTACGGGTTCGAGCATTTTTTACGCCCCCTCGAACGCGAGTTCCGCCTTGACGGAAAGGGTCACCGAGCGCGCCGTCGCCGCGCGGCCCTTCGTCGCCGTCCCCATGCTGCGGATCCACGCCTGGCCCATCAGCACGTAGGCGCCGTTGAGGTCCGTGACCGCGAACGGGAACGGTCCCGCGCCGGTCCCGACGTCCGCCACGCGGAGCGCCTCGACGGCGTTGAGCTGCTTCGACGTCTGCATGAACGGGATCGTCACCGTGTAGAGGCTCCGGTTCATGCGCGAGCGTTCCACCGCGCCGTTCGATCCCTCGACGGTCTCGAAGTCGTCGCCTTCCTTCTCGATGGTCACGTCGCCGTTGAAGTCCGTCAGGGCTATCCCGTTGAGCGAGATGTTCACCTTTGTATGGTCGTATGTTCCGAGCATCGACATGTTGAAACCTCCCTAGAGTGTGACCTGCAGGGTGACCTGCCGGACGGTGTGGATAGAGTTCATCCGGGCGTACCTGCCCGATACGAGCGGAAGGTTGCGCTTCTGCACGTCCTCCGCGTAGTTTTCCTTGAGGTAGGAATACGGCCTGTAGTCCACGGAGGCGGAACCATCCATGACGTACTGGTGGTCCGTGTCGGCGGCGACGTTGAGCACGTTCAGGACGGCGGCGGCCACCGCCCCGATTCCCGCGTCGTCGTAGTTCACGCCGTGCCCGTCGTTCGCCTCGCCGAGGAGGCGGAAGATGCGGCTCTGGACGTTAAAGCGGATCCAGTCGTCCTTGATCGCCTGGTCGATGAAGTCGGTCGCGCTCCCGGTCGTCCCCATGAAGAGGCGCGCCTCGCCGGCCACCGTCGAATAGACGTTGAGCCCGGCGTCCGTCATCGCCGCGTATTCCTCGGCGGTGTAGCTGTCCGCCGTCACCCCCTTGCATGTCTTGTGCGCGAACGTCCCGCGCGCGGAATCCGCCGCGCAGCGAAGAGCAACTATCGCGACGTGCAGGTGTTCCTTGCCCGTTCCATGCGTCTCCGCATGCACGTAGACAGCGACGCGGTCGTTGCCGTGCGACTTCAGCGCGTCCGCCTTTTCCGGCGAAACCTGCGCGTGGAGCACCTTCTTCGCGTCGGCGAGCCATTCCTGCCAGCCGGCGAGCGTCTCCGCGGAAACTTCCGCGTCACCCGTCGAAAGGCAGACATGGTAGAAGCCGAACGCCTTCGCGGCGGCCTTGGCGGAGGCGAGCGCGTCGCTCCCCGCCGGGACGCAGACCGCCCGCGACGGCTGCGAATCCTGGGCGAAGAACGCCCGAGCCATCGAAGCCAGCTGCGAATCCTTGCCGAACGCCGTTTCCGCGCCTTCCGCGGACGCGATTTCCTGGGCAGAGGCCCCGGATTCGTCCGAAGTCCCGACAAGCGCGACCGTGTTCACGTCGGTCGTCGTCACGCCGGAGACAGAATCCTGGATGCTTACCTTGACAATCTGGTCGATAATCTGCGCCATCGGCCTATCCTCCCTTTAGGGTTATCGGCTCGACGCTCCGGATAGCCGGGACGTCCGCCGTGAATGTGTCCGCGAAGTTCGCGGTGAAAGTGAATCTCCATTGCCTGACGACGAACTCCCCGTCGAACGTATCGACAGGGACTATCGGGGTCCAGTCCCAGACGGTGAACCCGGCCTTGGCCGCGGCCTCCCGGAAGTCCCGCGTCTGGATGGCGTCCCGCGCCATGCGCAGGAAGTCGCCGTCGCCCTCGACCTCGACAAGCGAGACCGTGGCCACCTGCTGGAAGGCGAATGCCGCCCCATCGCCCGGCGGCGGCTCCATCATAGAGCCGTCCTGCTCCACGCCCTCGACGCGGACGGCGATGTAGGTACCGACCGGAGCGGCGGCGTTCACGGGCGACTTGACGAACGGGCAGCCCGAAAATTTTTCGAGCCCGTTGAAGAACGAGCAGACCGCGCCCTTTATCCCGTCCGTCCTCATCCCAGCGCCTCCGGAACCTGCGAGGGCGGGACCAGGCAGGCGACGTATTTCCAGTGTTCGACGAGGCCGTTTTGGTTCGGAAGCTCGTCCATGAGCTCGTATAGCGCTCCCCCGAGCCTGACGTAGCCGCGGCCCGACTTTTCCCCCTCGCGCCGGAACTCCAGGCGCTCGGATGAATACACCTTGGCCGTCCCCGTGTTTCGGGATGCCGCCACGGCGGGGACCGTCTCCATGCCCGAGAGCGGCTGCACCGTCCCACGGACCTTCCGTACCGAGAACGTCCCCGGGACGTACGAGCCGTCAGGGGCGTAGGACGGGGCGGATTCCGTCACCGCCTCAAAAAAGCGATTGAACAGTGTCGCCACCGCATCCTCCGCAAATACGTGTCCCGCCGGTCAGTCCCGGCTTAGGCCTGTACTGCCTGAGCAGCGACAGGTACTCCTGCCCGTATGACGTCGAGGACAGGTCGCCGTCCGAAGCGTTCCCGGAAGACCCGTACGAAACGGACAGGTCGCCCTCCCTCACGGAGGACACCGGACCCGCCGCCCCGTCGCTTCCCCTCGATTCCAGCGCAGCGCGGTGCGACACGAGGAGCGAGAGAGCGTAGACATACGCCTTGCCGAAGACGGCGCGGCTCGCGCGGAACATCGCCATCCTGGTCCATGCGTCGAGGCGGGCGCTCGTCGCCGTCTCCGGCGCGAGGTAGCCCGCGAGTTCCTCTCGTTCGCTGTCGCTCAGACCCTGCACGCTAGCCCTTTTCCCCGTCCACGCGGGCGGCGCGGACTTCCGCGTCGAACCCGTCGAGGTAGGACTTCCGTTCCGCCGCGGCCTTGCGTACGCGCACCGTCCCCTTCGTCTCCGAAAGGATGGCGTCCACCGCCTTCTGCGTGTTCGCCTTGCGGAGCGCCTCCACCGCCTGGCTTTCCGTCGGCTTCTCCGTGACGGAGAGGTCGCCGCGTTCCACCATGTCGGCGAGAAGCGGGTAGCGTCCCGTGTCGAGTCTCGCCACCGTGTTGCTGCCGGGAAGCAGGATGTCGTTCCCGGCGATCACCGCGTGGCGGGTGTTGTTGATGACTATCATTTGCGTTTTCTCCGGCAAAAAAAAATCCGGCATGCGCCCGCCCCTTCGGACGGACGCTCCACCGGAGAGTGAAGGCTACACGCCGTCCGCGTAGACGACGCCCTTGATGTTCTTGATTACGGTTCCGCCGATCCGCGCGTAGCACGGCACCTTGTAGTGCAGCGCGCATTCCTGCGCCTCCTTCTGGCGGAACGGGACCGGGAGCACGTAGGCGACGACGTTCGGCGCCTTGCGGTACAGGACCGCGCGGGTCTTGCCCGACGCGCCGGCCGTGTCGAGCTTCGCCGACTCGTACCAGTTCGCGATACCCTGCGCCGCGAAGACCGCCTTCAGGTGCTCGAGGATCGTACGGCTGTCCGTCGCGCCGACGCGGGTCGTCGAGACGTGGGCGAACGCCGCGTGAGGGAGGATCAGGGTGTCGCCCTTCACCGTGTTCTTCGAGCCCTTGTAGACCGCGTCCACGAGCGCCTGCACGTCCTTGACGATCTCGTCCACCGTCTTGCCGCTCCAGGCGGTCGCGGAGGATGTGGCGCCAGCCTCGATGGTCGCCACGCTCACGTTCGAGTTGTTGAAAAGCCCCTCGACGTCCACGGACTTGTCCCCGAGGAGGAGGACCTCGTCCACCTTCTCGTCGATCTTGCGGCGCGCGGTCTCCGCGTCGTCGCGCGAGACGTCCACGCCCGCGGCGAGCCACGTCATCAGTTCCGCCTCGCTGTAGCCGTAGCTGTCGGCAATCGTGCGGATGAGCACGGTGCGCAGTTCCAGCGCCCGGCTCACCGGGGGCAGGTCTTCCGCGTAGTCGCTGATGAACTTCGCAACGCCGAATTCCGAGAGCACCTTGTAGGTCCACGAGCCGGCCCACTGGCCGACACCGCCCTGCGCCGGGATGAACTTCGTCGCGTCGAGCGCCTCGCGTTCGAGACCGTAGGTCTCGGTCGCAATCTGGTTGAACAGGCTCTTCAGCCTGACGAGTTCCGAATCCTTGAATGCCATATTCAATTTCTCCTTATGCGATTTCCAGCTCGGCGAGCGCGCCGTCCGCCGCGTTGGACTTGAAGACGCCGCCGCCGATGGCGGTCACCGTCGCCTTTTCAGATGACGCCGCCGAGGTCGGCAGGCCCGTGTTGTCGTCGATGTTAGCCGCCTGTCCGGCGAGAACCTCGCCCTTCACCTTGACCCAGACGCGCCCCTTCTTCACGACGTTCACCGCGTCGCCTTCCGAATACCCGTCGCAGATTGTCGTCCGCTGGCAGATGCCGAGCAGGATCCCGTCGCTCGCCGGCTTCGTCGCGTAGACCTTGCCCGGCTCGCCCTTCTTGCCCCAGAGCGCGAATCCGCCCTCCGAGTCCACGTCCTCCTGGATGATCCCGGTCTCGACCGAGTGGTTCACGAACGGGAACAGCAGTCCAGGGCGTCCCAGTGTAGAGTTGTCGGCCATGTCCTAGCCCTCCTTCTTCTTTCCGTTGATGCCTTCGCACATCTTGCGGTAGGCGGCTTCCGGGTCGCAGTCCGCGCCGTCGCCCAGATGCGACCAGTCGGGCGCGAGGGGCGAACCCTTGGCTTCCGGCTTCCCGGACTTCCCGAGCGACGCCACCGCCGCGTCGTACATCGCCGACACGTAGTCGGCGCTCTTCCCTTCGAGGTCCATGCCGTCGAACGCCTTCGCGATGACCGCACGGCGGATGGAATCCGCCGAGTCCTGCGCCTTGCAGTCGCAGCCGAGCGAGCGAGCCTTTTCGACGAGAGCGATCCTCTCGTCCGCGAGACGCGCGATCTCCGCGTCGGAGACCTGGGCCTCCTTGAGCTTCCCGTTCTCGGCGAGCGCCGCGTCCCGTTCCGCCGTCACGCGGTCGAGTCCCTTTTTGGATTCCGCGATTTCGTCCCGCGCGTCCTTCAGCCCCTTCTCGAGCTCCTGGACTCGGGCGACCACCGCCTCGTCGGCCTGGCACTGCACGCCGTCGATTACCATCGTCTTCATCTGTCCCCCCTCCGGCTTCCCGCCGGGGTTGCTGTCCTTGTTGAAAATTTTCTCCCCGAGGGCGCAGTCGCCCGCCCTGAACGTCACGCCGTCGCCCGCACGACCCGCCTTCACTAGGGCCAGGTGGTTGTAGCGGATGCCGGACATCACCTCGTCGTAGGCGCTCCCGCGCCAGTTGCCCGTGTCCGACGAAAGGTCCGCGCTGTAGCCGCAGGAGAGCGCGGCCACCTCGCCGCCCTCTATCGCCGCTATCGCGTCCCGGTCGGTCACCGTCACCGTGACGGAGACGTAGGAGCCGTCCCATTCCGCGTCCGTCCCCGTGAACCCCACCTGCAGCCTCTTCGCGTTGTCCGGGGTCACGTCCTCGTCAGGGTGCCGGAGCGTCACCGGCTTCGAGTTCAGCGAGCGGACCGATTCCGCGTCACCGACCTCCGCATCAGGGCGGAGCCGGTTCACCGTCCGCCCCCCGTCGGCCAGGTACGGGAACACGCCAGAGCAGGTCGCGCGCACGCGCCCCGTCAGGTAGCCCTCCGGAGTGCGCCGGAGCGCCTGTACCGGAAATTCAGAATAGTCCCTCGTCTTGGTTTTCATCCCCACAAATATACGACCCGGGAAGCGCAGGGGATAGCGGCCCGCCAAATACGCCCAAAAACCCCTAAAAAGGCGGAAAGCCTAGCCGATGCCTTCCACGGCGTCCTTCAGGTCGCTCCGCAGCACGTGCGCGTAATGGTCGAACAGCGTGTCGATCGACGAGTGCCGCATCAGTTCCTGCACTGTGCGGGGATTCACCCCGTTGCGCAGGAGTTCCGAGGCGAACGAATGGCGTAGCCTGTGGTGCGACACATGACCGCCGGGAATCCCGGCGGCATCCACCGCTCTCTGCAGGTATTTCATCGCCTTGTCGCTCCGCATCGGGACGGCATCTTTCGGGACGACAAGCCCTTCCTTCCTCCCGCAAATCGATGCGTCAAGAAGCGGACGGAGGACGGAAGAGACGGGAAGTTCGGCCGTCTTCCCTCCCTTCCCTTCGACGACGGTCAGCGTGTCCCCGCCCAGGTCGCCAATCTTCAGGTTCCTGGCCTCGCTCCAGCGCAGCCCCGCATACGCCATCAGCCCCCAGAGCGCACGGGCGCCGTCATTGGGGGCGTTCGACAGGATGGCACGGATCTG
This sequence comes from uncultured Fibrobacter sp., assembly GCA_934700345.1. Classification (GTDB taxonomy): domain Bacteria; phylum Fibrobacterota; class Fibrobacteria; order Fibrobacterales; family Fibrobacteraceae; genus Hallerella. Next base: position 90,623 of record CAKUXP010000003.1, on the reverse strand, counting down.
CTCCCAGGTCCAGAACTCGACACGGGTCTTCCTTACCTTCGGGGTTTTCGTCCCCCTGAAGACATCGCGCCCGGGGAGGTTGTACGCGTCGATCGCCCACGAAACGCAGTTTCGGGCGAGCTTGAGGATTTCCCTCGCCGTCTTCGGGGCGACCCGATCCGATACGTATTCCGCAAACCGCTCCGCCTGGAGAGGGGTCATGTCGGAATAGCGCTCTATCCTGCGTTCCGAACAGAATCTCGCGAAATGGGCGATCCGAAACCTGTAGGCGACGAAGGTCGGCGAATAGGCCCCATGTTCCGAGCGCATCTTCTCCAGCCACCCGGAAACGATTTCGTCCATCCGGGCGTCCCCGGTTCCGGGAAGATCCGGCATGAACCTTCGCGCGTTCATCCTGTCCAGGAAAGCCTGCGCATCCTTCTTCCTGTCCGTCCCCAAGCTCCGGTAAGAGGTCTTTCCGTTCTCGCACGTCCTCAGGTACCAGGTCTGGTCGCCCCGGTACTTCGCCCGCTGGACTATCGTGTAGGTCGGCATCTTTCCCATGGAATCCTCCGCAGCTGTTGCACGTTTGTTGCACGGGAAAGATAAAACTTTACGGGTTTTTAGGTGTTAAAATGTCCTTAGATTTACCCAAAACGAAAGAGGCCGGAGCGTTTTTTCCGTGACCAGATTTCCCGAAATTCGTTCAAAAAAGCAAAAACCCCGCCAAATCTTCAAAATTTGGCGGGGTTCGTGGGACCTCCCGGACTTGAACCGGGAACCGGCGGGTTATGAGTCCGAGGCTCTAACCGATTGAGCTAAAGTCCCATATCGTTCCATAGACGGGAACATTCCCAAAGATAATCAAACATTTTCTATTTGTCTATGTTTTTGAAAAATAGTTGACAGCAGAAATTCAATGCCACCGATTTATCGAAAGTCAAAACTTAAAGTCGAAAACCAGATCTTTGTGGAAAACCGAACGGAATTAGGGATATGTCCTTAGCTACCAAGCGGATTGCAGTTTTATGCAAACCGGACTTCGCAAGCTGTCATGATCGGGCTTGACCCGATAATCCCACGCCGAGATTCCCCGGTCGAGCCAGGCAATGACAGCGTACCGTCCCGCCATTTTTTATGTTTGTGACCGATGGCTTTTTATTCCGACGAAATCATCCGAGAACTCAAGGCACAGGCGAACATTGCGGACATCATCCAGCAATTTCTACCGTTAAAGCGTTCCGGCGCAGGCCGTTTTGTCGGAAGATGCCCGTTCCACAACGACCATTCCCCATCGATGAACGTAAACCCGCAGATGGGAATCTACAAATGCTTTGCCTGCGGAGCGGGCGGCGACGTTTTCAAGTTCGTAATGGAACATGAAAAGATGGATTTTAAGGATGCCGTCGAATGGGTCGCTAACGCGACGGGATTTCCGCTTCCAGAACTGAAAGAACAGGCTTCGCCCGAAGTCGCCGAGGCGCGTACACTCACCCGAGAACTGAACGATCTCGCCGCGGACTGGTTCGTCTCCGAGCTTCCCAAGAGCGAAAAGGCTCTCCGCTATATCAAATCGAGGAACATTTCCGAAGAAGCCCGCAAATTCTTTAAGATAGGCTATGCACCCGAAGGCAGGGAAGGCTTCCTGAGCTATGCGGCAAAAAAAGGTTTTTCCCCCAAGAAGCTTGTCGAAGCGGGCCTCGCCGTCGAAAGGGAAAACGGAGGCATTGCCGACAAGTTCCGCGACCGCCTGATGTTCGCCATCGAGAACCTCTCGGGAAAAGTCGTCGCATTCGGCGGACGCATCCTCGACAAGAACAAAAAGGCTCCAAAATACCTGAACAGCCCGGACACGGCCCTTTACAAGAAAGGCGAAATTCTTTACGGGCTTTCCCGTTCGAAAAGCGAAATTGCCAAGGAAAACGCGGTCATCCTGGTCGAAGGGTATTTCGACCTGATAAGTCTCTACCAGGCAGGCATCCACAATGTCGTTGCCGTTTCGGGAACGGCCCTCACCGACAAGCACGCCGAAATCCTCTCGCGATACGCAAAGACCGCCTACCTGGTCTTTGACGGAGACGAAGCGGGCAGGAAAGCCGCCCACCGTACGCTCGAAATCGTACTTCCCCGCGGCATCGTTCCCAAAATCGTTTCGCTCACCCGGGAAAACGGCGAAAAGATCGACCCGGACAATTTCGTAAACGAACGCGGGGAAACCGCCGCCGAAGACTTCCGGAATGAACTATCCAAGGCGGAAAGCTGGATAGACTATCTCGCAAGAACCTCACCGACCGACACGATCGAAGACCGCGCAGCGCTAGTCACACGTCTCAAGACTATTATCCTATCCATCGGCGACAGGGAACTCCAGAACCAGTACCTGCATCTAGTCGCGGATCGCTTCGATACGGAAGCGAACTTCATCGGCATCCGGCCCGCGAGAGAACCGAAATTCAAGGCCAAGGAGGAAAGCGAAACCGTACAGGCCCCGGTCGAGGAACAGGTCCCGTGGAACGCGCTGCCGCAGATGGAACTCCGCTTTGTAAACCTGGTCCTTTCCTCCCCGACGCTCTGGGAAGCGGCAAGCGCCTTCTTCAATCTCGACTTCGCAAGCTCCGGCGTAAGCCTCTTCGCCTCCGAAATTCTCGACGAGCTTCTGGGCGAAGCCCTCGCCGAATACGCGCAGGACGGAAAAATCAACCTGATGACGCTCCACGATTCCCTGTCAGACCTCCCTGCCCAAGTTCTCGAATCGCTTCCCGAAGAGCACTGGAACACGGAATGCGCAAACAAGGAATTTCTTGAAACCCTGGCGCAGCTCGAAATCCGCACAGCCGAGCGTTTTCGCGACAGGCTAAAAAGCCGTCCGCTTTCCGACGAGACGCTCGCCCTCCGGCTCGACATCCACGACTTCATCTCGCGGCAGATTCTCCCGCGCCTCCGCGCAGAAGACGAAGCGGCCAAGGATCCGACATTTTTCAGGGACCTGCTCGGCTACCGCGCAAAGCTAGTCGAATACAGCGAAAAAATTTAAATTGGAGACACTATGCTCTCAATCCAGAATCTCAAGGCAAGCCTTTCCGACGGAACGCCCATTCTCAAAGGAATCAACCTCGACATAAAACCCGGGGAAATCCACGCAATCATGGGCGTAAACGGTTCCGGCAAGAGTACGCTCGGCAAAGTCATCAGCGGGCACCCGGAATACAAGGTCACCGAAGGATCCGTCGAGCTAGACGGAAAGGACCTGCTCGCGCTAGACCCGAGCGAACGGGCGAACGAAGGCTTCTTTGCGAGTACCCAATACCCGATTGAAATTCCAGGTGTTCCGAACGTCGAATTCCTGCGTATGGCTCTCGACTCAAAGCGCGCCTACCAAAAGCTCGGGCCGATTTCCGACGACGAGTTTAACAAGCTCCTGGAACAGAACATGGAACTTCTCGAAATGGACGAGCGTTACCGTACCCGCGGACTGAACGACGGTTTCTCCGGCGGGGAAAAGAAGCGGAACGAAATCTTGCAGATGGCAATGCTCTCGCCGAAATACGCATTCCTCGACGAGACGGATTCGGGGCTCGATATCGATGCGCTGCGAATCGTTTCGAACGGCATCAACCAACTCCACGACGAAAACCATGCGGTCATCCTGGTAACGCACTACGAGCGGCTTCTCGAATACGTCAAGCCGGACTACGTCCATGTCCTGATGCACGGGAAAATCCTCCTCACGGGCAATGCGGATCTCGCGCTAAAGCTCGAAAAAGACGGTTACGACTGGATCGAAGGCGCCTAATGCAGAAAGAAGCCCTTGAAAGAATCCGGGAACTCGGATTTCCTACCCGCAAGTCGGAAGACTGGCTGGGATACCCTGTCGCACGGTTTACCAACCTAAAGTCACTCGGCTTCATCCGGGAAAATGTCTCCGCCCCCGAAATGGCTCACATCGCCTGCCCCGCGATTTCCGGAACCGGGCTTTCCCCGGAAAATTTCGGCATCGCTTCCGAAACCAGCCTTTCCGCCCTTCTCCCGATAGCCTTTGGCGCAAAGCCGTTCGTCCAGGAAGTCGCTCCCGGAAAATCGGAAAACGGCATCCTTAAGGCCCATGACGAATTTTCGCATATGGTCTTCCGTATCGGCGATGGAGCGAAGGTTTCGCTCGAAATCCTCGAAAACAGGATTGAACGCGAGGTTTCCGCGGAACGCCTGGACTTTTTTGTCGGAGAAAACGCCGAACTCGAACTTTTCTCCACGGAAAGCGGGCACGCCTCCGAGACCAAGTTCCGCTCGATTCGCATCCGCCAGCAAAAAAATTCCAGGGTCCACATTCTCGACTTGAACAACACGGACTCCCTCCGCCGAATCGACCTTTCCGCAAGCCTCGACGGAGAAGGCGCCGAATTCGGTTTCCGCCACCTGAACATCGTCGGGAAAATGTCAAGCGAATACGATTTTATCCGTGTGCTGCACAATGCGCCGAAATGCAAGAGCCGGCAATTCGTCCGCAACCTGGTTTCGGATGCGGCAAGCGTTTCCTACGATGGCGGAGTAATCGCAGGAAAAGACTGTCCGGGAACCGACTCCTCGGAACTCGTCAACACGCTGCTCCTCTCGGACGACGCGAAAGTCTTTGTCAAGCCGACGCTCAAGATCTATCACGATGACGTCACCTGCTCCCACGGCAACACGGTCGGAGCCCTAGACAGCGAATCGATTTTCTACCTCGAAAGCCGCGGCATCGACAAAAAACGCGCAGAAGTTCTTCTCATCCGCGCGTTCGCCAAGGACATTATCGCCGAGCATCCCTTCCCCGCCGGAAAGCATCGCCTCTCCGCGGTCCTCGATGCGATGTTCCGGTAACTACCGCAAGTTCTTCTTCGCAAAGCGGAGCAGGTTCTTTACCTGTTTTTCGGACATGGGCGGTTCGGTCGGCGTATCCCGCCGGCTCTTCGGGTAGCATTCCTCGCAGTAATAGTGCACCACGACACCATAGCTCGCTGCGCCGTCCTTGATGTCCGTTTCGCGAGACCGGTGCGGGCGGATCAAAGCCTCTTTTTTGCACTTTTCGCAGATGCCCGTTTTCGGTTCCTGGGGCTTATGGCGATTTTCCGCCTTCTTCCGTTCGTCGGTTTCCGCCCAGGCGCGAGCCGCAGCCGCATTTTTCGCATAGAACTTGTCAGAAATGTTCATTTTCGGGCTCCTTTTGGATGTTAAAGATTCTTCGCTCGACGAAAAGTCCGAGCAGCGTGTGGCAGAGCGATGTCGGCATCCCGCTCGAATCGTACAGGCTCCGGGCAAACTTTCCCCGCAGGACCTGATCCCGTTCAAAGCTTTCGACATGCTGCGCAAAATCCAGGATATGGACGCGGTCGCTGCCCAAGGTTTTGAGCCTTTCGTTGAACGCATTCACTTCTGTCGCACATTCCCGGAAGGCTTCGCACGGAACGGTCAACAGGTAGAGGACAGAAGACGTCTTGGAGAGGATTTCCTCCACCAGCGCCTTGTAAGAGCGAAAGACTTCCTCGGGTTCGGGACGGACCTTTAGTTCATGAAGCCCAAGCCCGATCACAATCCGCTCGGCGAGCTTTCCAAAGATATCGGACGGAGCGCGGGAAAGTACGGTCGAAAGAGGATAGCGAACCGAGGCCGAAATGGCGAACTGCACCGGACGCGACGGGTTTTCGCAGAGGACTAGCTCCGAAAAGAGAGCCGCCGCTTCACCGCCGACACCCATCAGTTCGTCTCCGATGACCTGAATTCTGTGAGTCATAACGATAAACTACTTTGTTGTTCCGCGTTTGCGTACCCGAATTTCCCAATAATCCTCTTTTTTTTCGCGAAAGAGTATTTGGTCGCCCTCCTCCACCAGGGCCCGAGGCACATTCTCGATCGGTTCGCCGTCATCGACAAAAAGCGAGACCTCATCCCCGGCTTCGAGTCCGAGCATCACGAGCCGCGCCCGGACAGATCCGAGCGGACAGCGTACCCCGCGCAAATCGACCGCCCCCTCCGAAAGCCCTCGGACATCAATATCCGAAGGCAGGGTATATCTCGCAGACCCTTCGCAAAAACGAAGGATTTCGGAAGCATTCCTTCCCGGCGAAGAGATCCAGTCCCCCATTCCTTCGGGAAAAGCCTTTTTGGGAAGCCTTTGCACAAGGGAAAGCGCTTTTTCCGGCGAAAAAACGGAAGAATCGGAAAAAAAATGGCGAAAGACGCCCACGAGGGCATGGCCTAGCAGGAGCCTGAGCGACATATCCAAGTCCGGGTCGTTCCTGTTTGCCTGATACCAGCGTTCCAGAGGCGTCTGGTTCGAGATCTTCTCAGCCATAAATCACCATAAATTTGAAACGAATATAGCAATATCCCTTTCGCATTTCTATATTTGGCGTCACGCATCAAAAATGCAAAGGTTTTAAAACATGGCTCAATATCTTCTGGATATTCTTTTTGTCGTTTACGTCATCGCCGGAATCGGTCTTGTCATCTATGGCTTTAACTGCTACTGGAGCATCTATCTTTTCCTGAAAAACAGCCGCCGGGTGCGCCTCGCCGATCGGAAGAACCTGTTGCAGTTTTACCGCGACCACAAGATGGACGAGCTTCCGATGGTCACAACGCAGCTCCCCGTGTACAACGAAGCGAACTGCGTGGAACGCCTCATCGACGCCGTATGCGCAATCGACTACCCGAAGGACAAGCACGAAATCCAGGTCCTCGACGATTCCACGGACGGCTGCTACGAAGTCACCAAGCGGAAGGTCGAAGAAAAGCAGGCGGAAGGCTACGACATCAAGCTCATCCACAGGACGAACCGAGCGGATTTCAAGGCGGGAGCGCTCAAGGCCGGCATGGAAGTCGCCAAAGGTGAATTCCTCGCGATTTTCGATGCGGACTTTGTTCCCAAGAAGGATTTTCTGCTCAAGACCGTCCCCTATATGGTGATGGATTCGAAGATCGGGCTAGTGCAAGGCCGCTGGGGACATTTGAACCGCGCGGAATCCGGTCTCACGCTCGCCCAGTCCATCGGAATCGACGGGCACTTCGTGGTGGAACAGTCCGCCCGGAGCTGGGGGAACCTCTTCATGAACTTTAACGGGACCGCCGGCGTATGGCGCAAGCAGGCGATTCTCGACGCAGGCGGCTGGGAAGGCGATACGCTGACCGAAGATATGGACCTTTCCTACCGCAGCCAGCTCGCCGGATGGAAGATGAAATTCGTGTTCGACGTCATCGTTCCCGCCGAACTCCCGGACGACATCAATGCGTTCAAGGCGCAGCAGTTCCGCTGGGCGAAAGGCTCCATCCAGACCGCGATGAAGGACCTGCCTCTCGTATTCAAGGCTAAAGTTCCGTTCCGCGTCAAGCTCGGCGCGTTCCTCCACACGACGCACTACTCGATTCACCCCTGTATGCTTTTCACGGCGCTTTGCGCCTACCCGCTGCTCGCCTGGTATGAGCCGGTGACGAAACTCCCGACATGGCTCTTTACCGTAACATTCTGCTTCATCTTCCTCGCCGCAATAGCGCCTTCGACGCTCTACTTTGTCGCGCAGCGGTGTTCCGGATATACCGGCTGGAAGACCCGGATGCTCTCGCTCCCCGTCCTCATGGCGATGGGTGTCGGCATCGCGGTCAGCAATACGCGCGCCTGGTTCTCCGCAGTTTTCGGCAAGCAGGGATCCTTTGTCCGTACGCCGAAGACCGGAGGCAAGAAGCATTCCCACTTAGCCCAGAAATTCCCGTTCCTCGCCTTTGTGGAAGTCGGGGTAGGCATCTACTGCGTTGTCGGGCTTCTCGCCTACATCGGTGCGCAGAAATTCATCATCGGCCCGTTCCTCGCCCTCTACGCCATCGGATTTCTCGCCGTCGGCGCGCTGAGCTTTATCCAGTATTTCGAAAACCTCGCAAGCCTCCACCGGGAGAAGAAGTCCAAGACTTAGAACCGCAGGACGTCTAGGCTTCGGGATGAAGGAACAGGGACTAGTCCGCGGACATTAAACTTCTGAGATACAAGAATATAGGCGCCTGCAAATCTAAGCACAAAGATTTCAGATCTAAGCTCTGACCACAGTTCGCTCAGCAGTCTAATCCCTATTCCCTTTCCCCTAATCCCTAATAGCAATTCGCTAGACCGTCAATTCCACATTGCTCATTCCTCATTGCTCATTGCTAATTCCTAACGAATTCCGCTGAAACCTGATTCCTGATACCTCCCAACCAATATTCCCAATCCACCGAAATTCCTATATTCCCCCGCATGGCGCAAAACAAGACAGGTCGGCGTTTTCCGAGGCTCGTGCTGCAAAAGGCGCAGGTCTCCGATTACAAGAAAATCGAAATGCGGACGCTCAGGGTCGGCATCTGGATCAACATCCTGATGGGTATTTGCGGCTGGATCGGCTACTACTTTGCGAGTTCCTATGCGCTTGCGCTCGACGGAAGTCTCTGCGCCATTTCCGCGGTAAGCTTCATCGTCGCGCTCCGGATCACCCGGAAGCGGGACACGACAAGCGAAGAATACCCGTTCGGCATCTACAGCGTGGAAAACGTCTATGCGATGCTGCAAGGGATTCTGCTTATCGCGATTACCGTCTATGCGATTTTTGAAGGCGCAGGAAACATTGCGGAATTTGTCCGAAAAGGTAGCGGGAACGCGGAGCCGCTGAAGATTGTTCCGCTTTTCATCTATACGGTCGGCATGGTCTTTGCCTGCGGAGGCGTCTGGCTCTACTATCGCGCACAGCTTAAAAAGACCGACGGCGAAAGCCCCATTCTCAAGTCCGAGACCGTCGCCGCCTATATGGACACGTTCGTGACCATCGGAACGGGAATCGCGCTGATTCTCATGGCGATAGTCCCCCAGGATTCAGCGCTTTCGTTCCTCAACTACATCGGCGATTCGATGATCGTCATCGTCATTTCGCTCTTTCTCTTGCCGTCGCCAATCCGGGTCGTTTCGCATTCCTTCTTTTCGCTGATCGGTCGCACGACGCAGAACGCGCCGCTCAGAAACCGGACGGAAAAGGTCGTGCAAACGAACCTCGATCCGTCTTTTAAGCTTATCCGCGTGCTGCTCTTCCACGTGGGTTCGAGCTACGAAATCGATGTGACCATCGCCCCGAAAGAAGATTCCGCCTTTGACATTTCCCGCTACCGGGAAACGAAAAGGCGCCTCGACGCGGAACTGAAGAAGCTCTTCCCGAACCGGGTACTGCAACTGTTTCTAGAGTGAAGTTAGTTTACAAACGTAATTTTTACACGCTTGGATTTGTGTAGATACAAAGCAAAAAAAGAATTTCGAAATATTTGCCAACCAACAAGAAGCAACCACCCCACACTCAAATATTCCTCTTCCACAACAAAGCTTTTGAATTCCGTCCAACTTGTATTCTGAAATAGCGATAGATAATCAATTAAAGGTTCACAAATAGAAGCTACGACACCGATTAGCAGCATTGCGAAAAAAAAAGCGAGGCGCGCCGTGACGAAAAAACATCCCTGGGAACTGTCGGACGAATTCTGGAACCTCGTGGAACCGCTCATTCCCAAGCGCAAGAAAGGCCGGAAGTACATACGCAAGGCGGGCGGCGGACGGAAACCCTACCGACCGGGAAAAAAGGAGGACGAAGCGGCACGTCCTCGTGGACGGGCGTGGGGTCCCGCTGTCGATAGCCGTCACCGGGGCGAACCGTCATGACGTGACCCAACTGGCGGCGGTCCTGGACGGTCGCGTCGTCCGTCCCGCGAGACGCGTAAAGGAGCACCTCTGCGCGGACGCCGGGTACGCCGGCGCCCAGGCGCTCCGGGTCATCGCCGAGCGCGGCTACGTTCCCCACGTGCGTTCCAGGGGCGAGGAGAGGAAGGCCAAGAAGCGCGGGGAAAAGGCACACAGGTGGGTGGTGGAGGCGTCGCACTCGTGGATGAACAGGTTCCGCAAGCTGCTCGTGAGGTTCGAGAAGAGCACCCTGTCCTACATGGCACTCCTGCACCTTGCCGCAGGAATCATCGCCCTTAGGAAAGTCAACTCTATTTAGGGATAAGCTCTAAGTGGGTATAGAATTTTGTGGCTGATGGTCATGTTTAATTTACCAGTTGTCGAAGAACTTGATCGAAAGGCAGCCACCTTATTTCGTCAGTTTTTATTGGACGAAGGTTTCGAAATGGCTCAATTTTCCGTTTACATGCGCCATTGTTCGGGCAAGGAAAATGCCGAAAAATACTACCATCACATTGAAGCAAACCTCCCTCCTGGGGGTAAGGTCCACATTATTACATTGACCGATAAACAATTCGAAAACATAGTCCGTTTTCAAAACAATACGGAACAGCCACGAAATAAAAATCCCGAGCAGCTATGCCTTTTTTAAGGAAAAAGGCAATTTTTCCATGGCAACAAGCGCTTATCTCGTTGTCTATCAGCACGTTACTTCTGGCGTAATTTAGAAACTCAGGAAATAAGATTTCTCCTTCATTTTTATAATGATTCGCAAAAGCAGTCATTTAAATAAATCAACAAACACGTCATGCAGAATCATCAATTTGTATATTACATAGAAAGAAATCCTTATGAAAAACTTTTTTATAGCAACCACTTTAACTATCTGTACTGCCTTTGCAGCCTTTACCGCTTGCAGCAAGCCAGAAACCAAAAGCGAGAGCACAGCACTCACGTGGATCAAGGACAACCCAGGTGAGCGCCTGATGCCGCGCACGCTGTTTAGCGACGCAAGCGATTCGCTGTACGCGTCACTCAACATGCCCAACGGCATTCCCGCTTCGGTCGGTACGTTTTTGATGAAAGCCGATGGCGAATACGCACTCTTTGACGCTGGGTTCGGAGACTTCGGCGGTGAAATGCTTAAGCGATTGAAACAGCTTGGCGTAAGTCCCGATTCCATCAAGATAGTCTACCTGACGCACATGCATACTGATCACATTGGCGGGCTCGTTTCGGGTGTGCAACAGGGCAACCCGCAAAAGGTTTTCAGGAACGCCGAAATCTACCTAGGCAAAATCGAGCGTGACGCCTGGCTGAACGAGATTCCGAACAACGACTTGCAGAAAGCGGTCATCGCGATTTACAGCGACAAACTGCATCTGTTCAACTTTAACGACACGCTCCCCCATGGCGTCGTGGCGCTTGACGCGGTCGGACACACTCCGGGCCACACGGCGTTCTTGACGGGAGAAACGCTTGTCGTGGGCGACCTGATGCACGGTTACGCATTGCAAAATGACCACCCCGAAATCAATTCCAACTACGACATGGACAAGCCGAAATCCGCCGAAAGCCGAAAGCGCCTGATGGATTACGCGAAACAGAACCACTTGACCATGGCTGGCATGCACTTGCCGGAACCCGGATTCGTGAAGTAGGCAAATCATGAACAAATTCTTTCCCATAATATCAGCGGCAGCGATGGCGATGTCCCTATTATCGTTTCGGGCTGTACACCAAAAGAGGATTCCTCGATGAAGGAAGCAAAAGTTTTAAAGGACTGGCAGAAATCCGTCTGCTATGAAATCTACCCGAGCAGTTTCCAGGATTCAAACGGCGACGGCACGGGCGACCTGAAGGGCATTACGAGCAGGCTCGATTACCTGAAGTCCTTGAACGTGGACTGCATCTGGCTTACGCCGGTGTACGACTCGCCCATGAAGGACAACGGCTACGACGTGGCGGACTTTTACAAGATCAACCCGCTGTACGGCACCATGGACGACATGGACGAACTCCTGAAAAAGGCGTACGAAAAGGGCATCAAGGTGATCATGGACCTGGTGTTCAACCACATGTCCGAAGAAAGCCCGTGGTTCAAGGAATCGAAATCGAGCCGCGACAACGCAAAGAGCGATTGGTTCATTTGGCGCGACTCGAAACCGGACGGAAGCGTACCGAACAACTGGCGCGGCATTTTCGGCGGTTCCGCCTGGACATGGAACGAAACGCGCAAGTAGTATTACCTGCACACGTTCGGCGACTTTCAGCCGGACCTGAACTGGGATAACCCCGACGTGCGCAAAGCGCTTTACGACATCGCAAATTTCTGGGTCAACAAGGGCGTGGGCGGATTCCGCATCGACGCCATCGTGTATATTAAGAAGCCCGCGAACTTTGCCGACGGCAAGCCCGACGCCTCGGACGGCATGACACTCATCCACAACATGACCGCAAGCACCGAAGGCATTCTCGACTACCTGCACGAATTCAAGAAGAACGTGACCGAAGGGAAGAACGTGTTTACAGTTGCCGAGGCGAACGGCGTCAAGCCCGAGGAACTCAAGTACTGGGTGGGCGACTCGGGCGCTTTCGACATGCTCTTTGAATTTAACCACCTGCCCGGTAGCGACTTGTGGTTCAGCACGAAGCCGATCGACATTCCGACCGTAAAGCGCGCGGTAATTGCTAGCCAGACCGCGACTGCGGAAAACGGCTGGTACCCGGCATTTTTCGAGAACCACGACAAGCCCCGTTCGGCGAGTGCGTACTTTAGCAAGAACGTGAATACGGTGCAGTCCAGCAAGGCGATGATTACGTTGTTACTAACGCTGCGCGGGACGCCTTTCGTTTACGAGGGCGAAGAAATCGGCATGACGAACGTGGACTGGGATTCGATCGAGGCGTATGACGAACTCAATTCGCATGCGCAGTACGAAATTGCGCTCAACGAAGGGTTCAGCAAGCAGGAAGCGATCGGATTTGTACAGCTGTACAGCCGCGACAACGCGCGCACGCCGATGCAGTGGGACTCTAGCGCAAGCGCTGGGTTTACCACGGGCAAGCCGTGGCTCGCGGTAAACGGCAACTACCCGCAGGTCAACGTGCAGGCCGAAGAAGCCGACCCGAACTCCACCCTCGCCTACTTCCGCAAGCTCTCGAATTTCCGCAAGGAGAGCGAGATCTTGTTGAACGGAGACTTCGAAGCGATCCTTAAAGACGATACGAAGATCTTTGCGTTCAAGCGCAATTATAATGGCAAGAGCCTAACGGTTCTCGTGAACATGGCGGAAACCGAGGCGACGTACGACGCAAGCCTTGTCGCGGGCAAGAAGGTCGTGATTTCGACGCACGAAAACACCACGGCAGGAACGCTTAGACCGCTCGAAGCTGTAATTTACGAGTAACTTTTTTTCGTTTTCACACAGAAAACCACTCCGAAATAAATCGGAGTGGTTTCTTGTTATGGGGTGTGGAGTGTGTTTTAAATTCTTTTAGTGGATGCGGTTTCCGAGCAGGTCAAACTTTTTACCACCGCGCTCGATGTAAGTCTTGTTGCGGTTCAGGCGCACGCGCAATTCACCAGCGGCAGGGCCGTTCGTCGCGTATTCGCCGCGGTTATCCAGCGCACCGCCGTAGATTGCCGTTGTCGAGTCCACCGGATCTACATCCTTGCAGTCGCTTTCGCCGCAAAGCTTGATCCAGTCGACGTTACCGTAGGCGCCCGTAAACTGCAGCTTGAGCACATGCTCAGCGGCAGCAATTTCCGCGGTTTCAAATTCGGTTACCGCGTATGTGGTCCAGTCCTCGCCCTTCGGGATCTTGATCGTATCCGTGACCGCCTTGCCATCGACTAACAGGATGAACCCGGCGCCATCCAGGCCGCTCGCCACATTCGCCTGCCCATAATACTTGCTTACCTTACCGACATTCACCGTATATTCAAGCCATTCGCCCGCATCGGTGTAGCCCACGGCATAGCCCTTGCAATCCTTGGTCGCAGCGGAATCCGAGCAGTCGAGGCCCACGATATCGACGTAATCGTTGCGATAGGCCTTGCCCTGGTTTTCGAGCACCTTGTCGTAATAGGCGTTGCGGTTGCCGCCCAAGTCGTAATTTTCAACTTCGATTTTTGCAGGGAGCGTAAGCGCCTTGCCCGCGATAGCCGCCCCCGAAGCGTCAAAGCCGCCGAACGGTTCCTGCGGAATCTTTACCGTTTCGACCGTATCGGTCCAGGGCGATGCATGCGGTCGACCCCCGACTGGTTCACGATTTCGAGCTTGATGTTTGCGCCTTCGCCCGTGCGCTTGTGGTCATGCTGTACCAGTCGCCATCACGCAGGCCGGGCCAGTAAAAGCAGCCCATTTTCCAGTCGCGCAGCTGTTCGGGAATGCCACGGATGTAGGCCATAAAGTAGTTCGTCGGAGCGGAATTGTAATCCATCGTTTCGTAGTGGACGCCCGCCTTGTCGCCCGGGCTCACGGCGCCGCCCCATTCTGTGCAGATTGTGCGGTCAAAGAAGTTGCCCACCTTGCCACGGAGCGAACTCTTCCAGCCGTCTTCGGTGGTAATACTCATGTTCCAGAAGGTGTATTCGTGAACCGCGAAAAGGCACTCGTCAAAGCGGCTGTCGCTTGCAATGTCGGGCACGTTCTGCGCCATGCCGGTGCCGTCGAGGATAATGTGGTCGCGCGGGACCGTCGGAAATTTTTCGAGCCACTGCGCATAAAGATTGCGCAGGTCGGTTTTGCTGTACATGTGCGGTTCGTTAAAGATTTCAAAATAGGCGTTCGGGTCGGAACCGTACTTTTGCCCACATGGCCCACCAGTCGTTTATGTTCTTGGGGCCGCTCGGCTGCGCTGGGCCCCAGTAGTCCATCACGACGCGGCCCTTTGTAAGAGCCATGTCGATAACGCCCGTGTAAGTGTTCCAGAACGTCGAAACCGTGGACTCGTTCACCGGGATGCGCACGCTGTTGGTGCCCATGAGGCTTACGAACTGGCCAATCACGCGATCAGCCACAACGGATGCAGATTCGTACGTATTGCTAAGCGAAAGCCCCGAGAGGACGAGAACGTCAGACTCGCGCTTGTCGGCCCAGTTCACACCGCGGAACTGGTTCGTGACCGCAAAAGAATTCACGGCTGTTGCCGCGAGGCAAATCGCCGCGGCGGCCCGAATTACAGATAAACAAAACTTTCCGTTAATAAATTTACCAAACATTCCCATATTTCCTTACTTTGCGCAACCACCACGAAGCGCAAAACCAACTGCCTGGCAGGTCACCACACCTGCCCTGCAAAAATAAAGACACCTACAAAAAATCCCGCATGGGTTACCTACGGGATAATTTCCATTGACGTTTTGTCAAGAGTGTTACTTGACCTGCACGCGCATGGTCTTGTGGCTGTTCACGCTGCGCACCACGTAGATGCCGTTTACAAAGCCCGCATTCTTGAGGCTTGTGGCAAGGCTACGGCCCACCACATCGACGCGGCCCATCAGCTTGCCCGTCGCCGAGAACACGTTGTACTGCAGGGCTGCCACCGGGTTCACCGCGCCAAGCTTAATCGCAGACGGATTTTCATCGCCGCTCTTGAATTCGATGTAGTCGATATCCATCCAGTCGCCCGTTACGATAAAGCGCATAATGTGTTCGCCCTTGGTCAGGTTCACCTTCGCGGTTACAATCTTGTAATCGTCGTAGTTGTCATCGCCTTCACCCTTGGGCACCGCGATTTCTTCGGTAATGTCCTTGCCATCCATCGCGAGCTTGAAGCTCGAAGTTTCATTGGCCGAAGCGACAGAGGCGCTCATGGTGTACTCGCCAGTTTCTGCGACATTCACGGTGTATTCCAGCCAGTCGCCCACCTGGTTGTAGCCAATGACAATGCGGCCATCATCCTTTTCGTAAATGTCGACGCCCGTACCCTTGCGGTAATCGCTGGTGCCGCGGTTTTCGGCATCCATGTCGTTGTAGGTCGTGTTGCCAGCGCCGACGCCATTCACGTCGAAGTCTTCCATTTCAATCTTGCCCGGAATTACGAGTTCCTTGAACGGAGCGCGCGGAACCGGTTTCAGAATCAAGCGCAGAAGCACCGAGCCGTGGGCCGGAACTTCGGCGGAAACGCTAGACCTTGCGCCAAGATCCTTTTTCTGCCAGGCATCGCGGACTTCTACTTCGCCCTGCACGCCAATGTCTGCAAAATTGCATTCGATGGTCTGGGTAGAATTGTTGTTGTTGAGGAGAGCAACCGCAAGGTCGCCATTCTTCAAGGGCTTCGTCCAGATTTGCTTTCCGTCGGTGTTGGAAATGCGATGACCCTGCACGCCCAGGGAATCCTGGTTAATGGCAATCATGTCCTTGTTGATGTAAAGTTCCTTGACCTGGGTCGACATCTTGCGGACATCGGAACTGATCATGATGGGAGCCGCCATGATGGACCACATGGTCATCTGGGACTTCTGCTCTTCGTAGCTCAGCTTGCTGTTGTCCACTTCCAGCATGTCCGGGTCATTCCAGTGGCCAGGCTTTGCAATTTCCCAGTACTTGTTGTTGGCATCGATAATTTCATAGATGCCGCGGTACCAGGAAGTAGAAATCCATTCGGGGCCGATATCAAAAGTGGTGCGCCAAAGGTTCGCAATCTTCGGCATCCAATCCTTGTATTCCCACATGCAAATGCTAAAGACGATGTCGCGGCCCGAATTGCGGAGGGCCTTGGACATGCGGGTGTAATCCGCTTCCTGGTCGTTGGAACCCGGATCACAGTTGTCATACTTGAGGTAGTCTACGCCCCAGCTGGCAAAAGCCTTGGCGTCCACTTCTTCGTGCATGTAGGAGCCGCTTTCGCTTGTCCATTTGGAGTTGTAATGATGGCAGGTACGTTTACCGCGGTCCCCGTAAAGGCCGAACTTTAAGCCCTTCTTGTGAACGTAATCGGCAAGGGACTTCATGCCACTCGGGAACGTTTTCGGATTGTGCGTCAAGGCGCCATTCGCATCGCGCTTGGTGTCCATCCAGTTGTCGTCCAAGTTCAAGTAGATATAGCCGGCATCGCGCAAGCCCGAAGAGACCATGGCGTCGGCGATTTCCTTGATCTGGTTTTCGTTAATGTTTTCGTGGAATACATTCCAGCTGTTCCAGCCCATGGGCGGCGTCAGCACAAGACTGTCCGCATTCGCGCTCGCCTGTGCGGCAAGCCCGAGAGACGCGGCAAGGACCTCACTCGTTAAACCAAATTTCTTAGAACTTTTCATTTTTTCACTTCTTTGTGGTCCAACTCATCCGAGAGAATTTCGTTCCAGCGCTGTTTGCGGCCTTGACCAGGTATACACCCGAAGTACGAACAAACTTTTGCGCAAGCTTTTTCATTTCATCAACACTCGTTGCCGAAACCTTACCGAGATAATTTCCGTTCAGGCTAAAGATTTCGTAATCCGTTTTTTCATAATAATTGAACTGGAGGCCTGCGGTTATGTTGGCCGGATCTTCGGCGAGAACCTCGATTTTTTGGATCTTCACGTTGTCAAGCGCTAGTTTTATGGTCGAGGCGCCGGCGTTAAAACTGAGGCGCGCATTGGTATCCGTCGCCGCGGTCATCTGGAACTTGAGGCTGTAATTTTTCGCTTCGGTTCCCAATTCAAAATTCTGCTTTTCGGCAAGGTAACTTGCCCACGGGTCCTCATGCTGTTCGACGTTCACTTCGAGCGTACGGGCCGCAGCGGCGCTCGCGTCAAAGCTCACTTCGTACCACTGGCCCTTTTCCAAATGCAGGTTGTGCTGGATCAACTGCACCGTATACGGTTCGGTCCCCACAGACGCAATATCGATTTCGTACTTACCGTCCTTAACGGCGCCAGACGCACTCGCGTTCCCGTGCGTCTGCAAGGTCCAGGCGTTTGCAGTCGAATCGAACCCGCCGTTGTAAATGCTGTCGCGGTTCGTGGGTTCGACAAAAGGCGGCTCGGCAGGCGTTTCCGTCTCCGCTCCGTTGAGAGAGAAACGTTTTACAAAATTCCAGATTTCGTCAGAAGTATTGACGCTCGCGAGGTCCATCGAGTACCAGTGACCCTTGCCCGCAATGCTCATGAGGCGGATTTCGCTATCGCCCTTGCAACCCGTCCATTTTTCGAGCGTAGCCGCAGAACCCGTGCGCCCCGCCGGATACGGAGAAATCTTTTCGGAAGCACTGGAACAGCCTTCGTACTCCACCCAGCGCTTTAAGTAGCTTACGCCGCTGTTGTAGTTCACCACATCATCGCTTGTACCGTGCGTGTGGATAATCGGCATCATGCGCTTGCTCGCAGGGGCCGGATTTCCGATGGGGTAACCGGAGCACGGCGCAATCGCCGCAATCATGTCGCCCATCTTGTTTGCCGCATGGTAGCTCATCATACCGCCCATCGAAAAGCCCGAAACGTAAACGCGGTTCTTGTCGATACCGTACTTTGTACTCATCAAGCTGATGATGTTCTTTAAAAAGTTGACGTCCTTGTCGCCCGAAATATCCCAAGACTTGTTTTCGCCATTCGGGAACACGACCACAAAGCGCGCCGTATCGGCAATCTCTTCCCACTTGGCCGCATCGTGCTGGTATTTGGCATCCTGGTTCATGCCGTGCATCTGGATAATGAGCGGGCGGTTCTTTTCGATCCCCGACGGCGCATACACAAGCATGTTGCGGCCATTCAAGGTTTCGCTTGTAACGCTAAAGGCAGGCGTCGCAGAAATGGCGACCGCGGCAGTGATAGCGGCAGAAAAAGCCACCAAAGACTTTAAACTCTTCTCAAACATTCCACATCCTCTTTTTATAATAACAGCGGGCACCCCCCACTGTCCATTAGACCTCATCGTCCATTTATAAAATTATACCCAACGAGTCGAAAAAGTTTATCCACTATGGATTTTCCATTGTCATTTTGTCCATGCCCCTGGGGAACTTTTTCTTCCCATTTCAGCTTACATCAGTCGCATTGGCGCTGAAAACCCGCGTCATATAAACAGAAAGGGGCCTGTTTTCAGGTACCCTTTTGTCATATAAACCCATTTTTTCCCCGAGAGAATTGAAATGGAATAAGCCTTCGGTCCCAAACGCAGGACTCTTCCCTGTTCGGAATCATGTGCCGAATTAAAAATGTCCCCTTCGCACCCGTTGATTTCAAGCAAAATCCTTTGGTGTTCTACGAATGCCGTGAGCAAAAGACTTCTTTCGAAATCGGAACATTCCGAAAATTTTCGTTTCCATTTCCATTCAGAAACAGATTGTTTTCTGCCCCATTGTCCGACAGGAACGTCTCCTTTTTCGCAAGAAAGCCATCGATTCCCTTTATGCGGAATTGACGTTTTTTTTGTCAGGCAATTCCGATAGGCCCACACAACCGTCTTGATAAAATAGTCCATCCTTTTTCTTTCTAGACCACGAAATCCGCCTTCTGAGTAGTCGGGACGTGCCATTTATGCGATGAAAACGCCAATGGTTAAATTTTAATGCCATAAAAAACCGCTTTAGCTAGAATAACCGGTAAAATAATAACTGCTCGGCAACGAAATACGGTCGCTTGCCAGGCGACATTTTTTTGATGTTGAGTTTGCGTCCTCTCCGCATCGATAAAACAACCGTACAGCAAATCTACAATCTGTCGGAAATCGCCAAACAAAAAATTTTCGAAGTCCACGAGAACAAGTTCGAAAAGGAAATCTTATTTCTCGGAAAGTTTATTTATATTTAGAAAGCCATTCCAATAATTTTTAGGTGGAGTAAATCATGAAAGGGATAACGATACTAGCCACATTTCTGCTCATGTTCGGGATAGAGGCTTGTTCCAGTTCAACAACCCCAATCGATGGCAATGAAGATTTTGCAGAAAGTTCGAGTTCTGCCAAAGGAGACAACTCTTCTAGTTCAATCATAAAAGATTCTTCATCGAGCACAAACGATGACGATGAAAAGGAAACTTGCCAAGG
Source organism: uncultured Fibrobacter sp. (assembly GCA_934700345.1). Classification (GTDB taxonomy): domain Bacteria; phylum Fibrobacterota; class Fibrobacteria; order Fibrobacterales; family Fibrobacteraceae; genus Hallerella. The sequence goes on along the minus strand of CAKUXP010000003.1, from coordinate 70,958 downwards.
AAAATCCGGCAAGGCATGGGACGGCTCAACGGCAAAGGAATTCGCCTGCGGTCACGGGACAAGGCTGAGCCCCTACATCATCTTGACAGCCGAACAGTTGGCAAAGCTTTCCTTTATTGTTGGGGCAAAAGATTCCAATTACAATGCGGACTCTTATTTCAAGCTAGGCGCAGACATCATCCTTCACGAAGAAAAGCTCATCGACGGAAATGGAGCGCTAAGCGCAGACTCCGCGAAGCTCATCAAGTGGACACCCATCGGAAATTCCACGGTTAGCTTCGCCACTCACTTCGACGGAGACGGCCATTCCGTAAGCGGCATCTTCATCAACACTTCCAGCACCCACAACGGACTCTTTGGAAACGTATCGGGAATCGTCCAAAACGTTTCCATAAAAAATTCCTGGATCAAAGGCGGAAAATATACGGCAGGCGTCGTCGGATACAATGTCGGCACAATCGAGAACGCAGAAAACGAAGCGAGCGTCACAGGAACCGACGAATGCGTAGGCGGCGTTGTCGGCAAAACAGAAGAAAAGCAATACAAATATAATTCCATCCTTAATGATGTATCGAACAAGGGCGTTGTCACCGGGAAAGACAATGTCGGCGGCATTGCCGGATGTGCCGCAGCCGTCTCGATAACCGGAGCGGACAACAAGGCCGAAATCAACGGACAGCATCTCGTCGGCGGAATCATCGGCGGAATCGGTTCCTACTCCAAAAACAACATCAAGAAGGTCAAGAACAGCGGAAAGGTTTCGGGAAAGCATTTTGTCGGCGGCGTCGCAGGACATTGCGGCGGTATCTTAACGATATCAGCCGGATCCATCTACTGTTTAGGTTCGTATTCCTGCGGTTCTATCAACTACGCTCTCAATTCAAGCAACATCACGGGAGAAAACGGAACAGCCGGAATCATCGGCGCTGCGTGTTACGCCAATCTGTCTAACGCTGGCAACACAGGAAACGTCGAAGGCAAGATCAGCACTGCGGGTATCATCGGATACTCCGGTTATTCCACCACATCATCCCTGTATAACACCGGTAAAGTTTTCGGTTCAAAAAACGTCGGCGGAATCATCGGGTATAACCAGGAAGGCGTCACCAGTTCCGCCTACACTACCGGCAAAGTCGATGGAGACGAAAACGTCGGCATCATGATAGGCCAAAACTACAACACCACCATGGCAGATTACTATTACCTAGCCCAAGGCAAACAGGATCCCTTCGGAATCAATGACGGAGGCGGGTTCGCGACAGCCAAGACCGAAGAAGAAATGAGGACGGTCGGTTTTCTAGAGCTGCTCGGAGACGGTTTTGTTTTAGTTGAAAATTCCAACGAAGGGTTTCCTCTTTTGAAATGGGAGATTGCGGAGTAAAGTCTGGGTCTATGCTTCATTAAACGGAAAGCTTGATGCGGATTATATAAGGACATCTTCCGGAGTCTATCCATTAGCGAAGCCCTAAGCTCCATATCCAAGGCAATATCAAAGCGACAATTCTCAATACTTCAAATGCTGGATCCCGTGTCATAGCACGGGAATGACGAGGAAGCGTACTAGGGAATGACTTTGTTTATTTTTCGCCAAAGCCCCGAATCAAAAAAAACAAAGCGTTCTTCCACAACAGACAGAACTTTCCGTTAAAAACTATATTTGTGCCCAAATCAAGGGTTTTCGCTTATGTATAAAATCGGTTTTGACAACGACGCCTATCTCAAGATGCAGTCCGAAAAGATTGCGGAACGGATCGCCCAGTTCGGCGGAAAGCTCTACATGGAATTCGGCGGAAAACTGTTCGACGACTTCCACGCGTCCCGCGTTCTTCCGGGTTTCGCTCCCGACAGCAAGATCCGGATGCTAGAAAAGCTGAAGGACAAGGCGGAAATCATCATAACGATCCATGCAGGAGACATCGAGAAGAACAAGGTACGCGGCGACCTCGGTATCACCTACGACATGGATGTTCTGCGGCTCATCGACGCGTTCCGCGACTACGGGCTTTACGTGAGCAGCGTCGTGCTGACCCGCTTCGAAAACCAGGCAAGCGCCATCGCCTACCAGAAAAAGCTCGAAGACCTGGGGCTGAAGGTTTACAGGCACTACCCCATCGCCGGATACCCTTCGGATATTCCGCTCATCGTGAGCGACGACGGCTACGGCAAGAACGAATTCGTGGAAACCTCCCGCGAGCTGGTCGTGGTGACGGCTCCCGGTCCCGGCAGCGGAAAGATGGCTGTCTGCCTTTCGCAGCTCTACCACGAAAACAAGCACGGCGTCAAGGCGGGCTATGCCAAGTTCGAAACCTTCCCTATCTGGAACATTCCGCTCAAGCATCCGGTGAACCTCGCCTACGAAGCCGCCACCGCGGACCTGAACGACGTGAACATGATCGACCCGTTCCATCTGGAAGCCTACGGGAAGACGACCGTGAATTACAACCGAGACGTGGAAATCTTCCCCGTCCTGAACGCGATTTTCCACCGCATCATGGGAACCTCTCCCTACAAGTCCCCGACGGACATGGGAGTGAACATGGCAGGCAACTGCATTATCGACGACGCGGCGGTTAAAGAAGCCGCCAACGCGGAAATCATCCGACGCTACTACAACGCACTCTGTCTGGTCCGAAAGGGCCACGCCGAGAAAGATCAGGTCTATAAGCTAAAGCTTCTCATGGAACAGGCGCACATCAAGTCCGAAGACCGAAAGGTTGCGGTCGTCGCCGAAAAGAAGGCGCTTGAAACAGGCGGTCCCGCTGTCGCCATCGAACTACACGACGGAGCGATTGTCACCGGCAAGACCACTTCCCTGCTCGGAGCGTGCTCGTCGATGCTTCTCAACGCGTTAAAACACCTAGCGAATCTCCCGGACGATTGCCAGCTGCTCTCGCCAAACGTCATCGAACCGATCCAGGATCTGAAAACCAGGCAGCTCGGGCACAAGAATCCGAGGCTCCACACAGACGAGGTCCTTGTCGCACTTTCCGTCTGCGCCCTTTCCGACGAAAACGCAAAGCGGGCTCTCGAAAAGCTCCCGGAACTGAAGCATGCCGAGCTCCATGCGAGCGTCATCCTCGCCCAGGTCGATGTCGATGTTTTCCGCCGCCTGCGGGTAAACCTCACGACCGCACCCAAATACCAGACGGCAAAGCTCTACCACGAGTAAACAGGAATAAGGAATTGACAGCCTAGCGAACTGGATTAGGGATTAGGGATTAGGGATTCTCTACGACTCTTTCGGAATGACGTGAGACAAAATGCAGCTCGCTTCGCAGGGACGATTTTCAATTCCTCATTCCTAGTTCCTCATTTTCTTAGAAGACAACCGTTCCAAGCTCTAAGTTCTCCCGACTAAGCTCTGCTCATACTTCCCAGTCAATTCCCATTTTCTATTTTTTTAGGTATGAAGAATTTTTACGTCACCACTCCTATCTACTATGTAAATGACGCCCCGCACATTGGGCATTCCTATACGACCGTTCTCGCCGACATTCTCACGCGGTTCCACAAGCTCCTGGGATACCAGACTTTCTTCCTCACCGGCACCGACGAGCACGGGCAAAAGGTCCAGCGGGCCGCCGAAAAGCGCGGAGTCTCCCCGCAGGAACACGTTGACGAATACAACCTGCGCTTCAAGGACCTCTGGAAAAAAATGGGCATCGACTACGATTACTTTATCCGCACAACCGATGCCGACCACAAAAAATTCGTGAGCGACTGCCTGCAGATGCTCTGGGACAAGGGCGAAATCTACTCCAAGGAATACGAAGGCTGGTACTCCGTCGGCGAGGAACGTTTCTTCACGCAGGACGAACTCGACGAAAACGGCTGCGACCCCATCAGCCACCGCCCGGTCGATTGGATCAAGGAAAAGAATTACTTTTTCAAGATGGGAAAGTACCAGGAGCGTCTCATCGAATACCTGGAAAGCCACAAGGACTGGATTGTCCCGGACTACCGCTGGAACGAGATCCGCGGATTTTTGAAGCAACCGCTGAACGACCTTTGCATCAGCCGCCCGAAGGCTCGCCTCAGCTGGGGAATTCCCCTGCCGTTCGACAAGGACTACGTGACATACGTCTGGTTCGATGCCCTGCTGAATTATGTCAGCGCGGTGATGAAAATCGACGAGAAGGGAAACCTCGTCCCGAAAAGAAGCTACCCGGACGGCGAAACCATCTGGCCTGCGACGTATCATCTCGTCGGGAAGGATATCATCACGACGCACAGCGTCTATTGGCCGACGATGCTCTTCGCACTTGGATTTCCGCTCCCGAAGCATATTCTCGCCCACGGCTGGTGGCTCGTCGGAAACGACAAGATGAGCAAAACGACGGGAAACGTCGTAAACCCGATGGAATACATGGAAAAATACGGTGTCGATGCGTTCCGCTACTACCTCGCCCGGGATATGGTCGTCGGACAGGATGCGAGCTTTACCCACGAAGGCTTCGTGCGCCGCATCAACAGCGATCTCGCAAACGACCTCGGTAACGTGCTGAACCGCGTCCACCGCCTGGTCCTCACGAACTTTGAAGGAACGCTCCCGAAGCCCGGAACATTCGGTGCCGAAGAAACCTGCGTGCAGGAAATTGCCAACAGGTTAACGGAAACCGTTCCCGAGCTTCTCGAAAGCGTCAAGCTCTCGCAAGCCGTCGAGGAAACCCTCTCGCTCGTCCGCGCGGTGAACCGCTACCTAGAACAGAAGGCTCCCTGGAAACTCGCCAAGGACGCCTCGAAAAAGGAAGAACTCGCCACGGTTCTCTTCGTTTCCGCAGAAGCGGTCCGCATCGCGCTCAGCTTCCTCTTCCCGGTCATCCCGACCAAGAGTGCCGAAGGCCTCGCGATGCTCGGAACGTCGCTCGAAGGCGTCCGCGATCTCGCCTGGGGAAAGTTTCATGGCGGAGAAAGATTCGGCGAAGGTTCGGCGCTATTCCCGCGAATCGTCGAAGATGCCAAGACGGCGGAAGCCTCCCCGAAACCGAAGCAGAACAAGCCACTAGCAGCCGAAAGCGTCCCCGCCGAGATGGACATCCGCGTGGCTCAAATTCTCGAAGTGAACGACCACCCCGACGCGACATCGCTCTATGTCCTGAAAGTGGATGCCGGCGAACCCGAACCGCGGACAATCTGTTCCGGATTAAAAAGCAGCTACTCGCCCGAAGAGCTGAAAGACCGGATGATCGTGCTCTTTGCGAACCTGAAACCGGCTCCGCTCCGCGGCATCATGAGTAACGGAATGCTTTTCGCAGGCGACACCGACGAAGAGCACGTGTGCAGACTTCTTGCGCCGCCGGAAGGCGCAAAGCCCGGGGACCGCGCCACGTTCCGGGGAATTTCGCCATCGACGGATGGGCGCATTCTCAAGCTCAAGGATTTCGAAAAGATTTCGCTTGAAGCCCGAGGCAAGGCGGTCGTCTGCGGAGAAAGCGTTCTCGAAGTTTCCGGCAAGGCGGTCACCTGCGACATCCAGGACGGAGCAAAGGTTCATTGACGCGTCTTTTTGCGGAAAGCCCATGTATTCCGAACGCAAATTTCTGGCCCTCGCCCCGCAGGCAAAAGCGAAGCGGTTTGCCGAGCTTTTGCGGATTCTCGTTTTGCGGCTCGGAAACGACACGGCGCAGATCCGAAACGAATACGAACATTATGCCGAATGGCTACGGCTTTCTCCCGAAAAGCGTCTCGCCGGAAAAAACCAGTCGGAACTCATCGAACTCTACAGGAATTTCCGGACGGAAGCGGGCCTAGGCTTTGAGCGGGACGTCTATCTCGAAAGCGAACCGGGCGACAGAAGCGAAGCGGTCCAGGCGTCGCTTCCGTATGCCGTTCTAGCCCACAACCTGCGGAGCGCATTCAACGTCGGCTCCCTGTTTCGATCAGTGGACTGCTTTGGCCTCGAAGCGGTCCATCTTTCGGGCTATACGCCTGGCATCGACCACGCCATGCTGAAAAGCGCGGCCCGCGGAACCGAAAAATGGATTTTGCACCGGCGCTGGGATTCGCCGCTAGAATGTATCGAGGCGCACCGCCAAAAAGGCTATGCGATCATCGCACTGGAAACGGGCGAAGACGCCCTTCCCATCCAAGACGTCTCCTGGCCGGAAAAGGGGCTGGTCGTCCTCGGCAACGAAGAACTGGGAATCTCCCCGGAACTTCTGGAAGCCTGTTCGATCAAGGTCGAGATACCCATGGCCGGTAGAAAGGCCAGCATGAACGTTGCCGGCGCGTTCGCCGTTCTCTCCTACGCCATCCGCACCAATTACCGGAAATAGAGTCCAACAAAAAAAGCCCCGGACTTACCGGAGCTTCAAAAGGAAAAAGGCGAAGCTACTCTTCTTCGTCTAGGCGTTCAAGTACCGCCTGGGCGTGATGGAAGAAGCCTTCCGTTTCCGCGATTTCCGCAATAAGCCTTGCCTGCTTGCGGACCGCCTTTTCCGTATAGTAGATGATGCTTGTCCGCTTGGCAAAGTCATAGACGCCGAGAGGGCTAGAAAAGCGCGCCGTCCCGTTTGTCGGGAGGACATGATCGGGACCTGCAAAGTAGTCGCCGACAGGTTCGCTTGACCACGGTCCGATGAAAATAGCGCCGGCATTGACAATCCGATGCGAAAGCTCTTCCGCATCCTCGGTCATGATTTCGAGATGTTCCGGAGCGATACGGTTCGCGACCGCAACGCCGTCGTCCCAATTTTCGACGACCAGGATCCGACCGAAATTTTCCAGAACCTTTTCGAGCAGGTCGCGCTTCGGAGAAACCTTGACACGCTCGTCGACCGCCTTCGAAATCCGTTTTGCCAAGTCCATGCTGTCGGTGATGCAGATGGAAGCTTCAAAGCCGGAACCGTGTTCCGCCTGACTCAGCAGATCCACCGCGACATACTCGGGACTAGACGAAGAATCGGCCAATACGAGAATTTCAGAAGGCCCCGCTATCATATCGATATCGACCTTTCCGAAAACTTCACGCTTCGCTATCGCCGCATAGACATTTCCCGGTCCAACGATCTTATCGACAGGTTCGATTTCCTTCGTACCGTAAGCGAGAAACGCAATCGCCTGCGCTCCGCCGATGTGATAAACTTCCTTGATGCCCAGTTCGAGAAGGACAAACGCAACCGACGGATCGATTCCGCCCTTTGCCGGGGTAGTCACAACGATCTGCTCGACGCCTGCCACGAGAGCCGGCACAGCATTCATGATGACCGTACTCGGATAGACAGCCGCCCCGCCCGGAACATAAAGCCCCACCCGGCGCATCGGTCGCACGCGCTGTCCCAAAATTTCGCCGTCCTTTCCCTTGAACGCGAAGCTGCCTATCGCATGCAGTTCATGTCGATGAAAGCGTGTCGCATTCCGAATCGCCGTACGCAAAGCCTTCACCAGGGTCGGGTTTACCCGCTTGGCCTGTTCCTTCAGAAACTTTTCGCCGATGCGCAGGTCGGTTCCCTTGAGCCCGTCAAACTTCTGCGCATATTCAACCGCTTTGGAAAGTCCGCCATTGCGGACGTTTTCCATAATATTCCTGACCTTGGCGTAAATTTCTTCCGTCGGAGCGACTCCGCGAGCGCAAATGCGATCGACTTCCTTTGAACTCTGATTGACCTTGAGAATCTTCATGCGATTACTTTTCTCCTTGCTTCAAGGATTCCTTGTAAATTTTATATGAAAGCCCATCGACAAGCGCAAACCAGGACGCCTCAATGATATTTGTGGAAACCCCGGCGACATGCCAGGAATCCCGCTCGTCGCCAAACGTGGTCCAGACGCGGACATGGGCGTCCGAGCCGACATTCGACCCCAGCACCCGGACCTTGAAATCGTCCAGACGGACATTTTTCATGTAGGGATAGTAAGGTACGAGCGCCTTGCGGAGAGCCGCATCGAGAGCGTTCACCGGTCCATCGCCCTCGGCGACCTGGTGACTGATTTCGTCTCCGACATGCAGCTTGACGGAAGCCTGCGAAACGCTTGCCCCCTGTTCCGTCCTGTCCTCGATGACGCGGTAGTTTTCCACCCGGAACGGAAGCGTAAAGACGCCAAGCGAGCGATAGACGAGCATTTCGAAACTCGCTTCCGCGCTGTCGAAGTGCCAGCCCGCATTTTCGCATTCCTTGATCCGGTGCAAAAGTTCCTGTACCTTCGGATCCTTCTTATCGACATCGACGTGGAGAAGTTCCTTGATCTTTTCCACGACGAGGGAACCGCCGGCCTGGTCGCTCGTTACAAAGACGCGACTATTCCCTACCGCATGGGGATCGATATGCTCGAAACTGCGGGAAACCTTCATCACGCCGTCGATATGCGCACCTCCCTTGTGGGCAAACGCCGCATCCCCGACATAGGGAGCCTTGATGTCACTCGGGATGTTTACAATCTGGTCGAGGGCGAGGCTTACCTTGCGCAGGTCCTTCATATTTTCCGCACAGGATATCGCCTTTTTCATCTTGAATACCAGATCCGCGGAGACTGTCGTGAGATCCGCGTTGCCGCACCTTTCCCCGTAGCCGTTCAAGACGCCCTGGACCATCGAGAAGCCCGACCGGACCGCGACAAGAGAGTTCGCCACGGCCACCCCGCTGTCATTGTGGGCGTGGATGCCGAGCGGGACGCCTATCTTCGCTAGGACTTCCCGGAGAATCGTTTCGAGTTCCCACGGCATCGTTCCGCCGTTCGTATCGCAGAGAACGATAAAGTCCGCACCGCCTAAGGCAGCGGACTTGAGCGTTTCAATCGCATAGCCAGGGTTCGCCTTGTAGCCGTCAAAGAAGTGCTCCGCATCATAGATGACCTCGTCGGAGAATTCCTTGAGAAACCGGACGGAAGTTTCGATCATGTCCAGATTCTCTTCGAGCGTCGTTCGGATAACGTCGGTTACATGCAGGTCCCAGCTTTTCCCGAAGATAGTCTTGACCGGGGCCTTGCTCTCGACTAGCGCCTTTAACAGCGGGTCGTCTTCCGCGAGGATTTTCGGGCGACGCGTACTTCCAAAGGCGCAGACCTTCGCATGGGAAAGCCGCATTTCGCCGATTCGGCGAAAGAACTCCACGTCCGTCGGGTTCGAAGGATTCGGCCAACCGCCTTCGATGTAGTCAAAGCCAAAGGAATCCAGAAGTTTCGCTATCTGCAGCTTGTCCGCCAGGGAAAGCGATATCTTGCGATCCTGGTTTCCGTCGCGCAAAGTCGTATCATAGAGAAAGACATCAGGCATAGTGAGCCAAATTTAATAAAAGTTGTTTTCACTCTACGGAAGACGCGCGAGCATTCCCTCGCGAACGCGTTCCGATTTTTCCTTTCCTTCGAGAGCTTCCAGAACGGCAAATCCGAATTCCTCCGCGGTTCCGGGACCGCGACTGGTCAGGAGCCTGCCGTCGATGACCACACGATCCCCGCTGTAGATTTTGCAATGAGGGCGCAAGTCCGCTTCCGTCGAAGGATAGCTCGTAACGCGCCTATCACCCAAAATTCCCGCACGCGCAAGGACAAGCGGACCCGCGCAAATCGAAAGCACCCACTTTCCCGCACCGTAAAAGTCCCTAACCAATTCGAGGACACGCCCCGACGCCCCGAGATTTTCCACGCCACGGCTCCCGCCCGGAAGGAACACGCCGTCAAACTCGGAAAGTTCCGCTTCGGACAGGAGAATGTCCGCCTTCAAAGCCAAGCCGTGCGCCCCTTCCACCAGGACATCCCCGTGGATGCTCGCAAAGGTTACCTGGACCCCGCCGCGAGAAAGGATATCGAACGGAACAACGCATTCCGTTTCTTCAAAGCCGTCCGCAAGCACGAACAGGATGCGATTTTTCATGAAAACTCCTTCGTTGAAGCGACCCAAAATCCATAAAAGACGGTTCTCGGCCTTTTGCCCGAACGCTCTCCGTCCATCGGCGGAATTTTTGGAGAAGCCTTTACCAATATACCAAATTCTTGCTAACTTTTCTAAAGGGACGCCGGATGGCCGCCCTCGCGAAAGCGAGGGAGGAAAGTCCGGGCACCGCAAGGCAGGATGCTGGATAACGTCCAGGCGCAGAAATGCGACGGATAGCGCAGCAGAAAGATACCGCCCGCCGCAAGGCGGGTAAGGGTGAAATGGCGAGGCAAGAGCTCACCGCGGTTCTGGCGACAGAATCGGCACGGCAAGCCCCATCCGGTGCAAGACCAAGCAGAACTCCGCACGAAAGTGCCCGGGCCGCCTGTCCGGTCGGGGTTCGGGTAGGTCGCTCGATGCCGCCAGCAATGGCGCGCACAGATAGATGGTCATCGCCGGTATCTACCGGCACAAAACCCGGCTTATAGGCGTCCCCTTTCGAGAGCCTCTTCGAAATACGGAGAGGCTCTCTCCCTAAGAAGACAGGATATTTAAATCCTAGCCGACGACGCGGCCTCCCCATTTCGCGGAATGGCGCCTTTCGTATTCGATCGTTTTCTCGAAATCCGCAAGCGGCGAGCAGTTCCGTTCGATGGCAAGCTGCACCTCATGCAGGCGTGACAGGCAGCGCATCTTGTCCGAAAGGCCGAGCTTCGCCTTCTGGAGGGATTCGTCGAGGACCCGAATCGATTCGTCATAGACCTTACACGGAACGGGAAAAGGATGACCGTCCTTTCCGCCGTGGGCAAAGGAAAAGCGCGCCGGATCCGTAAAGCGCGACGGAGTCCCGTTGATAACCTCGCTTACGAGCGCGAGGGACTGCAAGGTCCGAGGGCCTAGGCCGGGTGTGAGCAGCAGGCTTTCGAAATTCGAAGGCGCGGATTCGTAGGCGGTCGCGAGGACGCTTCCGAGGCGCTTCAAATCGACATCTTCCGCTAGGACTTCATGGTGCGCAGGCATCCGAGAGTCGCGGTCCGAACAGACGAGAAGAGGTTCCGGCGAACTTCCGAACAGGTCGGTCTGCTCCGGGACGATAATCGCCGTTTTCGGCTTCACAATGGATGCGACTTCCCGCAAAACGCGCCGCGGTTCCTCATGGGAAAGCGCAAGGACCGATTCGCGGGTCTTCCCCGCCGCTCTATCCGTGAGATTTAGGATGCGTCCCCGGTTTTCTCCGATGATTGCCGTATGCGGCGTCTCCACAAAGGACCTGAGGCTTAGCGAACTCCAGTGATAACGCCTCGCTGCGCGGGCTTCCGGATTCATCCCCTGTTGAACGACCGCCCAGTCCCCGTCTTCCGTCAGGACGAAATTGTGCTGGTAGAGCTGGAAGCCGTCCTGGACCGCGGTATTATCGACCTTTGCGCAGAGCCTGCTCGCCCGCAAGAAAAAGTTTCCGTCAAGGCCCGTCCTGTCCGCAATTTGCAAAAGCTCGGTCGGCGTCTCCCGGGAAAATTTCCCGCGCCCTCCGCAGACATAGATCCCGAGTTCCCTTGAAACCTGCGAAATGCCGCGTTTCAGGGCAAACATCACGCTGGTCGTAATCCCCGAGGAATGCCAGTCCATTCCCAGAACCGCGCCAAACGACTGAAACCACAGCGGGTCGCTTAAACGGACAAGAAATTCCTTTCGCCCATAATTCTCGACAATCGCTTCGACGATCAGGCGTCCCATGTCGCGCATCCGGTCGGCAAGCCACCGGGGAACCGTTCCCGTGTGCAAGGGCAAGTCCGCAATGCCGGTCCGCTTGGGCATATCGATTCTAGTCCCGGGCTAACGGCTTCGGATATTCAGCATGAAGGCTCCGTGCGCGTTCGAAAGCATTTCCACGGAGTAACCGTTCGGCAGGTTCTTGAAAAAGATCCGCACGAACTTTCCCTGATCCGGCGAAGCGAGGACCGCCGCTATCTCCGCGTCCTGAATCATCGCGTCCGAAGTCAAGTCGCGGGAAAGCCAATGCCATACCTGCCAGTTGAAAAGCCCGCGCGTACTCGCCACGAAAGCCTGGACCATCAGCGCATATTCGTAGGCGTAAAAATCCCGACGCATCCGAATTTCCGCCTGTTTCTGCGATTCGGGCAAGCGGTCGAAAAAAGGTATCGAGACTAGCGCTTCGCGGTCGGGCTTCAGATAGGAGAACTGGATTTCCCTGTCGCGGACGACGGCTTGCAGGTTTGTATCGTCTAGGTGTACAAAATGCCCGGAAAGCGTCTCGCGGTAATCGCGGAAGACCCTTTGCGGATCGAGCGGTTCCCGGATTTCGAGCGGGACCCTTTTCACGGTGAACTTCGGGATTTCATGAAACGCGAGAGATTCGCCCGAACCTTTTTTCCGGAGGACGGCAAAATTCGCCGAACCGTCCGGATTTTCCAAGAGCCATCCATGTTCCACATCCGAAAGGAACTTTCCGGTTTTATCCGTTACGATCTTTGCGATTTCCGGATCGAGCACCGCGCCCTTGTCCCATTCCATCCAGGTTCCGTCGCCGCCAACCGAATCGAGTTTCGAAAAAAGCGCAGACGAAGAAAACCTGTCATGCGAAAAAAATTCAACGGACCTAGCCAAGCTTTCGCCGGCAAAAAGGAATGCGCAAAAAAGCGCTGCGAGAAAAATTCGAGCCATGGCAGCAAAATAGAATTGTTCCGGGATGTTGACGTATCGAGAAGATAGAAGCCAGGAGTTCGAACCGCGGACGTCTAAGCTTTTGGGACGAGTTAAGCGGGACGTGGGGCGATAAACAGCTAATTGCTAATTGCTCATTGCTAATTGCTAATTGCGGTCCACGTTTTCTGTCAAAAATCTAGACAGCAACAAAAAGAATAATTACATTTTCTTTTGAAATTACATTTTTCATACTTGAGGAAATAATGAACAAAAAGCAATTGATTCCTTTCGTTGTGGGACTTTCCCTGGGGATGGCCTTTGCGGAAACCGGGCTTGAAGGCGGAGCGGACGGTCTCCACCAGCAGAGCGCAAAGACTCTTGGACAATGGGGACTTTCCGTCGGCATCGGGGCGGAAGGCATCGCCGACGCGCAACCCTCCGCCTACCAGTACTTTTACCAGGTGAACGGCGGCGACGCCATTGTCGTGAACAGCCTCATGCCGTCGATTTCCGGAAACTTCCACGCAGCGGTCGGACTTCTCGACTTTCTCGACTTCGGCGTCGTTCTCCCGCTCCACTACGACGACGTGAATCCGGACGTCGGAGATGCCGACCTGCAAGGCTTCGGAATCGGCGACCTGCAGACCTGGCTAAAATTCCGGCTTCCCTTTGACACGACCAACGTGACAAGCGTGGCGCTCCTCGGGCAGATCTACTTCCCCACCGGAGACCGCGGAACCGGTATGCGCCCCCGCCATGTCTGGTATGTCAATTCCTACGGCTATTCGCACGCCTATTCCGCAGACGACTGGGCGCTCGAAGCGTCCCTTCTCCTCACGTTCGACTTGAATAAAATCGGAATTCCGATCCGCTGGAACAACAACATGGGATTTGTCGGCGTGATGCACGAAGGCGCAAACACGCTAGTCTGGGGAACAGGCCTGAACCTCACCGCCCTCGAATCGATGGACTTTTTCCTCGAGTTTTCCGGCGAAACCCGCGTGGAAAAGACGCTCAACTGGCGTGACCCGCTCACCGACCCGATGCGCCTCACCCCGGGCGTCCGCTTCCACCTCGCCCACGGAATCGACCTTGCCGTCGGCGCGGACATCGGCATCACCGCGTTCATCGACGAAGACGACCTGACGAGAAAATTCATGACGGTCCACAAGAAGCAGAACGGAAACGTCGTTTCCTACAAGACGGGAGCCGCCGATTACGGAATGTCCGCCCTTCTCACCTGGCGCGGAAACCCGTTCACGAAAAACGACGAGGACGGCGACGGCGTCGAAGACGCGAAAGACAAGTGCCCGCATACGCCGGCGAACGTTTCCGTCGATGCAAACGGCTGCCCGACAGACGAAGACGGCGACAAAATCCCGGACTACCTCGACAAGTGCGCCGCAACGCCCAAGGGAACTCCGGTCGATAGCATCGGCTGTCCGTTCAAGCCCGATACAGTGGTTGTCATCCAGCGCGATACGCTGAAAATCGATACGGCGCAGGTCTGCGCAGCGGTCCTCGATTCGGACGGTGACGGTGTGAAGGACGCATCGGACAAATGCCCGAACACGCCCAAAGGCGCTATCGTCGATAGCACGGGCTGCCCGGTAGATTCCGATAACGACGGCGTCTATAACGGCCTCGACAAATGCCCGAACACGCCGAGCAGTATCTCCGTCGATACGACAGGATGCCCCATCGATTCGGACAAGGACGGCGTTCCCGATTCCCGGGACAAGTGCCCGAACACGCCGGCAAACTCCGCAGTCGATTCTACGGGATGCGTCCTCGATTCGGACAAGGACGGCGTACCGGACGCCATCGACCAGTGCCCGAACACGCTCCCCGGCGTCCGAATCGACAAGGTCGGCTGCCCCGTGAACAAGAAGGAAGACCTGAGCGAACTTCGCAAGGGAATCCGATTCAAGCGTAACTCAGCGACGCTCGTAAAGAGCAGTTACGGAACGCTCAACGACATCATCCGGCTGATGAAGAAGCATCCGCAGGCGAAGCTCGAGGTCCAAGGCCACACGGACGAAGTCGGATCTGCCGACTACAACCAGCAGCTTTCCGAAAAGCGCGCCAAGGCGGTCACCGGCTACTTCATCAAGAAAGGCATCGACGAATCCCGCGTGCGAGCTGTCGGTTACGGATCCAGCCGTCCCGTCGCCAACAACAAGAGCCGTTCCGGTCGCGAAGCGAACCGCCGCGTCGAACTGGTCCCGTTCGAATAACGCAAAATCTTTAGACAGGAAAGGCTTCGCTCGCGCGAAGCCTTTTTTGCAAACCGCGCAAATCCGCTAAACGGTCTTCACCGTCGAAATGACGGGCTTTAAACGCTTGCCGCAGAGCGTGACTAGGATTCCCGCTTGGGCGAACATGTAGAAAGCCGTGTCCCGGCTGTTGTTGAGCGTCGAATTCGCATCGTAGTCGTCCTTCGTCACGAAGACCTCGGCTACTCCCGAAAGCGCGATTTCCAAGGCGCAGCGTTCGCAGGGAAACCCGATGACATAGAGTTTCGAACCGGGCGGAACCTTTCCGCGCGCATAGTGGAGCGCATTGATTTCTGCGTGGACCATGAACGGATACTTGTTCACCTCGAACTCGTGGTGCGAAACGAGCTTTCCCGAATCCGCTTCGAGCAGGTCGTAAGCGAGCCGCCGGTTTTCCCGCGTGTAGGGGATCGTCGCATCGTCAAAGCTCGCCGGGGCGCCGTTGTAGCCCGTGCTGAGGACTCGCCCGTCGCCCGAAACGAGGACTGCGCCCATTTGCGTATTGGCGTCTTTCGAAAGGCGCGCCTGCGCCATCATCATCTGCGTATAGACTTCGTCGCGAAGCTTCCGACGTTCCTCGTTCATAAAACCTCTTTTTCGTTAAAAATAAATTAAACACCTCCGAAACGCCAGGCGGAAATCCGGTTTTCGGATTGAAACCATTCAAAACCCGCAATCTTTTTCTATATTTAAACCGCTACGGGGTGTAGCTCAGCCTGGTAGAGCGTCTGCTTTGGGAGCAGAATGTCGTCAGTTCGAATCTGGCTACCCCGATAAGGCTCCGAAAGGAGCCTTTTCTTTTTTGAGCCTTTCATAGCCAGATGAGAACGGAGTTCGATTTTAACCTTAAACCATCTACGCATCGGAGTTCCCAAACATGATAAATGGTAATTATTCGGAATTCCTAGACCACCTCTACTACGGCGATGAGCTTTGGATCAAATACAAGGACGTTGTTTACTTTATCCAAGGATGGTACGATGAAAAGAAACCGCACCCTTGGGTGATGGAATGCTATACGCTCGCAACCGATCCGCTAACCAGGCTATTTCACGCAGAAGAATCGTCCATGCCGGAATGCGCCAAAAAGCTCTTGATGCAGCCCTTGTTTGACAGGAAAACGCTCCCTGAAATCGAGCAAGACGTAAAGTGGGCAGATGACTATTTGGGATAAAAACTTCCCGATGCTACCAACACCGGGCAGGGCTTTCGAAAAATTCAGGGAATCTTCCGAATAGGCGGTGCCTAATATAGAAAAGCGGCGAGGGTGAAGTCAAGTCTCTAAAATTCCAGCCTGGGAAGCGCCTTCACGATTTTCACGGTTTCGAGGCTCACGGTGACGATTCGCAGGACCAGGTTGAAGATATAGGCGGGGTCGCCGTGTTCCGCGGCCCAGTCGTTCGGGATGCCATTTCCCACGCATTTTTATAACTTTGGAAATCATGATCGAATCCATCCTTTTGGGCCTTCTCCAGGGTCTCGCCGAATTTCTCCCCGTATCAAGCTCCGGGCATCTCGTCCTCGGAAAATCCCTGCTCGGTCTAAAGGACGCGGGCATGTTCTTCGACATCATGCTCCATGCGGGGACGCTCCTTTCCATCTTCGTCATCTTCCGGAAAAAAATCTGGAACATCGTCAAGGGCTGTGCGCTCCGCGACAAGGCGCAGCTCAAGGAAGCGGGCTACATCGTCCTCGCGTCGATTCCGACAGCCGCCATCGGGCTAGGCTTCAAGGACCAGATCGAATCGCTCTTCGAAAGCCCGAGATTCGTCTGCAGCGCGCTGCTCTTCACGGGAACGCTCCTCTTCGCTTCGAAATGGGCTAGGACCGGCGCGAACCACCCGGAAGAACCCGGCAAGGCGATGAACTGGTGGCGCGCGCTCGTCACGGGAATCGTCCAGGGCTTTGCCTGCATCCCGGGCATCAGCCGCAGCGGCTCCACGATTTCCGCGATGCTCTTCATGGGAACGAACCGCAAGTACGCGGGCGAATTTTCCTTCCTCATGAGCATCCCGGCGGTCGGCGGCGCGGCGCTTCTCGATTTCATTAAATGGTTCAAGTGCCAGACGTTCAATCCGACAGAAAAGCCCGAAATGCTCGAGAGGTGCGCAGAGAGCGGCTCGTTCACCCCGGAGCTTCTCGTCGGGATGGCCGTCGCCTTTGTCGCCGGAATCTTCGCGCTCAAATGGCTCATGAACTTCGTCCAGAAAGGAAAGTTCCACTACTTCGCCTACTACCTGTGGGCGGCGGGGATTTTAGGTCTCGTGTTTATTCGGTAGCGAAAAGGAAAATCGGCATCCCGAACGACGTTTTTGCCCTTTTTCGAAAACTTTAGATTTTCGGATGTCGAAACTTTGAATTTTATCTATATTAAACTTTAGCTTTTTAAAGTGCAAAACTTTAGATTTTCAAAGTGAGGCTTTCCATTGCCCATTGAACGAATTGCGAAAAAGGCGCTTCTCCGTCTCTCGGGACAGTTCCCCATCATCGGAATCGTAGGACCGCGACAGACGGGAAAATCTACCCTAGCCAAGACAACCTTTCCCGAAAAAAGGTACATCACTTTTGACGACAAGTCGATGCGCGAAATGGCTTCCGCAAATCCAAAAGACTTTTTGCAGGCTTTCCCTGACGGTGCCGTTTTTGACGAAGCGCAGAAAGTTCCCGAAATTTTCGATGCGGTTAAGCTTGCCGTAGATAACGGAGCCTTTACCCCCGGGAAGTTTGTCCTGACAGGTTCAAACCAGTTCAAGCTCAAGGAAAACATGAGCGATTCCCTTGCCGGACGCGCCGGCTTTGTCAAGCTGCTACCCTTTTCAAACGAAGAGCTTGCATCCGCAAGCGCCTTGTCGAGTAATCCTTACGAAACAATTTTTAAGGGCTGCTACCCGCCGCTTTACGACAAGGAAAAGAAGTTTCTACTCGACGATTGGTTTGACAGCTACATCGACACCTATCTTGATCTGGATGTCCGATATCAAATCAACGTCAGCAATTTGCCGACTTTCAAAAAATTTGTCCGTATCTGCGCACTCCATTCGGGACAGCTGCTTTCCATGGAAAGCATCGCGAAGAATCTGGGAATTTCCGCTCCTACCGTAAAACAATGGCTTTCCGTATTGGAGTCTTCCTTTCTGATTCACTTTCTGCAGCCCGATACAAACAACCTCGGACGTTCCCTGGTCAAGACGCCCAAGCTATACTTTACCGATACAGGATTGCTCTGCCACCTTTTGGGTATCGATTCGCCAGAAGAACTCATCTTGAGCAAATACAGAGGCACCGTCATCGAAACTTTCGCCGTCTCGGAACTGACAAAGAAACGCACCAATCAAGGCAAAAGCCCGAACCTCGCATTCTTTCGGGATTCGAGCGGTCTTGAAATGGATATCGTCGCCGATTGGAAGCACTCCTTTTCCGTCGAGGTCAAAAGTTCAATCGAAGCGGAGCGCAAGCTGTCCGCCGGAGCAAGAAAATACCTCGCTTTGCGGGGGAATGCGAATTTCAAGAGCAAGGTCTTTTATCTCGGAGACTTGACATGCGAAATTAACGGAATCCAGTATGTTGGCTGGAAGGACTGGGGAAAGGGAGAATAACGGGCGAAAGCCTGTCGGGCACAGGAGCGCATTCGATTTCAAAACCGTCCTTTAGGACGTTTTTTATCGACTATACCCGACAAAAAGTGAACATTTTTATCGTGTATGAACGACAAGATTCTTTTTGAAACGGGATTCAAAAAAAAATCGCACAGGCACAACCTTGACCGTATAGCCGTCTTTTTCGATGACGCGTTCCTCGTTCCAAGTTACGATGGTGAGGTCGTTGCAGCCGAGTTCCCCGGCGCATTCGACAAGGCTATCGACTTCCCGCTTTTCCGTTTTGCTCTTCGACAAATCGTAGCAGACCTGCACAAGCCGCTTGATACGATTTCCTTCGCGAAGCACAAAGTCGGTCTCCTTGTCATTTCGGGAACGGTAATAGAACAAAGTTTTCTCGGTACTGTATCCGCGATGCAAAAGTTCGATAAAAACCTGGTTTTCCAATAGCCTTCCGAGGTTATCGCCGAGGTTGAACGCTCTTGCCGTAACAAACCCATTATCCACGACATATACTTTGCGCGGCGCCTTTTTCATGAGCTTCAACTTGTTGTCGTATCTGTCTAGATAGTAAAAAAGGAACGGTTCGTGCAGATAGTCCATAAACTTCTTCGTCGAGCCGACGCTTGAAAGCCCTAGATTGTCTTCCTGAGCGTATGTCGCCTTGAAGCAGGGCCCCCTTCCTCAGGTCAAAATGTCCGCTTTCATCTCCTAAATCCCCGATTAAAGCACGCCCTAGTTTGGTATTTTTATAAACAGCTTGACCAACATCAGAAGTCGTTTGCCTTTGATGATAAATCAAATTAACGTTCCCGACAAAATCACGCCCAAAAGAAATGGTTTCATTAAGATTATTGGTCAAAAAATAACAAACAGATTTGTTTCTCCTTTCGCAAAGAATCCTTGCAATCGCTCGATTTGTTAAACTTCGATGATTTTCGTCAACAAGGCGATCCTTGATCGCTGTCGCAATATCAAAAATATTTTCCATTTCAATCATTCCTCTATATTCTGCATCAATCGGGTAATCGGCTAACCGTTCCACAACAGAAATTCTTGCCCGTTTTCAGCAATATTTCCCCTCCTTTATCGGAAGGAGTAATTTACATTTCAGCAATATAAAAAAAAACGTTGTCAACATCTTTCAAAAACTTCCGTTATTTTCCCGCTTTTGGCACGCTTCTTGCTTTTACACAGGCGAAACGGAACGAAAATCGCCGGTTTGGCGCGGTTCGTGCCACTTTTTGAAACAGGCAGCTGTTTCATTTTGAAACGTTTTAATATTGGAGATAAAAAATGGCTACAGAAAAAAAGGAATTCCAGACCGAAGTGCAGGATCTTCTCCACTTGATGATCCATTCCCTCTACAGCAACAAGGAAATTTTCCTCCGCGAGCTGATTTCGAACGCCGCGGACGCGCTCGACAAGCGCCGCTTCCTTTCCCTCTCGAATGCGGCCCTCCTTCCCGAAGGCACCCAGCTGAGAATCGACCTGTCCGTCAATTCCAAGAACCGGACGCTGACCGTCGAGGACAACGGCATCGGCATGAACAAGGAAGATCTCGAAAGCTGCCTCGGGACAATCGCCCGCTCGGGAACGAAGCATTTCGTGCAAGACCTGAAGGATTCCGACAAGTCGAACGTCGATCTGATCGGCCAGTTCGGTGTCGGGTTCTATTCCGTCTTCATGGTCGCAAGCAAGGTCGAGGTTCTCTCGCGCAAGGCCGGCGAGGAATCCGGATACCTGTGGAGCTCGGACGGCAGCGGCTCCTACGAAGTCTCCGACATGCCGAAAGAAAACGCGGGAACGAAAATCACGCTCTACCTGAAGGACGGCGAAGACTTCCAGGACTTCACGACCGAATGGAGCATCGAAAGCATCGTCCGCAAGTATTCGGAATTCGTCTCCTACGGCATCTACCTGCACCACGAGCCGACGAAGAACGACAAGGGCGAAACGGAGACCAAGGAACCGACCCGTCTGAACGACAAGCCGGCGCTCTGGCGCCAAAGCGCGAAGGAAATCACGGAAGCGCAGTACAAGGACTTCTACCCGACCGTTTCGCACGACGGCGGCGAACCTCTCGCCTGGAAACATTCCCACGTCGAAGGCTCCCAGGAATTCTGGACACTCGTCTATGTGCCGGCAAAGGCTCCGTTCAACATCTGGCAGAACGACCGCATCACGGGACTTAAGCTCTACGTCAAGAAAGTCTTCATCATGGACGACTGCAAGGACCTGCTTCCGCCGTGGCTCCGCTTTGTCCGCGGCGTCGTCGATTCCGAGGATCTGCCGCTAAACGTCTCCCGCGAGATTCTCCAGTCGAACAAAATCATCACGACGATTCGGAAGAACGTCATCAAGAACGTCCTCGATATGCTTTCCGAAATCAAGGAAAAGGACCGCGAAAAATACGAAGCCTGGTGGCGCGAACTCGGAATGGTCCTGAAGGAAGGCTTCTACATGAACTGGGAACATCTCGACGAGCTGAAGAAGCTCACTCTCTTCAAGTCAAGCAAATCCGGCGACAAGTTTACGAGTCTCGATGAATACGTCAAGAACATGCCGAAGGAACAGAAGGAAATCTACTTCCTCATCGGCGAGAACAAGGACGCGGTGGCGACAAGCCCGATTCTCGAAGCCTACAGGAACAGGAACTTCGAAGTGCTGCTCCTTTCCGACCCGATCGACGAATTCATGATGAATTCCCTCACGGAATTCGACGGGAAGAAGTTCCACGACATAAGCCGCGGCGACGTCGATTTCGAAAAGACCGAAGAGGAAAAGAAGTCGGAAGAAGCTTCGAAGGCCGAATACAAGGACCTCTGCGCCGAACTCCAGAAGGACTTAGACGCAAACATCAAGGAAGTCCGCGTATCGAGCCGCCTGAAGGACAGCCCGTGCTGCCTCGTCACCGACGAATCCGCGATGAGCCACCACATGGAACGCATGATGGCGGCGATGGGACAGGGCGTCACCAAGTCCAAGCGCATCCTCGAAATCAATCCCGAGCATCCGATTTGCAAGATGCTGAAGGATAAGGCTTCGAAGAAGGAACCGCTCGAAGACTGGCCCAAGGCTCTCTACGGGCAGGCGCTCCTCGCCGAAGGTTCCCAGCTCGAAAATCCGGCGGCATACGTCCAGGCGATAAACAAGCTGCTTTCCGCGCAGATTCACTAATCCGCCATTTTCTGTCACACGACCGTCTTATATTTTAGGGCGGTCTTTTTCCATATCCAGCGATGCCCGATTCCGAAGAACAGCTGATTTCCGCCAAAAAGTTCCTAAAGGAGTTTTTTGGCTATAAAGCATTCCGCCCCGCGCAGGAAGCAGTCCTTAAGAACCTTTTCGAGGGAAAGGATACGCTTGCGCTTCTCCCGACAGGCGGAGGAAAGTCCATCTGCTACCAGATTCCGGCGCTGATGTTCCCCGGGACGTGCATCGTCGTTTCTCCGCTGCTCGCGCTGATGAAGGACCAGGTCGATGCGCTTTCCGAATGCGGCATCCGGGCGGCGGCGCTCAACAGCCATACACCCAAGGAGGAATCGGCAGAAATCCGAAAGCTCGCCCTGCGCGGCGAACTGAAGCTTCTTTACCTTTCCCCGGAACGCATCCGGTTCGAGCTGGACTTTCTGCTTTCAAAGATCAGGATTTCCCTGTTCGCGGTTGACGAAGCGCATTGCATTTCACAGTGGGGACACGATTTTAGGCCCGAATACTCCGAGCTCCACGTCCTCCGGGAACGCTTTCCCGACATTCCGCTTATCGCCCTGACCGCTACCGCCGACGCCGCCACGCGCGAAGACATTTTGCACCAGCTAGGCATTCCAAAAGAAAACATCGTACGATCAAGCTTTGACCGTCCTAACCTAAGCCTTTCGGTAAAGCTCAACTACCGCAAACGGGAAAAGCTCTTTGAAATCGAGCGGTTCATCCAAAAGCGCAAAAGGGAAAGCGGCATCATCTACTGCCTTTCGCGCAAGGGGACGGAATCGCTCGCCAGGGAACTTCATTTGTGCGGAATTCACGCCGAAGCCTACCATGCGGGGCTCGAAGCCGAAGAACGCATCCGAATCCAGGAAGATTTTCTGAACGACAAGGTCAAGGTCATCTGCGCGACGACCGCTTTCGGCATGGGAATCGACAAGTCGAACATCCGGTTCGTCATCCATTACAACACGCCCAAGAACATGGAAGGCTACTACCAGGAAATCGGACGCGCCGGACGGGACGGGATGCCTTCGGAAACGCTCTTCTTCTATTCCGATTCCGACATGGTGCAGCTCGCGAAGTTCGCCGAGGAAAGCGGAGAAAAGGAGTTGCAGCTCGAAAAGCTCCGACGCATCGAACACTATGCGACAAGCCCGATTTGCCGCAGACGCATCCTTCTCAGCTACTTCGGCGAGACTTTCGACCATGACTGCGGAAACTGCGACATCTGCAAGAATCCCCCGCAACGCTTCGACGGATCGATTCTCGCCCAAAAAGCTCTTTCCGCCATTGTCCGCACGCGCGAAACGGAAAATTCCCAGATGATTATCGATATTCTCCGGGGAAACCGTTCTTCCGCGCTTCTTGAAAAACGTTACGACGAGCTCAAAACTTACGGGGTCGGTAAATCGACACCGCCGGCAAAATGGAAAGCCTACCTGATGCAACTCATCCACCTAGGCGCGATTTCAAAGAGCTACGCACCGGGCGAGCATCTTTCTGTCACGCCCTACGGCTGGAGCGTTCTCCGCGGCGAAAAGAAACTCGAACTTGCGCTTGTCAAGGAACGCGACGATTCTCCCGTGAAGTCCCGGTTCAAGATTTCCGATTTCGACACAAAGGACGAACTGTTCGAAACTCTGCGGGAACTCCGCAAGGAACTCGCCCAGAAGGAAAACATCCCCGCCTACCTTATCTTCAGCGACAAGGTCCTTTCGGAAATCGCCGAACAGAAGCCGACAAGCCTCGAAGAGTTTGCGGAAATCCCGGGCATCGGCGACTTCAAGCTAAAGAAATACGGGAAAACCTTTATCCGGGAAATCTGCCGTTCGATGTGATTGCGCCTACCCGGTATTCAAAGCTTAGTTGGGAGAACTTAGAGTTCAGAAATTACAGCGTTCCGCTTTGCGCTAGAACCTAGACGTTCGCGAGCCAATCAGGAAAGTTCAAACAGGTCACGCCGCGACAAAAGCCTAGCCGCTTCATTGCGAGATTTCAGGAATTCGATCAGGGCGTCTTCCCGGAGAGGTTTTGAAAAGTACATTCCCTGGAATCGGTTCGCCCCGGTTTTCCGGCTTTCAATCAAATGCTCATGCGTTTCGATGCCCTTTTGCACGACGTTCACGTGATTTTTCCGAAGGATTTCCCGCACGGCCTGTAGCGTTTTCGAGAAAGCGCTTTTCCCCGATTCCTGCAAGCGTTTCCGCCCGAGCTTCACGCTCCGAAAATCCCCATCGAGTACACGGTTCCAGTTTGCATATCCCTCGCCAAAGTCGTCAAGCGAAAACAGGAATCCCAAATTCCGTAACTTCCGGAAATTCTTTATCGCTATCTCGTTTTCATCCAAGATGGAGGATCGGGAAATTTCCAGTTCGAAAAATCCTGCGGAGACCCCATACTTTTCCAGCGTATTCCTAAAAAATCCTTCGCAATTTTCAGGGAAGAACTGGGAAGCGCTTACGTTCACGTCGATTTCCCGAAGCCCGCAAAGCGACGGTTTTCTTTCGTTAACAAACCGGCAGACGTTTTCAAAGACAATCCGCCCGATATCGTTCGCGAAGCCTCTCCGCTCGGCTATCGGGATGAACTCCGCCGGAGAGAAGTTTGCAAAAACCGGATCGTCCAGGCGCACCAGCGCTTCCGCCGAATCAAAAAACGATGATTCCGAATTCCAGATCGGCTGGTAGAGGATTTCGAACTTGCGTTCCCGGACAGCGCGTTCCAGGGCGTTTTCCAGTTCGATGCGTTCCACGCTCGCCTTGACGTTCCCATCTTCCCCAAGTTCCGCAAGCCATTCGGCATTGCCGACTTCATCCGGAACCGTGACAACCGAACACTTCGCCTCGATAGAAACGGAAACTCCCCCGACACGGTATTCCCCGTCGGAAAGCACCGAGAGGAACCTTGCCGAAAAATTTTCACAAGCGTTCTTTTCCTGCGAAGAAACAATCGCCACCTTATCTTGCGCTAGGCGATATACCGTTCCCGTCGAATTTTTGAGAATCCAGAAAAGAAGGCTCTGCGTAACCTTTTCTAAGTCCTCGATTTTAAACACCGAACGCAAGTCCCTGAAACTCAAGAAGGAAATTACGATGACAGAATACTTCCGCTTCGAACGGATGAAGCGGTCATTGTCGGCTACAAAGGTTCGCCTGTTATAGACGCCCGTAATCGAATCGGCGTGAAGTTCCTCCATCTCGATCAGGATCATCACCCCCAAAAGCGAAATCGATTCGAAAAAGAGTTCGAACTTTAGCCACGGCAAGACAAACTGGACAAGTATTCCGGCTAGGCTCGCACCGATAAAGAACCAAAGCGCAAACGCGGTCGACTTGGCAAGGATTCTCCGGTAGGTAAAAAGCTGTACGACGGCAAAAGCGATGTAACCGGCCGCCTCCGCGTAAATGAAGAGTTCAAGAGGTCCCCGCGTAAACAGGACATTGTCCTGGTAGTAAAAGATCAGATGCGTCAGGGGGTTCGTCAGGACAAAGAATTCAAGTAAAAGCGCAGGCGACAGGAACCAGAAAACAACGCGCTTCGAATAGTTCTCGCCCCAATTGTTCACGATGGCGACATAGAGGGCAAAGAGCGGAGCAAGCAGCGTATGCAGCGCAAAGTAGATAGTCTGGAAAAAATGCTGCACGACATTGAACGCATTCCCTTCCGTCGATACGAGCGGATTCACCCCCGTCGCAAAAATCGAGGCGACGCACGTCAAAAGCATATTGAAAAGGATCAGCTCGAAGACTTTCCCGCTTTCCTTTTTCGGCTTTCGATGGGTGTAGTAAAAAATCAGGCAGCAGACAACGGTGAACGCCGAGCAGATAAAAAAGCAAAGGTCCGTTGTCAAGAAGCGCATGAAAAAACTCTCCGGGCAAAAATTCGCCGCAACGCCTAATATATATATTATGGCCATGCAGCAACAGACTTCTAAGGAAAAAGCCATCCTAGTGGGCATCGTTACACCGAAAGTGCGAAGGAACGCAGCCGAGGAACATCTCGAAGAACTAGAACGTCTCTCGGAAACTGCAGGCGCAGTTGTTACGAAGACATTTCTGCAACGCGTCCAGGCGTTCAACCCGGCGACGCTCATCGGCGAGGGGAAAGTTTCCGAAATAAGGAACGCCCTCGAAGAGGAATCCGCGGGTCTCGTCATCTTCGACGAAGACCTTTCCGGGTCGCAGGTCCGCAACCTCGAAGAACGGCTCCCGGGAATCAAGGTTCTCGACCGGACAGGCATCATCCTCGACATTTTCGCTAAGCATGCGATTACGGCGGAAAGCCGCCTGATGGTCGAAGTCGCCCAGCTCGAATATCTCGTCCCGCGACTCACCCACGCCTGGACTCACCTTTCGAGGCAGGCCGGAGGACGCGGCATCGGCATGAACGGTCCCGGCGAAACCCAGCTCGAAACGGACAGACGAATCATCCATAAAAAGATCCAGGAACTTAAAAAGAAGCTCGAAAAGATCGAAGGCGCGCGCGAAAGGCAAGCGATGCGTCGTTCGGAAATTTTCCAGGTTGGAATCGTCGGTTATACGAACGCGGGAAAAAGCACCCTTACAAACCGGCTCACCAAAAGCAACGTCTTCGTCAAGGACCAACTGTTCGCCACCCTCGACAGCACCATGCGAAAGCTCTATGTCGGAAACGGGGAGTTTATCCTGCTGTCGGATACTGTGGGGTTTATCCGCAAGCTGCCCCCGCACCTGATAGCCACTTTTAAAAGTACGCTCGGAGCGGCGAGCAACGCCCACCTCATCCTGAACGTCGTCGATGCGACAGCGAGCGACTATGCGGAACATCTGGAAATCACGCACAGGATTCTTGACGGTCTGGTAGCCCCCGAAATTCCCCGGATCATCGTATTCAACAAGGCGGAAAGCGCAACGCCCGAGCGCCGTGCGGAACTCCTCGCCCACTTTCCGGAAGCCATCCAGGTCAGCGCCAAGGAAAACATCGGAATGGAAGCACTCCGAGGAATCCTCGTCGAAAAGATGCTCGCCTGGGAAGAATCCCGCAGGATGCGTACAAATTAACGCATCGGATTATAATTATTCATCATGACCATCGCAAGCGCGATGCAGAGCATTACGACCGACCCGACAATCAGCTGCTGCCGGTGATCATATTCCCGCATCACGTATCCCGGTTCCATCTCTTCGTGGAGTTCCTCGCGAGTAGGTTTCACATCGACCTGAACCGAATCGACGCCATAGACGGACGCGGCCTCCGCTTCCGACATATTTAACGTGTTTACGTACATCGAATCGAAGGCGTCCGCAGCACAAGCGTCGGAAACGTTTCCGGTAAACAGGAAAAACAGAACCAGGACGCTTCCCGCGGAAACGCCCTGAAAAAAGCTCCTTTCCCGAGCCGCCGTCTTGGACCTATTCCTTCGCAATCTGGTCTAGGAGCTGGTTTACGATTTTCGGGTTCGCCTTGCCGCCGGAATTCTTCATCACCTGCCCGACAAAAAATCCCTTGAGAGCGACCTTCCCGCCCTTGAACTCGGCGAACTGCGAAGCGTTCTTCGCGATGACTTCGCGCACGACCTTTTCGATGGTCCCGGTATCCGTAATCTGGACAAGCCCCTTTTCCTTGACAATCGCATCCGGATCCTTACCCGAAGCGAACATGTCCGCAAAGACCTGTTTCGCAATCTTTCCGTTGATGGTGCCGTCCTCGATGAGGTTCACCAGCCTGGAAAGATGTTCGGGCTTGACCTTGATAACGTCAAAGCCGCCCTCCAGTTCCTTGACTTCGCGGAGAAGCTCCGTGATGACCCAGTTGGCGAGAATCTTCGGGTTCTTGCAGGTTTTCGCTGCAGAATCGAACCAGTCGCTCACCCGGATCTCATCCGTCAGGACCTGCGC
Source organism: uncultured Fibrobacter sp. (assembly GCA_934700345.1). GTDB lineage: Bacteria > Fibrobacterota > Fibrobacteria > Fibrobacterales > Fibrobacteraceae > Hallerella. The sequence goes on along the minus strand of CAKUXP010000003.1, from coordinate 43,528 downwards.
ATCGTATTCCGTAAGCTTGTAATCCTTGATAAAGCGAGCAAAGCGGGCGTCCGGAAGTTCCGGAAGATTCCTGCGGATTTCCTCGACAAAAGCCGGGTCGGTCACCAGACGCACCATGTCGGGTTCCGGGAAATACTTGTAATCGGGAGCGTCTTCCTTCGAACGGATAACGATCGTCTTGTCCGCATTCGGGTCGTAGCGCTTCGTGCACTGCAGGACTTCCTTACCCGCATCGAGGGTCACGGTCTGGAGGAGCATTTCCGCGGTCAGCGCCTTTTCCAGGTTCGTGAAGCTGTTCAGGTTCTTGATTTCGGCACGCGTTCCAAAAGGCGCGTCCTCGCTCGGGCGAATGGAAATGTTTCCGTCGCAGCGGATGTTCCCGTTTTCCATGTTCGCATGGGAGACTCCCGTGTATTCCAAAATCTGCTTGATCTTCTTGAACGTGAGGACGGCTTCTTCCGGGCTGCGGATATCCGGTTCGGTCACGATTTCGCAAAGCGGCGTTCCGCAGCGATTCGCGTCGAAATGGCTACCGGTCGGGCTCATGTCGTGGACTAGCTTTCCCGCGTCTTCTTCCATGTGGATGCGTGTGATGCCTATCCGCCGGACGGTTCCGTCGGCACGCGTAATTTCAAGCCAGCCCTTCTTGCAAATCGGATGGTCGTAAATCGGAAGGCCTCCGGTCTGCGTAATCTGGTAACCTTTCGGAAGGTCGGGATAGAAATAATTTTTGCGGGTCCACATCGCGTTCAGATCGATTTCGCAGTGAAGCGCAAGTCCAAGCCGAATCGCGTATTCCACGGCCTTTCCGTTCGGGACGGGCATCGCCCCCGGAAATCCCAGGCATACCGGGCACACATGCTTGTTCGGGCTCGTGTTCACCTCGACTTCGCAACCGCAGAACATCTTCGTCCTCGTCGCGAGCTGGCAATGGATTTCAAGGCCGATTACAGGATAATACTTGGACATGGCAAAAACTCCAGAACTTGTTTCGCGGAAAATCTAGCAATATTCAGGCGAGTTCCGAAAGCAGGACGACGTTCATATCGCCCAGATCCTTGAGCGAAGCGTTTTCCGAAAGGACGAGGTCTGCGCCACTTACGTAGGCGGTCGCCATCTGCAGGGAATCCTCGAAGCCCAGAAGCCTTTCCGAGCGAAACTTCGCAGAAACCAGGGCGATTTCCGCATCCACTTCGCGAAGAATAAACTGCGAGCTTTTCGTGAAAAATTCCTTGTATTCGCGGGCAAGGACCGGTTCGCCTTTTTCGTAGGCCCGGCGGGAAATGTCCGCCAGGGAAATCGGGGACGCGACCATCTGGATTCCGCGCGCATAGACAATATCGAGAACCCGGAGCATTACCGGATAAAATTCCGACCGAAACTCCAGCAGGCGGCGGATGGGTTTTTCGTCCAAAAAAAGGATTCGGGAATTTTCGACGCGGTCCATAAATAAAATTTAACAAAGCGATTCCTTTTTTGTTATTATTGCAGGTGAAAACTTCATTGGATAAGGAGAATCAGATGAATAAAGTTCTATTTGCATCCCTTGCAATGGCGACGGCACTCTTTGCGCAAGCAGCACCGGAAGCGAGTGCAGCAGCCGACACGGCAAAGGTCCAGGCAACCGCTAGCGCCGATTCCGCGGCAAAAGCTTCTCCGGTGGACTCCGTAGCGACGCTCCCCGCGCAAAAGGAAGCAAAACCGGTCATCGCCGACACGGCAAAGACCGAAACCTCCGCGGCCGAGGCACTTCAAAGCGATTCGGCAAAGGTCGCCGTAGCGGATACATCCGCAAAGGCTCCCGCGGATACGGCAATCTCGCTTTCGAAAGCGGATTCCTCGGCTACCGATTCCGCAAAAACAACCGCCGCCGCTCCGGTCTCGCCCAAGGCGGAAACCGCAGACACCGCTAAAGTCGCGGCAGTCGATACGGCAAAGGCGAAGGTCGCCCCGAAAGCTCCCGCGGAAGACTATTCCATGGCGGCAGCCGGCACCGAAGAAAAGAAAAAGGTGAAAAAGGAACCGCTCTTCAAGGCGGGCGAATTTGTCTTCGATATCAACGCGAGCTTCGAAATCCAGGCTGGCAAGGTCCTCTGGACAAGCGAAGACGACAAGAACAGCGACAACCTTGAAGAATGGTGGGGCCGCGCAAATCTCGGGCTCGAAACCCACTCGAACGACTTTAACGGTCGGATCCTCGTCTGGATGTATCCGGGAGACCTGATGGACAACCAGTATCATGCGCGCCACACGGCAAACGGCGACACGTCCGACTCCTACGAATACCGCGACCTCTTCGAGATCCACGAAGCCTGGGCGGAACAGCACACGAAATACATGGCGTTCAAGCTCGGACGCTGGGAATTCACCCAGAAAAACGGAGACTACTTCGGAAACTACATCGACGGTTACTACCACGGATTCAAGTCCGGGACAAACAGCGAAAACGCCCTGCAGTTCACGCTCACGCCGACCGAGACGATGACGATGGACGTCGCATTCATCAGCACGACCCCGAACCTCAACTCGGGCGACCTCCGTCTGATGTTCCGCTTCCACGACCTTTCCGGCATTGAATTCCTGAACCTCGATCTCGGATACCGCACGAATGTCTTCGACCTGATTCACGACGATGACAAGGATGTCCGCCACACGATTTCGCTCCAGGGCAAGACGCCCATCGTAAACGGGCTCGCCTATCTCTTCCTCGAAGGCGCCTTGATGGGTATCGACGCCGAAGAAACCTACCGTGACGCAAGCGGCAAGGAGCACACGCGTTCGATCGACATGGTAGCCCCGATTACCGGAGGACTTCTCTTCACGCCGCGCGATTACCGCATCATCCTCGAAGCGGAATACATCCACGACAGGCAGAATACGGAATACGCGGACAAGGACAAGAAGCACATCAAGGACGTCCTCGCCGCATTCTACATCGAAAAGCCCCTTTCCAAGCGTTTCACGCTCTCGTTCGGCGCGCACAGCTACGGTACGTCCCGCGACGTCGAGTTCAACGGAAACCTGATAGGAAAGATCAACTAGTTTAAAAACCGAAAGGATCTTGCGCCCCCTGCCGGGGGCGTTTTGCTTTTGCTGGATACATGGGAAGAGAAATTTTCAAGCTGCATTTTGCCGTAGCATTGGCCGGGACGACGGGCGTTTTCGGAAAGTGGATTTCTCTCGATGCGGTTCCGCTCGTCTGGTATCGGCTTCTTTTGTCCTTTGCCGTGTGCGCACTTTACTTTATCTGTACCCGCAAGTCCAGAAATTTTTCCATTCGGGACTTCCTAAAAATTGGATCGGTCGGTGCGGTTCTCGCCATTCACTGGTTTCTTTTCTATGCGAGCATCAAGCTTTCGAATGTTTCCGTCGGCGTGATCTGCTTTTCCTCGACTAGCTTTTTCACGGCAATCCTAGGCCCGCTCCTATCGCATAGGAAGCCTTCCGTCAAGGAAACGCTGTTCGGGATCTCGGCGCTTGCCGGTGTCGCATTCATTTTTTCATTCGATCTCGAATACCGCCAGGGAATCGTCGCCGGGGTTCTCTGCGCTGTCGGCGCTTCGCTCTTCAACATCCTGAACAAGCGCATCGGAAAGAACTACTCCGCCTCGACAATGCTTATCGGAGAACTCGCCGGCGGATCGCTCCTTGCGAGCATCGTCCTGCCGCTTTACCTGTTCTTCTTCCGGATTCCGAGCGTTCCCGTTCCCGGTTTTCCTGACTTCGCAAAGCTCCTTGTCTTCGCCGTTCTGTGTACCGTATGGCTGCAATTCCTGCAAATCCAGAGCCTGCAGGATTTCTCACCCTTTGCCGTTAGCCTCGCGTTTAGCCTTGAACCGCTCTACAGCATCCTCTATGCGACGATTCTCTTTGGGGAATTTCGCGAGTGGAGTCCCGCGCTTATCGCCGGGTTCGCATTGATAGTCATCCCCATTGCACTCCAGACTCGGGAGATTGCGAGGTGCGGAGCGAGGAATTCCTAAATTTTCCCAATGCCCACAGTCATTCTCTTCAACAAGCCTTTCGGCGTTCTCAGCCAGTTTACGCCCGAAGGGAACCACCCAGCCCTGAACACTTTCCATTTTCCCCAAAACGTCTATGCGGCAGGGAGGCTCGACCACGACAGCGAAGGTGCGCTGCTTCTCACAGACGACGGCAAACTTATCAAACGACTGCTCGACCCTGAAATGCGCCATCCGCGGACCTATCTGGTCCAGGTCGAAGGCGAAATTACCGAAGAAGCGCTCTGGCAACTCGAAAAAGGCGTTCTCGTCAAAGGCTATCGAACGCGACCGTGCACGGCAAGGGCGGTTCCCAATCCCGAATGGCTCTGGGAAAGAAATCCCCCGATACGGAAACGGAAAAACATTCCCACATCCTGGATTGAAATCACGCTTACCGAAGGAAAGAATCGGCAGGTCCGCCGCATGACGGCAGCCGTCGGATTCCCGACACTTCGACTGGTCCGCACCCGCATCGGAAACGTCCCGCTCGGTGATTTGCCGCCGGGAAAGTGGCGCAAAGTCGAGAGGGAAATTTTTTAACCTAGCGGAAAAGCCTGTGGAACATTCCCTTCTTTTCGTTTTCGATTTTTGGAATGTCCTTTGAAGGAATTTCCGAAACGCTTTCGGCGATGACTTCGGTCGTCTCCTCGGCGACCTTTGCGTTCGCGTTTTTCGGAACCCAGGGTTCCTGGACATTGTGTTCCCAATCGACACTCGGAACGGTCGGATGCGCAGCGACAATCGGAAGTCCCAAAATTTCACGGGCGCGGTTTAGGGCGGCATCGATATTTGCGAGAACGTTCTGCTCCCCGATATCCCGCAGAAGCCCCGACTTGGAAAGCGCAACGATCGGCTGGGAATGGACGCCCGAAAGTAAGAGTTGCGTTCCCTCGGAGCGGCACTTGGACAGCAGCCCCTCGATCATCTGGATTCCCGCGGCATCGATCGACGGAACCTGCCGCATCCGGAGAATCAGGATTTTCGGGTGCGAACTGGTCATGTCTAGAGCCGCCTTGAACTTTTCGACAGCCCCGAAGAAAAGCGACCCCATGATTTCAAAGACGGCTACCCCGTGCGGAACGTGACGGCTCGCGATATTGTTCGGGTCTGCAAGTTCCTCGTCATCCTCGTGAAGCTCTTCCGTCACATATTCGACTTCCGCCACGTCCGACATCCGGCGGATAAAGAGTATCACGGCGAGCAAAACGCCCACTTCGATAGCGATCGTCAGATCCATCACCACGGTAAGCACAAAAGTCGCAAGCAGAACCGTCACATCGCTCTTGGGCGCACCCCGGATAAGCTTTGCAAAGTTCTTGTAGCCGCACATGTTGAACGCGACCTGGAAAAGGACCGCGGCGAGAGCCGCCATCGGAATCATTTCCGCATATTTACCGAAAAGGAGCATGATCAAGAGCAGAATTACCGCATGGACCAGTCCCGAGACCGGGCTTACCGCGCCGTTCTTGATGTTTGTCGCTGTGCGCGCAATCGCCCCCGTCGCCGGAATGCCGCCAAAAATCGGAGAAAGGATGTTCGCAATTCCCTGCCCCATCAGTTCCGTATTCGAGCGATGCCGCGTTCCCGTCATGCCGTCCGCAACGACCGCAGAGAGCAGGGATTCTATCGCCCCGAGAATCGCAATCGTGAGCGCGGGCTGGAATACCTGGCGCATCATTTCCAGGCTGATATTCGGCAAATGCGGAGTCGGGAATCCCGTCGGAATCTGGTTCTTCGATCCAATCGTCATTACGCCGTTCACATCGTCCCAGCCTAAAATTTTAACGAGAGCCGTAGCGAGGACGATAGCTATCAGGGACCCCGGAACCTTATTCGTCACTTTCGGCCAAAAGATGCAAACCAAAAGGGCAAAAATTCCCACAATGACCGAATAGAGATTCGTCGAACCTATCGACTTTGCGTACAAGGCAACCTTTCCGATGGCGTCCGCGGGTTCGGAAACTCCCGCCGGGAAATGCAGTCCCAAAAAATTCGGAACCTGTCCGAGCGCGATGATGATGGCAATGCCCGCGGTAAAGCCGACCGTCACCGGAAACGGGATGAACTTGATGATCGCGCCGAGCTTCGCGATGCCGAAGATGACAAGCATAACGCCAGCCATGAGCGTCGCCGTCGCGAGCCCGTCATAGCCGTATTTCGAAACGATTCCATAGACGATGACGATGAACGCACCGGTCGGGCCGCCGATCTGAAAGCGGCTTCCCCCGAAAAAGGAAATTGCAAAGCCCGCGATAATCGCCGTGTAGAGACCTTTCTCCGGTCCCACGCCGCTCGCAATGGCAAAGGCGATGGCTAGCGGAAGCGCCAGGATGCCGACGATCAGTCCGGACATCAAGTCCTTGGCGAGAAGCTGTTTCGAATAACCCTTGCGGAGCTGCTTGAAAAGCTCCGGCACATACATTTGCATCTTTGGCATAAGTGCCGCCAAAGGTAGGAAAAAACCGAAATGTTTTAAAGTGTTTACAAATTATTTTTTTACGGACCGGAAATCAGCCTGTCAAAATCGATATCGCTGACCTGCTCCGCGATGATTTCCGGCTGCCGAGCGAGCCGCTGGACATCGCGCGCCTTCGTCTCGCCGCAGAGGACTAGCGCAAAACGGCATCCCGCCCGGAGCGCCAGCTCGAAATCCGTGTAAAGGCGGTCGCCCACAAAAAGGATTTCCTCGGGCCGAAAGGCTTTCAATAGCGGAGCGAGCATTTCGGGATTCGGCTTCCCGAAAATCCGGGAAGGTTCCCGCCCGGTAGCCGCCTTGAACATCGCCATGAAACTCCCGACATCCGGAACGGGACCCAAGGCGTCCGGGCAGACAAAATCCGCGTGCGTCACCCAGAAATCCGCGCCGCGTTCGAGCCGCCAGCTGACCTCGCAGAGTTCCGCATAGCTGAACGACGAATGGTACGCGACAAGGACCAGCTGCGTCTTTTCGAGCGGAGCGTGGATGTCGAGCGTCGGATCCTCGGCGGCAAACCATTCCGCGACTTCGGGATTGGCAAAGAGGTAAAGGTTCTTGATTCCGCGGCGGTGAATTTCGGACAGGGCGAACGTCATCGACGAAAGGATGGAATTTCTCGACTGGATCGGAAGCCCCATGCGCAAGAGACGGTTCGTGTAAAAGACAAGCGACTTGCTCGTGTTGTTCGAAAGGTAATAGACCGGAACCTTTTCCGCAACGCGCTGCACGGTCTCGACAGCCTTCGGATACGGCTTTCCAGAGAGGTAGAGCGTCCCGTCTAAATCGAACACAAGAGCCTTGATTTGCATAGCCGCCAATTTAGTATTTTTTGGAGTATGAAATCTCCCGACACCCGATTTTACGTCCCGGACCTTTTCCCGGGAACGCTCACCCTGCCCGACGAAGAAAGTGCGCACGCCACACGCGTCTGCCGCGCACGCCCCGGAGACATCCTGCACCTCACGGACGGCAAGGGACATTTCGCCGAGGGATGCGTCGAAGAAATCGGTTCCAAGGCTTGCACTGTCCGGGTCGAAAGAATCGAAACGTCAACAAGAAAGCGCCCAAGGCTCCACCTGGGAATCGCCTGCCTCAAGGACGACGGAAACGAGGAAGTCGCGCTACACGTGAGCGAGATGGAAGTCGGAAGCATCACGCTTCTCCGTACGGAACGCTCCGAAGAGCCGAAAGATTCGCCGCTCGCAAAAACCATCCGGCGATCGGAACTCAAGGCGATGGTGAGCCTCAAGCAATCGCTCAAGGCGTATCTCACGGAAATCCGCGGCCCGGTTTCTCTCGAATCCTGGATCGAAAATTACACGGGAGACATCATCCTCTGCGACGAAAACGGAAGCGACTTTCCGGGTGAAATCCTGACCGAGACGACGCTCCTTGTCGGGCCGGAAGGCGGTTTTTCCCCGCGCGAAATTTCCCTCGTCAAGAATTACCGCAACGGAAACGTCAGGCTTTTGCGCCTGGGAGCGACCCGCCTCCGCGCACGGACAGCGGCGATCGTCGGCATCGGAAAATGCGTGTAGGGTAACTTCGAAAAATCCTGAAAATTTTGATTGGCAAGCAAACGACACTTATTGTCGCCTTTGCATTCTATTTTCAAAGAGAACTTAGCAAAGGACTTCTATGCCACTACACCTCAAATCGTTTACCATTCCCGCCGGACCGGATCAAGTCTTTCCTACCCCTTTCCCTTCATTCATGAATTCTTATCCCTTCCACATTTTGAACTGTTTCAATAACAACGCCTTTAAAATCCAATTCGAAAAAATCACTCTGTTCTACGGAAGCAATGGTTCCGGAAAGTCCACGCTGCTCAACCTCATCGCGGAAAAGATAAAAGCCAAACGCTATACGCAATTCAACGAAACCGGCTGTTTTTCCAACTTCTGCAAACTATGCCACAAGGTAGAATCGAACGGATGCCCTGACAAGAGAATCATCGCAAGCGACGAGATTTTTGAAAAAATGCTCACGCTGCGAGACGCCAATACATATAAAATGCAGAGACAGGATCAAATTTCCGATGAACAGCGAAAAGCAAAATACGATCCGGACAGTCGTGTAAAAGAAATCAAATTCGACGACATGGAAAGCATCAAGAAATTCGAAAACTATTACACCATGCGCCGTCTCAGTTTTTCAAAACTGGTCAAGCTGAACATCGGCTCCGATATCGTCCTGCATTCCAACGGGGAAACCGCCTACGATTATTTTGTAAACATCGTCGATCGAAACGGGCTTTACCTGCTCGACGAACCGGAAAACAGCCTTTCCGCGGAACTCCAAGGCTACCTGGCCGAATTTCTCGGACAGATGGCGGAAAAGGCCAACTGCCAGTTCATCATCGCGACGCATTCCCCGTTTTTTTTGAGCATCCCGAACGCCAAGCTCTACAATTTGGACAACAAGGAAATCGTCGAAGACAAATGGACAAACCTGCCAACGGTCAAGGCTTATTACGAACTTTTCAAAAAGCGGGAAAACGAATTTAAACGACAATAGTTGTCGTCTGTTTTGTATATTGACGGAAAATGGAGGCTCTATGGCAGAACAGACACGCGGCGAACGCATGATCCGAATATTTGTGTATCTGGTGTCGCATTACAACAATCGTTACAGCGTAGCCGACATCATGCGGCAACTCGGCGTTTCCGAAAGCGACTTGCGAAGCGTGCAACGCGATATGCAGGCTCTTACGGAACTCGAAGGCGACTACATCAGGCGTTTTACCGAAAGCGGCAAGGTTTATTATCAAGCATCAATCGTCAAAGCGGGCAAGTTCTTTTTCCCCGAATTTGACGATACCATTTTGCATTTCGTTTTCCTGAAGCGCATTGCGAACCTATACCCGGCAACAGCAAGTCTTATCGAAGACATCACCCGACGAATTTCGCAAGACTTGCACATAAGACAGCAGGCGCTACTGGAATGCTACGCCAAGGAACTGAACGGTCGAATCCTCTTTATGGGAACGCCTCCCGGATTCGATGAAGATGCTGGAAAAAATCTTCCGATACTCCTCGAAGCTATCCGGAAAAAGCAGAAGGTACAGATCACCTACACCGACAACTGGGGTTCCCGAACAGACAAGCCGCGCATTCCGTTAATGCTCGCCATCCACCAGGGAGAAATCTATATTGGATGCGTTTCGCAGCGCTTCCCCGACAAGACATACGCTTTAAAGCTCAGGCGCATCGAATCGGCAAAACTTCTGCGCGAGCATTTTACCGAAGACCCGAAAACAATCGACACTTTACGGAAGCGAATCCGGTCGGGAGCGCTTTTTTCGGACGAACAGAATCCGAATATCGAAAAAGTCGTCATTCGTTTTCCCGGCTACGCCAGGTATTTTCTGCAGGAACGTCCCTACCACCCGAGCATGAAAATCAAGGAACTGGAGAACGGCGATTTGCAGGCGACAATGACTGTCGCCGTAAACGATTTGCTCAAGCAGTGGGTGTTGCATTACGGTCCGATTGCCAAAGTACAGAAGCCCGCAAAGCTACGGCAGATGTTGCTAGACAGCGCAATGGAACTGGTCAAGCTGTACCGTTAACCAGCTTGGGAAGCAATGCGTTCCGGAGTACGGCAAGGCATCTGTTTTCGTTCCGATTTCCATCGACCTTTTGCAACATCGGAGCTACCATTGCGGCAAACTTTTGGAGAACTTCTTCCGGTGGAATACAAACCGCGAATTTCATCATCTGCGATTTATCACCACGAGGCATTTTTGTGCCTTTTGTCCCGTTAAGCACATAGTAAAAAAAATCGTCTTGGCAAAGCGAGCAATAGTTGTATATCGCCAAAGACGCTTTCCGCGGCTTAAAGCAGAGAACATCTGTTGAGCACCCCGCCAATTCTTCGGTACAGAAGTAAACCTTTTTGAAATACGGACGGATATTCGAAACAATCGTTTCCCCGGGATAGCAACGCGTTGTCTGGGAAACATTTGGCAAACTGCTTGCCGGACAAACGCCCGCTTTATCCGGAAGCATATTCTCGGTAGAATAATAGGAAAATTCCGTCAATCTAGAGACTTCAATTTTTTCCTTTTCAAATTTCGCGATATCCGACAGCTTTCCTCTTTTCCACCCCGCAGGCATATTCCCCCCGAAAGGCGCGAAATCGACGAACCAGTTTTTGAACAGAGCCTGCGCCTGTTCCTCTAGGTTCCTGTTGATTTTGTTGTTCAACTCGATTTTGTCGTCAAGGCTCCCGAGGATCTTTACGATTCTTTGTTGCTCGGCTACACTTGGAATTGTAACTTTAAGCTTTTGAAACGTTGTTGTCGGGCGAGCTAAAGATGGAACGCCTACCTGAGATGCGTTTGAAAGAAGCTTGTATTGACCTTCGCGAGAATGGAAGTAATTCACGAGGTATTCTGGCAGAACCTTTTCATTGCAGCGAATTCTGAACTGGCTCTGCGAAATGACATAGCGTTCAAATTTTGAATTCTGCGGAATAAATACGATTTGCCCGAGAGTTCCTCGGTGCGTGATGACAATATCACCACGGTATGCATTTGCTTTGCCGAGAGATGTTGCTTTTTCTTCTGTGACGTAATTGAAAGAATCCTCGTTCAAGCGGAAACCGACGAGATTACTTCCGTTTAAAACCGGAATGCCGGAATCGGTAAAGCATTCGACTTTGATGTTCGAACCGAAAGGACCCATTGAAATTTCTTCAATGAGTTCAGACATTTCGTATTCTTTCCATTCGCTCATACAATTCCAAAAATACCATTTTCACGCCGCCTATCCGGAATTGCCGTTTCTTCCCCTGCCATTATCCGGCTTGACCGGACAATCGATGCACGGAAACGATATGACTACGTGCCGAAAACGACCGTCCGATTGCTAGCAAAAGCCTCAGAATTTTTTTCACCTGTTGTTTATGGGGAGAATTTTTATTGTCTTAACAAGAAAAAATAACACAAAAGAGGAAACCAGGATGGGACAGAAACTCAAGGAACTACGCGATACGATCCTTGCCGACATCACGAAAAACTACCTAGATACGGCAAGCGACGAATTTTTATCCGAAACCGAACTTGCGGGACTCTATCGAGACGCTGACGATCTATTCGCAGAAGCTTTTCGACAAAGGGACTACACTTCGTTCTTCGACAACATCGAGACTCCCGCCGACACCCAATACGACGATGTTTTCCCGGGAGAAATTTCCCCGCAAGCGCAGCAAGAGCGCTATCCTCTGCATTTCCACCCAAGCAATCGACCGCTTTCCCTGAACGACTACGAAACCGCAGGCGACATCAAGCATTCCCAAGTCGGCAACAAAGACGTCTTTGTCATCACAAGAGACGGTGACATCTATTTCACGGAACCGGGACTAGCGTCCTTTGACTACTCCCCGAACATCCTACCAAACTGCGTCTTATCGAATTTGCGACAGTAACATCATCGAAAACCCGCAAGACGGACAGCCTTTTTTCTTTCAAAATTGAAACGACTCGGTTTGATTTTTCAAGCCTCTCCATGCCTAGATTCGGGAAAGAAACAGACAACATCGACATACCTTACGATAGTATTCCCGCTCCCGATTGGAGGCATTATTCTAGTTATGACAAACCCAATATTTTCAAGAAAAGCGCGACAGAACTCTACATCCAACACGGATTTAAGCATCCTGATCAAGGCAAGTCCCAAGATGCATTCCAACTACCTGGAATACTTTTTCGAAGGGGATTCGCTCCACATGGCGTTACAGCCCGATTACTGCCTGGTGATGGCCTTTTACAGGGAAAACGGGGAAAAACAGGTTTACTCGAACAAGAACTGTACACCGGAAATGCTTGAAAATCCGCGCAGCTTGTTTTGGGATGATAAGCGAGGAAACTGTTCTACGCTACCTTTCTATCTTTACAGTCTCTAAGGTCCCGTAACGCAGCCACATCCGCTCACCGTTCAAAAAGCCGCCCCGGAAAAATGCACAAATAAGCACTACACAGGTAAAAAGTTTTACTATCTTTTCCGAAAAATTGGACCGGGACGCCGGGTCAAGGCGAAAGCGGTTTCAAATTTTATTCATATTTGGCACGATTTTTAACGAAAACGGTTTTTAGGTCAATTCTATGGCAGTCAAATACACGGAAGACAACATCAAGTCGCTCGAATGGCACGAGCATATCCGGATGCGCCCGGGCATGTATATCGGAAAGCTCGGCAACGGTCAAAGCCCGGACGACGGCATCTACGTTTTAGCCAAGGAAATCATCGACAACTCAATCGACGAATTTGTCATGGGCGCAGGCAAGCGGATAGAAATCGAAATCCAGGACAGGGAAGTCCACGTGCGCGACTACGGGCGCGGCATTCCGCTCGGAAAGGTCATTGACTGCGTTTCCAAGATGAACACGGGCGGGAAATACGATTCCGAGGCGTTCCAGAAGTCGGTCGGCCTGAACGGTGTCGGAACGAAGGCGGTGAACGCGCTATCCGAAAGATTTATCGTGCAGAGCTTCCGCGACGGCAAGTGCAAGAAGGCGGAATTCAGCCGGGGCGTGCTCGTCAAGGAATACGGCGAATGCAAGACCGACGAAAAGACGGGAACGGAAATCATCTTTTCGCCGGACCCGACGATTTTCGACAAGAACTACCGTTTTCTCCCCGCCTATATGGAAGAGAAAATCTGGAACTACGCCTACCTGAACACCGGGCTTACGCTCGTGATGAACGGGAAGGAATACGTGAGCAAGAACGGGCTTCTCGACCTTCTCTCCGGGCGCGTTGACGATACGCTCCGCTACCCGATAGCCCACATGAAGTCAAAGGATATCGAAATCGCCTTCACCCACGGGAACCAGTACGGCGAACATTATTTCAGCTTCGTGAACGGCCAGCATACGACGCAGGGAGGGACGCACCAGCAGGCGTTCCGCGAAGGATTCGTCAAGGGCGTCCGCGATCATTACAAAAAGGATCTGGACCCGTCGGATATCCGGAACTGCATCATCGCGGCCATTTCCATCCGCATCCAGGAACCCGTTTTCGAGTCCCAGACGAAGACGAAGCTCGGCAGCACGACGACAGCGCCGGGAGGGCCTTCGCTCCGCACATGGATTGTCGATTACGTCGCTACCGAAGTCGATAACTACCTGCACAGGAACCCCGAAGCGGAAAAGGCGTTGCAGGACCGGATTTCCCAAAGCGAACGCGAACGGAAGGACATCGCCGGCATCCGAAAGCTCGCCAACGAACGCGCAAGAAAGGCGAATCTGAACAACAAGAAACTCCGGGACTGCAAAGTCCACCTGCCCGACGCCAAGAACCCCATCCACAAGGAAACGATGATTTTCCTCACCGAGGGCGACTCCGCATCGGGAACGCTGACCAAGGCGCGAAACGTGCAGAACCAGGCGGTTTTCAGCCTCCGTGGCAAGCCGCTCAACTGCTTCGGGCTGACAAAGAAGGTCGTCTATGAAAATGAGGAGTTCAATCTGCTCCAGCATGCGCTCGATATCGAAAACGGCCTTGACTCGCTCCGCTACGACAAGGTAATCATCGCGACCGATGCCGATGTCGACGGGATGCACATCCGGCTTCTCCTGATGACCTTCTTTCTCCAGTTTTTCCCGGAACTCGTCGAGCAGCGGCACCTCTACATTTTGCAGACGCCCCTCTTCCGGGTCAGAAATTCCAAAAAGGACAAGGTTCTTTACTGCTACGACGAAGCGGAACGCGACGAAGCGGCGAAAGTACTTGCCGGCAAGGATTTGGAAATTAGCCGGTTTAAAGGCCTTGGCGAAATCAACCCGACGGAATTCCAGCAGTTCATCGGCGAGACGATGCGGCTCGAAAGCGTCGTTGCCCCGCCGGACGCATCCCTGAACAAGATGCTCGGCTACTACATGGGAAAGAACACGCCCGAACGCCAGAACCGGATTGTGCAGAACTTGCGTACCGAAGCGGTAGAGGAACTTTAAATGAGCGACGAAATCAAGAAAGACGGACAGGACAAATTCGCAAACGCGCCCGAACCCGAAGTCAAGAGCGATACGGCGATTCTCGGGCTTTCCAACGCAAACCATCTCGAAAAGCTTTACGACGGCTGGTTCCTCGACTATGCGAGCTATGTAATCCTCGACCGTGCGGTTCCCTACTTCGAAGACGGCCTGAAGCCCGTGCAGCGGCGCATCCTGCATACGCTTTCCGAGATGAACAACGGGCATTTAATCAAGGTCGCAAGCGTCGTCGGCGCGACGATGAAATACCATCCGCACGGCGATTCCTCCATCTACACGGCGCTTGTCGGCCTCGGCCAAAAAGACCTGCTCATCGACACCCAGGGAAACTGGGGAAATCCGCTTACCGGAGACTCTGCGGCGGCGGGCCGTTACATCGAAGGAAGGCTCTCCCAGTTCGCCCAGGAAATTCTCTTCAACGAAGAGACGACCGAGTGGATTCCGAACTACGACGGAACGCGCAAGGAACCGGTCACGCTTCCCGCCAAGTTTCCGCTTCTCCTCGCCCAGGGAGTCGATGGCATCGCTGTCGGACTTTCCACCTATATCCTCCCGCATAACTTCAACGAACTTTGCGAAGCGAGCGTCGCCTATCTCAAGGGGAAAAAGTTCTCGCTCTACCCGGACTTTTTCACAGGCGGAACCATTGACGTTTCCCACTATGACGACGGGGCGCGCGGCGGACGTGTCAAGATTCGCGCCAAAATTGAAGTCCAGGATTCCAAGACGCTGGTCATCCGCGAAATTCCCTACGGCACGACGACAGGCTCCCTCATCGAATCAATCGTCGCCGCAAACGACAAGGGAAAAATCAAGATCAAGCGCATCGATGACGATACGGCGGAAAACGTCGAAATCGTCGTCCACCTTCTGCCCGGTTCCGACCCGCAAAAGATGATCGAAGCGCTCTATGCGTTTACGGACTGCGAAAAGTCGCTTTCCCCGTGCACCTGCGTCATCATCGACAAGAAGCCCTGCTTCACGACCACGACGGAACTCTTAAAGCTCAGCACGGACCATACGAAGCGGCTGCTCAAGTGGGAACTCGAAAACGAACTCCGGCACACGCAGGACAAGTGGCACGCGACGAGCCTTGAAAAGATTTTTATCGAAAAGGAAATCTACGAGACCATCAAGAAGGCGAAAGACCGCGACGATATGATAAGGCTCATCGATGAAGGGCTCAAGCCTTTTGTCGAAAAGCTCCGAAAAGAAGTTTCGACCGAAGATATCGAAAAGCTCGCTGCGCTTCCCATGTCAAAAATCGCACGGTTCAACCGCAAAAAAGCGGATGAACTCCTCGAAGAACTTGACAAGCACATCGAAGAAGTGACCGAAAACCTGAACCACCTGACCGAATACACCATCAGCCATTTCAAGAATATCGAAAAGAAATACGGACATGGCCGAGAACGCAAGACGCAAATCGCGGAATTCGGCAAGGTCGATGCGGTGCACGTCGCCATGGCGAACCAGAAATTCTACGTCAACCGATCGGAAGGCTTCGTCGGGACGGGCCTGAAAAAAGAGGAATATCTCTTCGACGTCTCGGAATACGACGACATCATCGTCTTCAAGGCGGACGGTTCCTACAAGATAGTCAAGGTTTCCGACAAGGACTTCGTAGGCAAGAATATCATCCTAGTCGAGAAGTTCAACAAGGACGACGAACGGCGGATCTACAATGTCATCTACCAGGACGGCAAGGACGGTCCGGCCCTTATCAAGCGGTTCAACGTCGGCGGCGTCACCCGCAACAAGGACTACCCGATGGGCAAGGGAAAGCCGGGGACAAAGATTCTCTACATTTCCTCGAACCCGAACGGCGAAGCGGAAACGGTCAAGGTCATCCTCAAGCCGCGCCCGCGGATCAAGCTCAACTTCGAAGTCGATTTTTCGAAAACCGAAGTCAAGGGCCGAAACACGCTCGGAAACGTCGTCACGAAATATGCGGTCAAGGCAATCAAAAAGGTGAGCGCCGGTGTGAGCACGCTCGGAGCGAAAGTCTTCTACTTCGATGCTATCTCCGGTGTCGTCAGCACGCAGCGCAAGGGAGACGAACTCGGCGAATTCGGGGAAAACGAAAAGCTGCTCACCGTCCGCAAGAACGGCATGGCCAGCCTGCACGAAATGAAGGACCCGGTCCTCGTCGGAACGGACATTCTCTACATCGGCAAGTACGATCCGGAACAGGTTTTCACCGTCCTCTACTTCGAAGGCGAAAACTACACCTACATGGTCAAACGGTTCTCGCTCGAAAACTGCCCGACGACAACCGAGTTCAACATCCTTTCGGACCATCCGGAAACCCGAATGATCGAGTTTTTCGCAAACGAAAACGCCCGCGTTTCCATGGAATACCAGTCCGGGCACAAGGTAGAAAAGGAGGAACTCGATCTCGCGGAGCTTGCGGACATCAAGACATACAAGGCCCTCGGCAGCAAGTTCACCGCAAAGAAAGTCAAGCGTTTTACCCGGATAGAAACGGAGGAAAACGGCGGAGAGCTTCCCGAAGACGAAAAAGACCCGAATTCCCCGGACCTGTTCGGCTAGAGGCGCAATATGGCGATTGACGAAATGCTCGGAAAGGCGAGATCCGTTGCGATTTTCGCCCATGTCCACCCCGACGGAGACGCCATCGGCTCAAGCCTCGGGCTTTACCGCTACATTCGGGACAATTACCCGGAAATAGCCGCCAAGGTCTTTCTCGAAGCGTTCCCCGACAAATTCCGGATTCTTCGCGATGCGGAAAACATCGAAAGCGAATACCGCGGAGAACCTTTCGACCTCGCCTTTTTGCTCGATACGCCTTCCTTTGACCGCATCGGGGCGAGAGGCGCTGAATGCCTCGCAAACGCAAAGCGGACATGCAACATCGACCATCACATCAGCAATCCGCGGAACCTCTGCGACGTAAACATCGTCGAGCCCGATTCGAGTTCGGCAAGCGAAACGCTCTACACGCTCCTCTACCCGGAAAGAATCAAGAAGGATACGGCAAACGCGCTCTACCTCGGAATCGTCCATGACACGGGTGCGTTCAAGTTCAGCAACACGGCAAAGAGGACGATGGATTGCGTCGGAGCCCTCATCGAAAAAGGTTGCGACTTTTCAAAAATCATCAACGAAACCTTTTACACGCGATCCTACAAGGCAACCCTCGTCACGGGACTTGCCATGGAACGCTGCAAGCTGGCTCTTGGCGGAAAGGCGGCATTCTCGCTTCTCGAAAAGAAAGACCTCGACCGCTTTGAAGCGACACCGCTTGATGTCGGCTCCGTCATCGATGCCATTCGCGAAGTCTCCGGAACCGAAGTAGCGATATTCCTCTACCCGACAGGCGACAATTACAAGGTCAGCCTGCGTTCGAAAGAAACCGTCGATGTCAACCGGATTGCAAGAGCCTTCGGCGGAGGCGGGCATGTCCGAGCGGCAGGCGCGACCTCTTACGAAAGGCCCGAAACCGTTATCCCGAAAATCCTGGAAATGGTCCGGGAACAGCTAGGCTAAAGAGGCGAACAATGGCAAATGTCCGCAAACTACCAGACGCGTCCGTCAAGTCCCGATCCGAAAAGCGCTTCTTTGAACTCGCAAGCCAGCTTTCGGACGATTGGTATCTCTGGATGAACGCGCAACTGAACTTCCAGATAGACAGCATCCGGGGAGAATTCAATCGCGAAATCGACGGAATTCTCTACAACCCGAGCTGCGGAATACTGCTCGTCGAATGCAAGGACGGGACAATCACCGCCGAAAGGGAAAACGAAAATCTCGACGAGTTCGTCTGGAAGCAGTCCGGACGCGTCCTCTCCCGTTCGCCAGCAGACCAAGTAAAGACTGTCATCCACACGCTACACGACCATTTCAGCAAGATGTTCCCCAAGGAAGATCACGGGTATTACCGGATCCGCGTCCAATGGGCGACGTTTTTCCCGGAAATGGAATCTGCGGGAAACATCATCGGGCAGATTCCCCTGTCGCACCTTTTTCTCAAAGGCGATGCGGCATCTCCCAGGATATTCGAACAGAAAGTCCGACGGGCGCTCACGACAAAGGAGAGCTCCTTCGGCGGAAAGCCCTACCCCAACGAAAGCCTCGCCGGGGAAAACCTGCAAAAACTAATCGACTTCTTCGCCGCTTACGGAGAACCTTCCTGGCCGGAGCTCTGGGCGATGAACGAATCGATGCGGGTCCAGCCGACCGACCTGCAAAAGATGCTGATGAAGACGATTACGCGAAACAGCCGGATGCGCATCGAAGGCGTCGCCGGTTCCGGAAAGTCGATGCTAGTCAAGTGGGAAGCGGAACGCCTTGTAAAGGAGGGAAAGCGCGTTGCGGTCCTCTGCTACAACGATCTTCTCGCCGAGCAGCTCGAACAGAGCCTGAATCCCGAAAGCGTCCGGGACTTTCCGATTGAAACCCATTCCTTTTTCCGCTTCGCCCAGAAATACGTACGCCTCGCCAGGGTTCCCGGGGCGCCGAGAAAAGAACCTCGCGATTCCGAAGCGAAACGCGAATACTTTGAAGGCCTCCCCGCCGCCTTTGCGAAAGCGCTCGAAATTCTCCGAGCAGGAAGCTCCAAAAAGACCCGTTCGTCAAGCCGATTCTTCGACGCCCTGCTCATTGACGAAGGCCAGGATTTCGAGAACGGCTGGCTCGATACGGCTCTAGGGCTTTTAAAGGACAGGGAATGCGGCACGGTGCGGTTCTTTTACGATCCGGCCCAGACGCTCTACGCACGAGATGTCCTCGGGAACACGACAATCAACGCGATGCCCGTCATGGTGCTTCCCTGCGGCTACCGCTCGACCCGCAAAATTCTCGACTGGATTTGCTTCGAAACGGATATCCGGATTCCCTGCTATGATAACACGCCGCTCGGAAAGGACGTTGAAGTGCGATTTTACACAGACGCCCGGGAACAGAAGGAAATGCTTGAACGGGAAATCGAAAGGCTCCGAAAAAAAAAGGTCGATTCCAAGGACATTCTCGTCGTTTCGATGCACAGCCGAAACCATTCCGGTCTAAAGGATATCGCTAGCGAAAGGTTCAAGTGGAGCGGGGTGAACGAATCTCTCGACGGCCAGAAAATCAACATCGTTTCCGCAAGACGCTACAAGGGTCTCGACAGCCGTGTCGTCATCCTGAGCGACATGACCGCCTCCCAAAGCGACCCGGGATTTCCCTACAGCGAATCCCACCTTCTGCTCGTCGCCGCAACCCGCGCACGCGAGCACCTGATTGTTTTCAAGGAGCGGAAAAGGATCTAGCGGAAATTTTCCCCACCTCCGCCATTCCGCTTTTCTATTTTACCGGTAAAACCGAAGGACTACCGTGGCCAACAAAAAAATTCTTCTTATCAACTGGCGAGACATCAAAAATCCCGAAGCCGGCGGGGCGGAGCTCTATTTTCACGAGATTTTCAGGCGGCTAAACGAAAACGGTTTCGATGTCACGGTTCTCGCCCACCGCGTCAAGGGCCTCCCGGACGAAGAAACCATCGACGGAATGCGTACAGTCCGCATCGGAAACAAGTTTCTCTTCAACTACTCTGCGTTTTTCTATGCGAAGAAGCACGAAAAGGACTACGACCTAATCGTCGAGGACCTGAACAAGATTCCCTTTTTCACGCCGCTCGGCACGAAGACGAAACGTCTCCACATGGTGATGCACTTCTTCCGCAAGTCCATCTTCCGCGAAACCGTTTTTCCGATTGCCCTCTACGTCTATCTGATGGAACGCGCGGTCGCGCTCTTTTACCGCGGAGAGAACTTCCTTGCGATTTCCGAAAGCACTAAAGATGAAATTATCGACATGGGAATTCGCGCCAAGAAAATTTCCATCGTGGAACCGGGCATCGACACGGAATTCTTTTACCCGACACTGCCCAAGGCGACCCCGCCCGTCATCTCCTACATCGGACGCCTGATGAAATACAAGAACGCGCAGTTCGCCATCCATGCGATGCCGCGCCTAAAGGAACTTGTCCCCGGGATAGTCCTTGAAATTGCGGGTAGCGGAGACTACCGCGCAGAACTCGAAAAGCTCGCCCGCGAAAAGGGCGTCGGCGATTCCGTCAAGTTCCTCGGGCGGATTTCCGAAGAGGCGAAGCGCGACCTTCTCAGCCGATCCTCGCTCTTCATCAACCCGTCCTTCAAGGAGGGCTGGGGCATCAACAACATCGAAGCGAACCTTTGCGGAACCATTTCAATGTCAAACAATGTCGCCGGATTGAAAGATTCCGTCATCGACGGCGAAACCGGTATCCTATACGAAAACTCCGACCCGGAAAGCTTCTGCAAAAAAGCCGCAAACATCTTGCACGACAAAAAACTCCTCGGGACACTCGAAGAAAACGCGAGAAGACGCGCGCTAGGCATGAGCTGGGACGCCATGGCGG
The DNA here is from genome assembly GCA_934700345.1 of uncultured Fibrobacter sp. Taxonomy (GTDB): domain Bacteria; phylum Fibrobacterota; class Fibrobacteria; order Fibrobacterales; family Fibrobacteraceae; genus Hallerella. The sequence goes on along the minus strand of CAKUXP010000003.1, from coordinate 22,652 downwards.
AAAAGATGCGACACGTCATTGACGAAATTCTGGCGCCAAAAAAAGCTCCTGTTTCCTAAATTTACTACATTTGTTCCACTCATTCGGGGTGCTACCGCACACGGTGTGCGGATGCTGAGAACAAACCCGAAAACCTGATCAGGGTAATTCCTGCGGAGGTATAATGAATCGTCAAGGTACAGGCATTTTTGCCAATGGTCTCATCTGGTTTGGCGCGGCGGTTTCTGTCGCAGAAATCGAAGCGGGGCTCCAATCCGGAAACAACTGGGCAGCCTTAATTCTCGGACATCTTCTAGGCGGTGCGCTTCTTTTCGCGGTCGGACTTATCGGAGCAAAGGCGCGTCTCAACGCAATGGAATCGACCGCTTCCGCGTTCGGGAAAAACGGAGCCAAGTTTTTCGCGTTGCTGAACCTCTTGCAACTCGTCGGATGGACATCCGTCATGATAGCACAGGGAGCCTCCGCTCTCGGCGGTCTCGAAATCCCGCTAAACGCGACGTTCCTTTCGGTCGGCATCGCAATTCTCGTCGCCGTCTGGATTTTCATCGGGCTAAAGGATTTTGCGCATATCGCGACAATCGCCATGGCGCTTCTCGCGGTCCTTGTCGCAATACTCACCTTTAAGCTTTTCGGTTCCGCAAGCGCCGTTTCGAACACCGCAACGGAAACGCTTTCCTTCTGGGCGGCGTTCGAACTTTCCGTTGCAATGCCGCTTTCCTGGCTCCCTCTCGTTTCGGATTACACGAAAAACGCCGAGCGTCCCTTTGCCGCCACCGCAACTTCGGCAACCGTCTATACGATAGTCAGCATCTGGATGTACGCCATCGGCATTCTCATCGCTTCTTCCGGCGCCGGGGATCTTCCCAAGGCAATTCTCTCCGTCGGGCTGGGAATTCCCGGCATTCTCATCGTCGTCTTTTCGACTGTCACCACGACATTTCTCGACGCCTATTCCGCCGGAGAATCCGCGAAGACTGTCTGCGGCAAGCTGAACCCGAAAATCGTGGGCGTCATCGTCTGCGCCTTGGGCGTGTTCCTTTCCTCTTCAGGAATCCTCGACCGCTATGCGGATTTCCTCTATCTCATCGCTTCCGTCTTCGCCCCGATGGCTGCGGTTTTCGCCATCTCCCACTACCTCGTGAAGCGCCCGCTTCCGGTTTGGAACCTCATCGCCTGGGCTTTCGGATTCGGGATCTACCAGATTGCGGGCAATTCGCCGATAGGACCGACAATGACAGCCATGGCCGTTTCCGCCGTTCTCGCGCTCGCAGGAAAGCTCGCCAGGAAATAATCTTCCAAATTCTTGGCAAAAGGAAGCGTCCGCGCTTCCTTTTGCCGTTTTGAATCGTATGCGTTCAAAGGGTTTTCTCGGCCGATAGGAACTTCCTTGCGCCGGTTCCCTGATTTTTACTATCTTTGGCGCCATGCTCAATGTTTCTAACGTCAGTCTGCAATACGGAAGCCGCGTGCTTTTCAAGGAAGTCAACCTCTCGTTTCGCAAGGGAAACTGCTACGGAATTATCGGCGCAAACGGTGCCGGAAAATCCACGTTTCTGAAAATCCTTTCTGGAGAACTGGAACCGAATACGGGAGATGTCACACACGATGCAGGCGAACGCATCGCCGTCCTCAAGCAGGACCATTTCGCTTTCGAGGAATTTTCCGTTCTCGACACGGTCATGATGGGATATGCCGAACTCTACAAGACCGGGAAACGCCGCGAAGAGCTCTACGCCAAGCCGGAAATGACCGAGGAAGAAGGCATGGAAGCGATCGATCTCGAAACGAAATTCGGTGAAATGGGCGGATACGAAGCGGAATCCTCCGCCGGGACGCTTCTCAAGGGGTTAGGCATTCCTGAAGAATCCCACGCCAAGCTGATGAAGGAACTTGACGGCAACGAAAAGATCCGCGTACTTCTCGCCCAGGCGCTCTTCGGCAACCCGGACATTCTGCTGCTTGACGAACCGACAAACCATTTGGACCTCGAATGCGTCAGCTGGCTCGAAGACTATCTCGAACGCTTCGAGAACACGGTCATCGTCGTCTCCCACGACAGACACTTCCTGAATACGGTCTGCACGAACATCTGCGACATCGACTACGGACGCGTAAACCTCTATGCGGGAAACTATGAATTCTGGTATGAAGCAAGCCAGCTCGCCCAGAAGCAGCGCAAGGACCAGAACCGTCGAGCAGAAGAAAAAATTGCCGAATTGAAAGCGTTCATCCAGAGATTCGCATCGAACGCATCCAAGGCAAAGCAGGCCACCAGCCGCAAGAAGCTTCTCGACAAGATGACGGTCGAAGAGATGCCCGCTTCGAGCCGCAAGTTCCCGTGGGTCAGTTTCAAGATGGACCGCGAACCGGGAAAAATCGTCCTCGAAGTCAAGGACCTGACCGTCGCCGCCGAAGACGGCACCAAGCTCGAACATTTAAATTTCTCGCTCGGCGGAAACGACAAGGTCGCGCTGGTCGGTGACTATGGAGTTCTCAAGACCGCATTTTTCGAAGCCATCCAGAACGACGAAAACATCAAGTCGGGCAAGGTCAAGTGGGGAACGACCATTGCGACCAGCTATTTCCCGAAGAACAACGACGCATTCTTCAACTCGGACATTTCCCTCGTCGATTGGCTCCGCCAGTTCAGCAAGGAACAGGACGAAACGTTTATCCGCGGGTTCCTCGGACGCATGCTCTTCACCGGCGAAGAAGCGCTCAAATCGGCGAAAGTTCTTTCGGGAGGCGAAAAGGTCCGCTGCATGCTCAGCCGCATGATGCTTTCGAACGCGAACATGCTGATGCTCGACGAACCGACCGCGCATCTCGATCTCGAATCGATCACCGCGCTGAACAACGGCCTCAAGGCCTACAAAGGTCCGATTATCTTCTGCACGGAAGACCACGAATTTGCCGAAACCATCGCCAACCGTGTCCTCGAACTCACCCCGACAGGATACCTTGACCGATCGATTACATTCGACGAATGGTTCGCTTCCCGCAAAAAGAAGTCTCGCTAATTTCAAACCACCCGACAAACGCCGGCACGGTACAAGAATCTCGAAATAAATCTATACGCCATTTCGCATCAACTAAACGGCAAGACCGAATTTTTCGCACTTGACTACAAGCATTTTTTGAAAATCGCCAAACCGGACGGCAGCAAGCAAGCTTTTCTAGCGATACGCGGAAAAGCCGCATAGCCCAAAACCGCCCCAAAAGTTCATCCTCGGGGATATGACGAGGAACTGGGATTCTAGGAAGCTAGGCCAGGATTAAAGTTCGATATTGTCGATCAGGCGGGTCGTTCCAAAGAAAGCGGCGACGAGAATGACCGACGGTTCTCGAATCGTTCCCGAGGAAATCGAAAGCAAGGTTTCCCGGCTGGCGATTTCCACATACTGGACAACTCCGCCCGCGTGAGCGACGCTTTCCTGGATCCTGGAGCGGAGCGCATTGACCGACCTTTCCCCGGAATCGTAAGAAGCCTTTGCCGCGAGCAGCGCCTTTGAAATGGCGACAGCGGCATCGCGCTCCACCTGGTCCATGTATTCGTTCCGGCTCGAACGGGCAAGACCCGAAATTTCGCGGACAATCGGCATCAGGCGGATTTCGACAGGAAAGTTCAAGTCTTTCACCATGCGACGGATAAGGAAAGCCTGCTGGTAATCCTTCTTTCCGAAATAGGCGCGGTCCGCGCCAGAGATATTGAAAAGCTTTGAAACAACCGTGAGTACGCCGCGGAAATGCCCCGGACGGTACGCCCCGCAGTAGAGATGTTCGAGCGTCTCGTCGCGGACAAGGGTCAACGGATCCCCGTCGGGATACATCTCGGAAACGCTCGGGGCAAAGACAAAAGTTCCGCCGTGGGCATTCACCAGTTCCGCATCCTTTTCGAGACGCCGCGGATAGCTCTCGAGATCCTCGTTCTTCCCGAACTGGATCGGGTTCAGGAAAACGCTCACGACGGTTACGTCGTTTTCCTTCGCGGAAGCCTCCACGAGGCTCATATGCCCTTCGTGCAAGGCTCCCATCGTCGGGACAAGTCCGACGGTCTTCCCCGCTTTCTTGAGCGGCAGGAGCGCCGCCCGCATTTCTGGAATCGTCTTGATGAGTTTCATTCGACTAACCTTCAGGTGCAAAATAGGTCGTCCGGGTCGGTGCCGCGGCAATCGCGTCCAACACCAGATCCAGATGCTTTTCGTTGTTGACAAAATCGATTTTGTTCGTGTTGATAATCAGCACGGGCGCCTTGGTATAGTGCCAAAAATGATGGTCGTAGCGCTCGAGGAGCTCGCGCAGATAGTCGGCATCGATATTCTTTTCCATGGGACGCCCTCGGTGTTCGATCCGGTCGAGGAGAGTCGGGACATCCGCCTGCAGATAGACAATCAGGTTCGGTGTCGGAAGGTTTCCGGAAAGGCTTTTCGAAACGGTATCGTACATGGCAAGTTCGCTTTCCGAAAGATTCTGCAACGCAAAGATCCTATCCTTTTCGAACGTGTAGTCGCTGACCACCGTATGACAGAACAGGTCGTTCTGCACAAAGGCGTCCTGGAACTGGCGGATTCTCGAAAGGAGAAAGAAAAGCTGCGTCTGGAAGGCATAGGCTTCCGGATTTTTGTAAAAGCTCGAAAGAAAGGGATTCTCGTCAAACTGCTCTAGGACCAGGTTTGCGCCCAAGGCCTTGGCGAGAATGCGGGAAAGCGAGGTCTTCCCCGCACCGATGACTCCGTCAATGGCAAGAAAACGGATTCTTTCCGGGAGTTTCCATGTCGTCTCGGGATTTGAATGGCCGACAAAAGCCTCATTCATCATCAACCTCCACCTTCCTGAATTCTGTTTCGACTTTCAACGACCTGAGATCTTCGAGAATTCCGATCGCGGTCTTGCCGAGGAGCGGATCGCGCATATCCGGAGCGATTTCTGCGAGCGGGACCATCACAAAGCCGCGGGAAGCCGCCAGCGGATGCGGAACAACCGGTCCGCCTAGACGCCCATCGCAAATCCGCTCGCCATAGTAGAGAAGATCGAGATCGATTTCGCGACACTCCCAGTGCCCTCGCGGACGGCGTCCCAAAAAAAGTTCCGTCCCCTTCAGGTAGTTGAGCAATCTGCGGGGTCCCCTGCCATACCAAAAAGAGACGACCTGGTTCAAGAAAGGCCCTTGCCCCTCTGGCCCGACAGGCGATGTTTCGTAGCAGGAACTTTCCAGCCAGCCGCCCAGGGAAATCCGCCTGAGCATATCTCTCGCCTCCGCGAGACGTTTGCCCCGTGGCGCGATATTGCTACCTAAAGCAACGAAGACTCGTTCCAAGGATTCCACAAGTGCCAATATAGATTTTTTTATCTATATTAGGGTCCGGATCAAGCATTCTTGCTTTTTCCACCTGATTTTTCACAATTCCCATTCTCTTATTCACAGTTCGCAGGAGTCCCTGTGCCCAGACCGAAAAAAACTGACGGTTCCGTTTCCGTTCATCTGATTTCCGATACGATTTCCCCCGATACCCCAATTCCGGATCTTTCCTCCCTAGGCGACTTGGCTGCTCCCATCACATTCCCGGAAGACCAGGTCCAACCCGCCGAAAGCCAGGTTCCCAAACGTCACCGCGGACGTCCGCGCAAGGTGCGCCCCGAAGAATCCAGCGAAAAGGCCGCGCCAAGTATCCAGGAAGAGACCTTCCAGCCCGAAGCCCGAAACGAGTTTTCTCCGAACGAATTTACCAAAGGGACGCCAGTCCCGACTTCGGAGCTTTCCGAGGAACCTGTCGTCACGGCGACCCCAGGCACAAGCGAACTTTCCGAAGAAAACCAGGGAACGATTCCCACCGAAGCGGGGACGACTGTCACCGCGACAGGCAACGGAAACGCAACAGCCGACATGAGCGCCGTACAGAACAACCCCGCATTCGAAGCCCCAATGCCCGATGCGCCTTTCGGCGGAACGAACCGCTATAACCGCCGGTTCGGCAACGGAAACGAAAATTTCGGGAACAACGGTTTCAACGCGAACAACAATCGCCACAGCAAGTTCAACAAGTTCGGACGGAACAAGTATGGCAGGAACAACCGCTACCTGCCGCAAGACGATATTCCCGACGACCAGCTCCAGGCGCCACCGGCGGATCCCGAAAAGGTAGCCATCGCCATGCAGCGTTGGCGTGAGCTCCGCAACACGCCGATGTTCGATCTGCAGGAAAAAGCGGTATCGCTCAACATCCCGGACGTCAAGCGTCTCAAAAAACAGGCGCTCATCTACCGGATTCTCGGAGCCATTTCCGGCGAAGGCGCCCCCATCTATACGGAAGGCACTCTCGAAATCATGAAGGAGGGCTACGGGTTCCTGCGAAATGCCGACCTGAACTATCTCGCCGGGCAGGATGATATCTACATCAGCCCGAACCAGATTCGCCGCTTCGAACTCAAGTCGGGAGATTCAATTACGGGTCTCGTCCGACAGCCGCGCGACAACGAACGCTACTTCGGGCTAGCCCGCGTCGATACGGTGAACGGCGAAGATCCCGCCAAGACAAAGCACCGCGTCGCCTTCGAATACCTGACCCCGATACATCCATACCAGAAGCTGAACCTAGAATGGAAGCAGGACGAATATTCCACGCGCATCATGGATCTCTTCTCGCCCATCGGCAAGGGCCAGCGCAGCATTCTCCTCGCCCCTCCGCGGACAGGAAAAACGGTCCTCCTGCAAAATATCGCGGGCGCCATTGCGAAGAACCACCCGGAAGTCAAGCTGTTCGTCCTTCTCATCGACGAACGCCCGGAAGAAGTGACCGACATGCGCCGACACGTCAAAGGCGAGGTCATCGCTTCGACATTCGACGAACCGCCTGAACATCATACGCAAGTCGCCGATATTCTTCTCGAAAAGGCGAAACGACTCGTCGAATACGGCAACGATGTCGTCATCCTGCTAGACTCCATTACGCGCTTTGCCCGGGCGAATAACGTCGTCATCCCCCACTCGGGAAAAATCCTTTCCGGCGGTGTGGATGCGCTTGCCATGCAACGTCCAAAGCGTTTCTTCGGAGCGGCCCGAAAAATCGAAAACGGAGGCTCCCTCACCATTATCGGCACAGCCCTCATCGAAACGGGCAGCCGCATGGACGAAGTCATCTTCGAGGAATTCAAGGGAACGGGCAACATGGAACTCGTACTCGACCGCCGCATCGCGGAAAAGCGCATCTGGCCCGCAATCGACATTTTCAAGTCCGGAACCCGCAAGGAAGAGCTCCTGCTCGACGACGACACGCTCCGCCGCGTCTGGATACTCCGCAAGTTCCTGCAGGAACAGACTTCCGTGGAAATCATGGAATTTATGCGGGACAAGCTTTCAAAAACACGGACCAACGAAGAGTTTCTGGCTTCGATGAACGGCTAAGGAGTTCAATATGCCAAAGAAAATCGCATTCGCCGGAGCCGGAAACATGGGAGGCGCGATTCTCCGCGGGCTTCTCTCGGCAGGCAAGAATCCCGGAGAGATCCTCTTTTACGAGCCGTTTGAAAAGACGGCAATGTCCGTCGAGGAACTCGGAGCTATCCGCTACCACGATTTCGGCAAGATGGCAAACGACGCCGATGTCATTTTCCTCTGTGTCAAGCCGCAGGTTTTCGGAGCTGTCGCCGGGGAATGGAGCAAAAGCGCCAAGGGAAAGACAGCTTCGCGCCCCGAGATAATCTCCATCATGGCAGGCGTTTCCCGAAAGAAGATACTCGAACTGCTAGACTTTGATCACGGCGATGTCGTCCGGGTAATGCCGAACCTGCCGCTCACCGTCGGAAAAGGCGCCATCGCCATCGCGACAGACGGGCTTTCCAACGAATCGCTCGAAATCGCCAAGGCGCTTCTCGAAACTGTCGGTGCGGTCGTCACGGTGAGCGAGAACCTGATCGATGCGGTCACCGGACTTTCCGGCAGCGCACCGGCATATGTTTTCGAATTTATCGAGGGCCTTGTCCGCGGCGGCGTCAAGATGGGACTATCCCGCCCTGTCGCCATGGAGCTTACGCTCGCCACAATCGAAGGGAGCATTGAACTCCTGAAAAAGTCGGGCAAGGACACGGGCGAACTTTCCGCAATGGTCTCATCGCCTGCGGGAACGACTATCGCGGGAGTCCAGGTTCTCGAAGACGCCGGATTGCGCGGCATGCTAATGCACACCGTCGAAGCGGCAACGCTCCGCTCCCAGGCGCTCGGCAAATAAGCAGCCTCTATGGGAAAGACACGGATTCTCATCCTTTCCGAAGAGAACGAGAACGTTTCCTTCCTAGAGGATGTTCTTTCAAGCGTAGAAGGTTACGAAACACGACTCTGCGCGGATCCCTTGTTAGCGGCGGATACGTTCCGACGCTTTTCGCCGGCGATCACGGTCATCAACCTGGACCGGGACTTTTCCGAAGACCTGTTCCGCATATTCCATGAAATTTCCCCGGCAACGAGATTTCTAGGTTTCAGCCAGACATCCAAGCCGCCCTCCCCATTCCAGGCGCGTTTTTTCAGCGCGATCCTCCCGTCCGAGGAATTGCGAGTACGCTTCATGACCGAGATTCTCTATCTCAAGGGCCAATCGGAGATTCTCGCATCCATCAACGGGGCACTGAAAAAAATCGTCGGACACAGCGCCCCCGTAAAAAAACTCTACGATTCAATTCTCAAGGCCATCCGGAGCAAGGGGGCAACGGTACTCATCCAGGGAGAATCGGGAGTCGGCAAGGAACTGGTCGCAAAGGCGATAGCCTCCGTTTCCCACCATATGGTTTCCGTTAACTGCAGCGCAATTAACGAAAGCCTTTTCGAAAGCGAACTTTTCGGACATGCCCGAGGCTCCTTCACCGGGGCTTTCTCCGAAAGAAAGGGCCTCTTTGAAGCGGCAAGCGGCGGCATCCTCTACCTCGACGAAGTCGGGGACATACCACTCCCAATGCAGGCAAAACTCTTGCGCGCCCTTCAGGAAGGCGAAATCAGGCAGGTAGGTTCCAACGAGACGAAAAAGATCAAGGTACAGATTGTCGCCGCGACAAACCACCGCCTAGAAGAGGAAGCCGAAAAAGGCTCGTTCCGAAAGGACCTTTTCTACCGATTGAACGTCATCCCCATCGAAGTTCCCTCACTGCGTGAACGCAAGGAAGACATCCCGGAACTGGTCCATCACTTTATCCGCGAGTTTTCCCTGCGCGAAACCGCCCCGTACGTTTCCGATGGAACCATGCAGGCCCTAGTGGAATACGACTGGCCGGGAAACATCCGCGAACTCGAAAATGCAATCCACCGGGCGATAGTCCTCATGGACGGCGACGAAATCACCTACGAAAACATTTTCCCGAAAAAAAATATCCGGGTAAGCCTTCCGCAGCGCGACTGGAAAGGCATATCCTTTGACGAATTCCAGAAAATCCAGAAGGGCGAGGAACGCAAATTCATCATTGCGAAGCTCCGGGAAAACAACGGTTCGGTCAAGAAAACCGCAGAAGCGTTCGGCATGATGCGACAGGCGCTCTACGCCTACGCAGCCCGCATCGGTCTCGATATCAAGAGCATCCGGAAGTAACCTCGCTAATACGCTTCGATTCTGTAGCCCCTTTCTTCCAGAAGCGTCAGGATGTTCGCCCCGGAGCTTACGAGATGTGCGCTCCCCACGACAAGGAAAACCTTTTGTCCCGAAGCCGAAAGCGAATCGACGCTTTTCGCCATCCGGATATTTCGCTTGGCGCCAAGTTCCTCTTCATAGATATTGTCATCCGCATCGAGAAACCGGCGAAGCCCCTGCGCGTCGCCGCATTTCCAGGCATTCATGACTCCCGAAAGCATCGAATCCGCCAACTGGATTTCCCCTAGCGTATTCTTCAGGTACTCGATTCCGAGCGAATCTTCCGAATCCGAAAAGATTCCTATCTGGTCTCCCGGGGTTTCCAAGGCGAAGATTTCCTTTCCCTGGTCCTCCGCCCGCAAAAGGATTTCCCTGTCGATACCAAATTCCCCCGAGAGCCCCATCCGTTCAAAGGCGAACGCCGAAAGCGATACGGCGACAAGCCACGGGCGGAACGACTCCAGAAGCCTTGCCGAAAAGCCCCACGACGACGCGAGCGAATCGATTTGCCGATACAGGGAATCCGGCAAGACATCCCGCAGGCGAAGGTTTTCGGGAAGCGTTCCATTTTCCTGCACAAGGCGTCCCGTCAAGGCAAGCGTCGAATCCTCCTGGATATCGAGTTCCGCAGCGACAAGGCTCGCCGTCTCAAGCGCCGAATCGACAACCGGAGCAAACGGATAAAAGGAGGAATCCGCCACGTGGATGCTCCCGAAAAGCCAGATATCGGGCTGGTTCGCCTTGGTAGCCTTCCAGAGCAGATGCTTTTCTCCACAAGGATGTTCCTGCAGATAAGGCGGGAGCGGTCCTTCCGCCTTTTTCGTACCGATACAAGCGGTAAATTGTACACAAAGTAACAGACAAGGCGCTAAAAGGTTAAGGATTTTCATCGGATTTTTCCGCTAAGGATTCGCCGCCGGCCCACGCCAAAAAACCGGAACGCGCCAAGGCATCCGGAGAGTCTTCCCGGATATTTCCCAGACCGTCAAAGGCAAGGACTCTGTCCGAAAATTTTAGCGCATAGTCCAAATGGTGCGTCGAAAGCAGCACGGCGACATTTTTTTCTCGAGCCATTTTTTTCAGGAGCCGGAAAAGGCCCAGGATATTCGGAATGTCCAGAAACGCGGTAGGTTCGTCGAGAAGCAGGACTTTCGGCTCCGACGCAAAAGCCCGAGCGAGGAACACCCGGGAACGTTCCCCGTCCGAAAGATCCGATACCCGGCGGTCAGCAAAGGCTTCCATCCCGACACTCGAAATCGAAGCATCAATTGATTGGCTGTCCACCTTTGAACGTCCGTCAAGCCAGCCGGAATAGGGTATCCGCCCCAGGGAGACGAATTCCCGGCACTTCATGCCGAAAGGAATCCGCACTTGCGTAAAGACCGAAGCGACAAGCTTCGCGCGTTCCCGGGGAAGGAAACTTTCAATCGGTCTTCCGCAAAGAAAAATGTTCCCCGACAGCGGACGGAGAAGTCCTGCAAAGCACCGGAGAACCGTACTCTTGCCCGTTCCGTTGGGGCCGACCAGCGAAACGACCCGCCCGCTTTCCAGAACGATTTCCGCCTCGGAAAAAAGAGGTTTCCCGTATCCTGCCGAAAAATTCTCCGCCCGCAAAATCGCTTTAGCCATTTCCGCCTCCGCGTCCCGAGCGCAAAAAAATCCAGAGGACGATGGGCGCGCCGACGAGGCTTGTCACGCTCGACAGCGGAATTCCCGAAACCAGTCCGGACAGAAGGGCGAGGTTCGCTCCCACAAGGGCCGAAGCGGGCAACAGGACGCGGTGGTTCGTTGTCCGGAAAATTCCAAAGGCGATATGCGGAGAAGCCAGTCCCAAAAAGCCAATCGGTCCGCAATAAACGGTCGAACCCGCGGCGAGGAGGCTCGCGCCGAAAAGAACGAGCATCTGCGAAAACTTCACCCGGATGCCAAGCGATTCCGCAAAGGAATCCCCGACCTGGGCCGCATTCAGATACCTGAGACACAGAAGGCAGGGCAAGGTTCCTAGCGCAGCCACAAGGGCAAAGCTTCCAATGCTCGCAAGCGGAACTCTCGAAAACGAGCCCATCCCCCATGACACAAAGCCTCGCAGCGATTCCGCGGAACTCACCGACATCAAAAAGGCGACGACCGCATCGACGAAATAGCCGACCATCAACCCGACAATCAGCAGCGAAACGGAATGCGCGACAAACCTCGACGCGAACAGGACTATCCATACGACAGCGAAAGCCCCGACCGCCGCACCAGGAACGACGCCAAGGCTTCCCTTCCCGAATCCGGCAAGCAGGACAAGCGCGACACCCAGGTTCGCCCCGGAACTCACCCCCAGGACAAAAGGTCCCGCTAGCGGATTCTTGAATACGCTTTGCAGCACGAGTCCCGAAACCGCAAGCGATACCCCGGACAGAATCGCAGAGCAAGCCTTAGGGATGCGAATCTGCCACACGACATCCTCGGCAAAAGGCTTCCCCTTAAAAAACAAGGCGTCCCACACATCCGAAAGGCCGATGGCAGCCGAACCGAAAAAGACGGTCCCTCCCACAAGCACGCAGACCGGCACTGCCAGAAGAAGCATTCCGAGAGCAGTCCGGTGCATCGAGACTATTTGTCGTTTACATTCAAGACGGACTTGGGCGCCTGCCCTTTTCCATCCGTACGCAGGTAGATTTCCGGAGCGACCCGTTCAAAGCCCTGCAGCGCGTTCAGCCAGTTGTCGTTCAAGTCGCGGAACTCGATTTTTTCCAGGTGATACTTGAACACGTTGTCCTTGATTTCGAACTGGATAAAGTCCCAACGTACAACCCCGCGGTCCTTGAAAACTTCGCGGGCGACAATCGTCGAATCGTTCTCGAAACGGTAACGGGCACGGTAGGTGTATTCCCCCGTCATCTGGTAGCGGCCCGAATCCGAATAGGTGCGGGTCGTTCCGACAAGCGTATCGTTCATCAGAAACTTGAGTTCCGCATCGCGAAAAGCGTGCCCATGCGAAAGAATCGGCGTTCTCCAGTCCCCGACGACGCGTTCCTTCATCGCCTTCTGGAAGACCGTGTCGATTTTCCACGAATCGAAATTGCTCTTGTCGTATTTCGCCCGCGGAATATAGCTACCAGCCTTGAGGGCTTCGCGGACGCTGTCCGCCTTGACCTTCGCGATACTGTCGGAATTGGACTCCCCGGCATTCGCCTTGAGAGCCGCCGAGATGGAATCCATCTTGGCTTGGATAGCCTTGCCGAAATCGCCCGGACCGCGCGTGGAAATCTGCGCGGAAGACGACGAAGTTTCGATCGGGGAAGAGACGACCGGCGAAACGGGAACCTGCGCAAAGGCGAAGGACGAAAGACCCAAAAAGGCGAGAAGATGACTGCAAATTCGATTCAAAAGAAAACCTCTCTTGGTGGAAAATCTAGTAAAAAGTAAATTTGGGCTATGATAGACTATTCCCAAGTTCCCTCCCCTTGCTACGTTCTCGAAGAAAGCAGGCTCATCCGCAACCTGGAACTTCTCAAAAAAATCGAAAATACCGCAGACGTCAAGATCATCTGCGCGCTCAAGGGATTCAGCATGTGGAGCACCTTTCCGCTCATCGGGAAGTATCTCGCCGGAGCGACCGCTTCGAGCCTCAACGAGGCAAGGCTCGCCAAGGAAGAAATGGGAAAGGAAGTGCACGTTTTTGCCCCGGTCTATCGGGACTCCGAAATCGACGAAATCCTCTCCTGCGCAAACCACATCACGTTCAACAGCTTTTCCCAGTGGACGCGCTTTAAGGAAAGGACGCTCGAAAGGCGCGTAAGTCCCGGGATTCGCGTCAATCCGGAATTTTCCACAGTCGAAACGGACCTCTACAACCCATGTGGCAGGTTCTCCCGGCTAGGCGTCACCCGGAAGGAATTCCGACCGGAACTGCTCGACGGCATCGAAGGGTTGCACTTCCATGCTCTCTGCGAACAGAACGCAGACGCCCTCGAAGCGGTCCTGCAAAATTTCGAAGAACGCTTCGGAACGTGGATTCCCCGGATGAAGTGGGTGAACTTCGGGGGCGGGCATCACATCACCCGGAAGGACTACGATGCAGAAAGGCTCGTCCGCATTCTCAAGGACTTTCACAGGCGCTACCCGAACGTCCAGGTGATTCTCGAACCGGGCGAAGCCGTGGGATGGCAGACAGGGGAACTGGTCGCGACCGTCGAGGACATCGTCCACAACGAAAAGGACATCGCCATCCTGGACATTTCGGTAAGTGCGCACATGCCCGACTGTCTGGAAATGCCCTATCGTCCAACGGTCATCGGCGCGGGAAATCCCGGGGAAAAGAAGTTCGACTATCGCCTCGGCGGAGACACGTGCCTTGCCGGAGATATCGTCGGGGACTACTCGTTCGATAGCCCGCTCCATGTGGGAGACCGCATCGTGTTCTTCGACATGATCCATTATACGATGGTCAAGACGACTTTCTTCAACGGCGTGCCGCATCCGAGCATCGGCATCTGGAAAGACGGAAAATTCAAGCTGGTCCGCCGCTTCACCTACGAACAGTTCAGGGACAGGCTATGACATTTGCGATTTCCGCCAACGTCACGACCCGCTCGGAAGAGGAAACCCTCGAATGGGCGAAGAATTTTGCAAAGACGCTAAAAAAGGGATCGGTCATCGCCCTCTACGGCACGCTCGGCGCCGGGAAAACCGTCGTCAGCCGCGGGATCTGCTCTGGTCTCGGATTCACCGGACAGGTCAATTCCCCGACATACACGATTGTCCACGAATATCCCAATCCGGAAATGCCGCTCTATCACCTAGACCTCTACCGCCTGCCGCCGCACGCGGACCTCGGGGAAATCGGAATCGATTACTACATGTCACAAAAAGGCGTCACCCTCATCGAGTGGCCCGAACGCCTAGACGACACCTCCGGCGTCACCCACCGTCTGACAATTTCTGTCGGAAGCGGAGACGAGAGGAGGATAACCGTAGAAACTACTTCGCCGCGGTAGAATCCTTTGTTTCCGCCGAAGACTTTTCCAAAAGCCTGTCGGCAAGGGCCGCTTCGAAAGTTCCCCACTCCGACGCATCATCCTCCGAAAGAATTACGGGCTTCTTGAAATCGCGCATCGCCGAAAGGGCCTTTGCCGTATCCGCGTTCTGCAGTGCCGATCGGACGTCTTCCAAAATATATTCCTGGGCATTTTGCAAATCCTGGATTGCGCCTAGACGGATGACGCGCAAGCTGTCCAAATCGTTCGGGACATAGCTCAAATCCCAGGTACTGTCGTAGCAGGCCTTCGCGGCAAGCAGATCGCCGCCGTCATAGAGAAGCGCACAACGGGCGAAGAGTTCGGAACTTTCCTGCTTCGTATGCTGGTAATACTTGTAGCCGCCGAAGACAGCTCCGATGATCACCAGGATGACAAGCACATCCTGCCACCCGATGAATCCCGAGATTTCCACTTTCTTATTGCCGTTTTCGGAACCTTCTTCCCCGTCATCTTCATCGAGGGGATTTTTCTTGCCCATGATATTGATAAAGCTCAGCATCGTCACTCCTGTTTTTTGATACGCCCGAGGGCCTTGAACGCCTCTGCATACAGATAGATTTGTTTGAGAAGGCTCGCAAACCCGTTCGCCCGCGTCGGGGAAAGCCCGGTCTGCAAGCCGATTTTCTGAAAGAACGCCGGATCCGCGGCAAGGATTTCGTCCGGAGTCCGGTTGTCGTAAATCTTTAGCGCCAAGGCGCCGAGGCCGCGGCTTATCAGCGGATTGGCCGATCCAACTTCCGTGTCCATATGAAAGTGCAGGACGCCGCCCGCAAATTCCGGGACGAGAAACATCTTCGAGGCGCACCCCGAAACGAGAAACTTTTCGTTCCGCAGCGCGGGATCCATTCCCGGATGTTCCCGGGCAAGCTTCAGCAGATATTCCCACTTGTCGTCTGGCGACGTAAAGCCCGCAAACGCCAAACGGATTTCATCTTCAATTTCCTGAATGCTTTTCATCGAAATCGCCTTTTCCCTTTTTAGATAAAGAACGAGCGCATTTTCCAGAGGATCCGCGGGGACGAGGAAAGGACCGTCCAGAAGATGCGGAAGAGGGTTCTCTTTTCCGCGGGAATCGAAGCGAGCCTGTGGGCGGCCCGGTCAAACTCCGCATCGGTGATGCCGGCAAAGCCTTTCTTCGCGCGGTGAAAGTTCCGGTGAGTCTTTCCCTGGATTTTCAGCCAGCGGACGAAAGCCTCCTTTTCCGCAGCGAGACGTTCCGCATCCGACGAGGCGGAAAGCCATTTCAGAGCGCATTCGGCAGTGATCTTTCCGCTTTTCAGGGCCTCCACGATACCGGACCGGCTGATGGGATTTACCGTACTCGCCGAATCCCCCGCCTTGAAAACGCCTAGTGCGGCAATGGGACGTTCCGACTGCCCGCACGGAATCGCCCCCCCGAAGACAGAGAGGATCTTCGCTTCGGGAAATTCCTCCGCGATAAACTTCCGGAGCGTCGAAAGCGGCGGATGCGACTTTAGGAACTCCCTGCCATCGACAAGCCCGATGTTTACCGTTTTCCCGTCCCGCGGGAAGATCCAACCGTAGCCTCCGGCAAAGTATCTATGCCCGAAAAACAGCTCGATACGGCTCGGATCGTGGGGAACGTTCTCCGCAATGGCGAACACGGCGGATTCCAGATCAAAATTCCCGGATTCCAAGGCTTCCAGTCCAGAAACCCCACGCGTAATTTTCGCTCCGGGTCCCGTCGCATCGATAATCGTCCGCGCTTTCAGACAAACGGATTCTCCATCCGCACAAACGGAGACGCTCCAGGTTCCGTCCTGGTTCCGTCCAATCTTTTCGACAGCATCTTCGAAATGGCATTCCACGCCACGCTCAGCGGCCTTCTCCGCCATTTCGCGGTGAAACATGGCGCGGTTCAGGATCAGCCCGCAGTCCTTCTGGAAATATTCTACGCGGGTCATGTCGGGAGACGTAAAATAGACACCGTCCAGATGTTTCCGCACCCAGGATTCGTTCGGTTTCCAGTAGCGGGAAAAAATCTTCCTAGAAACCGCTTCGGCACACGGAACCGGTTCCTTCCACGGCGACTTTTTATCAAGAAGCAGCACGGAAACGTTTCCGGTCGCCTCCCTTTGAAGACAGTTCGCGGCATAGAGACCGGCAGGACCAGCACCGCATACGATTACATCGTAAAAATTCTTCAAATATCGCGCCATGGCGTGTAAAATAGCTTTTTTGTGGACAGGTTCCATCTTTTTTTTATCCGATGCCCGGTTTTTAATTTATTTTAGGGTGGTCAAAATTTTGTTTGGACTCTTAAAAAGGATAAGAAATGAATATGCACTTCCATTTGAAATCCAAGTTCGGCGTCTTGCTGTTCGCCACACTCACAGCCGGAGCCTTTGCGCAGCAAACCGACTGGAGCGGCAAGAACATCGACGTTTCTCTCCGCGACAAGCGAATCGACGGTTTCAATTTCGAAAACGCGAAAGCGGTCAAGAACGTGACCAACTTCCAGCGTGCGAACGCGACTGCGCAACCGGTTTCCTTCCGCGGCGCGGACCTGCGCGAAGTCGGATTCCAGAACGCCGTGATGAACAATCCGGATTTCCGCGAAGCCAATCTGGAAAAAGCGATCCTTTCGGGGGCGGACCTGCGCGGTTCCGATTTTAAGGAAGCAAACCTGAAGGGAGCGAACCTCTACCGGGCGACCCTTCTCGATTCGAGATTCCCCAAGGCCAACCTGGAGAACGCCCGCCTCGATGCGATGAAGGTCTCGGACCAGGCGGACTTTTCGAAAGCGAACCTCAAGAACGCCTCGTTTATCGATGTCGATCTGACGCAAGCGGACTTCAGCGATGCCGACCTGACCAATACGAACTTCTCCCGCTCCCTGATGGGTGCCGCAAACCTCTCGGACGCGATTATCGTCAAGACGGACTTCACGGCATGCAACCTCATCAACGCGGACTTCAGCGGCGTGGAACTTCGCGACGTGAACTTCACCAAGGCGGGTCTTTCCAAGGCGGACTTCGGCGGCACCAAGTTCATCAACGTGAACATGCAAAGCGCAGACCTTTCCCTTACGGACTTCAACGATGTTGACCTGTCCAAGGTCCAGCTGCAAAAGGCTTCCTTTGCACAGTCCACCGTCAAGAACATGAAGTTCAGCGGACAAGATCTTTCCGGCGTGGTCTTCGACAAGGGAACCGTCACGAAGAGCGAATTCGAAAAGGCCAAGATGAACAAGGTCTCTTTTTTTGACGGCGAAGCGAGCAAGAGCATCTTCCGCGGCGCCATCATGCAGAAGGCGATTTTCGACGGCACATACGTATTCAAGAACATCTTCGACAATGCCGACCTGACGAAGGCGAACTTCTCGAACTCCACGATCAACCGCACGAGCTTCGACCTCGCCACCCTGACCGGCGCGAACTTCTCCGGCGCGAAGCTTGAAAAGGTCACGTTCCTGAACGCCAACATGCAGAACGCAAAGTTCGACGCGGATACCAAGATGGAAGACGTCGATTTCTCGGGCGCGGATCTTTCCAACGCCCACATCGAAAAGTTCACGGCGAAAAAGGTCATCTACGACGCCAAGACCAAGTTCCCGGCGGGCTTCGAGCCGCGGCAATACGGTTTCACCAAGCTCGGTGAAAAGGCGGCAAGCGTCACCGTCGAAAAATCCGCAGCGCAGGACCAACCGAAAAAGAAGAAAAAGCGCAAAAAGACCGCCGACGCAGCCGCCGGCATCTAGACGTTTTTTGCTTTTTGACAAAAGCTGTCACTTTTTCAAGGTGGCGGCTTTTTATTTTTAAACCATGCCAAAAAGAGAAACCGAATTTGTCTGTTCCGAATGCGGCGAAGTCTCGCCGAAATGGGCTGGTAAATGTCCGCATTGCGGTTCCTGGAGTTCGCTTGTCGAACGCACCGTCGAAAACAAGTTTACACGGCGAGGGCTAGGGCACAACGCTCTCGATGCGGAAGGCCTTTCCGGCATTCCACGAAAGATTTCAGAAATCGAAACGACCGCGACCAAGCGGCTCAGCACGGCCATTCCCGAATTCGACAGGACGCTCGGTGGCGGTCTCGCTCCGGGTTCCTTTGTCCTCATCGGGGGCGATCCGGGCATCGGCAAATCGACGCTCGTTCTGCAAACGCTTTCGACGATGTCCGCTGCCGGCGTCAAAGCCCTATATGTAAGCGGCGAGGAAAGCGCCGTCCAGGTCAAGCTGCGGAGCGAACGTCTCGGGGTATCGGGCAGCGATCTGTGGCTTCTGTGCGAAACAAATCTCGACCGCATTCTCGAAAAGGCCAAGGCGATTCAACCCGAGATCCTGGTCATCGATTCCATCCAGACGATTTACAATGCGGACTTGCCGGGAACACCGGGGAGCGTTTCGCAGCTTCGGGAATGCACGCTTTCGCTAATGGTTTTCGCCAAGAACTCGGGCTGCATCACGATTCTCATCGGGCATGTAACCAAGGACGGGCAAATCGCCGGGCCGCGGATTTTAGAGCACATGGTCGATACAGTTGCCTATTTTGAAGGGGATCGCAACAACCAATATCGAATTTTACGCACCATTAAGAACCGTTTTGGCGCAACGGACGAAATCGGTGTTTTCGAGATGACTTCCAAGGGACTTGAAAGCGTGAACAATCCGAGCAAGATTTTTCTGGATGCGGCAAACAGGAACGCACCGGGAAGCGTCGTAAGCTGTACGATCGAAGGCTCGCGCGCGATGCTGTTCGAAACCCAGGCTCTCGTAAACCAGTCGAGCTACGCCGTAGCGCAACGCGTCGCAGCCGGAATCGACCCGAAGCGTCTCACGATTATCCTCGCCCTGCTCGACAAGTTCGGAGGCATCCCGCTCGGGAATTCCGATGTTTTCGCAAGCATCGCCGGCGGACTCAAGATTTCGGATACGGGAACCGATCTTGCACTCGCGCTTGCGCTTGTCTGCAACCATCTGGGAATCGCGCTTCCGCCACATACAATCGTCATCGGGGAGCTGGGGCTTTCGGGAGAAATCCGATCCGTAAGCCAGACGGATCTGCGAATCAAGGAAGCGGAGCGACTCGGGTTCGAACGCATCATTCTGCCTGCAGCCGCCAAAATTTCCAAATCGTCAAGGATTGAAATCATCCGGTTCGGACGCTTGGAAGAGGCGGTAGAATTTGTGCGGGACAGGGATTAGGGATTAGGGATTAGGGAGTAGGGAGTAGAAATGAGAAATTGGTCTGCGGAGCGAGCTTTTCCACGTTGTAAAACCGGATTTATATAAGCCTTTACAGCCTGGCTGCCACGCTAAGCCCCGACCAAGTTCAACGAACAAAATCCTGGAAGAGGCAGGCGAAGTCGTCCTTTTCCGATTTTTCGGAGCGTTCTTCGCGGAGAAGTTTCCAGTTTTCGCCGAGCGGAGGCATCAAAACGTCGCCTTCGACACTGGCAAGAACGCGCGTCAGGTAGAGCCTTTTGGCGAAAGGCAATGCCGCGGCATAGACATTCGCGCCGCCGATGACAAAGAGTTCCGTTTCGCCGTATTTTTCCGCTGCGCGGAACCCGTCGGAAAGGCTTTGCACGACAACGCATCCCGGAGCGTTAAAGTCCGGGTTACGGGAAAGAACGATATTTGTCCGGTTCGGCAGCGGACGTCCGATGTCTTCGTAGTTTTTGCGTCCGAGCAAAATGCAATGTCCAGATGTAATCGCCTTGAAACGCTTCAGGTCCTGCGAAAGGCGCCACGGCAAATGGCCATCCTTGCCAATGACATTGTTTTCCGAAACGGCGACAATGATGGAAACGAGCATTTTCACTCCACGTCAAATATTTTACCGGGCAGGACATGGCGATGCTTCGCCCCGAGAACTTCCAGGACAACCTTGCTTTCGCCGTCCGCAACCCGCATCACAATCGTAACTTTTTTTAGCGTCCCCGGCAATTCGCCGGAAGCGTTACCGTGGTTCGCATCTGGATTTCGCACGTATCCGGGAACGCGGCCTTTTTCTGGTTGTCGAAGACCGCATGTAAATCCAGCGCGAAAGCGCTCCCGGCGGCAAAAGTCACCGCCGCGACACAACAAAAGATTTTTTCAAATCAAGCATCGAATTCTCGCTTTAATTCTCCTTGACATCCGAAAGCCTTGTCGTTCTGATACTTCCATCGACCCGGAAAACCAGATAGGTTGCGGAAAGGTCTAAGCCAGTCCAATCCTGTGGCAGGAATTTTTCCCCGGCGGGAAGGGTTCCACGGAAAATCGATTTCACGGGAAGGCCGACGGCGTTTACCAAGTCGAGGGAAAGCGTCGCTGCGCCTTCCAGCGAAAGCAGGATGCCGTCCGGGCTGCGGAAGACCTGGAGATTTCCACCGTCCGCGCTTTTTCCGAAAGGTTCAGATGGTTCGCTCGGCGAGCGAGCTTTTGTTTCCGCGACAGAAAGCGTTTCAGGCCAGACGGGAATTTCTCCGTAAATCCGGCTCCCGAGCGAATCGAATACGCCGATTCCGCGAGCCTCCGAATCCCATGCCGCAAGCCCGACATGGCTCGGATCGTCCTCCGCATTCCAGGAAGAAGTCCATCCCGGAAGATGCAGCGTAAAGTTCACCGGAAGAGCCGTTTTGCCCCCCGCACCGACCGGATCTGCGCAACGTACATTCACCGCATAGCGACCCGCGCCAAAGCTTTCCAGTTCCGCGGAGAGGCATGTTCCCAGATGGTTTACGTCGAGAACCGGGAAAAGACCGTCTTCGACATAGAAGTAGTATTGCAGCCGGAAATTTTTGAGAGCGACGTTTCCGAGGTTTTCCACCGCGATGTGGATTTCGCTCGCCAAGCGGTCATTCCGCACATCGGAAGCCACGGCGCGAGCCTTTGGCTGCGCGGAAATTTCGTCTTCCATTTCGGTGCAGGAACCTCCGACGAGATTTTTTTCCGCATCCAAGACAACCACTCCCCTGTCTGCGACAAAGCCCGTTGCGTCACCCGTGGCAAACGAAGGATCGTCTTCCGCATTCCACGGCGACCAGTCCGAATTGAAAAGCCCGAAGTGCGGTCCCTGCCCGCCAAAGGCAGAATCGCGCGGCAAGAGAACTTCCCTGCCGAAATCCCATTCCGCGTATCCGGTGCGGGCGCTTTCGGCATAAACGGAAAGGGCGGAGCCGTCTTGGGGATAGAACGCTTGCGTTTTCACCCACTGAGGGTCCTCGCCGCGGAAATAGTAGCGGACGGAATAGCCTTCGATTTTCCCGTCGGAGACATTCGCCAGGCGGATTCTCGGGCGAAGCATCGACCGGTCGGCAAACCCCTCGTAGCGAACACTCGCCTTTATCTTTCTCCCGGCATCCATTTCAGGATCTTTCCCAAAATTTCCCCAGGCGATCATCGAAGCGAAAACCTTTCCCGACACAAGAGCGACACCGCCGACTTCGACATTCTCCGGGAATTCGAGCGAGAGTTCGTGCAGGCCAGCGGAAAGCGGAATCGAGACGCCTTCAAGCGGCACCGCGCGCCACGTCCCGGAAAGCGGGAGACGGCCCGAACGTCGCACGGATCCTTCGCCGAGAACGACACTTGCGCTAGAACGATTTGCGGAACGGGCATAGACAACAGGCAGGAAGTTTCCCGCCCGAGAAGCGGACACCGAGAAGGAAAGGCGCGCCTTTTCCGCATGGGATACAAAGTAACGCTTCCCGGCGACTGCGCAGGAAAATTCAGGCGAAAAGCCGCCTTCCATTTTCAGGTTTTCCGCAAGGATGACTTCCGAAACTTCGCCATTTTCCGAAACGGCAAGCGAAAGCGCGGCGATTTCCGCATCGGAGAGCGCCTTGGTGTAAAAGCGGATGTCGGCGACGTTCCCGATGAAGGAAGAAGTCCCGCCCAGGGAGAAGACGCCATACAGTTCGCGTTCTGCGAGAATTCCCCCCGGAACGAACCGGACGAGTTCCCCATCGACATAGAAGCGGACCGAAACCGAAGGCGATTTCAAGTCGCTAACGCATAACGTTGAACTTTCTTAAAAGATACTCATTAGGGGTCAGGTAGTCAAGCCG
>CAKUXP010000002.1 GCA_934700345.1 uncultured Fibrobacter sp. | reverse complement strand
CTTCAAGTAACGGGACTTCTTCCAGCACGGAAAATTCTTCGTCGAGTACGGAGAACAAGTCTTCCTCTTCAAGTAACGGGACTTCTTCCAGCACGGAAAATTCTTCGTCGAGTACGGAGAACAAGTCTTCCTCTTCAAGTAACAACACGGAAGAGTCCTCATCGAGTGAATTTTCCAAATTAAATTGGAAGTATCTGAATCCTTCTATTCCTTATGACACGATTATAGATTCAAGAGACGGTCAAGTTTACAAAGTCGTAATCATCGACAACCAAACATGGATGGCAGAAAATTTAAATTATTATGAGGCGGAACAAAATAGCTATTTGATAGAACATTCTTGGTGCTATAACAATAATGAAAGTAATTGTAGTGTTCATGGCAGGTTGTATGACGTTTCTGCTGCTTTAGGATACGATCAAAATCAAACAAGATTATATTCTTATCTAAAATCGTTAGATACAAATCACATACAAGGAATTTGTCCAGATGGTTGGAGAATTCCTCTAGTTAGTGATTTAAAAAAAATTAACAATTGTGCAAGAACAGCATTGGTTTCATCTTCGTATCAAAATTGGACCATAGGGAATAATTCCACTGGATTATCATTAATTCCTAGTGGGTATGCGTATTTTTATAACAATAATAGAGAAATAAATCCTGATATTTTATTTCAAAATATAAATAAACGAATAAATCTTTTATCAGCAACCTATGAAGGTCTAGTTAGTTCTGTTCAAGTATTGACCGTGACAAATAATTCTGTTGAATTTAGTAAGACTAATTTTGTAAATGCGGGCTATTCTGTTCGTTGTATAAAGGATAACTAAACCTTAGAGGTTCTATATGGCTGACAAGAAAAAAAATCCTCTTCTGGCTTGATGTCTATAAGGAACAGGTGCTCATGTCTAGAGTTCTCATCTTAATCATTTTGCTGGCCATGTTTTTCACATCTTGTGGAGATGACGGTTCTGGCGTCAATTCCTTTGAACAGACACCGGAAACATCTTTGTTGGTGGATGATGCTAATAGCTCATCGAGTGTTGATGTTTTGCCTAGTTCGGCGATGGTCAATGAGCCATCGAGCTCCGAAAACCTTGACGAATCATCCAGTTCCGCAGAGTCGTCCAGCTCCGAGAAGAAAGAGCTTTTATCAAGTTCAGCGGAAAAGGAAAAGTCATCTAGTTCTGAAGTCCTTGATGAATCATCAAGTTCGATGAAAAATGAAAACTCTTCGAGTTCTGTGAAAACCGCAGAATCATCGAGTGCTGAAATTTTTAATGAATCGTCTAGTTCTGTGAAGAACGAAAGTTCTTCAAGTTCAGTAAAAACAGAAATATCGTTGAGTTCCGAAGTATCAGAAAAGTCGTCCAGTTCGCAGGAAATTGAAATCTCTAGTTCTGTAGTTTATTCTAGTTCAGTGATTTCTACAGTGATGAGTATTTATGATGCAGAAAATAACATCTTAACCGATTTGCGTGACAATCAAGTCTATAAAACGGTGACCATTGGCGAACAGGTTTGGATGGCTGAGAATCTGAATTATAAATATAAAGCAGGGACATCGAGCTTCTGTTATAATGATTCAACAAAATACTGCAATCTTTATGGACGACTTTATACATACGACGTAAGGAAAATTCAAATATGTCCAGAAGGATGGCATTTGCCGGATTCTCTGGAATGGCAAATGCTTTTTGATAATACTGAGAATAAGAATGGCTTTTTAAAAGCCGAATCAAGCTGGAGGGAATGGGATGGAATGGATATGGGGGGGACCAATGAATATGAATTTTCTGCATATGCTGCAGGATATAAAAGCAAATACTCCTCTAAGTATTATGGAATGAGCGAATCAGCACAGTTTTCTGTCAGCGATAAAAGTAGAGTTATACGTATATCGATGTATAATGAAAATGCCCCTCTTTATAGACCAGATGAGGATTGTATGGCGGTTTCTGTTCGTTGTATAAAAGACTCGGAGTGATTTATGATTTGTCGTTTCGCGCAAGATTTCTGCACAAAAAATGTGAATTTATTTAGGCTTTCTGTTGAAACGCCTACAAGTAAAGTTCTTGTTTATGACTTGCTTGCGATCCTTGAAAAACAGGATGCCGAACAACTGCAGGTGTTTAAAGCAAAATGCGACAAGGCAGTGATTGCCGAAAGCAAGGCTGTCCAAGAAATGGAAGTGAAGTCACTTGAAGCCGAAAAAGTTTGCCTTGAAGAAAAGAAAACCGCAAGACAGAACGCCGGCCTTGATGACGATAGCGGTATGTGGCAATACTGCGCAGGAAATTATCCGATTCTCGTGAGCGAGGGAACCTGTGAGGCGTTTTACTCGAAATTCGGATTGTCAAGCAGTTCTAGTGCAGAATCGTCTAGTTCAACTTCTGTTGAATCCAGCTCGTCGGAAATCGAATTCTCCTCCAGTAGCGTTTCTAGCAGCTCGGTGATAGAATCGTCTTCAAGTGACGCAATGTCTTCTTCCTCCGAGAACGCAAGCAGCTCTTCCTCAAAGCCGGTTTCGTCCTCCTCGTCGAAAGCAAATAGCAGTTCTTCTGACGGAACACCCATTATTTGGAAAACCGTACAGCCCTCGTTCCATCTCGCAGTGGAAGGCATGACCGTCACATTGTCCAATGCGCAAGGAGGCGTAGTCCGCATCTTTGACGCACTTGGTCACCTAGTCGCCGCCTCCAAACCGCTTGCCGGAGCAACAACAAGCATCACGTTGCAGACTCCGGGAAACTATATCGTCCGCGTAAACGGCACGAGCCGGATGGCAACCTTAAAATAGGAGTAAGGTGTTATGGCTGACAAGAAAAAAATTCTCTTTTGGCCTGATGTCTATAAGGAACAGGGCCACTGGATCCCTACCCTCGCATGGGCTGATTGCCTGAATTCAATGAAAGATTCCAACGATGAAAAATTGTTTGACATTGAATATATGGGCATCGCCGATTGCGAGGAATTGATCCTTTCTTACAATAAAAAGAACGGGACGGATTTTAAATACAGCAACATTTTCTATGTCCCCGAAGAGACAAAGGAATCCATTTATCCACCCGGCTACACAAATGAATGCCGAACAACACCGGGAAACAGGTGGAAAACAGACCATATATGGGCATTGGCCTATGCGGGTTTTGATAACAAGGACAACATCGTCAAAGCCGGAGCACCTAAAAATTCTGTCATGTACAGGAACGCGATTGAATTTAGGGAAAGATGGAAGAAAATCAAGCCGAACTTGATGGTTTCCGGGTATTTCACCGCCTTAGAAGCGTTGATCATCTATTACCATCACAAATTCAAGTCCGACGTCTTTACAAGCAAACCGAAATTCGCCATTTCCACAACGTATCTTCGGCATCCTAGTGAAAATCCCGCCTCACGCGCTTTACAGAATTTAATGGCGTTCACGCCAGACGAACAAAGAAAACTAATAAACATGGTGGCAAACGATAAATGCGATCCGGATGAATACATGGTGGATTACGGGATGACTCCCGAACAATTTGTAGAACCACTAAGGAGTTTCCCCGAATATATTCCATGTCCTAAAAAATTCGATTACGCCCATTATTCTCACGGAAATCTGGTCTCGTATGGGGAACCTTGCATCACCAAGGAGCAGGAAAGCATCGAAGACGATTCCTCAGGAATCCAATGGGAAGAAATTCTGGGCAAGGATAAGATTATCTATGTGACGGCGGGCTCGCAAGTGCTCGACTACGCCGAAAGCGCATTGTCCTTGTTTATGGCGATGATTAGCGCGATGCAGTCATCGGACATGAAAGACTATCACCTGATTCTATGCGTGGGATCGACGCTCATTCAAAATCACTGGGACGAATATGAGAATGTAACTGTCTGCGGTTGGGCTCCACAAAGGCGAATTCTTCAAGCGATTGCCGAAAAGAAAGAAAAGGAGAGCTGTGCGATTATCCATGGCGGACTTGCCACGATCAAGGAATGCATCTATTACGAAGTTCCGTTCCTTGTGCTGCCGTTAGGAAAAGACCAGATGGACAACGCCCTGAGACTGGAAGATTGCGGAATCAGAAACCGATTTCATATCGAGTACATCAAGCCAAAATGCTTGCGGTATTTCATCAACCAGGTTCTGCAAGATTATACTTCTCTCCAAAGCCTAAAAAAACTGAGCAGCATTTTCCGAAATGAAGAGGCAAAACATTCTACAGCTGAAAAAATCGCCCATTATGCGTTAGAAAAATAGACAAATCGGCAAATAAAGAATTCTCGGGAAGACATTAAACCTGGCATCGTTTTTTCCCTCGTCGCTGCAGTGCATTTCTGTTTCAGCGGATACTTCTGAACCTGCGGGCATTCCTTTATTTCGTTTATTCACAATGCGCATTCCATCATCCTCTTTCGCATTCCGGGGACATGACTTGCCGCCAAAAATTTCCCCGAGACGCTCGCTCCGATGGGACTTGCCGCGCCTATCGGTTTGCTGTTTTCTGCTGTCGTATGCCTTATCGTTTATCGGATGCTCGGTAAGCGCAAGCCGAAAGTTTCTTCCGGTTGAATTCGACGCAATCCGCATAGCGCGTTCCTGACCCGCCAAAAATATCGAGCGAACTGCCGATGGTCAAATCAACGCGGTCTTCCGAAATTTCGCTGCACCGGACAAGATCCGAAACGCTCTTCGCCCCTCCGGCGTATGTGACGGGAACAGGGCTGTTCTCTGCGAGAAATCGAATTAGCGATTCGTCCATTCCGCGGGAAAGACCTTCGACATCCGCCGCGTGGATGAGAAATTCATCGCAATAATCGGCTAGCGTTTCTAAAAGTTCCGCTGAAACTTCGGAATCGGTAACGGTCTGCCAGCGGTTCGTCGCCACGTTCCATCCATATTCCGTCTTTCGGCAACTTAGATCCAGCACGAGCTTTTTTTTCCCGACGACCCGGGAAAGTTCCTTGACCCTTTCCAAATCGAGATGCGCCCCGTTAAAAATCCAGCTGGTGACAATCACATGGCTCGCCCCTGCAGAAAGAAATTCCTGCGCGTTGTCGGGACTGATTCCGCCTCCGACCTGAAGCCCGCCCGGATAAGCGGAAAGAGCCTTTTTAGCTGCGTCAGCATTGCCTTTTCCCAGCATGATCACATGACCACCCCTTAATCCGTCACGCCTGTAAAGACTTGCATAGTAATCGGGCGCCTTTTCGCTCGTAAAATGCGTCAAGGGCGTTTCGGCATCGGAAAGCGTTCCGCCGACGATCTGTTTGACTTTTCCTTGGTGGATGTCGATGCATGGACGAAAAAGGGTCATGCCGATATTATAGAAATTGTGACAGAAACCAGTTGCGATGTATCAGAAATCAGTGGTTAGGAGTCGGAGCTTAGAGCTTAGTTGATAGTAGATAGCGGTCAGTGGTCTGAGTTGAAAGTGGAGTATTGAGAGAAGTCAGAGATCAGCGATTTATCTTGTCCGAAGTTCCCAAAAATCAAAACCCCGTGATGCTCCAGTCAAAGACCAGCCCGTCTGCACCTTTGGAACGTCCGCGCCAAAAGAAGATTTCCCCGCCGAGCATGAGTTTTGCCGCTTTCCGCGCGAACCAGCCGTCAAAATTTTCAAGCATCGAAAATTTCTGGCGAGGCTTTGACATGTCTATCGAGAGCGTATCCGAAGAATCCTGCCAGATAATCCGAAGCGGAGCCTTGGGAAACGCCTTGCCGCTATAAGGCTTGCCGTTTTCGAGAATTCTCCGGGGAAAAAGAACTTTAGCGCCTTCGGACGACCGGTAGATGACATAGCCGAAAGGTTCCCCGTCAGGAGAAATTCCGAGACGTCCGGCATAGGCTCCGCGGGTCGCTTCGCTGATGTTGAACGCGCGCCTTGCGATATCCGTCGCATTGCCGGTCTGCCATGTATGCTCTAGATAGCCATAGCCTTTCACTTCGACCGTGTCGCTGTTGTACGCGATTTTTCCCGCAACCCTGCCATAGGGAATCAGCACGACTTCTCCATAGTCTTTGCCGGAAATTTTCCACCTGCCGTCGCCCGGAACCTTTGACACAAATGCGCTTTGGAATGTCACGTCAAGCAGGAACCTTCCATTTTTATTTGCCGTAAAAAGCACACGATGACCTTTTCCCGGCATCCCTTCCATCAGATACTCTTCCTTAATGGAAACACGTACCTTCGCCTTGTCTTCCGTGTAACGCTCTAGCGGATACTGCCGCCCGACGCTGTGATTTTTCCCTTTGAAATTCTGGAACGAAATATCGCAGCCGATTTTTTTCCCGGATGTCGGGATGTCAAGCGAAGCATAATTGACATAAGCCCTGGTCCCATTGTCGAAGACAAACGAATAGGTCCACGCTTCGGTCGATTTTTCGGACTTCATCGACTTGGCGAAAAAATCCGATTCCTTTGCGGTTCGAACCGCGCCTTGCGGCTCCTTGATATTTTGAGACTCCGCCAACGCCATACCTACAAGAATCAGAACGAAAAAAATCCATTTAAAACGATACATAGGATTTAAAATAGAAATTTAGACGAGCAAACTGCTTTAAAAAGCCTATTTTCCAAATTTAGAAACCAATTGTTTCAAATGTTTTGAATTTTACTTATTATATTATTTACACGAAACAAGTTCAATTCAACTGACTGGAGGTTTCATGAACTTGAAATTATGGACTAGCGCAAGCGCCGTTGCCGTTACGATAGCCTTTGCGCAGGATTATTACGGAGAAATGCCGGCAGCGGAACCCGCCACCGCTTCTGTAGAGCAGATGGCCGAACCGGCACCTAAGGTCGAAGCGCCATCGGCACCTGCCCCCGCCGAAACAGCCGCTCCGCAAAGCTCGGGCGACCTAATGTCCAAGTTGGACGTCCTCCGCGGAAATTCCTACAACTCCGTTGGAAACGAACTCGCAGCAACGACCGTCGGAGAACAACTATCCTACCCGTATATGATGGCCATCGGGCAATTCCTGTATGTGGAACCAACCAACAACATGGGCTATGTCGCTTTCAACAAGGGACTTACGTTCTATGGCGGGCTCGATAATTCCCTAGGAACGGTCGGGCTCCTGACTGTCGGTGTCGCAACGCCTTCCTTCGGTATCGGTGTAGATATCGGACTTTCCAAGAACTTTCTCACCGAAAAACCAGAAGGCGGTGACGAGCAAAAGACAACTCTTATAAATATCGGCGACGATATCGGCCTCACATTCGCAATGCCGGTCGGCTCGTATGCGTTTTCCATCAGGGCAAACTGGCTCACGACAGGAGACGAAGCAACAATTGACGATGCAGTCGAAAACAACCTGTGGCGTCTATCACTTTCCGGAGCGGTCACCAACTCGCCTAGCGCAAGCACTTTTGGCTGGAGTCTCGGAGCGCAGATTCTTCGCAATGAAGAAACGCAAGAGCTGAAAACAGGAGAAAAAACGACATCGATTACCTCCCCCAACAGCCGCATCGAAATCGACCCGTATTTCAACTTCGCCCTGCAAGTCCTTGCAAACAACATGGCACGCGTCATGATAGGCTCAAACAACATGCTCGCCATACAAATGTTCGACAAGGGAGATGCTGCAGATAAAGAAACCTTCAAGGAACATATGGAATTCGGTTTCCAAGTAACGCCGAACATCTGGGCAGATGTCGCCATTACGGAAAACTGGCTCGCTTTCGGCGGTCTATCGCACAACATACTCCTGTTCGGTTACGAAAACGTAAAATACGGAGACGATACCGAGGCAACCCTCATGCAACTGCACTCTTCAGAGACCAAAGCCCAACTGGGTCTTCGTTTCCAATGGAAAATGCTTGCTATCGAAGCAAGTCTTGAAGATGTTATCTACAAAAAGACTTTTGCCGCTGCGTTCAATGGCGAAGATATTGTCGCCAACATGGGATTTTTCCTCAACTTCTAAGGAGATAAAAAATGAAAACGACAACAATCGCACTTCTAATTCTGTTATTTGTCTCCTTGTTTATCGCTTGCACCGCCGACGTAGTAAGCGGGCAATACGATGGATCGGGCATCGTAAACAACAGCGGCTATGTAAGCAGCTCATCTGCCGCAGCTGAAGAATAATTTTCCGGATTTTTGCAAAAGCATCATTCCGTTCAAGAAAGCCCAGAAAGCAGTATTCATCTTTCTGGGCTTTTATTTTTGTAAAGGTCTATGCGGGAAACGGTTTCCAGTACACAGACCTACCCGCTTTTAGAATTTTCACATTCGAGCTAAGATTTTTATAAATTAAAGCCTCTTCAAAAAAAGGACTTCTATGATCAAAGTCGGAATTTTAGGCTATGGAAATCTCGGTCGCGGCGTGGAAAGCGCGCTCCAAAATGCACGGGACATGAAACTTGCCGCTGTATTCACGCGTAGAGATCCGTCTTCGGTGACGCTCCAGACGGAAGACATCCCTGTCGTCAAAATCGAAAATGTCTTGGAATGGAAAGAGAAAATCGACGTAATGATTCTTTGTGGAGGAAGCGCTACGGATCTGCCGGAACAAACACCGGAATTTGCCAAGCATTTCAATGTCATTGACAGTTTCGACACCCATGCGAAAATCCCGGAACATTTCGCCGCGGTCGATCATTCCGCAAAATCCGCTCAGAAGGTCGCGATGATTTCCGTCGGCTGGGATCCGGGACTGTTTTCGCTTAACCGCGTTTACGCCGATGCGATTCTTCCGAAAGGCGAAACCTACACGTTCTGGGGAAAAGGCGTCTCGCAAGGCCATTCGGATGCGGTCCGTCGTATCCATGGCGTGAAAAACGCCAAGCAATATACAATTCCCGTCGAAAGCGCACTCGAAGCCGTCCGGAGCGGAAAGGCCCCGAAGCTCTCAACCCGCGAAAAGCATCTCCGCGAAGTCTTTGTCGTTCTTGAAGCGGGCGCAGACGCAAATGCAATCGAAAAGAAAATCAAGACAATGCCGAATTACTTCGCGGACTACGACACAACGGTCCATTTTATCGGCGAAGAAGAATTCCAGAAAAAACATTCCGGCATGGCACACGGAGGATTTGTCATCCGTTCGGGAAAGACTGGACTCGCTGACGAATTTACAAATGTCATCGAATACAGCCTCAAACTTGAATCAAACCCGGCGTTCACGGCAAGCGTCCTTGTGGCATACGCCCGCGCAGTCATGCGCTTCTACCGGCAAGGATCGTTCGGCTGTAAGACGGTTCTCGATGTTCCGCCATCCTACCTTTCCCCGAAAAGCGACGAAACGCTTCGCAAGGAGCTGCTCTAATGACAGAAGAAACGATTCAAATCCAATATCTCGACGACACGATTCCGCACCTTGAATATATCGGTGGAAAATCCGACTGGATTGACTTGCGAGCTGCGGAAACGGTCCATCTCCAAAAAGGGGAGTTTCGGCTGATCCATCTGGGAGTCGCGATGAAGCTTCCCAAAGGGTTCGAAGCCCACATCGCACCGCGCAGCTCCACGTTTAAAAACTGGAAAATCTTGCAGACGAATTCCGTCGGCGTTGTCGATTCGAGTTACTGCGGCAAGAACGACTGGTGGAAATATCCCGTCTATGCGACAGAAGACGTGACGATCGAAAAGGGAAGCCGCATTGCGCAATTCCGCATCGTAGAAAACCAACCGAAAATTCATTTCGTCGAAGCGCCTCTCGAAGGCGAAAACCGCGGTGGATTCGGCAGCACGGGGACGAAGTAGAAAGCTACTCGTTCAAAAATTCCAAGAACTTACCGTAAGGTCCCGATTGTTTCTCTTCGGGACTTTTTTCGATTGTTTCACAGCCCGTTAATTTATCCGCAATGAAATCGCGAAGGCGCGTATAGCGATGCTGCATCCGATTATTCCGAATCGCCTCTTCCAAGGCTCCGATTCCCGAAAGGATCCAGACATGGCCCTTGGCTCGCGTAATCCCCGTGTAAACCAAGTTTCGCTGCAACATGCGATAGTGCGAAGGGTCCAACACGATGATAACCGCCGGATATTCGCTACCCTGGCTTTTGTGTATAGTGCAAGCGTACGCAAGGGAAAGCTCTTCAATGTCATCACCTTCGTAGCCAACCAGACGACCTTCAAAATCCACGGTGATTTTTTGCGTTTCCTTTTCCAGCGCAATGATTTTTCCGATGTCGCCGTTAAAAACATTTTTTTCGTAATTGTTCCGAACCTGCATCACGCGGTCTCCCCGCTTCCAGGAAATTCCACGCGAGTTAAAGCCTTTTGGCGCATCGTTCAAAAGATTTTGCAGAAAAGCGTTCAGCGCGATGGTTCCCAGCGGCCCTCTGTGCATCGGTACAAGAACCTGCAAATCCCCCGCGGATTTTCTCAAAAGTTGCGGAATTTCTTGCACGACAATTTCCGACAACCGATTTAACGCCTCTTCTGGATTTTCGAACGGGACATAATGAAAATTATTTCCTTCCAGCGGAACAGGCTTCATTCCCTGGTTGATGAGCGTCGCTTTCTCGGCAATATCGTTTCCGCCCGCCTGTCGAAAGATTTTTTCCAGACGTATTCCCGGAATCTGCGGAACGGAAAGCAGGTCGCAAAGGACATTTCCCGGTCCGATGCTCGGCAACTGGTCCTTGTCCCCGATGAGGATTAAGCGCGTGCGTTCTGGAATCGCTTTCATCAAGCCTGCGCAAAGCCACGAATCGACCATGCTGAATTCATCGACGACAAGAATCCCCGTTTCAATCGGAAAATTTTCGTCGCGCATAAACCGACGCGATTCCGGGTTGATTTCGAGCAGACGGTGCAAGGTCTTGGCCGTGTGCCCGGTGACGTCCTGCATTCTCTTCGCCGCGCGACCCGTGGGAGCCGCAAGAGTCACATCGATTTCTTTTGAATCCGCAAGCGCGAGGATTCCCTTGAGAAGAGTCGTCTTTCCGGTTCCGGGACCGCCCGTGACGATAAATATCTTGCTTTGAAAGGCCCGGACAATTCCCGCCTTCTGCGTCGGGTCGTAGGAAAATCCCTGAGCCTTTTCAAATTCCGACAGAAAATTTTCCAGTTCCCTAGAATACCCGTCATTCAAATTCTCCGAATCGGATATTCTTTCGGCGACAAAGTTCGCAATGAAATTTTCCGCATGGACAAGGCTCGGAATGGCAATGCAATCGCCGTCGCGGTTTAACCGCTTCTGTTTCAAAAGATTTTCCAGCGCAAAGAAAACAGTGTCCGTTTCATCTTCGGTTTCGATCGGAAGCCGAAGTTCCTTGACGGCATTTTGAAGCAGGACGCTTTGCGGTAAATAGGTGTGCCCGTCCCCGGAAGAAGCCTTGAGCATCGCATAGCAAATGCCAGCTTCGAGCCGCGCCTCGTTCCATTCGGAAATCCCGACCTTGCGAGCGATTTCGTCTGCCTTGACAAATCCTACGCCCCAAACATCTTCACAAAGGATATAGGGGTTTTCGGCGAGAATCCGGATCGTATTTGTCGAGTATTGCCGCCACAGCCGCAAGGCTACGCTCCCCGTAATGCCGTGACCATAGAGAAACAGCATCGTTTCGCGGCTTTCACGCATCTGTTTCCAATCGTGCAAAAATTGCGCAACCCTTTTCCCGGAAAATCCCTTGATCTTTTTCTTGCCGAGTTCATCGCCGTCGCCATCAAGGATGTTTACCAGATCTGCGCCAAAAGTATCGACAAGCCTTTTTGCCGTCGCCTGGCCGATTCCCTTGAAAAGCCCCCCGGAAAGATAGGCGACAAGGCCTTCCCCGCTCGTCGGAAAAACGGTTTCGCTTTGGGCGCAGACAAATTGCCGTCCGTATTTCGGATGCGTTTTCCATTCGCCTTCCATGCGCAGCGTTTCGCCGGCGGAAAGTTCGGGAAACGTTCCGGTGACGGTGACAGGCCGAGCTTCCCCGGACACGACGAACTTCAACACCGAAAACCCGTTTGCGCTGTTTCGGAAGGTGATGTTCTTAAGCGTTCCTTCGATCTGCATAGCTTTTAAAATTCAAAAGGAATGCTTGTGCGGCATTCCTTTTCCGTTGTCTTAAAAAGAAACCGGCTAATTAGCGGATTTTCTTTTTCTGGCGATCGCGACGACGACGTTTTTTCCGCTTATGAGTCGCAATCTTCTTACGCTTTCTTTTCTTTCCGCAAGGCATAGGATTATCTCCAAAAAAGGTTAAACTTCTGTTTGTTTAAAACAAAAAGAGAAAATTTCAGCCGTTTTGTCAAGGGTGAAGCGCACAAGCAAATTCATTTGATGAATTTTACAACAAACTACAAACGATTTAAACAAAACGATGTTATTTTTAGATAAAATTAAAGCAAGGAAATACAATGACTAAAATTCACCTAACCGCTTTTAGCCTTTCCGTTTTAATCCTTTCCGCCTGCGGCGATGACGTTACCAAGGTAACGCAGGAAACCTCCGGGCTGGAAATCGTGGCATCCGCGGATTCGCTCGGGAAATGCACCGCAGAACTTTCTGGCGAGATGAAATTCGCTTCGAACGAAAACGCTATTTATGTGTGTGCGGATTCCGCGTGGCAGAACGTTTCGGCAACGGAAAAGGCTTCGTGCGCCACAGAACTTCTTGCGGACAGTTCGGGCTTTAAAATCGTCTGCGGCGGGGACTCGGTCGGCGTGATGTTAAACGGAAAAAACGGGTTGAACGGAAAGGACGGGTTGAACGGAAAAGACGGGTTGAACGGAAAGGACGGGTTGAACGGAAAAGACGGGTTGAACGGAAAGGACGGCGAAAGTTGCACGATTATCGACATCGGCGACGGCTCTGTGACGCAGGTCTGCGGCAAAGATTCGGTTGCCTTGTACATCTGCGGAGGAAAGATTTATAACAAGAATTCAAGCTTCTGCTACGAAGATTCGGTCGTCGCGCTATGTGGCGGAAAGTCTTATGTTCTTTCAAAGGAATTTTGCGATGTCCGTGACGGTTCGATCTACAGTTTTACCACGATAGGTTCGCAAGTCTGGATGGCGGAAAACCTAAACTACGCCTACATGCCGGATACCTTGAGCTTCTGCTACAATAATTCTGCGGATTCCTGCGCCAAGTACGGGCGTCTTTACACATGGGCGGCGGCGATGGACACGCTAACGACAGGTTGCGGCGGCTTTAACGAAAATTGTTCCCCGACAGATCCTGTTCGCGGAGCTTGCCCGGACGGCTGGCACCTGCCGAGCGAGGCAGAATGGCGCATTTTGATTAATTTTGTTAAAGGCAATACGGATCTTGTTGGCTATGCGCTAAAATCGGCAAATGGCTGGACAGAACACAACGGCAAAACAGGCGGTTCGGACGCTTTTGGCTTCGGAGCTCTCCCGGCAGGCTACCGCAATGGCGAAACATTCGACCAAGTCCTTAACGGAGCAAACTTCTGGAGCTCTACGTGGGAGACACGCGTCATCGCCTACTACTGGAGCCTATACTACAATAAAACGGACATGTTTTTTAGCGCCTACCAAGCCATCAACGACCAATACTTCAGCGTACGTTCATATTCAATCCGTTGCGTCAAGGATTCCAATTAAAAGTTCCCTGCAACCGTCCACAAAAAGCCCGGTCAGCGAAGTGGAATATTCTAGATTTTCTCCGTGATGAAGGCTTATATTCTCCGCAGGCTCCTGTTGATGATTCCCACGCTGCTCGGGATTTCAATCGTCTGCTTTGCCCTGATCCAGCTGATTCCTGGCGGACCTGTCGAGGAGATGGTCGCCAAAGTCCAGGCAGCATCCGCCCACGGAGGCGCTTCGGCTTCCCGTTCGATTTCCCCGGAACAGATCGCGCAGATCCAGAGCTATTTCGGTTTTGACAAGCCGGCGTGGAAACGTTACCTCGTCTGGCTGTGGAATGTCCTTCACCTAGACCTGGGAACTTCCTATACCTACGGGCTTCCGGTGTGGAACGTGATTTCTTCGCGGTTTCCCGTTTCGCTCGCCTTTGGGCTTTCATCCTTTTTCCTGAGCTATCTGGTCTGCGTCCCGCTCGGTCTCGCCAAAGCGGTAAAAAACAATTCACTGTTCGACAAGATTTCTTCCATGGCGATTTTTTCCGGCTACGTGATGCCCGGCTATGCGCTAGGCATTTTGCTGATTATCTTTTTGGCCGGCGGTTCGTTCTTCGACATCTTTCCGCTCGGCGGAATCGTTTCCGAAAATTTCGAGGAGCTTTCTTTCGTCGAAAAAATCCTTGACATCGTTTCGCACTGGACGCTTCCGATGCTCTGCTACATGATAGGCGAATTTGCGTTTTTGACCTTTCTGATGAAGAACAGCGTTCTCGAAGAACTGGGCAGGGAATACATGCGGACGGCTCTCGCCAAGGGGCTTTCGTTCCGCGAAGCCCTGGTGCGCCATGCGCTCCGAAACGCCCTGATTCCCATTGTAACGCGGCTTTCCGAAATTTTTTCCCTACTTTTTGCGGGGGCGCTGCTCATCGAAAAGGTTTTCGACATCGACGGCATGGGGCTTCTCTACTACAATTCAATGGTGAACCGCGATTACAACGTGGTGATGGGAATCATCCTGCTTTCGAGCGTACTTGCAATGGTCGGGCGGCTTTTCAGCGACATTCTCTATACGTGGGTCGATCCGCGGATTCGGTTCGGGTAAAAATGATGGTACTTTCTCCCGAAATGAGAAAAAAATGGAACCGCTTTCGAACGAACCGGTTGGCCTTCCACTCGTTCTGCATCTTGATTGTCGCGTATGCGCTTTCTCTGCTTTCTCCGTGGCTCGTAAACGATGAGCCGCTGATTTTGCGCTTTGAAGGCAAGACCTATTTCCCGGCATTCGTCACCTACCCGGAAACGGAATTCGGCGGGATTTACCACACGGAGCCGGACTACCCGGCGCTTCTCCGTGAAGCAAAAGCGGAAGGAAAAAATGTCTGGGCGCTGATGCCTCCGATAGCGAAGGATCCTCTCAAAGCGGACCTTTCCTTGGATGGTCCCCCGCCGTTTGCCCCGAGCCGTTCCCACCTGCTTGGAACCGATGCGAACGGACGCGACGTGCTCGCGAGGCTCATCCACGGTTTTCGAATCTGCATGAGCTTCAGCCTGCTCCTGACCGTCCTCGGAACTTTTTTGGGAATCATCATCGGGGGAATCCAGGGATATCTAGGCGGAAAATGGGATGTTTTCATGCAACGCGGCATCGAAATCTGGTCATCCCTGCCGTTTCTCTATGTGGTTATCCTCATCGGGTCGATTTACGGGCGGAGCTTTTTTCTTCTCATCGTCATCATGGCGATTTTCAACTGGATATCGCTCAGCTACTACATGCGCGCGGAATATCTGAAGTTACGCTCGCAACAATACGTCCGGGCTGCGAAAATGCTCGGACTCGGACATTTGCACATTTTCTTCCGGGAAATGCTCCCGAACGCCCTCACCCCGGTAATTTCTCTTTTCCCCTTTACGCTTATCGGCGGAATCGGCAGCTTGACATCCCTGGATTTTCTGGGTTTTGGCCTAGAACCTCCCACCCCGTCATGGGGAGAACTGATGAGCCAGGGTCTCAATAACCTGTATGCGCCGTGGATTTCAATCAGCACCGTTCTGGCCCTTTTCGTCACGCTGCTTCTCACGACATTTGTCGGCGAAGGCGTCCGCGACGCGATGGACCCGAAATCGGGAGATCGCTATGAGTGACACGATCCTCTCGGTCCGAAACCTTTCGGTCGCGTTTGGAAAGGAACATCCAATCCAGGTGACGGACAACGTTTCGTTTGACATTCGAGACGAGGAATTCTTTGCACTCGTCGGAGAGTCGGGATGCGGAAAAAGCGTCACCGCAATGAGCCTCGTCGGACTTTTGCCGAGACCTTCCGCCAAGGTCGTTTCGGGAACCGTTTTTTTTGAGGATGCGGACTTGTTGAAACTTTCCGTTCCCGAATTGCAAAAGATCCGTGGGCATCGGATTTCCGTAATTTTCCAGGAACCGATGCAGGCGCTCGATCCGGTCCGAACCATTCGAAGCCAGCTGCGAGAAACCTTGCCGGAATGCAGCGAAAAGGACGCACTGGAAAAAATTCGCAAAGGGCTTGCATCCGCCGGATTTTCTGACTTGGAGCGAATTCTCTCCGCCTATCCTTGCGAGATGAGCGGCGGAATGCTTCAACGGATTTGCATCGTCATGGCACTTCTCCCAAATCCGAAACTGATTATCGCCGACGAGCCGACAACAGCCCTCGACGTGACCGTGCAGGCGATGGTACTCCAGGTTCTAAAAAGCATGGCGCAAAAATCCGGGACTGCGGTTCTCCTGATTACGCACAACATGGGAATCGTCGCCCAATACGCCCAACGGGTCGCCGTGATGTATGCAGGAAGAATCGTCGAAAGCGGACCTAGCCGCGACGTCATCCTGCAGCCAATGCATCCTTATACGCAAGGGCTTATCGCTGCGATTCCCAAAGGGCTCTCGGAACTCTCCGAGATGAAACCCATCCCTGGCAACGTTCCCGCTCCGTCAGAATTTGTCAAAGGCTGCCGATTTGCTGCCCGGTGCCGACTAGCCGAAGCCCGGTGTGCAGAATATCCTCCGCGAATCGGAAACGAAAGCCATTTCGCCTACTGCTTCAAAAATGAAATCCGATAGAAATGTCGGTGGCAAAACCGGTCTTGAAAATCGGAAGACGCTCTTTCCTGTGGAGCGATGAGTTTTTATCCGATGATGTCCCAGAACCCGAAGAATGTCCCGGGCTGACATTTTGTTTATGACCGTTTTCCAAAGTCTTCGTGAAATTTTTGACAACAAGGATCGGGATAATCTGAAAGCAATCCGCAGCGAGGAAAAGTTTTCGTTTTGGCGTCTTGATCACAAGAGATAGATTCGCAATCGCACCGGCAGCCTTGAAATTTCCGTCATAATCGGTAGTCCGCGTCTTTCGTAAAAAGATGGATGTCGTTACGGATTCAAGGGTCGCGTCAAATTCACCTTGCGCATAAATGAAATTCGCAGAGATTCCCGGCTGCACAAGAAAATTTCCGGGAGAAAACGCAAAATCCTTTTCCAGTTTAAGATAGGACAGAAAGCCGTTCGCTTCGCCAAAAATCCGATAGTCGCGTTTAAAATAGCTGAAGGAAAAAGCCTGCAACAGGGAATAGTCCAAAATTCGGTTGGGAGCGAGCGTTTCGTAAAAGCGTTCCTTGTGATGCGGGAAATTGCTTTGCAAGAAAAAACCGCCCGTTTGAATTTTCAAAAAAGAGTTTTTCCAAAAGACATCAAAACCTTCGACATCCGCCCTGACCGGAACAAAGGAAAATCGCTTGGACTTGCCATTTTCGGTTCGAATGCCAAAAAAGCGTGAATTCAGGCTCACCCAAAAGAAATCCGCAGAAAAAGTTCCCCAGCTAGACAGGTATTCATATTCGGAGCGAAACCGGAAAAGACTCGAAGAATCCCGAACGGCATAGACATCGTCACCAAGAGGTTCGCG
The DNA here is from genome assembly GCA_934700345.1 of uncultured Fibrobacter sp. Classification (GTDB taxonomy): domain Bacteria; phylum Fibrobacterota; class Fibrobacteria; order Fibrobacterales; family Fibrobacteraceae; genus Hallerella. The sequence continues at coordinate 168,408 of CAKUXP010000002.1, read as the reverse complement.
CCTCGATTTCCAAAAGTTTCCTTCGATTTGAAAGGTATGCTTTCGCAATCGGCTTCCAAGAAAAATTCCCCGACCGAGAAAATTTCCGCGATAGATTAGATCTACCGTATCGAGAACATTATTTTTCTTTTCGCTCGTCCATGTCGCCTGAAGACCTCCAACCGAAACGCGTTCCAGCTTCACGCCTAAAAAGAGCAAGGAATCGCCGGTGTGGATTTCCGAAACGATTCCCGACCGCAAAAAGTCACGCCCACCCGAAAAGTTCGCACCGAGAAAGAGATTTCGAAAATTTCCCCGTACGCCGAAATGCGCATTTTCAAGCAAAGCGTCCGCATCAAGCCGCCAAAAATTTTCCCAGGCAATATTTGCCCGGTATCGCTGAAATCCGACGTCAAAGAGAAGAGGATCCGTCTGCAAGGTGTCGGAAACTTGACAGCCCGATGCGTTTGCCCTCGCATATTGCCCGTTCCACAAAAAAAGTCCGCGACAGCGGACGCTTCCCGCTTCGCTCCAGCCGGCGAAAAGAGATGTCGCCAAGGCCAGGGCAAAAACGAGAAAATTTTTCATGTATTCGGCTTTCTATCCTAGATAAGGCCGGCAAGAATCACGGAAAGCCTGTGCTGATTCATTCCCGGGAGAACTCCTTGGAATGTGGGATCCGGGAAAATCACCGTTCTTTCGATCAGGGCGACAAATTCTTCCTTTTCCGCATCGTTCCTCTTAAGCATCAAGACATCCTGGTCAAAATCCGAGAACGAAGACGTCACGTTGCCGTCTTTATCCGTAAAGTTGAACGGATTTGCCAGCAAGTCCGCATTGACCGCCTTGAATTTTGCCGTTCCGTTCTCCACTTTGCAGATCGAAGAGTCCAGAGAAATCCAAGCCGACGGTTCATCCAAAAAAACGTTTTTCTGGATGGAAAATTCGCAGCCATTCCATTCGAGAGAAGCGTTTGCCATGTATTCATCACCATGGTATAAAAAGATTCTATCCATTCCATAAAAAGAAAATTCTCCCGAAGTAATGGGCAAGTTCAACTGCGTTTTCGCCGCTTCGACAACCGCATTTTCCGCATAGAGGCTGTATCTAGATTCATATTCTTCCGCGGTAATCCACGAGATGTATTTCGGTTTCGGATCCGTCAGCGACTCCATCCAGGAATCGACCGGGTTTAATTTGTGATAAGGAAGATATTTTTGGAAGCCGTCCGTCATGTCAAAAAATTTCCGGACATCGATTTGAATTTCTTCGCCATCATGGTAAACCGTCATCGTTCCGTGAAGCACCCTCTGGACCGAATCCAGAATTCCCAAAGTCTTTTCGATTTCCTCGGTATAGAAATCCGCTTCTTCGCTGTTCCCGACAAAAGGCGAAAGGCTGGACGCATTTCCCGATTCCGCCTGTCCAAGCAGATAGGCGTAGCTTTCCTTCAAATTTTCAATCGCGCTGTCGAGAATGTCCGGGACCGACTTGTATGCGGATTTCCACGAATCCTTGACGGAAAGAAACGGAGACGTTTTCTCAAAAAGCGAAGCGTAATGTTTCAAAGCGGCCTTTTGTTCCGCAGTCAGGACAGTGTCCCTAACATACGAATCATTCCAGTCAATACTTGTCACCAGCCAATCATAGGAACGGTCGCTCGACGCATCCAGATTGAAGGACGCGACAACGGTAAGGAAAGCCTTGAGAGCGTTCAGCGTACCGACAGAAAGGGCGAGTTCTCCCTGCCCGAGATAAATTTCCAGATTTTCCATTTCGTAAGAGAATGCATAATCCTTGCTCTGGCGGATATTGTTCAAAAGGTAGATGGCGGAATCAATCGACGGAAGCGCCTTGCCCGCAATGATTTCCTGGACGCGGTCGGTGATGAGCTTGTCGCCCAAATCCTTTGCCCGCACCGCCGCCGAAAGAGCCGATTCCGCATAGTTTTTCCGAATGTTGAAGAGAGAAGCCTTCTCGTCTTCGCTGCCGTTTGCAAAGGCGTTGTAGATGACGCCGACATCCTTGTTGTTCACGATGTCCGCGATTTGCGCGGCGGCAAGTCCCAACTGGGCATCGCAACTGTTCGGGTAGCGGTCCAGCGCTTTCTTGAAAATGACCTTCGCCTTTTCGGCACTGTTCTGCAACGCTTCGAGATCTTCGGGCGCTTCCGCGATTCCAAAGACAAAACGGACGAGGGAATCGGTCGCTTCGACAACCTGGGCGTTCAACGTCGGGTCTTCAATGTTTTCACAGGCTCCGACTTCGATTTTATCGATTGGGTTTGGTCCGGAATTCGAACCACCCGAAGAAGAGCCGCTGTCGGAACATGCAGCAAGCAACAAGGCGATTGCCGAAAAAGATGTCGCAAGGCGAAACGTTTTCATAAAATTCTCCCAAATGATTTGCTTTTGAAATATAACAAATGTACGAAGCATTTTGCAAGCGGTTTGTCACAAGAACCGTTTTTCAAAAGAAAAACTATATTGAAAAAAGCAAAGGAGGTTCCCATGACCGAGACCCAAATTCCGTTTTCCTGTCAAAAGATCCGAGAAACCGCCCGTAACGCTCTTCGCGGCAACTGGGCATTCGCCTGCATCACGACCGTCCTGTACGAAATTATCACCATCATTGTCCGAATTCCCATCGACGACAACACGTCCAGCCTTCTGCTTTCCTTTTGCGTTGCGTGCGTCCAATCCGTTCTCACCGTCGGATTTTTCGCCTGTTTTTTGGACATCATTCGAAAAAATCCTTTAACCTATTCCCGGCTACTTCTCGGATACACGAGCCTCCGCTTTTTCGGAAAAATTCTCTGGACAGAAATTCTCGCCTCGATTTTTCTCCTCCTGTGGTCGCTGCTTCTCGTCATCCCGGGAATCGTCAAGGCGTTTTCCTATTCCCTCGTTTACTTTATCCTGATTGACCATCCCGAGTATTCCGCAACCGAAGCGATTACAAAAAGCAGGGCAATGATGGACGGTCACAAGTGGGAACTGTTCAAGCTTTTCTTAAGCTTCATCGGCTGGTGGATTCTCTGCATCGTCACGTTCGGCATCGCGGCCATCTGGGTTTCGCCGTATTTCATGACCGCCTTTGCCAAGTTCTACGAGAACCTGAAGGTTCATGCGTAAGAAAGAACCGATGACCCGCTCGGAAATGATGCGGGCAGTCCATTCCAAGGATACGAAGCCGGAAATCCTCGTGCGAAAGGCGCTGTTCGGGAAAGGCTTGCGTTTTCGCTTGCAGCGGCGCGACCTGCCGGGAAGACCGGACATTTTCGTGCTCCGATACAAGGTTGTCGTTTTTGTAAACGGCTGTTTCTGGCACCAGCACGGATGCTCGATGACGACGCGCCCCAAGTCCCGCTCGGCATTTTGGAACGAAAAGTTCGATAAGAACGTGGCGCGGGACGTGAAAACGCAGCGGGAACTTTCCCTGCAAGGCTTCCGGGTAGCTGTTGTCTGGGAATGTTCCTTAAAGAAAAACCCGGAGCGCACCGTGGAAAGGCTTTGGAACTTCATCGTCAGCAATGAAGAATTCATCGAAATCTAGGCTTTTTTTTCGTTGTGAAATTATATTAGGAAAAATCCGCTTCAAAAATCTTGGCGGATAAACGATGAGGATTTGGATGAAACCGCTTTTTATCGCCGCGGTCGCCACAGCGTGTGGCATCGCTTTCGCCGAAGATGTCTTTATCACGGTCGATCAATTTGGCTATCGCCCGGCAGACACGAAAGTTGCCGTTTTGCGCTCTCCGCAGGTCGGTTTCGATTCCGCGCTTTCCTACACGCCGGGAAATTCCATCCAGGTCATAGAATCCTCATCCGGAAAAGTCGTCTTCACAGGAACGCCCGCGCTGCACAATGGCGGCGTCACCGATTCTTCTTCGGGAGATAAAATCTGGTGGTTTGACTTCAGCGCGATTACGCAAGGCGGAACCTACTATATCCAAGACGCCGCCGACGCATCCAAAAAATCCTTCCCGTTCCAGGTCCGGGAAGACGTTTACAACGACGTGCTCAAAGCTGCTGTGCGGATGCTCTATTACCAGCGGGTTGGGATGGAGAAAGAAGCCCGGTATGCGGGAGCGGATTGGACAGACGGCGTAAACCATGCACAAGACACAAGAGCACGGTCGTTTATGGATTCGACAAACGCAAGTCTCGAACGCGATGTGAGCGGAGGCTGGTTTGACGCGGGAGATTACAACAAATACACGGACTGGAATGGCAATTATGTCGAAGCGTTGCTGATGGCCTATTTCGACAGGCCCAAAGCCTTTACGGACGATTACAATATTCCAGAATCCGGAAACGGCATCCCGGACATTCTCGACGAAGCGTGGTGGGGACTTGAACATCTGCTCCGCCTCCAGAACGACGACGGCTCCATGATTTCGGTCATCGGCGAGAGCAGTGTTTCTCCGCCGTCTGCGGCAACGGGCAGAACCTATTACGGCGAACCCAACGCAACAGCCACCTATTCGGCGGCAAAGGCTTTTGCCTACGGTGCCAAGATGGCGAAAATTTTCAAGGGAGACTACTACCAGAAGCTATACAACGCCGCGGAGAAAGCATTTGCCTGGGCAGAGACTCATCCCGACTCGATGTTCTTCAACAACGATTCCGCCCAAGGGACGATAGGTCTCGCTGCGGGACAGCAAGAAGTAACCGAAGAAAACAGCCGCCTGGAAAATCGCTTGAACGCCGCTCTTCGACTCTACGAGCTTACCGGAGACGCATCCTACCAAAAGCTCTTTGAAGATAATTACTCCAGGTTTCCGCTCATCAATTGGTGGGGAGATTCCTACCGATACGACCAGCACAATATGTTCATCCTCTACCTGACCCTGCCAAATCCGAAGCCGGATATCAAGGCGGATATCGAATCCAAGTTCGTTTCGCTGATGAACAAGCCCGGGGATTTCATGGGATCCTTTCCGACCGACGGCTACCGGAGCTTTAGCCGGGATTACAACTGGGGTTCCAACGGGCACAAGTCCGCGTACGGCGTCCTGTTCGACAGGCTTTCCAAGCTGAAAATTTCGGGAATCGATTCGGCAAAATATCACAGGGCCGCCGAAGAATACCTGCATTACATCCACGGAGTCAATCCGTTCGGGTTTGTGTATCTCACCAACATGGGTTCCTACGGCGCAAGCCACAGCATCATGTCCATTTACCACAAATGGTTCGAAGACGGCTCCAAATGGGACCGGAATCCCGCGCCCGGATACTTGGCGGGCGGTCCCTATTCGGATTACAAATGGGACGCCTGTTGCGACAACCAGTCGTGCGGAAGCGTTCGGAACAACCAGCTGTGCTTTGCGGAAGAACGCCCGGTCGGCGAACCTCACGAAAAGATGTATCGGGACATCAACAACGGTTGGCCGATGAACTTTTGGCAGGTGACGGAACCGAGTATCGGCTACCAGGTCAAGTTCATCCATCTGATTTCCAAGTTCGTCGAAGAAAAAGGCTTTGACCCGTCCGATCCGACGGCAATCCAAAAGGTTTCGCGACTTCAAAAAATCGTATCGGTAAAAGTTGCCGGTCCCGAATTGCAAATCGATTCTCCGGAAAAGATTCAAGAAATCCGCCTGTTCGATTTGAAGGACCGCGAACTGCTCCGCCATTCCGTAAACGGCAACTCGGTGCGCGTCGCGCTGCCGAGCCTTCCCTCGGGAATCTACTTTGCCAAGATCAAGACCGTCCGGGCGGATGTCGTCAAAAGGGTCGCTGTGAAATGATGAGAATTCTGCGGTCAAAGTTTATTCGGGAAAAACATAGTGTTTTGAGTCTTGGTTTAATGCCTAAAACGGATCACAGCTGTGTTTCAAGAGTCACTATCGCTTAAAGCGAGAACGCGATATTATTAAATATTTTTTGAGAGCTCATTTGATATGTCACATAATGACATTTTTAGGGGTCTATATTTTTATTTATAAAAAGTCTAGCAAACAATATTGATACCTGTTTCAAAAACAAAGACGAATTCACCCTTAAAGAAGCATATATAGAACACTCCGATAAACCAAAAGAAACAGCACGTGCAAGGATTTACGATTATCTCGGAATAAACATTTTCCAGCGTTACCCTAAAAGCTTAAACTTTATAAAAAAACCGAAAAGAAATCCCCGCGAATCGTGCAGGGATTACTTTATTTGAATTTTCCAGATAAATTAATTCTGAGCCTGGATGGCAGTCAGGGCAATCGTATAGACGATATCCTCGACAAGAGCTCCACGAGACAGATCGTTCACCGGCTTCGCCAAACCCTGAAGCATCGGACCGACCGCGATGACGCCCGGAGCGGAACGCTGAACAGCCTTGTAGCAGATGTTTCCCGCGGAAAGATCCGGGAAAATCAAAACGGTCGCCTTTCCCGCAATCGCACTGTTCGGAGCCTTGAGCCGAGCGACATTTTCTGTCGTCGCCGCATCATATTGCAGCGGTCCATCAATAGGAATATCCGGACGGGACTTCCGTACCGCTTCCGTTGCCGCAATGACCAAATCGACATCGTCGCCTTTTCCGCTGTTTCCCGTGCCATAGCTGAGCATCGCTACGCGAGCCGGAAGTTCAAAAGCCTTTGCCGTATCGTAGCTCTGGATGGCAATGCCCGCAAGCTCTTCGGCGTTCGGGTTCAAGTTTATCGCGCAGTCTCCAAAGACGAGAACCTGGGACGGCAAGCAGACAAAGAAAACAGAACTGATCGACTTGACACCCGGAGCGCACTTGATTACCTGCAACGCCGGGCGGACCGTATCCGCCGTGGAATGAACCGCTCCGGAGACAAGACCGTCCACTTCCGCCTTTTTGAGCATCATCGTTCCCAGGAACACCGGATCCTTCAGGACTTCGCGGGCTTTTTCCTCGGTCATTCCCTTTGCCTTGCGAAGTTCCACCAAAAGCGGGACATACTTTTCGGCAAGTTCCTCGGACGGCTCGATAATTTCAAAGCCTTCTGGGATTTTCAAGTTCTGACGGGCCGCTTCCGCTTCGACAGCGGAACGCTTGGCAATGAGGACCGGAACCGCAATTTTCCTTTCAAACGCTTCGACAGCGGCTTTGAGCGTCCTCGGTTCCGCTCCTTCCGGAAGGACAATGCGCTTGAGGTTTCTCGAAGCGAGCGAAATCAGGTTGCGACGAAATTCCGCCTGGGAAATTCGATGCTCGGATTTCGCAGAAAGAATTTTCTGAACAGCCTCTTCGCAAACCGAATCTCCCGAAGCGCACACAAACGCAACGCGAATTTTTTGCGAAAGAAAATCAAGAGCAACCGCTCCGCCAACTTCATCGGTATCTGCGATCAGAACGACGTCGGCGTCCAAGGCCGCCGCCATCTGGATATTCAAGGTTTCGCTGCGGACGGAACATTCCGGCAAAACGCCCGTCACGACGACCGCCTCTGCGGAAGAGGACTGCACTTTCCCCACCAAGGCTTCCATCGAAGCGTCTGCTCCCGATGATTGTAACATCGATGGGATCTCTTCGACAGCGGCAAACGCGCAAACCGTTTTTACATTTTTACTTACCGCGTCAAGAACGGACTTTGCCGCAGCCGAAGTATCTACGCCGACAGAGGCGGGAACGATCAAAAACACATGTTTCATCTTTGAACTCCATTTCAAATACGAGCATCCATAAAATAGAATTTAAGAAGGTTTCGGGCACGGGGAGTTTTTCTTCAGCTGATAGCAGAGCGAACCCCGGCTGATTCCCAAAATCTGGGCAGCTCGGGACTTGTTGTTACGAGCTTCTTCCATCGCTTCGAGGATACTTTTCCAGGAAGGAAGATTTCCATAGCGGTAACGGCGTTCCCGGACGCAAATTTCCCGCGACGGATGCAAATCCCAAGGTTCTTCGGCGAGAATGTCGTCTAGTGTTCTTCCCAGGTTTTGCAAGAGTTGGAAGCGCTCCAAGACATTTTTGAGCTGCCGAACATTTCCAGGCCATGGAAAACGGCAAAGGCCCTGCAATTCTCCGTCGGAAAGCGGGCGCGAAGAAAGCCCGCTCCAAATTTCCGCGGCGATGGTCCGCAACTCGTCTAAGCGTTCCCGAAGAGGAAGCAGATGAATCGGAAAAACATTCAGGCGGAAAAACAGATCCTCGCGAAAGCGCCCCGCCTTGACCGCCGAGCGCAAATTCCGGTGCGTCGCACAGACCAGTCGGAAATCTACGGAAATGCTCCGCTGCGAACCGACCGGCATTACCGCGCGTTCCTGCAAGATGCGCAAGAGACGAGTCTGGCTTTCAAGGGGGAGCTCGCCGATTTCATCGAGAAAGAGCGTACCGTGATCCGCAGCTCGCACAAGCCCGAGCTGATTCGATACCGCTCCCGTATAGGCTCCGCGGTAAGAACCTTCGAGCAGGCTTTCTACGAGACCCGGACTGATCGCTCCGCAATTCACCGCGACAAATGCGCCTTTTGAACGGTCGCTGTGCGCATGGAGCCGCCGAGCCATCACTTCCTTTCCCGTTCCCGATTCGCCACAGAGAAGGACGGGAACCGTCGAACGCGAAGCCACTTCCAGAAGACTTTTTGAATCGTCCATCGTATTTCCTCAACGTGTATAAATTTCCACATCCCCAATAACGCTTTTCGAACCAAAAAATCTACCGATGATTACTATTTTTTACAGAAACTTCTTTTTTTTTACAAAAAGGATATTCCAATGGCAGATCGCATCGTTTGCAAATTTGGCGGGAGTTCCGTAGCCGAAGCAACGCAGTTTCAAAAGGTCAAGACAATCGTCGAGGCGGATTCCCGGCGAAAGGTCGTCGTCGTTTCCGCTCCGGGAAAGCGAAACCCGAAAGAAACGAAACTGACCGATTTGCTCTACACGACTTACGATCTCGCCACCAAGGGTCTGGACTTTTCGGCACCGTGGGGCATGATCTGTAATCGCTACCTAGACATTGCGAAAGACCTAAGCCTCAACACGAAAATCGGTGACGATCTGGCGGAGCTCGAAGCGCGCCTCAAGGCAAACGACGGAAGCGTTTCCATCGACTTCCTGGTTTCCCGCGGAGAATTTCTCTGCGCCCGGCTGATGGCGGAATATCTCGGAGCAAAATTCGTTGATTCCTGCGATCTCATCGCCTTTGACGAACGCTACCGCATCACGCCCAAAAGCTACGAAACAATCGCCCAGACGCTTTCCGACGAAAAACAGCTGTTCGTCGTCCCGGGTTTCTACGGAGAAGGCCCGCACAGGCAGGTCAAGACATTCTCCCGCGGTGGCTCGGACATTTCGGGAGCGGTTCTCGCCAATGGAATCAACGCGATAGTCTATGAGAACTGGACAGACGTCTCCGGAATGCTGATGACGGACCCGCGCATCGTCAAGGATCCGAAACCCATCAGCTACGTCAGTTACCGCGAAATCCGAGAACTTTCCTATTCCGGTGCGAGCGTCCTGCACGACGAATCCATCGCCCCGTGCCGCGCAAAGAACATCCCCATCAACATCCGCAACACGAACCGCCCCGAAGATGCGGGAACCATCATCGGACCGACACCCGACAAGACGGAATGCCCCATTACGGGAATCGCCGGGCGTAAAGGCTTCTCGATGATCTACATCGAAAAGAGCATGATGAACAAGGAAATCGGATTCGGTCGCCGCGTACTCGCCATTCTTGAAAGCGAAGGCCTTTCCTACGAGCTCAGCCCAAGCGGAATCGACTCCATGAGCATCGTCGTCGATACAAAGTCGCTCGAAGCGGTACAGGACGCCGTACTAGAAGACATCCTGCTTCAAATGCATCCGGACCGAGTCAAGGTCTTTCCGGGGATAAGCCTTGTCGCAACGGTCGGTCACGGCATGACAAACAAGGTCGGCATTGCGGCAAAGCTTTTTACCGCCCTCGCGGAAAAGGAAATCAACATCCGCATCATCGACCAGGGATCTTCGCAGATTAACATCCTGGTCGGCGTTGACGAAGAGAACATGGAAAACGCAATCCGCGCCATCTATTCCGCGTTCATCAAGTAGCAAAAGATTTCCGGTTTGAAGATTGGAACGAACCATGTTTGATTTTTATTTCCGAGACGACATCGACGCCGTCCGGGCAAAATTCGAGGCCCAGAAAATCGCATTTTCTCCGCTTTCCTTCCATGCGGCGAAAGCTCTGCGCGATCTGGGCATCCTTGAGACCGTCAGCCGCTTCCGCAAATCGGGAATCACCGTCAAGGAAATCGCAAACAAGTTAAGCCTGTCGGCCTACGGGGCAAGCGTTCTCGCCGAAATGGGTCTCGGCATGGGGATTCTCAAGCTGAAAGAACATTCCTCCGAAAAGGATCCCGCCTATACGCTCGGAAAAATCGGGCACTTCATCCTTACCGATGAAATGACCCGCGTAAACATGGACTTTTCAAACGACGTCTGCTATGCGGGCGCAAGCGATCTGCAGGAATCCGTACGGAGCGGCAAGCCGAAAGGGTTGAAACATTTCGGGGACTGGAAAACGGTCTATGAAGGACTTTCCAAGACAGGCGAACAGTTCAAAAAAAGCTGGTTCGGCTTTGACCATTTCTATTCGGACCTAGCATTTCCCGAAGCGCTTCCCATCGTCTTTTCAAGACCCTGCCGAAAGCTTTTCGACATCGGCGGCAACACGGCGAAATGGGCCATCGCCTGCTGCAAGCACAATCCGAACGTTCACGTTTCCATCATCGATCTTCCGGGGCAAACCGCAGTCGCCCGGGAAAACGCAAAGAATGCGGGTTTTGAAAGCCGCATCGGCACGATTTCCTGCAATGTTCTCGACAAGAAGACCGAGTTTCCGAGCGGAGCCGATTGCGTTTGGATGAGCCAGTTCCTGGATTGCTTCTCGCTTTCCCAGATTACCGAAATCTCGGAAAAAATTTTCCGTTCGATAGACGCCAATACGGACGTCTATGTACTCGAGCCGATTTGGGACAGGCAGCGTTTCGAAGCAGCGGCATATTCCCTGCAAGCGACATCGCTCTACTTTACATGCATCGCAAATGGCAACAGCAAGATGTATCGTTATGACGAACTGAAAACCGCCATCGAGAACGGCGGATTGGAACTGCGGGAAGTTCATCACCAGCTAGGCATCAACTGCTACACGCTTTTCCGTTTTCAAAAAAGATGAGCATCTTCATTCAAAGATATTCCGCCTGGACCGATGAAAAAAACATGCCCAAGCTTTCGTTCGTCCCGATGCTTTTTCGCAGGCGCCTCAGCGACCTCTCCAAGATGGTCGCCTATGTAGCGCACGATGTTTCCGAAGGCTTCTCTCCTGCACCGATGACTTTCGCTTCGGAGTTCGGCGAAATCCAGAGGCAGTTCCAGATATCTTCCGGGATTCTGGATTCCGGCGAAGTCTCCCCTGCAAAATTCAGCCTATCCGTATTCAACGCCCCGATCGCCGCCGCTTCGATCATCGAAAGCAACATGACGGGCTATAGCGCGATATTTTCCGGGAAACGTTCCTTTGAAGATGGATTAAGGGAAGCCGCCTCTGCACTCCTGTCCGGCAGAGAGTCAGAAAGGATCTTTGTCTTTGCCGACGAGAGAATTCCCGAAACCTATTCCGAGATTTCCCCCTACCCAAATCCGGTATGCGCCCTAGCCCTGCGCCTTTCTACCGAGCAATCGGATTCGGTCTGCGAGCTCGAACTCTCGACGCTACCCGAAAAAGACACCGCCGCGGAACAGGCTCTGTATTTTTTAGAACATTTTCTCTAATGTTCCTTCTTCAAAAAACCGCCTATTTCTACCGCCTGTTCGCCAAGGGATTTTCCTATTTCTCCTTTGGAATTTGCAGCCTGATTTTTTCATCGGTCGGATTTCCGCTGCTGTTCATCCTTTCGGAATTTTCCAAGAAACGTTTCCAGCGCCTCGCAAGGGATATCGTCTATTTCTATTTCAGGTTTTTTGTCCTGGAAATGCGCCTTCTCGGCGTCCTTACCCTTCAGATCGAAAATTTAGGCAGACTTTCCAAAAATTTTCCGGGCGTCGTCATCGCCAACCATCCTTCGTTCCTCGATGTCGTCATCCTCCTGTCAATCATTCCCGACGCAAACTGCATCGTCAAAGGAACGCTAGCCGAAACGCCTTTTGTCCGAAAATTCGTGCGGGCGCTCTACATTCCGAATTCCATTCCGTTCGATGAACAACTAGAAAGAGCCTCGCGCGATATTCGATCCGGAAATCCGCTGATCGTTTTTCCCGAAGGAACGCGGACAATTCCCGACGAACCGATGCATTTTAAAAAGGGTGCCGCCCGATTCGCGCTCCACGCAGGCTGCGATGTCTTGCCAATATACATCGGAGGAAACGAAAAAATCGGGCTCCGCAAACACGATCCTTTTCTTTCCTCACATCCGACAGAGCGTTACCACTACCGGCTAGAAATATTAAATCCGATTCCCATCCGGAAATTCGAAACCCATCCCCATTCCTCGGCGGTCACCTACCTCACCGAAGAAATGCGGGAAACCCTTGAAAATTACAGGGACAGGGATCCGGAAAATCCACTATCCCTAAAATTTTCTGAAAATCAGTGACGTGTTGATTCCGCCAAAAGCGAAATTGTTCGACATCAGATATTCAATGTCCATTTCGCGACCGCTTCCCGTGATGTAATCGAGCGGAGCGCATTCCGGATCGATATTTTTCAGGTTGAGGTTCGGCGAGAACCATTTTCTGTCCATCATCAAGATGGAAAGCCACGCTTCGATAGCGCCGCACGCTCCGAGCGTATGCCCGATATAGCTTTTGAGGCTGCTAATCGGCACAGTCCGGTTTCCAAGAGCCCGGTAAGTCGCAAGCGTTTCCGCAACGTCTCCACGCTTTGTCGCCGTTCCATGCCCGCTCACATAACCGATCTGTTCCGAGAAAATCCCCGCATTTTTCATCGCCATTTCAAGGGCGATCTGCATCGTTTCCTTTTTGGGTTGCGTAATGTGATCCCCGTCCGTGTTTGTTCCGAACCCGACAAGTTCCGCATAAATTTTCGCACCGCGAGCCTTGGCATGCTCCAGCTCTTCTAGGACAAGCGTTCCCGCGCCTTCACCGATAACAAGACCGTCCCTATCGCGGTCATAGGACGCCGGAGTGAGTTCCGGGGTTTCATTTCGTACGCTCGTCGCAAAAAGCGTATCGAATACCGCGGATTCCGTAGGGTTCAGTTCTTCCGCACCGCCGGCAAGCATCATATCCTGCGCACCGTTCTGGATGGCTTCGAACGCATAGCCTATCGAAAGGCTACCTGCCGTACAAGCCGTATTCGTCGTAATCAGTCGGCCGGTCAGCCCGAGCGAGACGCCGATGTTTACGGCACAAGTCTGCGGCATCGAACGGATATAGGATGTCGCCGTGATGCATTCGGCCTGGTCGTTTTGAAGCATCGAAACAAAATCGATCAGAGCGTCAAAGCTGCCGCTTGAAGAACCGTAGGCGACTCCGACGCGTCCCGATTTTAAAAGCGGGTCGTTCAAGTCGATTCCGGCAGAGACGAGAGCCTTTTCCGCTGACGCGACAGCCAAATGCGCAACGCGCCCCATCCCCCGAGCCTTCTTCCGCGGATATTCCGGAAGCGGATATGTGATCGGTCCGGCAAGCCGTGTATTCATCTGCGTGAACCGATCCCAGTCGCTCATCCGTACAATGCGGTTCTTTAAAGAATGCAGGCTGGAAAAGATTTCGTCCGTTTCCATTCCGAGCGACGAAATGCAAGAACCTCCCGTAACGACGACACGATGTTTCACGCAAGCCCCCCGTTGACAGAAATAACTTGGCGGGTGATGTAAGCGGCTCCGTCCGAAAGCAGGAAAGCGACGGTCGCCGCGACTTCTTCGGGCTTTCCGACACGACGCATCGGAATCGACGGCAAGATCATCTCTAGCGGAGCGTCCTGGATCATTTCGGTTTCAATGACCCCCGGAGCAATGCTGTTCACGGTAATATTCCGGCTGGCGAGCTCCGTGGCGAGCGCCTTGGTCGCTCCGATAAGGCCCGCCTTGCTTGCACTGTAATTAACCTGTCCGCGATTTCCGATAATCCCAGACACCGAAGAAATCGTGACGATTCTCCCCTGCCGCTTGCGACACATCGGCATGACAATCGGTTTCAGCACATTGTAAAAGCTATCCAGATTCACATCGAGTACTCTATCCCAATAATCGTCCGTCATCGCCGGGAAAGCGGCATCGCGACAAATTCCCGAAGAAAGAACCACCCCGTAGTAGACTCCGTTTTCCGCCATGTCCTTTTCGATCGTTTCCTTGCATGCGCCCCGATCGCTCACATCGAATTGCACAAGGCGCAAGCGGTCCAAGAACTGCCTTTCCAACGCCCGCAACGATTCCGCATGGAAGTTGTAGTGCGCAGCGACACGATATCCGAAATCCAGCAATGTCCGAACGATTGCGAGCCCGATTCCTCCACTCGCTCCGGTCACCAGAACGCATTTTTCACTTTCCATACTACACTCCTAAAACTTTTTTCGGATTTTCGACATCTACGGCGTTGATCGTCGCCTTGGCAAGACACTTTCCCTCGACAAGAGCTTTTCCTTCGAACGTGACCGCCGTATCGACCCGCAATGTCTGCCGAACTTCGACCCGCACAGTCGAGCCCTTTGGGAATGCGGTGTCTTCCGCACAGAAATTCGTTACGCTCAGGATAAATCCCATCCGGGGAGGCGTCCCCGTCTTCAATCCAAAAATCCCGGTCAGAGCCGAAACGCTCTGCGCCATATATTCAAAGGCAATCCAGACAGGAACGCCGCCAAAGGATTCTTCAAGAAACATGCAACCGTCGGAGACATCGACTTCCGTCGCTATTTGCGTTTTTTCCAAGTCAAAGGAAACGATCCGATCGAGCAGAAGCATCTTTCCCTTGTGCGGAACCAGACGGGACAGTTTTTCTCGCGTGTCAAATTCTGTCATTCAATTTTCTCCAGGACGAGGGCGACATTGCAACCGCCAAACCCAAAGGAATTACTTATACAAGTTTTCAGCCGTCGAGAGCTTTCACCGGGAAAAACCAGATGAATCTCGGGAAGAGCGGGATCACGCACGCCATCGAAGCGATGAACCGGCAAGAGATGCTTTTCGTTTCTATCCGAGAGCGCCAGGCAGCAGAACGCCGCTTCAAGCGCACCGGCCGCTCCGAGCGTATGCCCGGTCAACCCCTTTGTCGAACTTGCCGGGATGCCGTTTCCGAACACATCATGCACGGCAACACATTCCATCGCATCGTTCAATTTCGTTCCCGTCCCGTGCAGGTTGATGTAATCGACATCCGGCGGAGAGATTCCCGCATCGGCCAGGGCCTTTTCCATCGCAAGCCTTGCGCCTAATCCATCGACCCGCGGAGCCGTCACATGTTCCGCATCCGCGCTTTCCCCGATTCCCGTAAGCATAACCGTCGCATTTTCCCTGCGCAACGAAACGACAAAGAACGCAGCCGCTTCGCCAATCGTAAGTCCCGCCCTGTTTCCGCTAAAAGGATTCGTCGGAGAAAGGGAAACCGCTTCTAGCGAATCAAACCCGAGAACGACCGTTAGGGATGCGATATCGACACCTCCGACAATCGCCGCATCGCAAAATCCCGCTTCCAACCAGTTTCTCGCCGAAGCAAACGCGCTCGCGCTCGATGCGCACGCCGAGGAATGCGTAAAGACAGGACCTTTCAGGCAAAAGCGATCCGCGATAAATTCCGCGACAAAGTCCGCCTGCTGTTTTTTCAAGGAATAACCCTTTGGAAAGAAACCGTTTTCGCGAAAGAATTTCAACGCCGAAAACGACTCCTCGGAACCGTTATCGCTAGAGCCGACAAAAACACCAACGCGATCCGATCCAAATTTTTTCACGATTTCGGAAACCGACCTTTCCATCTGTGAGAGTACTTTTTCGGAAAGCCGGTTGACACGGTTATCATAAAACGGATTTTTTACCGGGGAAAGTTCCGCATCGGGAATTTTCCCGACAAGACGTTCCTTGCCACAAAAACTTTGTCGGGTAAAATTCGACAGCCCGCCTTCGCAAAGAGCCTTCCAGACCAAGTCCCTGTCGCTTCCAATCGCCGTACACACGCCAAAATCATGAATGTATAAAGCCCCGCTCATCGCAATCTCTCGAATTCGATGGAATACGAATAATTCCGGAGCTCATTCTTCAGAAAGATGCGACTCGATGTCCTCTCCATTTTCAAGATAAGCCTCCCGTTTTCCAAAAGTTCTCGCACCTGGACATTTCCTTGTCGCCTTTCCTCAAAGGAAAATCCCGCAGGAAGAAAATTTCTTTCCAACGCTTCTTTCGGGTAATAGCAGAACTGGATATCCGCCAGAATATATTCCGGCTTGATTTTTTTCCCGTCGATCAGGGAACTCTTGAAAGAAACGGAATCTTCCGTATAAACCAATTCCGCAAGCGTATTTCCGATGTTTCCGAAAATCATCAAGTGGATTGTCGAATCATTGATGCGCATCCAGGATTCAGCCGAAAAGTTTCGATCGCCAAACCTTCCCGAAACATGCTGGTTTTCTTCAACCGAAAAAGAATTTTTCTCCGGGGAAATCAGCGGTACGGAACGTTCGTCGGAATAAAAAATCCGCGCCGAACTTCCGACAAACGCCCGCTCTGACGAACAGCCCACAACAAGCAACGCTCCGACAAGAAGAAAAAACGGTTTCCGAAATTTCGACAAATTCATCCAGTTCTCCGCATGGCAATATAAAAATCCGCTAATCCCTTGTCCACGGCGAAAGCAGGAAGCAAGTCGAAATTCCCAAAAGCACCGTCAGGCCAAAAACGGAAATCGGAGCGAAATGGCTGAACGCCAAGGAGCCGAACGAGACAAGGGTCGTCAGCGCGGAAAGCATTACCGCAAGCGCGGTAGAATCCGCATGTTCCCCGGAATCCTTGAAAAACAGGGCGTAGTCGATTCCGATTCCAAGCGTGAGAATCAATCCGACAATGACAAAGAAGTTTATCGGGATTTGCGCATAACCAAGAACGGACAGCGTCAGAAGACAGGCTAGAACCGGCGCCCGGACAATGCGTATGGAATCCATCCATGTATAGACAAACGAAAGGATGAAGAAAACGGCAAAATAGGCAAACGCCACAAGCGACAGGGTCGTCCAGGAAAGTTCCGTCAACGCGGCATTGACCGTCTGCATTTTATCCAACGCGTAAATTCCGTTCTCCGCATCTTCATACGCCCGGATGTCAAACTTCTCACCGATATGAAGCGGCAGGACAACACGATAGAACTTTCCGTCCAGCTTTCCGAGAGAAAGCGTTTCACGCAAGTTTCCAAGCTGTTCCGGTAATGCGGAATCCTTTGCCGGACTGAAATTTTCCAAATTCTTTTTCGGCTTGATTTTTAAGGTGCGGCAAAGTTCCCTGTAACGAATCGGCAATATCCGACGCAATGCGGAATCCATTCGGGCGCGTCTTTTGGCAGACGGGAAAAACTCGGAAACAGAAAGATGGGACTTCAAGAGAGAATCCTTTTCTGCCAATCGCAGTTTTTCCGACAAGGATTCTTCCCGCTCCCGGAGTTCCTCTTCGGAATCGCCTTTCACGATAAAGTAAGCCGCAGAAATTCCGGAATTCATCCAGCGCTGGATTTTTACTTCCGAATTCCAAAGCGTCTTAGGCGGGTTGTACATCGCGCGAATATCCGTCTGTACCTGCATCCTGAAAAATCCAGGGACAAGCGCGATTAGGCCTATCGCCCACAGGCTATAGCGGAGAAAGCGAGGAAACCTCTCCGCTTTCGAATACCCTGCAAGGATGATTTGCGCAACGCGAAGAAGGCGCGAATTTTGGACGTACATTCGGTTCGATATTTTCGGAAAGACCAGAATGACGGAAAGAAGCGCGGAAGCGAGCCCGACCATCGAAAAGAAAGCCATCTGCCGCAACAGCGGGAAATCGACAATGCCCAATGCGACATAGCTGAGTTCTGTCGTCATGAAGCCGAGAAGCATGCTTCGCAATTGAGCGTCCCGGTCGGCAAAATGATGAAGCGCATAGTCGATGCTTACCCCGATGACGCTCGTCCCAAAGACAAACGTAAAAATATGGATTTCATGGAATGCGGCAAGCGTCGCCCCGGTCGCTGCGAGAATCGCAATCAAAACCGAAGCGATCGTTGCACAAATGGGAATTACCGAGCGAAACACGGCCAAGAGCAAAACAAGGATTACGCCGATAGATATTCCGGAAATCCAGGCGACTTCCCGCTGCGCCTGACGGGAACTTTCATAGCTGTGGAACGGAACTCCCGATTTTTCAACACGGAGATCTGGATATTTTTTCCTCAGCGAATCGAATTTCTTTTCAAGCTCGGAAAGGATGTGCGAATCCGACGCAAAGGACGGCGTATTTTCACCGAGCCGCGCATTTAAAAAGACATACGTCATGCCGGAATCCTGAACGACCATCCTGTTTTCCCGAATCGTCAAGTTCCCAGAAAAGACAGAAAGCCCTTTCAAAAGCCTTTCTTCCGAAAGCGAAGCCAACAGGTACGGATCTTCGTCTAGCCGGGAAAAGTTTCCCATTCCAAAAGCACCGTAAATTCTACTCAGCGCATTTTGATAAAATTTTTCTGCAGCGGTTGAATCATCCCTTTCTAAGATGGACGGATCCTGCAAGGCAAAACGGTTCGCAAAGACAAAATCGGAAAATTTCCTGTACGCAGAATCCGAAACCTTCCAGGATACCGATTGGACCTGATCGCTCGACTGGAGCATTTTCCCGATTTCTTCCGCTGCGGATAGAGCATTTTGCGCATTGGAATCTCCGACAAAGAGGATTATCTGCCGAGCGGAACGCTGCGAAAAAATCGATTCCGCATTCTGTACATCCTGGGAAATTTGTGAACCGGGAACAATCGAAAACAGGTTCCGGTCGATTTTCCACGGATACGCGAGAACGACAGTCACAGCCAAGGCGACATGCAAGACGGCCCACAGGATAATCCCAAGCGGTCTTTTCCTATTTTCCGAATTCATAATCCAGTAGATTTCCCTCTCCATCGACAAGGTGAACTTTTTCCAAATCCTGCGAACCTTGCAGTTCGATGGACCTAATCGCGTTTCGGATCATCTTTTCCCGCGGGATAAGACCAACCTGCCACGATTTTCTTTTTTTGTTTTGTACAAAGTAAATGTCAAATCGCTTTTGCAAGACAGACAAATCGCCATGAAAAACGGCACGCATCGTCCGGGAGATTTCGTCAAAAACCGCATTATCCTTCGAAGACACGATCGTCTGGTTTCCGTCGGAATCGATCTGGACAACGCTCGAATCCGTCAGGCGCATTTTCGAGGCAAACGGTTTTTCGATATTCCATGTAATGCCTTCGGTCCTGGAAATTTCAAACGTTCCCGTCGATTGGAAGGACCGGTTGATTTTCACAACGGTACGCGTCTGCCGAAACAAACCCGAGATTCTTTCCGACCGGGACAGCGCAGACATCGCCGTTTTCAAGCCCTCGGAACCCGCCGCCACCGGAAATTTCCAAACCGAGCTTTCGGCAAGAACCGAAACGGCAAAGACGGATAGGATGCAGAGAAAAACGAGCGGCAAAAAATGTCTAGACATGATTTTCTCCGGAAAGACACTTGCGAACCTTTTCGACAAATTCCCTCGGGGATCCCAGACAGGACTCTCCCGTCTTGATCTGGACCGCCATCTGGGTGCTTTCCGCCTTGGCAATCACCTTTCCCGTTTCCACATCGACGAAGCGGTATCGAAGCTTCAGGCAAATTTCATATTCTACCAGGGAAACTTCCACGCGAACCTTTTGCATAAACCGCAGCGGACGGATATATTTAATGCCCAGCTGGACAACCGGCCAGACATAGCCATCCTTTTCCATCGCCTTGTAATCGTAATCCAGCTTGTTCAACAGGACGCAACGCGCCGCTTCCATATATTTCACGTAATTTCCATGCCAGACGACATTCATCGGGTCCAGGTCAAAGAATTCCACCTGGAGGTCTGCTGCCGCCGTCAAAAAAACTTTTTCCACGTCAATTCTCCTTTTGCCAGAAATTGTAAAAATTATACCATTGGTAAGGATGTTCCAGGCAGAAGCTTTCCAGATAACCGACATATTCCCTTGCCAGAGCCACAACCTTCTCCCGCCGGGATAAACACGCCTTTTCCAAAGCCGCTTTCGATTGGACGATGTGGAATTCATACGGAGAAGAAATATCCAGATCCCTTTTGCGGACAGCAAACATGAAATAGACGGGAAATTTCAAGAGATTCGCCAAGACAAAGGCGCCTTCCGGGAAATTTGCCTGCTCGCCCAAAAACGAAAGCGAAATGCAGCGGTTTCGAGAATGACCGGAAGTCCTATCACCGGCGATAGCTACCAGGTTTCCCGATTCCATTTTTTCCCGCATGGCGATAGCCGTTTCTACGCCTATCGAATTGGCATCAAAACAGTTTTCCATCAAGCCGGGATTCAATTTTCTTAACAAGTCGTTAAAAAGCCTTGTCCCCGAAAAATCGACAACGGGAAACACTTGAAAATCTTTTTTCGAATGTCTTTGCCGATATCCCGTAAGAGACCGCAAGGCTTCCATGTTTCCCAAGTGCGAGCAGATAATGAAGGCACCTTTTCCGGAATCGATTTCGCGGACAAGTCTTTCCAGATCGTCATTCTGCACTTCCCATTTCAAAAGGGTCATTTTCCCGGCCCAGCTCCGAATTTTTTCAATCATTGAGAGAACGAAGGAAAGAATGTGCCGATAGACGTCCCAGGAAGAGATTCGCCGGTTCTGCTGTTTTCCGATATGCATCAGATACAGGCGGGAACGTTTCCGGACATCTCCTGCACCGAGGAAAAAGAAGAACACGATGACGGCCGCGATTATCTCCACCGCTTTTTGAGGCATGTGAATCGCCGTCCACAGCATAAAACGGAATTTCCAGACGGACTTTGTCGTCTCTCCGATTTGCGACCAGTGCGCGTCAGCCATTCCTGTTTTTCCCGAATAGGATTCTAGGCAACCGGAGAAGCATCCCGCAGACAAGCCGCATGTGAAGCTTCGAGATTTCCACATTATCGCGGAACATGTGAAAATTCGAGATGCCGTTCTGCGGGTAGAAAACCTTAACCGGATAAAAATTCATTCCGACATTTTCCCAGGAAAGCCTGACCAGAATTTCAATGTCGAATCCCATCCGGAATGTGCGGATTTTTTCCAGAACAGGAACCGTCCGGGCAAGCGGATAGATGCGAAGCCCGCACATCGCATCGGGGATTCCCGACGAAAGCGTTTCTACATGGACCCAGAAATTTGTAATCTTTCGACCGATTTCGCGCGACCTCGGAACGGACATGTCATAGACCGGAAACCCGCCGACCAGGTTTTTAAAATGTTTCCGGGAAGCCTTGAGCAAAAAAGGGATCGCCGACGCATCGTGCTGTCCATCGGCATCGACTTGAAGCGCATGGGTGAATCCCAAACGGAACGCTTCGCGAAGCCCCGAGCAGACCGCGCCGCCCTTTCCCATATTGACTTGGTGCGAAATGACGATTACGCCCAAAAACTCTTCCGCTACCTTTTTCAGGACATGGAACGCTTCGGGCGGATTCCCATCGTCGATGACGATAACGGGAAGCTTTAGGTCAATCAGTTTCCGAACAACATCGCGGACCGTATTTTCATGCCGGTACACAGGGACGACAGCACAGGGATTAAACCTCATCCGTTACTTCTCCCAGTTCGATCGTTCCGGAAGACAGGCTTTTCCCTTCCTCGGAAAAAATACGGAACGAAAGCTTTCCCGAATCCGACGAATAGGCGCATTCAATCGTCACCGGTTTCTCGGGGAATACAGGTCCCATGAACTTCGCGCGTGAAATCCGCTTAAAACGAAACGCTTTTTTCTGCAGCCCGAAGAACAGCCGCAAAACGAGATCGATCTGGACAACCGCCGGCAATAGCTTGAACTCCGGAAAATGCCCGTTGTAGTAATCGCTCGTTTCCGGTACGACAATCTTGACCTGCATTCCGTTTTCTTCTAGCCGATATTTCCGGATTTTAAAATTCGGCGATTCGGGAATTTCGAACAGAGCCTGGATATCCCGCGTCCGGATTTTTCCCATCGCATCCTGAGGAAGCTCTTCTAGATAGCGCCATTTCTTGGGCTGGACCGTATTTTCCAAAAAGTCGGAAAGGCGCTTCTTCAGGAAGGCGTTGATTTTCCTCTTGGGAGCCCCCTGGAACTTCAAGCATCCCGCATCGTTCAAAACGACCGCCGCCGCGAGAAGCTGCCGTTTCCCGGAAACAGGAACAACCCGCACATCGTCCACGACTCCCGTCTGTCTCAAGCGACGCTCCACTTCCGGCAGGGAAATTCTCTTTTCCTCGATCTTCACGATGGAATCCGACCGACCGAAAAGTTCGAACGAACCGTCCGCATGAAGCGTTCCCAGGTCGCCTGTCACGAAACCTCCGGCATCCGTATAGGACGACAGTATTTTCAGGCAGCCGTTTTCCGCAAGGGAAATCCGGTTCGGAAAAATCGGTTGCCAAGATGAGCCTTCCCGAATGCGCCGCGTAGCGATAGCCCCCGCTTCCGTACAGCCATAGATTTCCTGTACACCGTTCCCTGAAAGGGTTTCTACCTTACCCGAAACATCTTCCGGCAAGACGCCCCCGGCAGAAAGCCAAAACGGTTTCGTTTTAAAAGGAATCGGCTTTGGACAGGAACCGGAAAGGCGCTTTAGGAAAGCGGGACTCGATACGATTACGGAAGGTTCCCGGACAATGCTCTCCAGTTCTTCGGGAAATTCAAGGCGGAAACGCCGAATAGGAAGCCCAGCGGAAATCGGCACAAAGATTCCGAAGGCCATCCCGTAGATATGATGGTGGTTGACCGTCGTATAGAAATTTCGTCCGGCAAAATTCCTGCCGAAGCGTTTCGCGAGAGCGTTTGCCTCGTTTTCAAGTTGCGCACCGGTCTTTGTAATTTCCTTGGGTAAACCGGTCGTTCCCGACGTAAACAGGGACGCTCGGGCCTTCGAGATGTCAAAAGGCTCCCACGGTTTTTCGGGAGAAAATGTTTTCAAGGTTTGCGGAATCTGCAGAGAATTTTCCGCCCCACTATCGTTTAGAAAACCGATATTTTCCGTCCGGATTTCACGGATATATTCCGGTTGCCGATTCGCCGAAAAAAGAATTTTCTTCCGGCTTTGGAAAAGCGCGAAAACGGCGACCAGAAAATAATAGATGTCATCCGCATTCAAGATCCACGCGTCAAACGTTTCCCTTTCAAGCGCCGTGCGCAGCCGGGAAACATCCGCCTTGAAATCCGCCCAAGTCCGGACATTTTCCGAAATCCCCGAACCGCCAAAGCAGACAACCGAATTCTCCGGGCGGGAGTCCGCCTGGATCTGCGAAAAGGGAATATACGCGTTCAACCGTTCCTGTTTCATTTTTCGTATTCCATATTCCAACATAAAGAAAATTCCCATCAGGATGTAAGCGACAAGGCCGTTGTACAGCGACCAAATCCTTTCATCCGCAAAAAGAACCGTCCACAAGGCGGCAAGGCCGTTGAAGACAAAAAAAATGCACCAGGCAAGTGTCACCCGGTTGCAATAACGCTCCACATAGAATCTGTCCGCACTTTGCAGGATTCGCCTGTCGGAAAGGGTCGCCAAGCGAAAGGCAAGGCTCGGGCCGCGAAAAAGCGTCGCTCCAAAAAAGACAAGCAGCCCCGCATTGACAAGAACCGGATAAAACTTGAGGACAAAAGCGTTATCCAAGGCAAAAGCGGTTCCCCCGCAAGCGACCAGGAACAGAAAGAACAGGATTTCCCTTGCACGCGAAATTTTCGAAATTCCCTTTTGGGACATCGAAAAAAAATGAACCGCGGCGAGAAGCAGGAGCAGGAGGCTCAGCTTGCGCGGCGACAGCCCCCAAAACCGAAGCCCGCAAAAAACCAGAACGGGATAGAGTGCCGACAACGCGACAAGAAAAATCTTCCCCGCAGGAGAATTCATTTCTTTTCGCCGGCTTTTCCGGCAAGGTCGTACAGGGCATCGACCACGTCCTGCAGTGTCCGCATATTCTTGAAAACTTCCGGATCCACGTTATGCGGGAGCATCGACTTGAATTTTACTATCAGGTCCACAGCATCGATGCTGTCAAAGTTCAAGTCTTCATAGAGGCGTGCTTCGGGGACAACTTTCGCCGGATTCATTTCAAACTCATTGACCAGCGCACTTTTAATCTTTTCAAAAATCTGGGTCTTGTCCATCGTCAATCCTTCCTGTTTTCCTTGATGTAGGCGGCGAGCGCATTGATCGAGGCGAAATGCTTGCGGGTTTCTTCGTTCACGGTCGAAAAGGAAACCCCGAAATTGTCCTTGACGGCAATCCCGAGTTCAAGCGCATCGATACTGTCCAGTCCAAGCCCCTTGCCCGGTCCAAAGAGCGGCGCATCGTCATCGATATCCTCCGCAGCGATGTCTTCCAGCTCAAGGGACTTTATCAAGACATTCTTAATCTGCGTGTTTAAATCTTCCATAAAAACTCCTCGAGTCGGATTTCAAATATAATTTCTAACGAACTTTCCGCACAAATTCCCGACAGGTCTTTTCCGGGAATTCCGTTTTGAAAATCGCGCTACCGACGACAAAAATGTTTGCCCCGGCATTTTTTGCGTCCAGGATATTCGAAAGTTTAACGCCGCCATCGATTTCAATGTCCAGTTCGGGCTTCATCGAGCGGAGCGTGCGAATCTTTTCAAGCGTATAGGGAATCAGGCTCTGGCCGCCAAAGCCCGGATTTACCGACATCACAAGCACCATATCGACAACATCCAGGACCCAGCGGATGCTTTCGATAGGCGTCGCCGGATTGATGCTCACCGCGGGCTTCGCCCCAAGCTCCCGAATGCGATTCAGGAGCCTATCCAGATGGTTCGTCGTCTCCGCCTGGACAGTAATATAGCTCGCCCCGATTTTTGCAAATTCTTCAACAAACATTTCTGGATTGCTTATCATCAAATGGCAGTCGAGCGGAAGCTTTGTCACGCGTCCAATCTGCCGGGAAATATCCGGACCGAAGCTGATGTTCGGAACAAAATGTCCATCCATGATGTCGAGATGGATAAGTCCGGCATCGCCCCGTTCGACGGCTTCGAGTTCCGATCCCAGGGTCAGGAAATTCGCGTTCAAGACGCTTGGCGCAATAATCTGTCTCATATTTCCAAATATAGCATTGAGGGAAAAATGTATTTTTGTTATTATTTGTTAACAACAAATGAGGAGGTTGATCGATGTCAACGAAAACGAAATCCGCTGCGAAAGCTAATAAGAAAGCTCCCGCTGCTCCGGCCAAGAAAGTTGTCTCGAAAGCCGTAAAGGAAGCCCCGGCCAAGAAAGCCGTGAAAACGGTGAAGCAGAAGACTGCTCCGGTCAAGAAGTCCGCGCCGAAAGCCGCCAAGAAGGAATTGAAGGAAGTCGTATTCAACGTCTATTCCCCGGATTCCAAGCTGGTCGAAGTCGCAGGCGAATTCAACGATTGGACTCCAGCCAAGATGAAAAAGGGCGAACAGGGCGTATGGTCCATCAAAAAGAACCTCGCCGCGGGAACCTACCAATACAAGTTCATCTTCGACGGAAGCTGGGAAATCGACCAGGCAAACCCCGACCGCGTTCCTGACGGACAGGGCGGCGAGAACAGCATCAAGAATGTCTAGTCCGATGTTCTCCGACGAAACGATTCGTGAGGGTGTCGCAAAATACGGCACCCCTTTTTGGCTCTACGACAGAAGCACTATCGAAACCCGCATCCGGGAGCTTTCCTGTTTTGACACGGTCCGCTTTGCCCAAAAGGCATGTCCCAACCTTTCGATCATCTCCTTGATGCGAAAGAACGGAGTCGTCGTCGATGCCGTCAGCACAGGGGAAATCGTCCGGGCGATTCAAGCCGGCTACAAGGGCGGAGAAAGCGATAAGCAGGTTCCGCAAATCGTCTATACCGCGGACATCTTCGACCGCGATGCGCTAAAACTTGTCAAGGCGCACAGGATTCACGTGAATATCGGCTCTGCGGACATGATCCGACAGCTCGCCGATGCGGGAATCCGGACAAATCTGACACTCCGGGTAAATCCGGGTTTCGGGCACGGGCATTCCCAAAAGACAAACACAGGCGGACCGCTTTCCAAGCATGGAGTTTGGCACGAACAGATCAAGGATTGCGTCAAGCTCGCCCAGGCAAACGGGATGTGGATTACCGGACTTCACATGCACATCGGCAGCGGTTCGGACTTTGAACATCTTTCCAAAGTCTGCGATGCAATGCGCGATGCGTCAAGACGTCTAGGTTCCCACATCCGGATGATTTCCGCTGGTGGCGGACTTCCCATTCCCTACAAGGAAGAAGAGAAGAACAGCCGAATCGACATTCGCGCCTATTACTCGCTCTGGGACAAGACCCGAAAAGACATTGCGCAATCCGTCGGGCACAGCATTTCGCTCGAAGTCGAACCTGGACGCTACCTCGTCGCAGAAAGTGCGGTCCTCGTCGCAGAAATCCGCGCAATCAAAAGGCAAGAGAACAATCTCTTCTATCTAATCGATGCAGGCTTCAACGATCTTGTTCGCCCTTCGTTCTACGGTTCCTACCATGCGATAACAATCGTTTCCAAAGACGGTAGGAAGCTCGGACCCGAAACCGATGCGATTGTCGCAGGCCCGCTGTGCGAATCCGGAGACGTTTTCACGCAGGAAGAGGGAGGCTTTGTCGTTTCGCGAAAATTGCCGACAGCAGAAGTCGGGGATTATCTCGTTTTGCATGACACCGGAGCTTACGGCAGCGCAATGTCCAGCAATTACAACAGCCGTCGCTACGCGCCCGAAATTTTGCAGACGAACGGAACGCTCGAAGTCATCCGCAAACGGGAAACTTTCCTCCAGCTGATGCAAAACGAAAGAATCATCGCACTCTAAATTCTGTAAACCCATTGCACAAGCTTCGCCTCTGCTCTAGACAGCAAGCGGAGCTTTTGTTTTTGGGTAAAATTTTTCATCACACTCCTGTTTCCTGATTTCTCGCAACCCTCGACCAATCCCCACTCCCTAATTCCTAAGCCTAGACGTCCTCAGCTCTAAGCCCTCTTAACTAAGAACTAAGCTCTAAACTGCCGTTCAAAGGAAATCGCATCGTCCTTGCGCCCATTCAGATTGACAAGGCGCTCCGGTACAAACGAAATCCCGTTTTCCTCCGCAAAGTCGGCAAACCGGGCCGCTCGTTCAAAAAGCTCTTCCGCCGACTGGCTGACCAGAACGCTTTTCCGAAATTCGCGTGTCTCCGGTTCAAAGCCTTTGCAAAGCCTTGCCGCTAGCTGCTTCAATCGACCGAGCGCGCCGAAAGGAGTCGAATTTCCCTCTTCCATCATCAAGCCGTAATAGGTTTCAAAAATTCCGCAGGCTTCCCTTGACGAAACAATCCGAGCTGATTTTCCTTCCAACGCGTCCGCAATTTCGCCAAAAAGCCACGGATTGTGCATCGCGCCGCGACCGATCGACACACCGCTCACGGCAAATTCCGATAGGCGTGAAAGCGCCCCGCCGACACTTGAAACGTCCCCATTACCGACAACTGGAATTTTCGCCGAACTCGCCACCTCGCCGATAATGTTCCAGTCCGCAAAACCATTGTAGCCCTGAACCCGCGTCCTGCCGTGCACCGTGAGCATTTCTACGCCTTCGCCTTCCGCGACTTTCAGCGTTTCCATCACATTGACCGAATTTTCGTCCCAGCCGATCCGGCACTTGAGCGTCAAAGGAAGCTGCGTAGATTTCTTGACTTCTGCAAGAATTTTCCCAAGCCGCGGTATGTCCTTCAAAAGCCCTGCCCCGCCGCCCTTGCCCGCTACTTTCGGAACGGGACACCCCGCATTCACTTCGATGTAATCCGGGTTCAACGATTCGAGGACCTGCGCCGCATAGGCCATCCGTTCCGGGCTGCGACCAAAAATCTGGATGCCAAAAGGACGCTCTTCGGGGTAAAAATTCAATTGCTTGCGGTTTTTCAGTACAAACGGAGACGTTCCATCCGTCGAAACAAATTCCGAGACCAAAAGTCCTATCCGGTTTCCGGAAAGGATTCGGCACAGGCGGCGAAAGGGCGCGTCCGTCACACCGGCCATCGGCGAAAGCACCGTGCACGGCGAAACCCGGACATTTCCAAACCGAAATTCTGTTTTCAACATTTACTCACACCTTTCCACAAAAAAAGTTCACGCGAATCACCCAAAAAAAGAAAACGGAGCGTCCCAAAAGTAGATTTTTCAAGCAAAGCTTCTTATATTTGAAACGTGGCTAACGCAACAAAACAAGATCTGATTCAAGATGTCACCTGTGCGACAGGCATCGTGAAAAGCAAGGTGCGCACCGTCGTCGAACAATTCTTCGACGTCGTTGCCGAATCCCTCGCCGAAGGCAATGCGATCGAGCTTCGCGGCTTTGGGACCTTTGTCCGCAAGGAACGCAAGGCGCGACCGGCCCGTAACCCGAGAACCGGAGAGACCGTCTATCTGGATTCGCGTTCGGTCATCGCATTCAAGTTCTCCACCGACATCAAGACTGCCGTAGCAAGCAAGATCCCGGCACAAACCGTCTCCGAAAAAATCCCGGTGAACGACTTTTAGTCTTCGCAACAGAAATCAACCGAATTCCGCCACTTCTTCTGCGGAAAGAAAGCGCCAGCTTCCGAGTTCCAGCGTTGGATCGAGCGTTACGTTCCCAATGGAAATCCGTTCTAGGTCTTCAACATGGTTGGAGACCGCGGCAAACATCCGGCGGACTTCGTGATAAACGCCTTCGGCAATCGAAATACGGACTTCCTTTTCGGAAACCTTTTCCAGAGCGCGCGCCACAAAAGGCTTTTTTTCGCCCTTCAGCTGGACGCCTTCCTTCAAGAGACGAATCTGCGCCTCGGTAACCGGTCGGGCGAGTTTTGCCACATAGGTCTTGAGCATCCCCTTTTTCGGACTTTCCACCCGATGGATAAACTGTCCCTGGTTTGAAAACAAAAGAAGCCCGTGCGAATCCGCATCCAGCCGTCCCACGCAATTCAAACCCATTTCGAGCATCCGAGCGGGAAACTTTTCAAAAACCGATTCGTGGTCCCGCGGCTTGTGGCTGCACTCCAGCCCGCAAGGCTTGTTCATCATCACGTAAAGTTCTTCCCTTGTCGGCACGTTTTCTCCGTTCACGGTAATCGTCTCCGGCCTTTCCGCCAATTCCACGAACGGATCTTCGACAGTCCTGCCCAAAATTTCCACAAGCCCCGAACGCACCAGTACACGGCATTCCTTGCGTGAACCGAACCCCAGTCGAGAAAGCAATCTTTCCACCGTCAATTTTTGCATCTAGGCTCCTTCCGTCGATAAGAATCGAACGATAAAACGTCTCCAAAAAACAAGGCGAAAGCCCTCCGGATTTTTCCTCAGGCGCCGACGATTTTTCAGGTAAATCCACGCAAGCTCCAAAACCCAGCGCAAGGACACCAGACAGAATCCCAAAATTCGGGCAAGCGAAAACGACGCCGCGATTCCGCCTTCGATGCGAAGCGTCTTCGTCCCTTCCCAGTCCATCCGAAATTTCCAGTTTTCAAGAAGCGGAACGGTCGCGGCAAGAAAATCCAGCGCCCCCCCGGTGACGCCCATCTCCGCAAAGGATCCCAGGCGAATTCCTTCGACAACGCTCGATTCAAAGCGGCAATGGAAAACTCGAAAAAAAGCCCTTGCCATCCGGGAGGCGCCTTTCAAGAGTTTCCAGTCAAAGCCAGGTTCGAGTACCAGTGTCAAAAATTCCGCGTCCGTTTTTTTCCCGTTCTTTTCCCGGGAACGCTTTTCTTTTTTTTGCGAAGACGTCTCTGCTCGTGCAGGCTCGTCCTCTTGCCGCGCAGTTTTTCCCGGGACAGAATTTTCCGAAGTCTTTTCCCCGGCTCCTTCCGCCCTCAATGTTTCGATCTTTTCTCCCGTAGGTTCCTGAAATTTCCCGGTCAGAACTTCACCTTCCAAAGACTCGTTTTCCCGCAAATCCTCCGTCCGGGCTTCGCCGTCCAAAGTTCCCGCATTCTCGAAATCTTCCTTTGTACGAAACACTTTCCAGCGAAAGAACCGGACTTCAAACATCCCTCCACTCTTCTCGCCACGAAAAAGAAAACGGACTTTCACCGGAAAAAGCAAAAGTCCGCCGATTAAAACCAGAATTGCAATGATTACAGCGTCAAGAATCATTTTTCCGATTCGTCAGCCTTCTTCTTGATGATGTCGAGCAGTTCCGCAAAGGATTTCGTCTGCAAAATTGTTGCGAACTGTTCCTTGTAGTTTCTCGCCGTCGAGAGGTCGTCGATGACAAGATCCCACGCCATCCAGTTCCCATCGACAAGCGTCATCTTGTAAACGAGAACGGACTCCTTTCCCTTGTACCAGAGGTGCGCCGTCACGTTCGCTTCCGTGTTGTTCTTCTTCATCTTGGGAGCATCGTAGATCGTACTGTCCGTGCGGTACATTTCGAGGCGCTTCGCGCTGGAATTGCGGACCATCCGCTGGAACTCCGCAGCAAAGTTTTCCCGGGAAGCCTTGTCGAGCCCGCTCCAGGTTTCCTTAGGCAAGGACTTTTCCGCGAGCATCCCGAAATTGAAAACGTCGCTCAAAAGGCTCTTGACGCGCTCCCCGTCCTTCGTCGAGAGGTTCTTCTTCTTGAGAAGCGTCTGCAATTCCCTGTCGTTTTTCGAAATCGCCTGAACAGGGTCCGCGGAAAACGCCATCGCGGCGAACAGTGCTAGAACCGAAGCGAAAATCTGGATTTTCATCGTTTATCTTCCTGGATAAAGTTGGTGGTATTCGGAAAGGGAAATTCCCATCCGGTTGATAAGTTCCGCAAAGGCGATGTTATACTTGCACACCGCGTAATAATAGGCTTTCTGCAATTGCAGGTTATCTGTGTAAGCCGAGACCAGCGCATTGGCATTGAACGGATCCAAATCGTATTTCATCGCTGCGCTTTTCAAGATGGATTCGCTCGCCCGCAGGCTAGTCCGCAGGCTTTCCAGTTTTTCCTTGGCGCCTTTCGTCTGGATATACTGCTCTTCCAGCTTCAACAAGATTCCTTCCGACGCATAGTTTTCCTTGAGCTTCAGGCTGCGAAGTTCCGTCCGGGCGGACACGTAGGAACTCCAGCTGTTCCAGACATTTAGGTTATAGCGGATCCCGAAACCGAACGCTCCAGAGATCTTATTCACGGCATCCTGCGCAAAGGCGTTTTTCTGGATAGCGGTCCGGTCGCCCGCCCACGACTTCACGTATGTAAATTCCCCCATTAAAAAAAACTGCGGGCCGAGCTTCGCCTCGGCGAGTTCTAGCTGGTACTTCCGCGCTTCAAGCCCTGCGTTCAGACGCTTTAAATCCGGGTGGCGTTCCACGGCGACATTCCGGGCCTCGTCAAGGGAGGGAAAGTATTCCGGACGTTCCGCAAGAACGGTATCCATCGGAATGAAAATTTCCGACGAATCCAGTCCGAGCGAAAACTTCACGGCGAGCCGTACCCGTTCAAGTCCGCTACGCGCATCGATTTCCGCTTCGTCGAGCGTGTGGCGCCCGGCCTTGAGCTTTAACAGGTCGGTCTGCGAAACATTCGGCGAATCATCGTCTAGCGCCTCTTCCAATTTTTCTTCCGCCCGGTTCATCTGCCTTTTCGCGTCCGAAACCAGACGGTTCATTTCAAGCGCGAGAAGATAGTTGTAGTAATACGTCTGCAATTCCACGTTCTTTTCGTGTTCCTTGGAGACAACGCTCATCGCCTGCTGACGGAGATCCGCCTCCGCGGCTTTCTTTCCGACCTTGTACTGCCCATAATTCAAAGGTTGGACTGCCTTGATCTGAGTACCGAAAAAAGGTCCCATCTTGGTAAAATCCCATGTATCGACCGAGTCTCCCCAGTCATCGACGCTTTCCTTTAAGCCGGGAGCCGGCCCCACCATCATGGAAACTTCAAACTTGGAAAGAATCGCCGATGCCTTGATTTCGTCGAGCTTGTTTTTTTTCGCCTCGGTCGTGTAGCGGGATTCCTGGAGAATCGGATCCCTTTGAAGTCCCCGCTCCACAAAACCTGCGCAATCATAACGCACTTCCGTGGCGAAAGCGACGGTCAAGAGCAAGAAGGGAAGGATCCGAAAAATCATTTGACAAAATCTAGAAATCTCTTACCGTTCCCCGATTCTCTCTCCGACAAGGCGCTGTAATTTCCGATATTTGGCGAGAACTTCTTCATAATAGAAAGACGGTATCGGCGAACGCTCCCGAATCTTCGCATCGACGCTTCCCTGCCCCATATTGTAGGCGATTATCGCATTTTTCAAGTCGCCGTAACGCCCGACGAGACGCATCAGGTAGGCACTTCCCACGACGACGCTCACCTCGGGCCGCATCAGATCCTCCGCCCGGTCCACCTTTATCCCGAAACGTTTCCCGATCGTCTGTGCCGTCGGAATTTTCAGCTGCATCAGCCCATACGCCCCCGATTCCGCTCCGCTCCGGAAACGCCCTTTTGCAAAAGGATTTCCACGGCTTTCCTGGAAAACTATCGCGGGTATCAGGAGCGGATCGAAACCGTAGTTTCGGGAGATTATCCAGATTTCATCGCTTAGCATCGCCTTCTGGCTTTCGGAGAGCTGCTTTTTGGAAACTATATCCAGCGCTAGGTAAATTTTGCCGTAGTCCAAAGTCCAAGCCTGGTACTTTCCCCACTCCGCGATTTCCTTCTGCAAATGCGCTTCCCGGTTGGAAAGGCGCTTGGCCTCTATCGAATGGTAAATCCAAAAACCGACAAATGCGAAAAGCCCCGCCACGAGAGCGGCAAAAAAGCCTCCCACGGAAAAAGCGGACAGCCGAACGCTACTTTTCACGCCGGCGTTCCTCAAGCCTGTCCAGGTATTTTGTCCAGCTACGGATTCGGATTTCCGCCTTTTTCGAAGTCGTCGAATCGACAACCAGTCCCAGATTTTTAAGCGGGCCTATCATCAACTGCAGATATTCCAGTTCCCCCTGCATTTCCCGCGATTCGTTTTCCAGTTCGACTAGACGCTTTTCCCTGGCGCGAAGATCCTCGCCCTGGCTTCGGATGATTCCGTACAAGGTAACGAACCAGCAGACGAATACGATTATCAGAACCATCGCAATTATCGGGCTCATCCGTACTCCCGTCTGTCGGCTATAGGAAACCCCTGCAGAAACCAGCGTCTTGAAAATGCCCGGGCGCCGGTATGTCTTCCAGTTTTCCGTTATCGTAAAGATATGCGAATACACGCTGAAATATTTTCGATTATCCTCGCCCCGAAAGACGAGCACAAGTTCCGCCTCTTTCCGCTTGCACTTTTCCAGAAAATCCAGGAACATCGGCAGATATTCCTCTTCCGTAAAGCGCGCCTTGTCAATGTCCAAAAACCAGATTTTTCCGGGACCGTCCAACAGGCTCATCACCTTTTCCCGAAAGGACGCCTGCTGCGTAAAACCGAACGTTCCGCAAATTCGGATGTAAATTTCTCCTGCGGACTCTTCGACGAGCAAGTCAATCCGTTCCGCATTCATAGAAAGAACCCTCGCCGAGAAAAGTCCATTCGAATCCTCAGATTTTCCAGTTTCTGCCCTGCCAGGCTCAAGTTCCAGAATACGAACAGTCGGATTCCCTGGACAACCGTCGGCGCTGCGGTGAGGTGCGATCCCATAATCCAGTTCAAGGCAACACTTGCCGGGCGTGAAAACCGGAATCGGAACGCATAGGAAAGAAGCCCATCCTTCAAGACGATTTCCGACGCCGAGGGATAGAGCAGCGGCATGGAATTTTCAAGCGGGATTTTTTTCCCATCGATTTTCAGGTCATAGGCGCGCTTGCCGTGGAGCCTCCGGAATCCGAGATTTAGTTCGGAACCGAAATAAGCGTCCAGGTCCGAAAAAGTCCCGTTCGAAAGCGTGTAGGAAATCTCCATGGCTGAATTTTTCCTCTTCAGCGAAAACTCCTTTTCAACATGCAGCACATGCCTTTCGCTTTCGATATCCGCCATCTGCTCGGAGCGCATCAGGATTCCGAGAGAATCCTCCCGCCGTTCTATCTGGTAATCATAGGGCGAATCCAAAATTCCAAGGCCATCGTTAAGCGCCGAATCCACCTGCTTCAATTCCGAAACCGATGGAGCGAGCAAGTGATCCACAAACGCCCGGGGAATGTCTCCGCTTTGCTGCAAGGAACTCACCAGGTTTACCTGGGCCGGCTTGTAGATGAGCGAGCGCAGGGAGGCTCCTTCACATTGTTCCAGGAGAAACTGTAAATCCGGATTGTTCGCCAGAATCTGGCGATAGCCATTCCGCAAGAAATCCGAGACTTCGATGCGGCGCCCATCGAGCCTAGCCAGCTTCTCTATCTCTCTTTCCACGGCAATGATCTGGCGGTTCCCATCCCAGCGCACCTCGGGACTGCGGATTCCCTTCCTGTCATACAGATCCGCATAGTATTCCGGAGCCATCACCGGCAAGAGCTTTTCCCGCACGATCTGCACTTCCTTTTCGCCGAGCAAGGCTTCCGCATGGGAATTTGCGATAAGCAGGGACTTGTGCACCAGATCCGCTTCCGGGCGACGCAAGAGCAGCTCCCGGCAACTACGCGAACCGTCTGGAAGTCCTACGCCGTTTCCAATATCGCTCATCAGATTCACCTTTCCGCCCGAAGGTTCTTCGAGCAGGTGCGAAAGCGTCCAGAACACGAACGGGAAACGGGTCAAGTTTTCCTGCAACCGGTCAAAAAAGCTATCGATGGAAGCCGCATCCGTTACGGGAACGGCAAGCGAAAGCGTCCACGTATTTTCGCTTTCGCCCAAGGATTCGAGTTTCGCCCGCAACATCGGAGAATCCAGCAGGACGGCTTCGCTCAAATCCTCCGCAACCGGCAAGAGTTGCATCACGGAATCCCGGTCCTCTGTCGTAAACCAGCCTGTTGCGCGCGTCGCAAGCCCGAGTGTCTCCTGCAAGCTCCGCTCCGAAACAAGCGTGTAGCGAAATCCTTCTTCCGCAAGGACCTCGGTCATTGCGATTTCCCAGGACATCGAGGAATTGAAATACCCGACAGGCTCCGTCCGAAAAATCTTTTCAAGCTGCTTTGAAAGTTTCCGCAGCTGCAGTTTCTGGAGCTCTGTCGGAAAGAGCGGAAGCATCGGGTCGAAGAATCCTCCTCCGAGAATTTCCAGGTTTCCCTCATGAATCGCATTCCGCATTTCCACCACATCGGCTATATTCCGACGGTTCCAGGCCTCGGCGACACGACCGGGAAGAAACAGGGAAAAGCGTAATTTCCCGACTTTCAGGAGCGCATTTACCCTCTTCGCGATTTGGGAAAACAGCGGTTCAAGCTCAGCCTTTTCTATCGAAAAAGGCACCTTGACATAAAGCAATATGGCAAGCTTCAGGGGCTTCATTCCATAAAGATAATTCAAGAAACCTGTAAAAATCCAATTTTCAAAAATTTGGCGGCGGCACATTGCGCAAAGCAGGCGTCCAGAGCGACCGACATCACCTATTTTCGCTTTTTTTACTGCTACCGCATGGATTCCGCTCCCGTTCTCTTTAACAAGACGATCTCTAGTGGGAGTTTCAAACCGAGGAAAATGCAACCCTGTCCAAGAAAAAGCAAAAATTTCGCCTTTTTCAGAAACGACAAATCTATATTATGAGAAATGGAACTTTTCTAAAGGATTTCACATGCTTACCTACCAAGACGCTTTCGCTATCGCGGCCAAGGCTCACGCCGGTCAAACCGACAAGGCCGGCGGTCCTTACATCGATTTTCTTCAAAATGTCGCAGACTACCTAAAAGAAAAAGGCGAACCCGAGGAAGTCCAGATTCTCGCCATCCTGCAGGATTCGCTGACAGCTTCCACCAAGATGACCCCGGAAGACCTGATCCAGGCTGGCGTTCCTGCCGAAACGGTCGACCTCATCCAGAAAATGACTTATCACAAGAACCAGTCATGGATCGATGACTACAGCTGCAAGCTAATGGCAGAGGGAGTTCCCGCCGAAGAGGCAACCTACGAAGCCCGGGAAAGGGAATTCGTCAACTTCGTAAAGACATTGAAATCCAATCCGGTCGCCGCCAAGGCGAAAGCGGCAATTCTGAACGTTCTCCTCGAAGACAAGTACATCCACCGCCACGAACGTCGCGAACTCAAGACAAAGTTTCGCCTCAAGAAATACAAGGCGGCAATCGAGGCGCTCGAAGAATAAAAAATTTTAGGGAAGTCTTTTGATAGGCTTCCTTTTTCTACATTTAAACCGCCTTTTAAAACAAGCTTAGAAAGGACAATGCCATGAGCAAGACTATCTATAATTTCAGCGCCGGTCCATCCACGCTGCCGAAACAAGCCACCAAAGAAGCCGCCGAAGCGATTGCAAATTTCGCAAACACCGGTGTAGGCATTCTCGAAATCAGCCACCGTACTCCGGCTGTCGAAGGAATGGTCGAAGACACAAACGAGACACTCCGCAAGCTGATGGGCATCCCCGAAGACTACGAAATCGTCTATCTAGGCGGCGGCGCTTCGCTCCAATTCTGCATGGTCCCGATGAACCTGCTCGACGAAGACGGCAAGGCCGACTACATCAACACGGGCGTATGGGCGAACAAGGCTTTGAAAGAAGCAAAGGCTCTCGCAAGCGGCATCAAGGAAATCGCGACTTCCAAACCGGACAATTACACGCATCTCCCGACCGAGTTTACACAAACCCCGGGTGCTACCTACCTGCACATCACAAGCAACAACACTATCTACGGAACCGAATACTTCAAGTTCCCGAAAGCGGAAAGCGGTTACCTCGTCGCCGACATGAGTTCGGACATTCTTTCCCGCCCGATCAACGTCAAGGATTTCGGGCTGATCTATGCCGGAGCCCAAAAGAACATGAGCTGCGCAGGCGTGACGACCGTGATTATCCGCAAGGACATTTTGGGCAAGGTCAAGCGTTACATTCCGACAATGCTCAACTACCAGACGCATATCGACGGCAAGAGCATGTTCAATACACCGCCCGTCTTTGCCATCTATGTGATGAACCGCGTCCTGCACTGGCTCGATGCGAACGGAGGCATCGCGGAAATGGAAAAGATCAACATCCAGAAAAGCGGACTTCTCTACGACTGCCTCGACAATTCGAAGCTCTTTACGGGTACCGCGGCCAAGCAGGATCGTTCCCGCATGAACATCCCGTTCGTATTCCGGAGCGGAGCTGTCGATCCGTCCAGGACAGACGCCCTGCAAAAGGAATTCCTCTCGTTCGCCAAGGAACAGGGACTTGAACAGCTCAAGGGTCACCGTTCTGTCGGCGGATTCCGCGCGAGCCTTTACAATGCGATGCCGATCGAAGGCGTCAAGGAACTCGTCCGAGTCATGGGCGACTTCGAAAAGAAGGTCCTCGGCTAAGTCTGTAAAAATATCAAGCAAAAAGTCTCCGCAATGCGGAGACTTTTTACATTCAGAAAATTTTCAAACCAAAAACCAGTCCAGAAAAAAATTAAAATGCTATTCGGATTCTCCATCCAAACAGGCGAAGAGATCCAAATCATCCAGGCAGCCGTCCCCTTCCTGGATGGTTTGCGAAAATTCCATGCCATCGCTTGAAATATAGCCGTCCTTCAGATTCGCCTCTGTACAGAGTTCTTCGGTCACATCCCCGCTAAATGTAGTCGTCGAGCAGGACAGACCGTCAAACAAGGGGAGCGAACTTTCCGTCGTATAGGAAATTTCCTGGATATTTTCCGCAAAGCATACCCCGCTGAAATCGATGCTCCGGGATTTTCCTCGGACGAACTCGAAGAATTTCCGCAAGCGGAAAGTCCGAACGTCAAAGCGAAAAACACCAGGTAAAATTTTTTATCGATATTCTCCTAAGAATTTAAATCAGTCGCCGTCGATGCAACGGACCGAATAGGCATTATCCTTGTTCGGTGCGAGTTCCCGAACCATATTGTCGCCCATCCGACCGAGCACCCAAATCCAAATCGTTTCGTTCCGACCGTTCTGGGAACTCCAGAATGCGGTATATTCGCCCATTTCGACATAGCGGAATCCGCGGCCAAGAACTTCCCTGCGCCCGGAGCCGAATGCGGTAAAGCCATACTCATCCGTTCCGCCACCACCCTGCCAGCCCGAGCGAGCCTTGAGCTTCGTTGCGAACGCCCCGCATTTCTGGACACCGTCATAGCAACCCGTAAGCCCGGTTAGCATATCCTGCCATTCGCGATCCCGCGGTAAGTGGAATCCTTTGGGACAAGCCTTTCTCGCCCCTTCGAGCGTGTAAAGGCGTCCGCTGCGGTTGCAATAGACATCCTTGTCATCATAGCACCAGGATTCGCCCGGAATATTGTAATTGACGTTCTGGGCAAGCCATGTGCGACCATCGATCTTAATCGTCCGATAGACCTGCCCGTCGCGAACATCCGTAATCGCTCCCGAGTTGCGCTTGACTTCCGCAAAATGTTCCTGTTCCTCGATGCGAAAATCGGCGAGCATGTCCCGGCGCCGCCTGTCCGACTGTTCCAGGTTCTGCTTCCACCATTTCTGCGCCTCGGGATTCTTGAACTTGACCTTCAGGTTGCGAAGTGCATAAAGTTCATCGCCGCAAGCGATATCGACGCCCTTAATATCTGCGACCAGTTCTTCCTTGCCAAACTTTTTCGGACCTTCAATGTACGAAATCCACGCTTCCTTCGTCTTGTTGCATTCGCCGTAAAAACGCTTGTTTTCGATAGTGTCCGCGGCGACCTTCATTTCACCGGAAACGACAAAATCGAAGTTTTCGCCCTTGACGGCAAACGATACGGGTTGCTTTTCTCCGAAATACTCGTACTTGTAAAAGCGGACCTGTCCGACAATCGGCGCGCTTTCGTATTCGCCGCGACCTTCCGCCCGAAAAATCGCATCCCATGTCCGAGGAGGAAGGGCAAAGAGGTTCGACGCCAAGAGCGTAAAGCCCAATGAAAATTTCAACATTCGCATATTAAGATCCCCCTTGCAGCAAGCGAGCAGCTTCCTTTGCAAAATAAGTCCAAATAATTTTCGCCCCGGCGCGCTTGATTCCCGTCAGGCTTTCGAGAATAACGCGATTTCGATCGAGCCAGCCGTTTTCCGCTGCGGCGCAAAGCATCGCGTATTCTCCGCTCACCTGGTAGGCGGCCACGGGCACCTTTGAAAAGTTCGCCACTTCCCGCAAGACATCCAGATAGTAACAAGCCGGTTTCACCATCACGACATCCGCGCTTTCGGCAATGTCTAGAGCCACTTCGCGAATCGCTTCGATACGGTTGCCCGGATCCATCTGGTAGGTCTTCTTGTCGCCGGCTTTCGGCGCGGAATCCAGGGCATCGCGAAACGGCCCGTAAAACGCAGAGGCGTACTTTGCGCTGTAAGCGAGAATCGACGTATTCAAAAGCCTTTCCGCATCAAGCGCTTTTCGGATCGCTCCGATTCGGCCATCCATCATGTCGGAAGGGCAGAGAAAATCCGCACCGGCCTTCGCATGGCAAACAGCCATTTTGCAAAGCACTTCGACCGTTTCGTCGTTCAGGATTTCTCCGGATTCCGCAACGATACCGTCATGTCCATCGCTGTTGAACGGATCAAGTGCGACATCCGTCATCACGACAACATCCGGGAACTTATCCTTTACCGCGCGAACACATGTCGGGACAAGCCCGTCGGGATTGTAGCTTTCCGAACCGATACGGTCCTTTTTTATTTCTTCAATCGACGGAAAGGGAGCTATCGCGGAAATTCCGAGCGAAACGCACTCTTCGACTTCCTTCAGAAGGACATCGACGGTTTTCCGCGTCATCCCGGGCATCGACGGAATCGACTCTTCCTTTTCTCTTCCTTCCATAATAAAAACAGGATAGACCAAATCCTTCACCGAAAGTTCCGTCTCGCGGACCAGGTCCCGAATCGCCGAACTTTTCCGGTTGCGACGCGGGCGTTCCAAAATGTCTAGTTTAAAAGACGTCATAAAACTTGTCCTCAAGGTCAGCGCATCTTGCCGGAGCGGAGGACGTCCATCATGTCAAACGGACGAGCTTTCCCCTTTGCGATTTCCCCGGCGAGAAAATTTACGGCATCCACGGAACCTTCCGCATAGATTTTCCGACCGCAGACATTGTGGCGGAATTCAAAGTGGACCGTTCCGTCGGCGCTATCGAGCGAATAGGTATGGAAGGCATGCCCCGAAAGGTACTCCGCAGGAACATGCATTTTTTCCATCGAATCCTTGTCGTTTCGCACTTTGACAATCCGGCTTTCATCGAAAGCAAGCCCCATTTTTTCAAAGGACTTGGCGACAGCCTTTGCCGTTCCACTGGTATCCGCTTTCGTCTTCTGGTGGCTTTCCACAATGGAGAGCCTGTAACCGTCAAACGCAGTCGGGAATGTTTCCGAAAGCCATTCGATCATCGCCTGGAACGCGACAATCTGCTTTGCCATATTCGGTGCGATGACGCTCGGATGGTTCGTTTTCCGCACCAGATCTTTCAGAGCTTCCCGATCTCCACCGGTCGTGCCCATCACAAAGGGAATCCGATGGGCGACATAAAACTCGGCATTCTCGTTGACCGCTGTCGGATGCGTAAAATCAACAGCAATAAGGCCCGGATAGGCGGCGAGAACTTCTGCGATTTTCGCTTCGCGATTCGAAGGTTTTAACAGCTGGATTTTTTTCCCGGCCACTTCGGATTCATTTTCGGCAATCTGCTCGCCTGTCAGGGAATACGGCACCAAGTCCAGTCCGCGTTCCACACACGTTTCCGCAACGATTTTTCCCATGCTTCCGGGAATACCGTTAACCATTACGAATGTCGCCATTCAAGCACTCCTCGCCTTTCGGCCTAAAAATGTGCCCGAAAGATAGCAATTCGCCCGATATTTCAAAAAAACATCAACCCGAAAACCGATGTCCGGGAAGGCTATTTTTCTGCGCGGGATATTTCGAACTTTCGGCAAAAGATCAAGTAACAGCCAACACCTAGAACCGCAAGGACAGCCCCGATTGCCGCCGAATAACGGTACGTCACCGGGGAACTTTCTTCTATTGGCAAGCCGCCAAGCCAAGCGCCCACGGCATTTCCCAGGTTGAACGCCAGTTGCACCATCGCACCGCCCATCAGTTCGCCCCCCTCGCTAAAGCGCAGAAGCAAAAGTTGTTGCGGAGACGAAATCGCAAAGAGACAACCGCAGACAAGAAACATTAGCGGAATCAGGCACCACGCCAAATGGGCCGTCAAGAAAATCAGGACTAGACAGACGCAAATCGCAATTTCCAGTCCGCGGCACGTACATCCCTTTCCAAAGCGATCCGAAAGTTTTCCGCCCGAAAGATTTCCGATAACCATTCCAGCCCCCGAAAGGACCATCATTCCCGAAAGCCACGAAACAGGAACCCCGGCAAGTTGCGTAAGCGTCGGGGAAACATAACTGTAAAAGCAGAAAACCCCCGCATTGCCGAGCATCGTCGCAAAGATCAAAAGCCACGGAGCCAAATTTTTCAAAAAGCTGAATTCCCTTTTCAGGCCGCTATCGGGAAGCGCGTCCACTTTCGGAATCCAGCGAGCGACGACAACCAATGTCACGATATTCCAAATTCCCGAAAAGCCAAAAACAAGCCGCCACGAAAAAATACCGGTCAAGAATGTCCCAAGCGGAATGCCGACCAAGTTCGCCACGGTCATTCCCGAGCACATAACGGCAACGGCAAACGTCGCATTTCCTTCCCTAGAAAGCCTATCCGCGACAATACTGCCCACGCCGAAATAGGCTCCATGAGGAAGCCCGGCCAAAAAACGAAACACGAGCATCCATTCAAAACGCGTACACAGGGCCATCGCAAAAGAAGCCGCAATCATCACAAGGACGAGCAAATACAGAATCCGTTTCAGCGGCCATTTTCGCGCAAA
This sequence comes from uncultured Fibrobacter sp., assembly GCA_934700345.1. GTDB lineage: Bacteria > Fibrobacterota > Fibrobacteria > Fibrobacterales > Fibrobacteraceae > Hallerella. Next base: position 126,404 of record CAKUXP010000002.1, on the reverse strand, counting down.
AACGGCGACGATCGGAGCTCCGGCACAGACACCAAGCGCATACGCGGAAATCAAGAGTCCTGCCTGCGAAATGCTGACACGAAAATCCCCGGCGACAAAAGGCAGAATGCCCATCATTACGTATTCCGCAATGCCTAAGCCAAAAGTACCGAAAGCAAGAGCAGTCAAGGCTTTTTTCATAAAGGCATCAATCTCTTTGAGTCTTCAACGATAGAATTTTTTCATTTACATTTTCGTTATATGAAGTCAAAAATTATTTGCCGCATGATGGGCTCAAGGGACAAGCGTTCGTTCCCATCCGGGCAAAATACAAGCCCATTCGGAAAGAAATCCGCTAACGATCGACGCGAATCATCTCCGAAGCCCCATGTCCCGGAAGCGGTTCAAAGATTAAAACCCGAGCCTCGGCAAGGATTCCGTCCGGTCCTTTCATCTCGCATAGAAAAACGTAATTTGTCCCGGCGACGACTTGGGACTTTACGCTCTTCGGCACAAGATGAAGATAGGCGTAATCCGCCGTCGCCTCCGCAAATACGGTTGAATCCTCGGATGTCAAAAGGCGCATTTCCGAATACGCACCGACCATTTCCTCATCCTCTTTCGCAGAAAGAGTTTGCAAAAAACGACGGACCTCTTCCGGAGCTTTTGAAATTCGTTTATGCGCAATTCCATAAGGTCTTACAATCTTCATCCCCGGAACAAGACTTTTCAATTCCTTCGCGCTATTTTTCACGCCCCCGCTTCCATACGTGCAAAACGGGACGACAACTTTTCCCTTCAAGTCGTTCGAATCTAAAAATGTATAAATCGGCGGAGCAAAAGTTCCAAACATAATCGGATAGCCGAGAAACACGGTATCGTACTTCGCCAAATTCATTTTTGCCTGGAAAATCTCCGGCCATCGCTTCGCTTCCCGCTCCCGCTTGACGCGCTGAATCGTACTGTCGTATGTCGAAGGGTATGGATTTTTCAACAAAAGTTCCGCCATGTCCGCACCCGTATTTTTCCGTATTTCGCTTGCGACAATTTTTGTCGTCCCTGTTTGAGAAAAATACACGATGACCGTTCTCGTTTTCGCCTCGTCGGAACAACCGAGAAGCAACGCTGAAAAAGCAGAGACGATTCCTATGTTGAAAAAATTCATCTTATCCTCGTTTTGGAGCAATGATAGCTTTTGAAAAAAGGCTCGCAGCATAAAAATGCCACGAGCCTCTTGTATCATGGGAAATTAAAAAAATTACTTACCTCACACTTTTTCCGCAATCTCCTTCACCAAGGCGATTTTTTGAATTCTTCCTCGGTAAGCTTGTTTCCGATTTTACAAGAAACAAAACCGCATTGAGGACTCAAGTAGAGACGTTCTAGCGGAATGTACTTTGACGCTTCATGGATTCGAGCGATTACGGCATTCTCGTCTTCAAGCTGCGGGCGCTTCGTGGTGATAAGTCCGAACACAACCTTTTTGTCCGGGCTAACCTTCGCCAGCGGGGCAAATCCACCTGAACGCTTGTCATCGTATTCCAGATAAAGCCTGTTTACATTTCCCTTGGCAAAGACCTTTCCCGCGATATAGGAATCTTCCAAGTCAGCTATTTCGCCGTTGAACGGAACTTCACCGCCTTCCTTCCGATGCTTAACGTCGCCAAATCCCCAGAAAAAGTCCAGGTGCCAAAACTTGTGGTTGTATTCCCCGTCAGTGATATAGGAAAGCCCAATTTCTTTCTGCTTTTCGACGAGATTTCGAATTGCGTTTTTCTTGATTTCGTCGAATTTTCCTTCCGAAAGTTCTCCCTTTTTAAAGGAAGCCCGAACCTGTTTCAGACTTTCCAGGCGTAGAAAGCTTCCCACGACATCAAAATGGGCCATTGTATCTGTTGTCATCTTGACTCCTTGTCATATCTTCGCCACTTCCAATGGATTCGAAAGTGCGCCGTCATTCAAGACAGTAGCCCTAAAACAGCAAAACAATGCATTTATGTACATATACAATTTAACACATAACCGATACAAATTCACTACGCTTTGCCTCGGAGCGGAGAAGCGCGTCTTTTCCACTTTTGAAAAATCGTCCGCTTTCTTTGCAGGTGAATGGCAAAAGTCAGCCCGAAAACCATCATCAATATAGCGAGTACGCAGACCATAAAGTTATAAGTAAAGATGTGGATGTAATGTTCAAACAGTTCATCGCGCGGCGTTTTAAAGCAAAGGAGTAGCGACTGTACGGAACGATAAGCGTACATTCCGGGAATCATCGGGAGCAGAGCCGGGAAAGCGAGCATTTCACACGGGCATTTCCACACGCGCCGAAGCAAAATGGCCGCACATCCAATCGCAAGACCTGCAACAAGGCTCGCCCAGATGATATGGATTCCAAATAAATTCATCAGGACAAATCGAGTCACATGGCCAATCGCCGCCACGATTCCGCACCCGGCAAAAATTCTTTTCGGGACATTGCTGATGCTGCCAAATCCTATCGCGGCAATCGATGCAAAAATTCCATCTTGAACAAGAGTCAGTAAAAGCATATCAGAAGAAATGAAGGTTTGTGGAAATCAATCCCAGACTAAATCCAATGGAAAGGCAAATCGTCAAAATCGTCGCGTTGAACGCATGACGGATGCAGCTCAAAAACGCACCGTTCAGCAGATCGCTCAACGCATTGATATAGGGAATGCCGGGAACCAGGTAAAGAATGCTGGTCGCAAGCGCAATATCGGGAGTATCGCCCAATTGAAACGCATAGCCGGTGCAGCCGACGATCGTTGAAACGAATGCCGAAAAAATCGTTGCGAGGCGCATGTCGATTTGAAACTTTCCGTGCAAAGCGTTTTTCAGATAGAAACCGCAAACCGTCGCCAAAAATACAATTCCCATCGAAATCCAGTCCCCGTTAAAAAGCCTGCAGAACGAAGCGTTCGCAAACCCCGTCAAGACGAGAACCAAATTAGGCGAAAGCCTTTTTTCCCGCAAGATCTCCTGATAGCGGTCCCAAAAAGTTTTAGGCGAATACATTTCCTTCAGCGTTTCCTTCGCCAAACGGTGCAACTGGATAATTCTTTGAAAATCCAGGGGATTCGGAAGCAGCTTTTGGGTAATCGTATATTGGTCGGAAAGCTTTTTCCCGGAAATGCTTAGCAGGACATGCTTCGGAAACCCGATGATTTCCGCAGAAATTCCAAAACGCGCACAAAGATACCGAACGCTCGATTCCGAAAGCGAACTGGTCGCTCCCGCGGAGGCAAGCGATGCCGCAAACTCTGCGATCATTTTTTCCGTACAAAGCGCCTCCCCTTCGTTTTCTTTCCAGGCATCCGCTTTGCAAACTTCTGCCTTTTGATTTCTGCCGGCTAAAATTCGGCAAAACAAGGCGATAGCCGCCGTTACAACCAAACTAACGATAATTAAAACTCTCGCATATCCCGAATAGATGCTCGCAATGTCAATTTCAATTCCCATGAAAAACCTTTGCGCTATTCCTGGATGCAGCGAATGGAAGCGGAGATGGTCTTGTTGAAATGTTCCGCAACGATTTCATCGCCATCGACACGAATTACATAGGCTCGTATTCCGTCATATTCGTCACTAGTCCAAAAGCGCGCCGCCTTTCCTTCATCGACATAATAGTCTTCATAGTAACGAAATCCCGCATTGACCGGTTCTAGTTTTTCAAATTCACCATATTGCAGAAGTTCTTCGAATTCCGCCTTTGTCGGGATGCGCCAACCCGAAGGGCACGCTTTCTTGGAAGATTCCCAGTTGTAAAGGCGTCCATAGTTTTCGCACATCTTGAAGTCGTTTTGATAGCAATAGCTGAAATCCGTAAAGAAACGGGAGTTTTCCGCCATCCAGTTATGCCCTAAAATCGAAACGGTGCGGTAGTTTTTTTCCGAACAATGCAGCACCTGATTTTTTTCGTCAAACTTGCATTGGTGAGAATCATCACAAGCGATAAGCATCGTTGCAAAAACCGCTAAAAGGAAAAACCTCTTCATGGAAAACTCCTATCTGTTGTTTTTTCCGATGCCAAAGATAGAAACACTACCAGTTTCCGACTAATACTTTATTTTTCGCTGATTTATCATTTTTACATATATAATTATCAAAACCGATAAATTAATCAATTAAAGTAATCGATTCGATTTTCCGATGATTTAGATCGACTTTCGACGGCGACACCCGACATAACGGGTCAAGAAACGATAGAACGCTTCCGTATTTGTATTATCCTGCTTATTACGTCGCAGCGAAACGACAATATCGCGCTTGAAATTCGCATCAATAATTTCCAGGAGGCGAATTTTCTTGTGATCCATCTTTCCCCAGGAAATTTCGGGCCAAAAGCCGACGCCGATTCCCGCGGCAATCGCCTCCTTGACAGCCAGGACATTATCGCTTTCAAACGTTACATTGGTTTTAAAGCCGATGCTTTCGCAAAGTTCGTTACAAATTTTTCGGTATTGCTTGGATCCGTAAAGCCCAATGAACTTTTCCTTGACATTGAACAGGGACACTTGATTCTGCTTTCTATACTGCGCCGTATTGGGAACCGCCAAAAAAATTCTCTCCGAAGAGACAAAGGTATCATCGCTCGCGATATTGTCAAGTTCCGGTCGGTACGATGCGTAAGTCCGCACGCAAATGTCGAAAACTTTCGTTTCTTCGTTCTGGATCAAGTCGATGTTCAGATCGTGATTATTCCGCTTGTATTCAATAATCGCTTGAGTAATAAGCGTCGATGCGGCGAGAACGTTCAGCGTGACATTATTATTCTGTTTATCCGCGCTGTCGCGCAAGAGTTGCGGAAGCGCTACCAGCTCTTCATAGACCGGGCGAAGTTTCTCGTAGAAAAATCGACCGTTCTCCGTGAGTCTGATATTTCGTCCCTGGTTCTTGAACAAGGAAATTCCCAGTTCGTCTTCAAGCTTGTGAATCGATTGCGTCAAGGCCGGCTGGACGATGCAAAGATTCTTGGCGCTTTGCGTCATGTGTTCCGTTCGGGCAACTTCCAGAAAATATCTTAATTGCGTAAGTTCCATGGCTCAATTATAAATTATTTCAACTCCTTCATCACAGTACGCAATCAAATTTTCGTTATTCAATCATTTGAAATGATAAATTCAATAGATGGAAATTATTAGTCAAAAGCAAAAGAACGTTCTATCTTTTGCTTTAATGCAATTGGAGTTCTACTTATGAAATTTCGCATTCAGACCATTCTCGCCCTGGCCTTTTCGGCAACGCTCTTCACCGCTTGCGAAAAATCCTACACTTGCCAATACGACGAAAAGAAACAGACACTCGCCTGTGTGGAAAAGACCTACAGGACGGTTAAAATCGGCGAAATGACATGGCTTGCCGAAAACCTGAACCGAATCGACATCGCCGGAGCATCGAACTTCTGCTACAACGATGATATCCAGAAATGCAAGCAATATGGCAGTCTGTATCCGTACGAAGCGGCGGTCCGCATCTGCCCGGACGGTTGGAAGCTTCCCACACAAAAGGATTTTGAAGAAGCCTCCCAATCACCCGAAGCCCTTGCCATCCAAAAGGCCGGATTCCGCTATTACGACGGAAAATCCGCCGACGAAGGAATCAGCGCAAGCTTCTGGACATCCGACAGTTTCGACGATTCCCGCGCCGTCATGGTCCGCGCCGCGGAAGACTTCGCTTACGAGCATTTCAACAAGAACATTGCGGCAAGCGTCCGTTGCGTGAAAAAGTAAATTTTGCGATGACCTGAAACCCATTCACAGGAACCCGAAAAATATGCAATGGCTTATTGATCTCTTTACAAGACCTTCGGTCGCCGAACAGGTTATCGTCCTATCCGTCACGGCGGCTCTCGGTCTGATGCTCGGCAAAATCAAAGTCAAGGGAATCAGTCTCGGCGGAGCCGGTGCGCTTTTCGTCGGCATCATTCTAGGACATCTGGGACTTCGCATCGATCCAAGCGTTCTCCACTTCATCCAGGAATTCGGTCTAATCCTATTTGTCTATACCATCGGTATGCAGGTCGGGCCTGGATTCATCGATTCCATTCGGCGGCACGGGCTTGTCCTGAACATCCTTGCGGCAAGCATCGTTCTGACGGGCGTCATCGTCACGCTCGGCATCTACTTCCTCACAGACCTGCACAACAATGTACCCGTGCTGATTGGAATGCTCTGCGGAGCCGTTACCAACACGCCTTCGCTCGGAGCAGCCAATTCCGCCCTTGCGGCAACCGGCATGGACACATCGCTCACAGGCATCGGTTATGCGGTAGCCTACCCGTTCGGCGTCATCGGCATCATCCTGGTAATGATTCTCATCCGGGTAATCTTTAGGCAAAACCCGGCAAAATCCAGCGAAGACTATGCAGCGGAAATCGCAGCGACCCGCTCGGAAATCGTCTCCACAAGTCTTCTCGTCGAAAACAAGAACCTTTTCGGGGTTCCCATCAAGGAAATTCCCAACCTGATTTCTAGCGGAGTTGTCATTACGCGTCTCTTGCGCGGCGAAAGCATTTTCACGCCCAACGGAAAGACAGTCATCCAGGAAGGCGACAAGGTACATATCGTGGGAATGCCCGAAGCGGTCCGCACCATGGAAAAAGTCATCGGTTCCAAGCTCGAACAGCCCATCACAAAAGTAGCGTCCATGCTCGAAACCCGCAGCATCCTGGTGACAAACAAAAAAATGCTCGGCAAGACAATTGGTTCGCTGGGATTTCCGGAGCGTTACGGTGTTACCGTGAGCCGTGTCGTCCGCGGAGAATTCAAGTTTACCGGACGTCTGGACTTGCGGATTAAATTTGCGGACAAGCTCCTGGTCGTCGGTCCGACAGAAGGGATCGATGCCGTTGCCAAGGAACTCGGCGACTCGCTCAAGGCGCTGAACCATCCCGAAATTCTGCCAGCATTCCTCGGAATCTTTATCGGTGTTATCGTCGGTTCCATCCCAATCGCCATTCCCGGAATGCCGATGCCGCTCAAGCTCGGACTTGCCGGCGGACCGCTGATTGTCGCCATTCTTCTCTCGCGCAAACGGAAAATCGGTCCCTTGAACTTTTTCATGGCGGCGAGCGCAAACCTGATGCTCCGCGAACTCGGGATTACGCTATTCCTCACGTGCGTAGGTCTCAACGCGGGAATCCGTTTTTTCGATGTCCTTTTGAACGGCGACGGTTTTTACTACATGGGGCTTGCAGCGCTCATCACGTTCATTCCGCTGATGATCGTAGGAATCATCGGAAAGCTTGTATTCAAGGTAAACTACCTGAGCCTTTGCGGTATGATTGCCGGTTCGATGACCGACCCTCCCGCTCTCGCTTTCGCCAACGGACTTTCCAGTTCCGAAGCGACAAATGTCGCCTACGCATCCGTCTATCCGCTTACGATGCTTCTTCGCATCCTGACAGCCCAGGTTCTCGCCATCCTGCTTTTGAGCACCTGACCGAAAACGGGTTCTAAAGATCCAGTTCAAGCCCCACCGGACAATGGTCGCTCCCAAGGACTTCATCGTAAATCCTGGAATCCTTTACAGACGGAAATATCTTCTCCGAGACGAGAAAATAATCCAGCCGCCAACCGGAATTGCGTTCCCGAGCGTGTCCGAAATAGCTCCACCAACTGTACCCGGTTTTTGTCGGATAGAGTTCGCGAAACGTATCGACAAAGCCGCCAGCCAAAAGTTCCGAAAATTTGCAACGCTCCTCGTCGGTAAATCCTGCATGCCCTCGATTTGCCCGGGCGTTATAGATATCGATTTCCTCGTGCGCAACGTTCAAGTCTCCACACAGGACGACAGGCTTTTTCCTTTCGAGCAGGTGCAGATAGGACTTGAACGTATCTTCAAAGTACATACGGGACGCTAGGCGGGAAAGATCGCGCTTGGCATTCGGAACATAGGTCGTCACCAGATAGAAATTTTCGTATTCGACAGTGATTGAACGTCCTTCGTCATCGTATTCCTGTTCGCCGTAGCCATACTGCACGCTGAGCGGTTCCGTACGACTGTAAACAAGCGTACCCGAATAGCCTTTTCGCTTTGCCGGGAAAAGAAATTCCCGATAGCCCTGCGGATGAAAATCGATTTGCGACATTTCCGCCTTGACTTCCTGCAAGCAAAAGGCGTCGGCATCAGCCATGCGAAAAAACTCGGCAAAACCTTTTTTTAGGCATGCGCGAAGTCCGGCAACATTCCAAGAGAACAGCTTCATCTAGATCTCACTTTAAAACTTTTAGGCGAAGAGCCCGATTCCTTGCCATATAATAGCAAATCACAAGAGAAAACACCGCGGCTTCCCCACTAATCGGATACATGACGACAAGAACGGGAAACCCGGAGCGAGGGAAGAACACATAATGCCAAACCATCTGCACGCAGCAAATTCCAACGATGCAGTTGAACGCCGGCAGAAAGGAGCTTCCCATTCCGCGACGCCTACGCTTTGAAAATTCTCCGCTTCAAAATCATACGGCACCGTAAACGGGATTCCGGCAAAGCACCACATCAGATAAATTTTCGACAAAGGGATTATTTCAAGAGAACGCCTCTTTTCGACTTTTTTATCTTATTTCAACCCGAGTCCTTGAAAGTAAATTTTTATAGCAAGGACAATCCGGAGAATGGGCGTTAAAAATTCCGACGCCCTGTAAATGCGAATAGAGTATCACGCTCCCTAGGTATTTAAACCCGCGCCTTTTCAGGTCTTTGGCGATTCTGTCGGACAGTTCGTTACGGGTTTCCAGAATTCCATTCCAAAGCTTCCGATAGACAACGCTTTTCCCGTCGGTAAAACGCCAAAGATAATCGCAGAAAGAACCGAATTCCTTTCGTACCTTTAAAAAGCATTTCGCGTTGGAAACTATCGCGCGAACTTTTCGCTCGGAGCGTATCATGCCAGGCGTTTCTAAAATGCGCCGAATATCACCGTCCGAAAATCTTGCAATTTCGTTAAAATCAAAACCGGCAAAGCATTGGGCGAATATTTCACGCTTAGCAAGCACCAGCAACCACGAAAGCCCGCAGCTCATCGATTCCATGAGCAGATATTCGAACATCTTCCCGTCATCGTAAACGGGAACGCCCCATTCGTTATCATGGTAAGATTTTGCCAGTGAATTTCGCAAGAACCAGTCGCAAGCCGACATATCATGCCACAAAAACAAACTGGACAAGCAGCATATAGAAAGCCGTTCCTCCCGCAATCGAAAGAAGCATTTGACGCTTCCACAAATGAAGCGCAGCGGTCACGGCAATCCCTAAAATTTCGGGAATTCCGTGCGATTCCTCAAGCCACGAAACGTCCTTGAGACAGTAAACAATCAAAAGGGAAAAAACAGCCGGAGCGAGAACTTTTCCCAGATACTGGATATATTCCGGAGTAGGCTTTCCCGCCGGAAAAACGAGGAACGGCAAGAATCTCGTGAGAAGCGTTCCCACGGAAACAACGGCTATCGTTATCATCTGCTCAGAAAAATTCATTCGACGCCCATCTTTTTTCTAAAGGTTTGCGCAATACGGAAAGAGTTCCCAAAATCAAGACCATCGATGGAACGATAAAGCTGTCGCTTCCGAAAATCGCAAGAGACATTCCCGTTAACAAAAAGCCGATTAGCGAACTCACGTGATTTTTTTCCTTCATCCACTGTTCCAAGAAAATGACGACAAACATCGCCGTCATCGCAAAGCCAAGCCCTTTCGTATCGATACGTACAAACGAACCAAAAATTCCGCCGAGAATTGCGCCAGAAACCCAATACAGCTGATTTAAGAGGGTTACCCAGAACATAAACCAGCCCCGGTTAACTTCCTCGGGAATTCTTGCGGTATAATTGATAGAGAACGTCTCGTCGCACATTCCATAAATCAGGTACAGCTTTTTAAATCCCGTATTTCGAAATCGATCGAGCATCGAAATGCCGTAAAACAGGTGCCTCGCATTGATCATCAATGTCAAGAGAAACGCTTGTAACGGATTAAACGCGCCGAGCAACAGGTTCGCGGCGATAAATTCCATCGAGCCGGCAAAAATCAGAACGCTCATGCACATCGGATAGAAAAAGCTGAACCCCGACACGTTCATATAGACGCCATAAGTCAAGCCCAAAAACCAAAATCCGGCAAAGATGGGAATCGTATAGGGAAAAGCCGCCTTCAATGCGATTAAGACTGCCGCCTGATTTTTCACGGGTTTTAAAATAGAAAAATCCCCATTGCGCACGGGGATTTTTAAAGCCTACAAACCGGGACGCAAGCTCTTGATTTTTCCTTATTGGACCTGTTCCCAGAAGCGGAGACTTCCTGTGTAGATTTCGCGGAGTTTCGAAAGCGGGATATCGGAAATTGCGTTCTGACGGTTTACGATGACGGCAATTCCATCCCGAGCGATCGTCAGCCCGGTAAGCACTTCGCTTTCGCTCGCTTTCAGGTTCCGACTGGCCATTCCGATGTCACATGTTCCTTCCTTCGCGGCAAGCATTCCCGAAGACGAATCATTTGTCTGGATTTCGATTTCTACATCCGGATTCAGCTTAACATAGGCTTCCTTCAGTTTTTCCATCACAGGAGATACGCTCGAAGAACCCGCAACGATCAGCTTTCCTTTCAGCTTCCTGCTCACATAGGGCGCACCATCGACTACGCTCACATAGCCATTTGCATCAACGATTTTCTGACCGTCTGCGCTCATGATAAAATCGATGAAATCCTTGACGAGACCTTTGAGTTCGCCTTTTGTAGCAATATTGAACGGTCTCGAAATCGAATAGGCGGCACTCTTTACGTTTTCCTTGGTCGGTTCCACGCCGTCGATTTTCATCGCCTTGACTGTATTGTTCAGCGATCCGAGGGAGATGTAACCAATGGCATATTCGTTGCCAGCGACCGTGGACATGACGCCCTGCGTGCCGTCGATCGTAAGGGCTTCCTTCGTGGTAATATCTTTCTTCTTTCCGTTTTCCTTGATGAGGGTTCCGACCAGTTCCGTAAAGGCATCACGCGTTCCTGAACCGGCTTCGCGCGTAATCACGGAAATTTCCGTCTGCTTTTTTGCACCGTCCGTTTTCTGCGATTCCTTGCCTTCGTCATTGCAAGAGGCGAGAATCGCCATAAGAACCAGGCTAGCGATGCAAGCGATAAGAGTTGTCTTGTTCATTTGAATCTCCTTGTAGATGTTTTTCAAGTGACAGCGACAAGGTAAAATGCCAATGTAAAAGTGCAGAGACTCCCATGGTAAATTCCATGTAAAGTCAAAAGCCTTCAAAAAAGACGCCGCATGTTTTTTCAAGCGTTTCTCAAAATCTTTACCTTTTTTCATCTTCGGTTTTTACAATCAGCGCCTACATTCTAAGCGTCATTCAAAACAAGGGTTTATCCCAAAGGAGTTTCTAATGACACTGAAAAAAAACTGCATATTTCTCACCGTGATAGCCTCTTTCGGAATTGCAAATGCAGAAAACGAAAATTTCAACCTGAACGGAAATATTCAGACACAGGCATCAAAAGCTCTCTACGACAACAACAAGGACAATAACTTGGACGGTTTCTGGTTCCGGGCAAATTTTGGCGGGAACTACAGTTCCGAGACATTTGACGCCAAAGTAACCATCCGAATGTACGCGCCCAACTTCAACGGCGGAGCAGACAGGTTCCAGGCGGACACCTACTACGGAAATTACAAGTGGAGCGACCTCGGGCTAAACTTGAAATTCGGTCACTGGAAAACGGATACGGAAGGAGCCGGAAATTTCGGGGCCTATCTGGACAAGGATATTTCAAAGCGCGGATTTCTCGGGCGCGACTATTCGCATGACGCTTTTGAACTCGGCTGGAAAAAAGGCATGAACCTGTTGAATGTAATGCTCGCTACAAAAGACGGCAATTTCAACACTGGATACGTCCGCGTTACCGACGACATCAAGCTGAACAAATCGTTCAAGCTCGGACTAGGATACCGCGCCAATATCATCGACCCGATCCAATACACCGCCGTAGTGACGCACCGCGGAAGCCTCCGGGCAAATGTCAAGCTCGCCGAAAAATTCACCGTCTATGGCGAAGCTGCAGCAATCGTAACCGGAAAGGACAAGGACGTCAATGCAGAATCGATTCAGAACAAGGAAGCTACCGCATCCGATTACGCACAGGACACCAAATACTACCCCGTCTATGCAGGCGTAGAAATTCCGACCGCAGGAATCCTGGATAAGGCGTTCGTTGAAATCGAATACATCAAGGATCGCGACGAATTGAACAAGGACTCGGATGAACTCGGCTGGGCCGTGGGACTTGTCAAGAAAATCGGTTCCCGCAGCAAGGCGCAAGTTACACTCTACAGCGAAAAGAAAATTTCCGAAGTAGCGCTTGCGGCAAGGCTTACGACAACCATCAAGTAACGCATTTCAATGGTTTTCCGAAATTTTCGGAAAACCATTTTCCTATACGGATTTCCAAGGATTCAATATGAAAGTTCAGACATACAATAAGCTCAAGGAAAAAACGGCATCAGGCGTATTCTTGTTTTCGGCACTTGCGAGCATTCTCTTCGTTGCCCTGATTTGCATATTTCTCTTTGCAAATGGCGTCCCCGCCATTCTCAAGATCGGAGTAACAGACTTTCTGTTCGGAAAGGAATGGACTCCGACAGATGAGCCGGCTGTCTATGGAATTTTTCCGATGATTCTGGGAAGTATCTATGTAACACTCGGAGCTCTCGCCATCGGCGTATCAGTCGGACTTCTTTCCGCTATCTACCTTTCCCGATTCTGTTCCAACAAAATCCATAAAAAACTAAAGCCGGCAGTAGATCTTCTCGCAGGCATTCCGTCCGTCGTCTATGGATTCTTCGGATTGGTCGTTATCGTACCATTTGTCCGGCAAAACTTCGGAGGAAGCGGAGCGAGCATCCTTGCCGCATCCATCCTGCTCGGAATCATGATCCTGCCAACAATAATCTCTGTTTCGGAAGCCGCATTGCGGGCAGTCCCCAATAGCTATTACGAAGGCGCGCTCGCGCTCGGAGCGACCCACGAGCGCAGCGTTTTCTTCGCAGTCCTTCCGGCAGCGACATCGGGTATCGTCGCAGGAATAATTCTTGGATTCGGTCGAGCGATCGGCGAAACAATGGCAGTCATTCTAGTCGCAGGAAACCAGGCTCGAATGCCAACCGGAATTCTCGCCGGTGTCCGAACCCTCACGGCAAACATCGTTCTCGAAATGGGATACGCAACAGACCTTCACCGCGAAGCCTTGATTGCAACCGGTGTTGTTCTGTTCGCATTCATCCTGGTTATCAATCTGCTTTTCTCCATCCTCAAAAAGAGAGCCTTCCAATGAAAAAGATTCTTCAAATATTCAAAATCTACAGGAGGTCTCCGCTGTCCCTTCTATTGCGGATCGCAGTCACACTCTCCATTCTAGTCACGATCCTTTCTCTTGGATTTTTAATCGTCTATATTCTCGCTAAGGGTATTCCGTTTCTCAAACCATCCCTCTTTTCGCTAACATACAATTCCGAAAACGTATCTTTTCTACCTTCAATTCTAAACACGATTATCATCGTTCTCGGATCGCTTCTTATCGCGGGACCGCTCGGAATTTTCGCAGCGATCTATACTGTGGAATACGCCAGTCGCGGAAACAAGATCGTGGAAATCGTCCGGCTAACGACGGAGACGCTTTCGGGAATTCCATCCATCATCTACGGGCTTTTCGGAATGCTCTTTTTTGCCACGGCGCTGCACTTCGGCTATTCGCTCCTGTCGGGAATTTTAACCATATCCATCATGATTCTCCCGCTGGTTATGCGCACGACAGAAGAAGCGCTGAAAGCCGTTCCCGACAGCTACCGGGAAGGTTCCTACGGCCTAGGCGCAGGAAAACTCCGTACAGTCCGTTCCATCGTCCTCCCAGCAGCGATACCCGGAATCCTAGCGGGCATCATCCTTTCTGTCGGGCGCGTCGTCGGAGAAACCGCCGCGTTAATTTATACGGCAGGAACCGTTGCCGATTTTCCAAAAGGAATCTTTTCATCGGGCAGAACGCTTGCCGTCCACATGTATGAACTTTCCCGCGAAGGCCTACACACCGGCGAAGCCTATGCCACCTCCGTCATCCTCATCGCGGTGGTTCTTCTCATCAACTGGATTTCAAACAAATTCGCTCACAAAATCGGGAAAGTATAAAAATGGAAAACGATAAAATCACGATTCAAAACATGAATTTGCACTATGGCAATTTCCATGCGCTTAAAAATGTGAATTTAAATATTCACGCCAACGAAATTACGGCTTTCATCGGGCCTTCCGGCTGCGGAAAAAGTACGCTTCTCAAATCGCTTAACCGGATGAACGACCTCGTCGAAGGCTGTAAAATCACGGGCGATCTCAAACTCGATGGAGAAAACATTTACGGCGACATGGACGTAAACATTCTCCGCAAGCGTGTCGGCATGGTATTCCAGAAACCGAATCCATTCCCGATGAGCATTTACGACAATATTGCCTTCGGACCGCGCACGCACGGCATCCGTTCCAAGGCAGACCTAGATGAAATTGTGGAAAAGTCCCTAAAAGGTTCCGGCGTCTGGGAAGAACTCAAGGACCGTCTCAAGAAAAATGCACTCGGACTTTCCGGTGGACAGCAACAGCGTCTTTGCATTGCGCGAGCCCTAGCCGTTGCCCCGGAAGTTCTCCTGATGGACGAACCCACCAGCGCGCTAGATCCCATTTCGACATCCAAAATCGAGGATCTCGTTTTGGAATTGAAGCAGAACTACACGATCGTCATGGTCACGCACAATATGCAGCAGGCAACGCGCGTCTCGGACAGAACCGCATTTTTTCTCTTAGGCGAAGTCGTCGAAGTCGATAAGACAGAAGCGCTTTTTTCCATGCCCAAGGACAAACGTACGGAAGATTACATCACAGGGAGATTCGGATAATGCGAAATCGTTTTGACTCTCAACTCGAAATTTTAAACAACGGCATCATCGAAATGGGCGCAATGGTCGAAGAGTCGCTTAGTTTTTCCATCGAAGCGCTTCTAAAATTCAACAAGCCTCTTGCCCAAAAAGTCATCGCCGGCGACAAGGATATCGACCAAAAGATGAAGGACATCGAAACGCTCTGCCTTCGGCTTCTCCTGAGCCAACAGCCCGTCGCCCGTGATCTGCGACTGATTTCCGCCTCGCTCAAGATGGTCAGCGATTTGGAACGCATCGGGGATCAGGCAGCCGACATTTCGGAAATCATTTTCGAAGCTTCCGAAACGGACGGTTCCCCGGCAAAGCTTTCCGCCATTCCACCGATGGGAGCCGCAACGGTCAAGATGCTTACGCAAAGCGTTGACGCCTTTGTTCGCAAAGACTTGAATCTTGCGCACCATGTCATCGACAGCGACGATGAAGTCGATGCCCTTTTCTCTGCGGCAAAAAAGGAGCTGATCGAATCCATCCGCAACAATTTAAACGATGCGGAAAGCGTCATCAACTCGGTAATGGTCGCCAAATACCTGGAACGAATCGGGGATCATGCGAGCAACGTCGCCGGCTGGGTTATCTTTGCCGAAACGGGAATGCGCCACGGGATGAATCTCCTAAGCGGAGAAGAAATAAAATAAGCGTACAAATTATTTTAAACGTGGCGGATTTCAAAAAGAAATCCGCCTCTTCTATTTTAATTCTAAATTTCCCGCATGATCAACACGACCCTCTGCTACATCGAACAGAACGGTTCCTACCTGCTTCTACACCGCGTCAAAAAGAAGAACGATATCAATCACGACAAGTGGATTGGAATCGGCGGAAAATTTGAAGAGGGTGAAAGCCCCGAGGATTGCATAAGGCGCGAAGTTTTCGAAGAGACCGGTCTTAAACTGAAAGCCCTGCGCTACTCCGGAATCGTCACTTTCCAGAGCGATGAGATGGCAGAAATCGAATTTATGCATCTTTTTCGAGCGACGAAGTTCTCCGGAAAGATTCGCGAATGCGACGAAGGCATCCTGGAATGGATTCCCAAGGAAAAGTTTGCCGAGCTTCCGCATTGGGACGGCGACCGGATTTTCCTTACGCTTCTCGACAGGGAGGCGCCCTTCTTTTCCCTAAAGCTTTCCTATCAAAAAGGCGTCCTTGTCGAGGCCCTGCTCAACGAAAAGCCTGTCCACGTCGAAGATTTTTCCTTTGGCTCGCTCTCCGCATTTCCGCCAATGCGCAGAAAAGATCGCCAAATATCACTGCACGAAGCCGAAGATATTTTAAAAAACAGTGAATACGGAATCCTTTCGACGACAAATTCGATAGGCTATCCTTACGGAGTTCCGCTAAACTTCGCCTTTGACGGAAAGAGACTCTACTTCCACGGGGTTAAGGATTGCGGTGAAAAATTTTTTGCATTTGAACGCGATTCCAAGGTATGTTTTACCGTTGTCCGGAATTCCAAAGTACATCCCGAACAGTTTTCTTCCGCATTCGAAAGCTGCATCGTTTTTGGCCGCATCCGAAGGGCGAAGGATCCGCGTTTCGCCCTGCAAAGGCTCGTCAAAAAATACAGCCCGAATTTTCAAAAAGAAGGCGAAGCCTATATCGACAGGGCAATCGACAACACCGCCGTTTTCCAGATTGACATCGAAAACATCTGCGGAAAAAGGCATTTCTAAAAATTAATTTCCGTTTCCGGTCAAATGCTTTTCGAACCAGACAGCGTGTCAATTCACGACAACCTAACCGAAAAGTACGAACTCCGCCACGAAAATCTTTTACGCCTTAGAAACATTTTCCCAGTCTCGAGCGAACTTTTTCTCGAAAGCAGTCTCTGCATCATGACATCCCGATAGCGCAGACGATCTGTTCTCGACAGGGATTTTAATAACCTTCTTTTTCTCTACCTAACGCAGAAATCATCCTAAAGACCGGTGGCGGAAAACAGAGGCGGAATGCCCGGAAACTCCAGGGACGGAAGGATTCCTATGTCGCAAAGAGAAATTACCAGCTTTCCCTGATGCCAACTTTCCATTTGGACTCACGCACAGCCGGAGCGACTTTTCATTCAGTTTTTAAAGCTTTCCCGGACAACGCGGTCGTAGGTGTCAAGGATAACCTCTGTCGAAAGGACACCTTCGATTTTTCCTGCAGAGTTCTTGACATAGACTTCGTTCAGGGAATGTTTGAGCATGAACTTCATCGCCGTGTGCAAATCGGAGCTCGCCGGCAAAAGCGGAGATCGTGAAACACAATCTGCGACAAGCAGTACAGAAGCCGAGCCTTCTATCGAAACGATGTTCTGCAAGGCGAGACTCCAGTCCAGAATTCCGATATACTTTCCGTCCTCGAAAACAGGGTAGGAATGGACGATCGCCGAATCGACATGTTCCATATTGAAAGCGTCAATTTCACGTTCTGCCTCGTGGAAGGTCTTTGACGCCGAAAGTTCCAGTACGGGAGTCTTTTGCATCACGGATTCGACGGAAATCGTTCGCAAGAGATCCGGGTCCATTTCAAGCCTGTGAACGGGAGATGCGAACTTGTTGAGGACCTGGCTGCGGTAGATGCTCCACTTGCGACTAAAAGCGACATGGACGACCGCGGCGATCATGATTCCCGGCAAAAGCTGGTAACTGCCCGTCATTTCGCAAACCATGACGACCCCGGCGAGCGGAGCCTTGGCGGCACCGGCAAAAAATGCTCCCATGCCCACAAGCGGCATCGCTCCGGGTTCCCGCAGGATTCCCGGCGCAAGCGTTTCGACGGCGACGGCAAATGCGGCCCCGATGACACCTCCCAAAAAGAGCGATGGTCCAAAGACTCCGCCCGATCCTCCGCTTCCCACGGTAAAGGAGGTGGCGAGAATTTTCGCAAGGACAAGTCCGAGAAGAAAAACCACAGAAGGCGCGCACGCAGGATCCACCAAGCGGGTCATGCTTTCCACGTAATCCCAGGTTCCGCCCATTGCCTGCGGAAATCCGATAGCGACGATTCCACATATAATGCCACCGATTGCGGGTTTTAACCAATTCGGGACGTTCCACCGGGAGAAAAAATCCTCGACCGCATAATAGCATTTTACATAAGCGAACGACAGCGGAACACAAATCAATCCGAGGAATGCACAAAACAAAAGTTCGACACCATTGGCAAAATAAAAGTTCGGCACATTGAACGTGGGAGCCGTTCCAAAAACACTGGAATATACGGCAAATCCGACAACCGAAGCGACAATCGACGTTCCAAACGCACTGCTTTCAAAATCCTCGCGATAGAGAATTTCGACCGAAGTCAGAGCCCCCGAAAGCGGCGCCTTGAAAATTGCACCGAGACCTGCGGCCATTCCAGCAAGACCGAACTGCCGACGAACCGCTCGCGGCATCTTAAAAAGGCGACAAATCAAGCCGGCTATTCCCGAGCCTATTTGCGAGACGGGACCTTCATAGCCTGCGCTGCCACCGCTGCCGAGCGTAATCGTACTAGCGATAAGCTTCACCGGAGCAATGCGCTTCCTAAGAACTCCGCCGTGATGGTGAAACGCGTAAATGGAACGATCAGTCCCCTGCCCGGAAGCCTCGGGGGTTTTCGTCACGACAAACAGGAACAGACCGCAAAGAAGCCCGCCGACAGCCGGAGCCGCATAAAGCGTCCAACCGGTGAACGTATTGTGCACAAATAAAGATGTATGTTCCAGACAGAGCCGGAAGACGACAGCGACGACACCCGTCACAAAACCGATAAACGCGGCGAGTAAAATTTTAGGAACATAGGAATTGACGATGAACAGCCTGGAAATTTTTTTCATCGGAAGCTACTTGCGCTTGCGCCACACAAAAAGGACTCCGGCAACCGAGAGGACAAAAATCGCCGCAATAATCCAGAACGAATAGGGATTTTCCGGACCAAGGCCAAAGGGAAACGCAACGTTCATCCCGAAAATACTTGCGACGAAAGTCGGAATCGTAATCGCAATCGTGATAACGTTTAGCGTTTTCATCAAGGCGTTCATGTTGTTGTTCACGACGCTCGCCCGCGCATCCATCAACGAAGCAAGAATGTTCGCGTAGATTTCCGCCTGCTGCAAACTTTGCCTGTTTTCAATCACCACGTCGTCCAAAAGTTCGCGTTCGTTTTCATCAAAATGCATTCCGCGTCCCATCTGCAACTTTTTCAAAAGGGCCTCGTTGGAATTTAGCGCGCTGACATAGTAAATCAATCCCTTGTTCAGCGTGAACATATATTGCAGATATTTATTGTCAAGCGTATTCTGGAGCTTGTCCTCCAGTTCGTCGCTTATTCGGCTAATGATTTTCAAGTGCTCGTTGAAATGATAGACGGAATAGTTCAAAAGCTTGATGACAAAAGTATTCAGGCTGTCGATTTTCGAAAAGCGGCGCGGATCCATCAGTGGAAGTTCCGCATCCGAAAGAAGCAGCACCCAATCCGAAAAAAGGAATATTCCGAAAGATTCTACGCGAAATTCGAAATTGTCCGCCGACGTGTAGTTGCGCGGTTTCTTGAAAACTATCGTGATGAAATCGTCGTCATATTCCACACGGGAAAGCTCGTCGTTGTCAAATGCGGAAGCGATTGTATGCTCGGCGATTTCGTACTTCTTCACCAGGGCGCCCCGCTGTTCCGGGCTCGGGCTTCCCATCAGCACGATGTCCGCAGAATCTTCGTCCTCGGCTTGCGTGATGCGGCCATTCTCGATTTTATAATACTTGTGCATACGAGCCTTCTTAGATGATGGACGCTTCGGGTTCGTCCCAAAAATAAAAAAGACCCGGGCAAGTGCCTAGGTCTTTCGGAAATTATTTGTAAAAATTACACGATGCGGCGGATCCGAGAATTGAACCACACGACAAACGGCGAGCAGATGAAGATGGAAGAATATGTTCCAATCAGCACACCGAACGACATCACGATACCGAAGTCGCGAATCGAGGAACCGCCCATCACCGCAAGGATGACGCACACAAAAAGCGTCGAGAACGATGTAATAACGGTCCGGCTTAAGCACTGCGAAACCGACGTATCGACAAGACCAGCAAAGTTCGCGGAACCATGCAAGCGAACATTTTCACGAATGCGGTCGTAGTTGATAATCGTATCGTTCACCGAGTAACCGATCATCGTAAGGAGCGCCGCTATCAAGGCGCCATCGACAGAAAGTCCCAGGAGGGAAATCAAGCCGATGGTGATAACCGTATCGTGAATCAGACCGATAATCGCCCCGAGACCGAAGCCCAGACCGAGCTTTCCGAAGCGGAACCACACGTAGAGACAAATCGCAATCCACGCGAAGATGACGGCAAGAATCGCGTTGAAGCGCAGCTCCTTCCCGATTGTCGCACCGACATCGTTCTGGGAAAGGATGTGGACATTATCGTCGGAATCGATAGCCTTCACGACATCCTGTCCCTTTTCGCTCTTCACGGAAACTTCGTAAGCGTTCTGGATGGATGTGCCGCCCACGGCGCGTACCGTTCCATCGGTTACGTTAAACTTGGCAAGGACATCGTTCAAGTCCTGGATGTGATCCTTGGAATCATTATACTGGACGCGGAAAACCGTACCGCCCGTGAAGTCAATGCTGAAGTTGAATCCCTTGAAAATCGCAAGTCCACACGCCGCGAGAATCAGGATGGCGGAAATCGTCCCAAAGATCTTCGCCCGGCTGATAATCGTAAGTTGCGCATTGTTCAAAGCGGAAATTCCGTTTCCGATCGAAATCGTATTCGAATCCTGCTTGGCAAGCTTGATGTCAAAAATAGCGCGCGTAACCGTCAACGCGGTAAACATCGAAGCCGCGATACCGATCATCAACGTGAGACCAAAACCCTTGACCGAAGCGGAACCGACCTTGTAGAGAATGAGCGCGGTGAGGAAAGTCGTCAAGTTCGAATCGAAGATCGCGCTGAACGCCCTTTCGTAGCCCTTGGCAATTGCCATGCGCGCCTTGTTACCTTCGCGGAGTTCTTCTCGCACGCGCTCGAAAATAATCACGTTCGCGTCAATCGACATGCCGACGGTCAAAATCATACCGGCGATTCCCGGAAGCGTCATCGTCGCATGGAACACGGAAAGCACTGCGGCGGTAATCAAAGCGTTGCAGATAAGACCCGCGCTTGCGATAAGACCGCCAAAGCGATAATACATAATCATAAAGAGCACGGTAATCAGAAGTCCTATCAGGGCGGATCCGAATCCGGAGCGGATGTTGTCTTCGCCAAGAGTCGCTCCGATTGTACGGCTTTCGATGATATTCATCGGAGCCTTGAGGGCGCCGGAACGGAGAACGACTGCAAGACGGTTCGCTTCCGCCATATCGTCAAGACCTGTAATCTGGGCTTCGCCGTTCGGGATGCGGTCGCGAATGACCGGGGCGCTTATCACCTGGTCGTCGAGAACTATCGCCATCTGCTTGCCGATGTTCGCCGCGGTAATTGCGCCAAAGCGTTTCGGACCGATGCCTGCGAACTTGAGGCTCACGGCGACTTCACCGGAATTCGTACCGTCGCTTACACGGTAAGGACGCGCATCGGAGACGTATTCACCGCTCATTTCCGCACGCCGCTTGAGCAGATAAAGACGCTTGGCCTTGACAGCAGAGCCATTTACCTTTTCAAGTCCCGACCCCCAGGCGAAAACGACATCATGCGGAATCAGGCTCTGCACGGTGCGGTCCGACAAAAGCTTCTTGATGGTTTCGATCTGTTCCTGGGCGACAAAGCCACCGTTTCCAAAAGACATATACAGGGCAGAAAGCGCAACGCCCTGGGATTTTTCGCTTACAGACACGCTGTCCGGTTTCGAAGCAGAGTCCGTCTTGCCCGCTGCATTGCCGGCAAAGAGTTCCGCATCCGAAACTTCCGCGGTCCTTTCGGAAGCCTTCGACGAATCGCTCGAAGCAGCCGCGACATTTGAATCCGCAATCGCTCCGCGGTTTAACAGGTAGTTGTCGATGACAGAAATAACCTGCCCGAACTTTTCCTGTTCCGCGAGAATCTTGAATTCGAGCTTTGCCGTGCTACCGACAAGGCTCTTCGCCGTGGAATCATCCACGCCCGCAAGTTCGACGATGATGCGGTCCTTGCCCGATGGGGAAATTAGCGGTTCGGATAGGCCGAACTGGTCCACGCGGTTCCGCACAATTTCGAGGGACTGCTGCTGGACATCCTTGATGTCTTCATCCTTCAGTCCCTTGCCGTCGATCTGCAGCGTGATGCTCGTACCGCCAGCTAGGTCAAGTCCAAAGTTCACCGCCTTCGCAGCGACCTTCGGATTTTGCTTCACGTATTCCTTTTTCGCCTCGCCAGTCTTGGAATGGACGCGAATCGAAGGAATGATCGTGTAGCACGAAAGAAGTAGGATAGCGAGAATGATAACCTCGCGCAAACCGAATATTTTTTTCTTCATCTGATCTTTTCCTTAAAGGCGTAAAAAACCTAAAGTGCCGTTCAAATTTAGTAAGAGAGAATCCTTTTGGTGAGAACGATTCCGCCTTTTGCCACGAAATAGCCAGCCACATTTTCGATTGGCTTGCGATTTTTCTCGTAAACGATCTCGGTCCGCGCCGAAATTCCAGGCAAGGGAGCCGCACCGGGAAATCCCAGCCGAAGTTCCACGACCGTGTTTTCATACGTCCGGCAAACGAGAATACCCTGTCCTTCGGGACGGATCAAAAAAGCTCCTTGCGTCATCGCGGCTTCGCGTTTGCGAAACGACAGAAAGGTCCGCACCAGACGAAATATTTCGGAATTCTCCGCCTCGGGCATTTCCTGCCACGGAAAACAGCGCCGGTTATCTGGGTCCTTGCCGCCTTCCATCCCGATTTCGTCACCGTAATACATGGAAATCGCTCCGGGCAGGCACAGGAGAAGCGCACAGGCGAGGATCGCACCGTCCGGATTTTTCCCGGCAAGAGTCCGCAAGCGAGCCGTATCATGGCTCCCGAAAAGGTTCATCTGGACGCCAAAAAGATCCCGTTCAAAAAGCGCCTGAAACTTCTTGCAAAATTCGGAAAGGCCGACTTCCTTGCCTGCAGCCCCCGTCGTATCGCCTGTCGAAACCGCGTCCGCCGAGCGCATTCCTTGCGGAAAAAGAAAATCCAGGGCAAGCTTTCGCACCGGATAGTTCATTACGCCGTCGAACTGGTCGCCGGCAAGCCAGCGAGAAGGATCTTCCCAGATTTCCCCGACGATATACGCTTCGGGATTGATCCTTTTGACCCGCAAGCGGAACTCGCGCCAAAAACCGTCATCGTCGATTTCATTCGGAACATCCAGTCGCCAGCCGTCGATTCCGCGATGCAACCAGTATTCGGCAACGCGCATCAAGTATTCCCGGACCTCGACATTGTCCGTATTGAACTTGGGGAGCGGAGGCATTCCCCACCAGCATTCGTAATTCGGGCGCCCCGAATAAGCCTTGACCGGGAACGAATGGATGTGGAACCAGTCCCTGAACGGAGACGCTTCGCCCTCTTCCATCACGCTCAAAAAAGGAAAGAATCCGCGCGAACAGTGGTTGAAAACCCCGTCGAGAATCAGGCGCATCCCGCGACGATGGATTTCGCGCACCAGCTCGTCGAAATCTTCAAGCGTACCTAAAACAGGATCTATCCGAAAATAATCGACCGTGTGGTAGCGATGATTCGCCGCGCTCATAAAAATCGGGCAAAGGTAAATCGCATTCGCCCCGACCCGCTGGATATAATCGAGATGTTCCAGAATCCCTCGGAGATTTCCTCCGCAAAACCCGGACGTTTCAGGCTTTGAACCCCAATTTCTAAAATGCCCCGGCGCGGAATAACGCGGGCTGCGCGCAAATCGATCCGGAAAGACCTGGTAAAAGACCGCCGACTTCACCCATTCCGGGAAGCTGGCAAAATCCGTTGAACTGTTCGCCATAGGAATCAGACGAGGGAACGCCTGGAGCGTTCATCCGTCAGGCAGGCAATTTCGCGGACCAGCGCGACGTTTTCTTCCAACTCCTCGATTGTGCACGGCATCCGATAGGTCCAGTTCTGCGGGCCGACCGTTCCCGGCGTATTGACGCGTTCCTCCTCGGGATTCGCAGGCGAAAAGCGCGCGCTTAGAGCAAGAAAATCCTGGAGTGGCGGAATGCAGAAGAGACTGTTCGCCTTGAAGATATTCCGAATAAGAAGCTTGACCGTATCCGGTGTCAGGGATTCCGGGGCGGGACCGTCTAAGTGTAGATGGCTCGACCAGAAATAGTTTTTATCAAAATCCTTTTCCTTCCAGAGGCCTAGCAGAGTTGACGTATCGTGGACACTTGTCGT
The DNA here is from genome assembly GCA_934700345.1 of uncultured Fibrobacter sp. Lineage (GTDB taxonomy): Bacteria > Fibrobacterota > Fibrobacteria > Fibrobacterales > Fibrobacteraceae > Hallerella. Next base: position 102,129 of record CAKUXP010000002.1, on the reverse strand, counting down.
CGCGACCGAAAGTCTCGGGTATTCCGAAAGTTCGTAATACGGTTGGGAAGGCGCATCCCAGTTTCTCGCCCAGCGTTCCACGCGAAGCGAATTAATCCGAAGTTCCGAAAGAACCTGAGGCACACAACGCGGAACGGCTCCCAGGTCTTCGGCGCAGACGGTCATATCCGTCGCCTTGGCTAGAACGGAGAGAAGTTTTTTCCCGTTCGCATACCACAGGGATTCCTGAGCGGCTTCGTTCGCACGGATTAAATTCCGAAGCAATTCCTGCTCGCTTTGCGGAAGCGTCCCGAGAACCGGAGCGTTATACCAATACCAGAACGGGTAGTAGTTTCCGTCTTTCGTCCCCGGCACAAAGACGCGGTTCCACAAGACTTTCAAAAGCCCGTCCTTTACGGATTGTTCTTCATCGGAATCGACGATCGCACTTTCACAGCGGAACCCTTCTTTCAAGACGTAGCGGTCGCTCGTAAACGGCAGAAGTTCAAAGAACCTTTCGATGCAGGCGTCCGTAGCCTCGCCCAGGAACTCCCGAAGCTGCCCCCTGGAAAAATTCGGGTTTTGCAGATAGCCGAGCGTTTCCCTCTTGAATCCCGACGCGAAGAGGGCCGTTTCCGTAAGCGGAATCGCCGGCGAAAAGTGCCCGAGGACTCCCGTCCGCTGATTTTCGGGAATCGCCCAAATTCGGAAAAAGCCCAGAACATGATCAATGCGGTAAGCATGATAGAATTTCGCCGCTTCGGCAAGGCGGTTGCACCACCACTTGAAACCGTCCTGTTCCAGAACATCCCAGCGATACGTCGGAAAGCCCCAGTTCTGCCCGCTATAGCTGAACATATCGGGAGGCGCCCCGGCCCGGTCGGAGAGGGAAAAGTACTTGCGGTTATACCAGACATCCGCACTGTCCTCGTTCAGGAGAATCGGAATATCTCCTTTCAGGTAAACGCCGCTTTCGGTCAGCTTGTCGGATGTCACCTTGAACTGGGCTTCCGCTTCAAACTGCATCCAGCATTGAAACAGCGAATCCTTGTGCATCTTGCGGAACAAGGCGCTCACGCGGGCTGGCGACGGATTTACATCTTCCGCCCAGCTTTTCCAGCTAGCTTCCCGATTCCTTTCCTTGAGAACCGCATAGACCGCATAGGGTTTTGCCCACGGATTCGCATCGACCCACTTGAGGAATGCAACGTTGTGTTCTAGAAGCGCATAGCGCGAATCGAAAATTTTCCGGAGAATGACTCGCTTTTCCCGAGCGATTTCCTGGTAGCGGACCTTCGTTTCCGATGCATATTTCTCCTGCAGGGCCGTTATTTCCGGCATAAAGCGTTCTGCACCGATGATTATCTGCAAACGGATAAACGCCGGGTTAAGCGCAAAGGCGCTACGTGCGCTATAGGGAGAAGATTCGTAACCAGTATCGTTCACCGGGAGAATCTGGATAACATTCAATCCGCATTTCTTCGCCCAAACGCCAAAAGGCACCAAATCCAAAAATTCGCCAATGCCGACGCTATCCTTGGAACGCAACGAAAACAGGGGAACCGCAACACCGCTCTGATAGCTGGAAATATCACCATATCGCATACCACAAAGATATATTCAATCCTTGCCAAAAATTGCGAATTACGGAGAAAAAAGTAAAAAAAACCAGGTTAAAGCTATTCGGGAAGCGGATTTTTCCGCGGACGACCGCGCTTGCGCTTCACAGGCACTCCCGGTATTTCCGGCGTCTGCGCCGTTCCCAGCGGCGAGTCCGGCTTGAACAGGGAATTCGGATCGAGCTTTTGCGGAACTTCGGGGGCTGTCAACACTGTGCGTTCGAGGGCGGCGCGCTCCATCGCTGTGCGCTTTTTCGCCAGTTCGCGTTTGCGCTTCGCCTCTTCCGCGGCGCGTTTCTTCGCCAGTTCGTCCTCGGAAATAATCTGCGTCTTGGCTGCGCCGAACTTTGCCCCGCCAAACGAACCGACAAGTACGCGGCCCGAACTTTGCCTAGGCGGCAGCGGAGCAGGAACAGACTTTGCCGGAACGGCAATAGGAGCCTGCGCAGTAACCGTTTTTTTCATCTGGCTCGGGACAAAAAGGGTTTTCCGAGGGGCGGGCGTCACCGTAGAACGCCTAGCGGCTTGAGTTGCCGCATTCCCGTCGAAATCCGACATCTTGGGCATCGGTCTCGATGAATGGACAATCCTATCTCGATTCTCATACTGTTCCATTAGGCGGCGAAACTTCGCCTGTTCCCTGGCGAGCTTCTTCGCAGCGCGTTCCTTCTTGGAAAGGCGAAAGCGGTCGCGCTTTTCGGGATCGACCGGATGAAGCGCCAGGATTTCTTCGTCGGAAAGACCGCGCAACTCGGGGGGGACTTCTATCACGGGGAGATTTTCTATCGGTGTATTTTCCATCGTGTTCATCAAAAATGCTAGGGATTCTATGGGACTCTCCAAAAATTCATTTTCCAGAAACCGATAAGGAAACTTTGCAAGAACCCAAGCGGAGCTTTCCTTACCAAGGCGATTTTCAGAGCCGACCCTGATTATAAAATCAGCGAACAACATTTAAATTAAAAAAATCTATTTGTCAAGACCTAGAAATTCTTGAAATAGTGTTGTATTTTTTACGCAAATGCTCCGATTCACACAAGAAATTCTTTTAACGCTCCGAGCACGCTCAAACGAAGAAGAAGCGCGTACGATGTCAAAAAGTATGCGCGATTCCTTTGACTTTCTCGGGGTAAGCGTCATCAAGCGTCGTGAAGCCACCTACCCGATTTTCGACAAGTATCCGCCCAAGAACGGGGACGAACTGGCGGCAAGGGTTTCCGACATGTGGGCCCAGCCTTACCGCGAAGTCCAATACGCCGCCTGCGACTACCTGTTCAAGCACAAGGCTCTTCTCGGCGGACAGCACCTCAACTTCCTGAAGACACTCATCAAGACACGCCCGTGGAAAGACACGGTCGATACAATCGCCACAAGCGTTCTCGGCAACCTCGCCTGGAGAATTCCTCCGATCCGCCACAAGATCGCCACGTGGATTCGCGACCCGAACATTTGGGTCCGCCGCAGCGTCATCCTTTTCCAGCTGCAATACCGCGACCATACGGACTGGGATCTTCTCAAGTCCTGCTGCCTGCACTGCGCCAAGGACGACAACTACTACATCCGCACAGGCATCGGGCAGGCCCTTTCCGAATATGCACGCATCAACCCGAACGAGGTCCGGCATTTCGTCATGGATACGGAACTCGCGCCACAAACCTCCCAAGAAGTCTTGCGAAACATCTAGCGACTCTAGCGACTAATCCTAGCAGTGGATTTTTTTCGACGAGTTTCGTCTTACCGATTCGCGCGCTCCAAGGCTTTCCGCGCTATCTAGCGTTCAAATTCCAATTTCGAAAGGCCGCTTTCCCGGATAGCACTTCGGAAAATTCCGCATCGAACCGGTCGAGGTTCACCAATAGCCATGCTCGAGACGTTCAAAGATATTCCGTTAGAGCATTTTCCTGCGCATTCTTCTAAATGGTGTATCGAAAGGGCGGAAGCTATCGGGTCAAACTTTCAAGTGGGCAGATTTCGGTATAGTCCAAGACGGAAAATTCAAAGTTTGAACGCAACCCTGTTCCCGCCCCAAAATTCAAAATCGTTTTGGGAGAAGGAATCGAAGACGAAAGAAAGCGCGATGTCGTCAAACCGTGTCAGGATTTCTTCCGTCTGCATAAATTATCGGATTGCGGGAACAACGACCAGCGCCTTTTTGCCGGGCTTGACATTCGCCGTAAACTCGTAACGCTTGACCGCACCGCCGTTCCGGTTTGTCGCAAGAACCGTTACCTTGTGCGTACCCGGAGTCGCCGGAATCCGCGCCATGCGGACATCATGCGGAAGGAAAAGCGCAACCCGCAGATCGGCCTGTTCCAATTGGGCTGCTGCGACGTCCGTGCCGATGCTCGTCACAAGATTCAGCAGGACATTGTTCGTCTCCATCTGCTTTTTGGCGGTCTGCGCAGCGATAGTCCGGGTAAGAACGCGAACCGCGGTCCGTCCGAGCGTCACCGCGCGCTCGTCTTCCAGATTCTTGACCAGGTTTTTCGTATTGTCCAAAAAAACTTCCGGCTGGTAGCCCAAAGGTTTTCCGTCCAGCAAAATTTCAAAGTTCTCTACATGATACGGAACATCCTTGCGTTCCGGAATTGCAATCGTGACAGAAAATGTCGTTCCACCGTGGCTTCCGACAGCGGTCGCCGGGAACGGAATCGTCAGACTTTCCACTTTTCCCGATTGCGGATTCTTTCCCATCACGTTCAGAATCCCGCCGCGCACATAGGTTCCCGAAAGCATCCATTCCCCGAGAATCGCACTGTGGCCCGCATAGCCAATGACGACGATTTCACCGTTCGCGTTATCGACATACATCGGGACCGTCTCCGAAACATTCGAATTCGGAAAGTTCAAAGTCGAAATATCATTTGCTCGACCGCTCTTTTCGAGGCGGTTTACGATAAACGCCTGCGCCTCGGCGGGAAGCTTCGTCGGTTCCTCGGAATAGGCACGAACCGTCTTGTAATAGGATATTGCGGCATTGTCCGTTTCTCCGCCCATTTCATATACCAGAGCGATCAGGTAGCGCAAATATCCGGCATCATTCGTCTTCTTGTCACTCTTCTGGTACAGCTGTTGCAAAGCGATATCCGAAGCCCGGGCTTCAACAAGCGCTCCATCGACATCTCCCATCGCGAGATAGTTTACGATGTTCATTTCGTAAAGGGAAAGGATTTCAAAAGGTCTCGCCCGATACGGACGGACATTGTCGTTTGTCAAGACAGAAGCGGCTTCGTTGGTTACGGACTTTGTATAGAGGTCGTCATAGACCTGCTTCGCCTTTTCGAACTCGTCAGCGCTTTTCCGGTAATTGCCATCGTAATGATAGAGGGTCGCCAGGTCAAAGTGATAAAGAAATTCCGAATTGGAACCGTAAAGTTTTTTCTGGTTTTTCTGAACGGCATCAATCGCAGCGGAAAATCCGCCTTTCGCCATCGGTTTTGAAAGTTCCTCGTACCGAGTCATCGACTTGTTGGCACAGGAGGCAAAAAGGAACAGACAGATTGCAAGTAGAGAAAAGCGGATTTTCTTCATGGCGAATACCGATTACATCTTGACCGAGCTTTTGCTCATATACTTCTTGATTTTCTTGTCACCGATCCAGACAGTCTTGTGGGTCTGGATATCGACGAGCTGCAAGTCAATCTGGTAGAAGACGACCTGTTCGCCGCCTTCCTGGTCAACGATTGAATTCAGGCTTCCCGTGAGCATCAGGTCCGCGCCGATTTCCTGGCCGGCTTCCTTGCGGGTTTCCTCGGTCGCATTGCCGGACTGGCTTGCGAGTTCCGCGCGAAGTTCGCCGCGTTCTTCGGCGTTCGCGACGAAATCGACCTTGCCCGAGTTGATAAGGGCGCGCTCCATATCCTTGATAAAGGTTTCCACGTTGATGTGTTCGTGGCTCTTGTTGCGGACACTGCCGATGACGACCGTCGGAAGTTCGCCGTTCTTGTTCTGGAGGAGCTTGCCATACCAAGGACGCGCGATGCAGTCCTGGATCATCTCTTCCGCGACAAGACGGGAATCCGTATCGTTCCACTTTCCGGAAAGATCGACCACGGAATCCGATTCGATGCGGGTAACCTTTTTACCGCCGCTAGAGCAGGCCACAAAAGCCATCGCCAAGGCAGAAAGAGCAAAGATGCGCAGAATTTTAGACATAGATATCCTTCTGTTAAGTTTTGGTTTCCACTTAATATAGAAAACATTCCGCCCAGATAGGATTTTAGGCGCATTATCCGAATGTTCCGCAATTCCTAGTAGAACGCTTTTCGCATTTGTTATTTTGCTACCTTGCAGAATGTTCTGTGATTGGAGATTCAATATGAAAAAATGGATTCTTTTTATCGGTTCTCTGGCTATCGCGGCTTTCGCAGGCGAAGGACGTCCCGTCTATAACCCGTTTTCGAGTTTTGGCCTTGAACTCGGAGCATTCAAACCCGTAAACGATTCCTGGAGCGACGAACGCTCGGCATTCGGCGTAGTGAACTTTGTTTCGAACATCCAGCTTCTCCCCTACACGAGCCTAACGAGCGACATCGGCTACTCGTTCCCGGGAAACGGATTTAACGTAAAGCTCGGTCTGCAGCAAATGCTTCTCCCGGCAAGCATCACACCCTTTGTCGGCGGCATGGCCGGCGTAAGCGCGCTTCCCGAAGACGACATTCTCGATACGTTCGGCGACCGGTTCGGACCGACCGTAGAAGCCAACGCGGGACTTTACTTTTTCCGCGAATCGTTCATCTCCTTCCGCATCAAGGGTTCCTACCAGTGGACGTTCGCCAAGGAGACCGAACACGGGTTCGGCATCTCGCTGGGAATCCTGTTTGCCAATTCCCGCCCGGGATTAAAAGCCATCGACGTCAGCAGATGAAGATTTCCACCCGCGGACAATACGCCATTGAAGCACTTTTAAATCTCGCCACGGGGACTTCCGAGAAGCCTCGCAGCATCCATTCGATTGCCGAAGAGACAAAGCTTTCGGAAGGCTACCTGGAACAGCTTTTCATTCCGCTCAAAAAGGCGGGATTCATCACCGGAACCCGCGGCGTACAAGGCGGGTACAGGCTCGCCAAGAAACCCGGGGAGATTTCCGCGTATGACATTCTAAGCAAGATGGAGACGTCGCTCCGGTCCGTTCCCTGCCAAAACGGCGGCGAATGTCCACGCAAGGAAGCTTGCGAATCCAAGGAGGTCTGGGACAAGGTGAGCGGCGCGCTCGAAGCCACCCTCAAGACGGTATCGCTCGAAGACCTTGCGACCATTTACCGCGGAGTGCAAGGAGTTTTCATCGGATGAAGATTTCCACCAAGGGACGCTACGGCATCCGCTTTTTAATCGATATCGCGGAGCAGGGGCCAAACTCGCACACGACCCTTGCCGAAATTTCGGAAAGGCAGCAGATATCTTCAACCTATCTCGGGCAAATCGCCATCGTCCTGAAGCGTGCGGGATTCATCCGATCCATCAAGGGTTCGAGCGGCGGATTCGTTCTCGCCAAGCCTCCCGCCGACATTCACCTCGACAGCATTCTGGAAGCCCTGGAAGGCGACCTGAAAATCATCGATCCGCCGCTCCCGACAGCAGAAGAAACTCCGTTTCGAAAGGCCCTGCGCATCGGGCTTTACGACAAAATCGACGAAGCGCTTTCCGCGGTCCTAAAAAGCATCACCTTAGACAAACTCATTTCCAAAAAATCCTCGGGATATATGTATTATATCTGAGGGAATAATTACTGCGACCTCACCGCAGCTTTCGCACAAGGCGGAAGCCTTTGACAAAGGTCCGCTTCATATAGGGCGTGCATGTCTCGGAGACATTTCCCTCTGCATCAAACTCTCCGATGCAGATTTTTCGCCTCTTGCTCGCCCTGTAGCCGACCATGTCAAAGAACAGAGAACACACCGGGCTGCGGTCATATTTAAAATCCGTTTGGCATTCGATCATGTGGTAATAACGCCCCGACGATACGGACCGTTTCAAGACATATTCCAAAGCATTTCCATAGACATCGTACAGGCCATACGGATTCGGCGTCTTTTGGCCCGACGGACGGCAAAAGGCAGAGGCCGTATCCCCAAACAGTTGTTCGTATTTGATCGCTTCTCCAGACAGAGAATTATCGTTACCCCAGAAGAAATCTCCCGAACCTCCTGCGCGTTGCAGAGCGGCCCATTCTTCAAAAAAAGGCGCTCGGTAGCCATTCGCAGAAGTGTCAAGTACAAGGACTAAATTTCTCCGTTCGGAAATGTCCAAAAAGGGAAGCCCGCTTTTTTCCCACACATCCTTTGGTAAAAGCCTGTACACGGAATCTAGGCCGTCACGTGCGCTGCGGGCGTTTGCCAGGCGATATATTTCCGATGTTTCCATGGGCAAGGAACTTCGGTTAAAAAGTTTCCGTTCATCAATGAAATCCAAGTCCTTTCCTATCAAAGAGTCTGTTTCAGCCGAACCAATCAACCATTCCGCATCGCCCACACGGAACTCCATAGCATCGACAATCAAATCATAAGAGAAATTTATATCTCGATATCCCGATTCCGGATTTTGCATCTTTCGAAGCGGAGCTTCTTTCCCCTCGAAGAAACGATGCGTTCCCTTCGAAATGGGCGCGATTTTTTGTCCGACAAGAATCCAGCTCGTATCCGCAGATTCCATTTTCAAAGTGTCCGGAACATACAGGGCGAAAAGACTCCGGACAAATTGACCCGTAAAGACACCGAGACAGTTTGAAGCATCCACCTCGGCTTGAATCTTGGCAAGCCAAACTCCTCCGCTCGACGAATTGGACGGGCAAATCTTGACATGTTCATTTTTTTCCGCCTCATACCACCTTGTCCGACCAGATTCTAAGGCGGGAACGGAGCGTTTATATTCCGGCGATTTTTTATCCGCAGTGCCTTTACGGAGTACAAAATAGGCGCCTTTCCCGAAATTCTCGTAACCGATCTTTGCCGAGCCCTCTGTTTTTCCGATAAGCCGCCCCTTCGCATCGAATACGACATGGTACTCCAACGCAAAGATTTTGTTCAACGCCAGAAAAAGAACGGCGAAGCAGGTAAAAATTCTCATCGGTCAATCCTCCACATTTCAGGATCCGCACAGCTCTCTTCCGACAGACGGTGCAGACAATCCCATTGGTTTTCGTAATTTCAACATTTTGCACCATCACTTGATTTGCCTGACCAGGCGCAATCCTTGGAAAAGTCTTTCCGGATCAAAAAAATCAGTCCTGCACTTCGCTTTAAAGTTCAACGCCTTGAGGGTATCCGCCAAAAAGCCGCCCTTGCAGGTAGCCGCAACCCCATGGAAATATACCTGGTGTTTTTCCATGATAACGTTTTCGCACACAAGACCAAACATGTCATACAATCCGTAGTCATTCGGTTTCAGCATTCCTACCGGCTTAGATTTTTGTAGCCATTTCCCGCAAGAACGTTCCAAGCGGCTTCGTTCATTCCAATCGTTCCTGTTCATTTTTAAATACTTGTCTTCCGGGTCCCGGACGCCAAACCAAGCGTGCCGAGCGGCAATTGCGGAATCGCCATCACGGCCCCATACATAAAACGTATAATCATGTCCGGCGCGTCCCAACGCCATCCATTCATCGTAATAGGGCAAACGATAGCCGTTCGCGCTTGTATCTATCCTCACGCGGACAGCCGAGTTTTCTACGTGAAAATTGACATCGGAAATGACAAAGCTGCCGTCTTCCGCAAGGCCGTATCCATTATCCGTCCATTCGAAAGAATAGACCGGTTGAAAACCGTCCCGAACACTTCGAAGATTCGCATAGACAAGGGCATAGTACAAATTGACACGGACCACCGCGGAATCATGCGCATCGCAAAATCCGTTTTTCGTCATGGTCTTTTTTTTCTCTATCCAAAAGGGATGATTCCTCTGGTACTCCCTTTTGGCTTGCGCAGGAATGGAGTCCCACAGAGCCTGAACAAATTCGCATTCGGTGACCATATACTTATCCACAGCCAGAACCTTGTCCATAGCTTCGTACCTTCCCGGATCGATCGGATACCAAAGGCCTTCCTTGTAATAGAAGCCTTCGCCCAGCTCTAAATACCCCAAAAGATGTTTTTTCCCCCTGAGATCGATGTACTTCATTCCGACCAACAACTGAAAAGTGTAACCGTTGCCCATCCTGGTCGCATACTGAATTTTCCCGTTTTTCACGTAATTCCCGGAATGCAATCTAATGCATGAACTTCCCTCTTTTTCGTACTTGAAATCTTCAACTTTCCAAAAGCCGCCATCATCATCGACACAGACGGAATAGACCGTATTCTTTTCCATTTCAAGCCAACGCTCATCTCCACCTTTTCTCAAGGAAACCTGAAACGAATCCTCGCTTGCGCGGAGCGGCTTTATCCTCGGTACAGTACGGGAAACCTTGACTATCGCCTTGGGACCTCTCGGCCCGTGTTCCTTGTTAAAAACCGTTCCATTGATTTCGTAGAGAGAATCCTTGGCGGCAAAGGCCTGCACCGCAATGGCGAGAAAAAGGATTATTTTGATTTTCATGGTTTTTACCTACTTTTTATAACATTTACTTGTTGAACGGACACAATCCCACTGGTTTTCGGTGGCATACCACCCATTTCCTAAAAGAATCCTATCGTTAGTCCCCGTATTTACAACAAAAAGCGGTCGATAACGAAGCCGTTCTCCGGACGGCACATAGCTCGCCATGATATTGCCTTCATTAAAGGCAAAATAGTAATAACGTTCTGGAGCATTGGAAGGGTCATTTGGATCCTTATGTAAATCCGTCAAACCAAACGAATGACCGATTTCATGAACAATCGTATTCAGTGAAGCAGAACCATTCAAATGACTTCCCCATACCATGCCACCAATTACCGTTTTATCTTTTTCCGATTTATAGTTAGTGATGGTTATTTGGGCGGCATTCGGATCATCGGGGACAAAAGGATAAACATCCGCATAGATACTGTATTCGCAACCATTTTTTAAAGCCCCAAATCCAGAAATCTTAGGAATAAACTGATCGTTGTCTTTTGTTTTTGCAACACTCAATTTTATAGGGACGTCCTTATCGCCACAGCTACTTTCCAATGTCATAGCCAAAGAACCCGATTGACAAACATCTTCATCCACTTCACAAGCGCGTTCAAACGCACTCAAATTGCCTAAAGAGTAATCATCCCCTATAAAAAATTTCCATCGTATCCGCATTTCGTTAATCGCTAAAACAATATGCTTCTGCCGATGCCGTAACACAGCGGAATTATAAGCTTCGACAGCATAATTGAAGATAGAAACATCTACTTCACCGTTTTCATATTTTTCTCTAATCTCGTTATATTTTTCCTCTTCATTCCCATAGCCAAATTCCTTGCTTGCTAAAATTTTATCATAGATTTGATTGACAAGCGGTAATTTTGAGTCTTTCGTACTATTCAAATCAACAATAAGAATGTTATTCGGTCCTGCCGTTTCCAAATCCATCTTTGTCGGATCGACTTCGATAAAATTTCCCTCAGTTACCACCTGAGCCATCACTCGGTTATAATTGTCCTGAACAGATTTCTTGGTATAACATCCATTAGCATTTCCGATATTGCATGTATTTCCATATTCATCTCCAAGCTGCACAAAATAAATATCGTTCGTCTTTTTTGAGTATTCAATTATGTGCAAATATCTTTTTTTATCCAATTCATCATAAAATACAGCATAATGTCCAACAGGCAAGGCGTATTCTTTTACACAGCTTTTTTCTTGACACACATCCGTTCCAACGATAATATTTTTTTCTAAAATTTCTTTATTTTCACTAATTCGATGCACTCGATAAATCTTTTTTGAATTTTGGTCTACAACAATTTTCACTTTTGCCATTTCACCTTTTAGGACAGACATATACACATCCTTTCCGCGTTCCACATAATCTTCTAAATTTGAAAAAGGATCTCGATCATAACCATATTGGTGATTTTCGGATTGAAGAAACCAAGCCAGCGTCTGGTCCCATTGGAACGTGACCACATCCCCATCATCATATGACTTATAATCATAATCACCACTTATCGGAGAAACTCCCGGTATAGTCTTATAGCAATTTGGGTTGTTGCTTTCATCGCAATCTTCTTTACGCGTATTCCCAGTGACCTTGTCGTCATCACAAGCAATCAAAGTCATAAAAAAAGAAAGAAGCAGACACCATTTCACCAAATCTCCAAACATCGCTATTCCGCCTCGTAATAGAAATAATCAGAAACAGACTTCATATATAAAACAATAGCATCCTTATAATTTCCAGCATCTTCAGGGCGCATCGAAAATAAAACCGGTTTACCGGCAGTTTTGGTCATCGTTTGAAATACATAGCGACCGTTCTCTTCCCCATTTCGGTAAACTTCAAATTCTACGGGTTCTTTTGTAATTTTTTCACCACGTCTGTTCACTACCCACATTTTGACATGAGCCTTATCTTTTTTTGTTTTCTTGTGCTTTTTAACCGTCGCCTTCCAAACACGAGCATAAGGCGATGTCGCTAGATATTCCCTGTAATAATCTCCAGAAATTGCATTTATCAAGGGAATTGAAGGCTTTATTGAAACAACCGATCCATCCTTATCTAATACACCAAAAGATGTTTCACGCTTAGGTTTTGCATACGCATAGGCACCCAAGGCAATATTCGCCATATTTCGAATTTCCGACAGTAAATCGTCAGTCGGAACATTTATATCCGCTATTCCCGCTTTTAAAAGAGGAGAGTCCTCGGACAAGTTGATTCCTGCATCATAATCCATATATGCATTTCTGCCTTCTGGATTTTTTTCATCCGCAAACTTCGGATCACCAACATAAATGTTATTGCCAACATAAGCATTTGTAAAGGAGGAATTTGTAGCGGAATAACCAACAACGACCTCCGAAGAACAATCTTCTGAGCTGCATTTAGAAGTGATATTTTTCCAAAAAATGCTATTTCCAATCATTCCTTTTGCATTTCCCCCAAGAGCTCCGTTTGCCGTAGTTGCCAAATTTGCAAAAAACGTTGAATTCCATATATTGAGCAAAGAATTTTCATTGTAAACCGCTCCGCCAGAAAGTCCGGATCGATTTCCATAAAATATGCCATTTCCAATATAAGCATTTGCACCATTCAATCCAAGCGCCCCACCATTTTTTGCAGAAGTATTTTCCGTAAACAGAACGTTGAGAAACTTTGCGAATCCGCCGACAGAAACAGCTCCTCCGTTTCCAAATGACGAGCTTTTTAAAATACGGACATTTTCCAAATTTATCGTATCGGAAGCAAAGACCGCACCGCCAGCACCTCCAGATTTTGACGAAGAAACCAGAAGATTTTTAAGCCCGAGCTTCTGGCTGTTCGAATAAATTGCGCCGCCGTCACCGGCATTGTATCCGTTCGCGATGCGGAAACCGGTCAGGCTGCGCGGAGAGCGCCCCTCTATCTCGATGTGGGAGGCATTTCCCAAATCGATCAGGGGCAGGTCGTTTTCGGAAGACAGGTCCCCCAGGTTTTCTGTGTTGCCGACAAGCTCGAAGCCCACTTTCCAGGAGACGACGCTGTCCGGGAAACTTTCCGAGGCGTTCCAGGTCCCGCCGGCCATGTTGATTTCCCGACCGGTCGTTCTTGCCGTTTCGAGAGCCTTTCCAAAATCGCCGACGGCCGTCGCCGCGGTCATCCCGTCGCAACCCTGCCTGCACGGCGTCTGCGGATTCCAGTAGATGCGGTAATTCGCATTTTTCAGAAAGTCAAACCGATAGCTGCTGCGGAACGCTTCGGAAGGGAACCCCGCCACCGGGTTCCGCCTGAGCGACACTTTGACAGAAACTTCCGAAGACGAAAGCTCAACGACCCTTGAAGGGCCTCCATTCACCGTGACCTGGAGGCTGTCCGCATAGACGAACATCTCTATCCTGGACAGGGAAGGCGAAACCTGGGAACGGTAGCGAAACCTTCCCGGTTCGAAAAATGGCCCGAAGTGCTCTTCGCTGTGGGAGATTTCCCTGGCGCGAGGTTCCCTGGACACGGTCGATTGCGGCTCGATCGCGAACTTTCTCGCATAGACGCCACCGACGAGATGCGAACGGGAGGGGATGCGCACGCAGGCATCCGGGGCGACAAATTTTCCGAAATAAAGGCCGTCGGTCCCCATATCGACTCTTTCCCCGGAAACGTTCCACAAAATTTCGCTCGGGTTTCCACCGATAACGGAGAACCGGTTCCTGTCGCCAAAGCGAACGCTTCCGGACACGCCGACCGTAACCGGCCCAGCGGACAAGTCAAAAATTATTTCAGCATCGGGTTCCGTGTAAAAGTACTGGAACGCGTAAGCTCCCGAAGAAAAACGGATTCTGGACTTCGCCGCGGCATAGAAAGTCCCGTAACTCCCGGGAGGAAGCTCGGCGGACTGTTTCAATCCGACAGAAACCGGGGAAATCCCGGGAACGATATTCGGGACGCCGAATGCGGGTTTCGATAGTTTGGCGGCGCTTTTCGTCTTCGCGGACACGCCGTTCTGCTCCGCGCACGGACGCCCGTAGCGCAAGCCGCCATCAATTTTTGTGCGTTCCCGAAGGAAGCACGCCGCCGCGACATCGACATCGCCGAAGACTTTGGAGTCCGCCCCCAGTTCAAGCCTTGTCCCGAACACGCTCCCCAAGGACATGGAGCCGTCCCGGAAATCGACCGTATCGGCTACGACCGCATAGTCCAGGTTTTCCCCGGGAAACACCGGCAAATCGCCGGCTCCGACATCATCGCCGCAATCGAGGCAGTCCAGGCTAATGTCGGCGACATATACCGTTCCCGTAGCCTTGCCCAGATTGAACTCGAACCGGGCGTTGCTTACGCTTCCCGACTGCATCGTGAAAGTTCTCGTCACCGTCCTTCCGTTCGCGGTCGCCACGACCTCGCCGAACTCGGCAAACGCGTCGTACGGAAAACCGTCCCTGCCGATGCGGACCTCCACATAACGCCTCGCGCTTACGCCCTGCAGGAAGAACCGTACTTCGTAGGTTTTCCCGGCACGCAGCTCGATGCCGCTCCTAGTCAGCTGCACATGCCAATAGTCGGAGCCTCCGTCCGTCACGGAGACAAAGCCCTCGCCGAATATCGCGTAGGCTCCGTGATAGGTGGCGAGGTTCCATTTCGAATGGGGGAACTGCACGGCAAGAACGTTCCCCAGGGACACAAGAAGCAACAGGAAAAAGACGCGTAAATGCATTGATTTAAAAACCTCTTTATGAGAATCGAAATATAATAAGCCGAAACGAATTTCCAAAACTTTGTTTACAAAAAAAAGACTAGTTTTCGTTTTTTTTCAAAGCGGCACACCCTTCGCATTGAATACGGCATTGTACTCCAGCGCAAAGACTTCGCTCAATACTAGAAAAAGAACGGTGAACCAAGTAAAAATTTTCATCAGTCAATCCTCCACATTTCAGGATCCGCGCAGCTCTCTTCCGACAGACGATGCAGACAATCCCATTGGTTTTCGTAACATCGGCAAAACTTATCTTTACAGAAAAATATAGTATAGGCAGCATGAAAGAAGCGAGACATTTCGGCCACCACCGAAAAAGCCAACACCGTCAAGGCTTGAAAAAGAATTATTTTGGCTTTCATGTTTTTTACCATCTAATGATTATCTATAAAAAGCTGGCGGACCAATCTGAAGCCCCAAAATTCGTTTAGGGAAAATCCGACACGACACTCCTTTGTTTGTATTTTTTTATCCGCATTATATTTTATACGCGTATAGCAAACGTTCTTTGCCTCGTGTTGTTTTAAATCGTCTTTTATAAAGCATTCTCGAGATTTTTCATCCTTGCTGACACATTCGCGTCCCTGTAAAGTGTATTCAATCGCATTTCCCATGACATCATATAATCCGTACGGATTTGGTTTCAACAACCCGACATCATGAACTCGTTCCTTGGCGGACCTATACCATTCATATTGGGAAATGGTTAGTGAATCCGTGTCATTTCCCCAATAATAATCTTTTTTAGAAGCGCCTCTCTGTAAAGCAACCCATTCATCTCGAGTAGGAAGCCGATACCCGTTTTTGGTTGTATCCGCTCCGTTTGCATACGAAGAAATTTCAAAACCTTCCAGTTTACTTCTATTGTTAGCGTAATTAGGAACTGTGGCAAACCCCGGATCTTGTGGCATATCGGGATGATTTAACGCGTTATTGTCTGGATACCACGAATTAGAAGCTTTGTAAGCCACTCCAAAATAATCACACAGATATTTTACTTCGCCAACCGTCGCTTCCGTTCGATCGACGACAAGAATCTTGTTCAATCGAGTCGCTTTATACGAACCATACACGCGTCTTTTGTTGAACGGTCCAACAACGGAATCCAAACTCCACAACAAATGAACGTCTTTTGACAAATCGATTAATTTTTGGTTGTTTAAAAGCCAAATGCTATCTGAGGAAATCGAATCGTTAAAGTGTACGAACAAAAAACTTCCTGTTCGATTTGGAGTGGTCACCAAAAGGCAATTTTCCGTCGACATCACAAACGGAATGGATCCATCCCAAAATCCTTTTTGATTATTTTCTAGACAGATTCTGTAGTTTTGTTTTTTCTCTGTTTCTATGTATTGAGTCTTTCCAACTGCAAAAACCGCTTGGGGCAACTGCACGGCAAGAACGTTCCCCAGGGACACAAGAAGCAACAGGAAAAAGACGCGTAAATGCATTGATTTAAAAACCTCTTTATGAGAATCGAAATATAACAAGTCGAAACGATTTTTCAAAGCATTGTGCACACAAAAAAAAAGACCGCCAGCAAGACGGTCCTTTTCCAAAAAACGATTCGCTACATCAAAGCGTATTTCAGCACGAAGAGCACGGTCAGAATGTACATGATCCAATGGATATCCTTCCGCTTTCCGAGGACAAAGTTCAGCACCGTGTAGGAGATTACGCCGAACATGATCCCGTCCGAAATCGAGTAGGTTAGAGGCATCGCGACAATGCACAGGAACGCGGGAATCGCCTTGGAATAATCCTTGAACTCGATTTTCGATACGGAGCTTATCATGTAAAAGCCGACAATGACCAGGGCCGGAGCCGTCGCAAACCCGGGAATCGCCAAGAATACCGGAGCGAAAACAATTGATACAATGAACAGGAACGCGGCGAAGATGGACGTGAACCCGGTCTTTCCCCCGGCGGCGACGCCCGCTGCGCTTTCGACAAAAGTCGTCGTGGTCGAAGTTCCGAGAACGGCTCCAACCGAAGTCGCGATGGAATCCGCATAGAGGGCGCCCGAAATCCGAGGAAGCTTTCCGTTCGCATCCAGGAAGCCGCCTTTGAGCGAAACGCCGATGAGCGTTCCGAGCGTATCAAACAAATCGACAAAGAAAAAGGCGAACATCACGACAAAGAAGTCCAAGGATTTGACGAGGGTCCAGCCCGAAAAATCCACGGCGCCGTTTACCGAATGCGTCCAAGACGACGGATGGAAAATGGCAAAGGCTATCGACCCGAATTCCGAAAAAGTCTTGCCCAAATCGCTGAAGTAGTTTCCAAAATGCGGGACCACGGAGAAAAATCCTTTGGAAGCATCCGGCACGTAGATTCCTACAAGTTCCGCGAGAACGCCTAGAAACCACGTGATGAACATGCCGAGCAAAATTCCCGCCCGAATTTTTTTCGAAACGAGAAATCCCGTGACAATCGTCCCGATGATCGCGAGAAGCGCCCAGATTCCCGTCGTGTGAAAATCCGCCCGGTGGAAGTTGATGACCGTTACGAGCGTCGCATCGGAATTGACGACAATCTTTGCCCCTTGAAACGCGATGAACGTGATGAAAAGCCCGATGCCCACCGCCACGGCGGACTTGAGCGAAAGCGGAATCGCGTTGAAAAGGCTTTCCCGGACAGAGGTGAGCGAAAGCGCAAGAAAGACAATGCCTTCGACAAAGACGGCAAGCAGGGCAAATTGCCAGCTGTATCCCATCGTGATGACAACCGTGTAGGAGAAAAACGCGTTCAGCCCGAGACCTGGAGCGAGGACAAAGGGATAGTTCGAAAAGAGCGCCATCAGCGTCGAGCCAAGAGCCGCCGCGAGAGCCGTCGCGATAAAAACGCCGCCCTTGGGCATTCCCGAAGCGGAAAGGATGCTGGGGTTTACCGCAAGGATATACGCCATCGTCATGAACGTGGTGAGACCCGCCAGGATTTCGGTTCGAACGCTAGAACGGTTCTCGGTGATTTTAAAGAGTTTTTCCAACATGGTTTCTCCGTCGAATAAAAATTCTCAATGTCCGGGAAGCTTGACGAGGGACGTCACATCGTATTTTGACAGTTTCTGTCTGCCGCCCAAGTCAAAGAGTTCCACGATAAAAAGCGTTTTCGCAACGGTTCCGCCGACGGTTTCCACGAGGGAGGCCGCGGCGTTCATCGTTCCACCGGTCGCTAGCAGGTCGTCAAAGAGGACCACTTTCTGCCCGGGCCTTATCGCGTCGCGGTGCATTTCGATGGTCGCGTTGCCGTATTCCAGTTCATACGTCGCAGAAACCGTTTCCCGCGGGAGCTTCCCCTTTTTCCGGATCGGTACAAAGCTCTTGTGAAAATGCTCGGCGAGGCTCACCCCAAACAGAAAGCCCCTCGCTTCGAGCCCGGCGACGACATCGAATTCGATGTTTTCAAGCGCCTTGTAGAGACGTTCAAAAGCGAGATGGAGCCCTTCGGGCGAATCCAGGATTCCGGTGATGTCGCGAAAGACAATCCCCGGCTTCGGAAAGTCCAGGACGCTCACAATATAATCTTCCAAATTTTTCATGGCGGCGTAAATCTAGAATATCAAATCCACCAGTTTCTGGAGAAGCCAATCGACGGATCTTGCTGAGCGCCTCTTGAAAACATCCGCTTCAGGTTCCGACCGACGGAATGCATCCGCACGTTTCGCAATACAGGGCTCCGGAAGCGTCTGCAGATTCCCGCCCGCAGCCACCCAACGCTGAATCAACTGCAATTCCCCGGCATCCAGATAGACGCCATGTTCTCGGCAACGATCGACGATAACGCCTGAAAACTTTCCGTAATTCTCCCGGTTCATCAGCTTTCCGCAAACCGGGCACGCCCGATAGGAAACCGTCTTGTTGTAATCAAGCATTTCGCGTTTCAACTGTTTCAACTTTTCCATGTTGACGTGGCGAACGGACGGAACCGTTTCGCGGACAATCGCATCCAGCTCTCCGGTATCCAGAAAAATTCCGAGGCATGTCGGGCAGCGGTCGATGAAAAACGGATCGCCTTTCTGCCCGATGTTTAAAACATTCATTTCCTTTTTGCAAACCGGACATATCCGAAATTTTTCCGGAGCATGGACCGTCTGGAAACCTTTCGCCGAAAGATCGACATCGATTTTTGCGTGACAGTAGCTGCACACCGGAACGTTTTCGAGAAGCGGCGCACCGCAATATTTACAGGTCGCCATCGGAATCAGTCCTTCGGAAGCGGGGGCGGTTCCATCGGGAAGAGCAATTTCCAGTCGGGAAGTTCCCCGGCGAATTTCCAATCGGGAAGCCCCTCTCGCCAGAGCCGTGTTTTCCGCCCGATGGCAGCGGTTTCGATGAGACGCTTCAGTTCGCTCTGCGGGACAGGACCTCGGCGATCATTTCCGTCCGCGTAATACCAGAGCGTTTCCGCTTGCGGCAACGGAGGCGGAGCGGAAAACGTCCGAGCGACCTGCTGCGCCATTCCCATTCCGATGCCAAGCCCGATTCCGCCCGAGGCTTCCCCGGAATTTTTCGCAGCGGCTTCCGCAGCCATCGCAGCCTGAAACCGAGAGAAATCCGATTCCCCGACAGCACTCATCGCCGCCCTCTTGTCGATCGCACGTTCCGTCTCTTCGGGAAGAGATATGTTCTCCACCTTCATTTGCGTACAAATCAACCCATAAGACTTAACCTCATCGGAAATTTTTGTTAGCAATCTTTGCGATAGCTCGTCATAATGAGCAGCTAAATCCAGCACAGGAATCTTCGCTTCGCCGACAACATCCGCAAAACTCGAAACAACCAGGTTCCGAATCTGTTCCGAAATCGTCTCCACGGAAAACTTTCCTTGCGTTCCGATAAGTTCGCGAATCAGGATCCGCGGTTCCTGCACCTTGATCACGTAAGAGCCAAAAGCCCGTATGCGCACCATGGAAAGCGCGACATCCCGAACGATGACGGGATTGCGCGTTCCCCATTTTAAATTAATAAAGCAACGAGTACTGATGAAATAGACTTCAGCCTTGAATGGACTGTGAAATCCATATTTCCAGCCGAGAATCGTCGAAAGAATCGGCAGGTTCTCGGTCTTCAGTTCATACATCCCGGGCGAAAAGACATCCGCCACCTTCCCGTTTGCGACAAAGACAGCAAGCTGTCCTTTGCGAACGATGAGCTGCGCCCCGTCCTTGATTTCATTCTGGTAACGCGGAAAACGCCATACCAGGACATCGGGCTCATTCTCAATCCATTCGACAATGTCTATGAATTCGCCTTTTAGCTTATCTAGAATGCCCATCGTGCAACTCCTTTTTTTTTCAAAAATTTACACAAAATTTTGGAAAAAAGGCAAAAAACTTTTGTTTGTTGTAGTTCTATACAACAAAAGAAGCAAAACGCCACGGTCATTTCAAAAAAAAAAGATTTATCTCAAGAGAGGAACCACACCCAATTTATCGGAACAAATCATGAAAAAGATCTTCCTTACCATAACGTTTTTACTCGGTTCGAATTTCCTATGGACCCAAGAAATTGCGATCTGGTCGGGTTTTCGGAACGGAGTCGCTACTTTTACATTTGACGACAACCTTCCCAACCAGCTGACAATTGCCGTCCCCATCTTTGACAAATACGGTTATAAGGCTAGCTTTTATATCGTAAACAACTGGAGCCCCAATTACAGCAAATACAAGGAACTCGTTGAACGGGGATACGAAATCGGCAGCCACTCCGATACACATTCCCAAACAATGCCCGATAACGAAATCGCATCGTCCAAGAAGACTATCGAAAGTCGAATTCCAAACCAATCCTGCAATACGATTACATATCCTAATTGCAATGTACCGAACGAATCTCTAATATCCCAAAACTACATCGGCGGACGAATTTGCAGCGGCCAAATCGACGGCAAGACGCCTCAAAATTACAACAGGATAAGTTCCATCATCTGCGGAAACACCGGAAACGTAAACAGCGCGCAGGCTTTCCAGCAAAAAATGCAGGAAGCGATCAATAAAAACGGCTGGGTAACTTTCTTAATCCACGAGGTGGACGAGGGTAGCGGCTATTCCCCTACAAGCTCATCCGCAATCGACGGTGCGTTAAGCTGGGCAAAGCAGAACGATTCTAAAATCTGGGTAACGACCTTTCGAAATGCGATTATGTATTCCAAAGAACGCGATGCGGCAAAAATCACCAAAATCGAAGGCAACGCCAACAGCGAAACCTATCGTCTAAGTCATTCCCTGGAGACATCCCTTTCTAAATTTGACTACCCGCTCTCCATCCGAATAAAAAATGCGGGCAACTGGCAATCGGTAAAGGCGACTCAAAAAGGTTCGCCTCTAGAAACGGAACTTCGCGACGGCTACATTTATTTCGATGCAATTCCCAATGGCGGGGACATCGTCGTCGCCAACGTTTCCGACACGACTACCGTAATCGAAGCCCTTCCTTTTCAAGGACCGATTGAAATTCCAGGAATTATCGAAGCCGAAAACTACGACATAAACGCCTTTCGCGACGCTGACGGGAAAAGCGACTCGACAGGCTACAGAACAGACGATGCTGGCGTCGTTAAAGCAGGCCAAGGATTTGCGCTAGGCTATACAACCACCGGAGACTTTTTTGAATACACGCTAAATGTCAAAACAAAGGGCAAATACGCAATAAGCGTATGGGGAGCAACAGGGAACACGAACGAATCGTCCGTAACACTTTCCATCGGGGAACAAAGCCTACAGGCAAAAATTCCAGGCGGAGAAAACTGGGACTCCTATTCCGAAGTGGAAGCCGGCAAGCTAGAACTTTCGCCAGGAATACAAAAACTTCGATTGTCAATTGACGACAGCTACGTAAATATCGACAAAATCCTGTTCGAAATCACAGGCCTAGACAAAATTACTCCAAACTATCGGCGAAGCGTAAATTTCGAAGAGCTCCATATTCAGGTATTCGACCTTAACGGACAGCTACTCAAATCGTCTAAAGTTTCAGCTAAATCCGCCTCGGAAGCTTGGGAAAGTGCTAAATCCGGTTTGCAACGCGGCACTTACATACTTTGTTACAGATATGCAAATGAACCTTTCCGGTCATTGCGAGTCGCTAGATGAGATGATTACAATCCATAGACTAGAAGCCCAATCAATGCGGACACGAGAATCATCTTGATGGGACCGACCCTGAAAAATTTAGTGCAGACAAAGGTCAGAACAAAAAGTCCGACAGAAATCGCAAATTCCGGAATGTTTTCAAGCGCCGAACCGAAATTTTCCTTTGTCAAGAGCATCAGCGTCGCCGCTGCCAAAAGCCCGACGACCGCTGGGCGCAAGCCTTCAAATATATGCTGGACAGCCGGATGGTCTTTGAACTTCATCAGGTAACGGCTGATGAGAATCATCAGGATAAGCGAAGGCAGTACGACCGCAAATGTCGCGGTACAGCTTCCGAGGATGCAGAGGGGCTTTCCCGCTCCCGCATTCTGCAACGCGGTAAATCCGGCATACGTTGCAGAATTTATCCCAATCGGACCGGGAGTCATCTGGCTGATGGCGACAATATCCGTAAACTCGCCGGAAGTCATCCAACGGTGATTGAAGACGACTTCCCGCTGGATGAGCGAAAGCATCCCGTAGCCGCCGCCAAAACCAAAAAGCCCGATTTGAAAAAACGTTACAAAGAGCGAAAGGAAAATCACCTTTGATTCTCCTTCCGAGTAAACTTGCCGAAAAAGAAGCCGCCGATTCCTGCACACAAAATAATCAAGATAGGCGAGACACCCAGAAGCCAGATTAAAAGAGCGCTTACAATCGGAATCCAAATCGTAAAGCGGTTGAGCTTCGCCTTCTTTCCCAGGTTAAACGTCGGGACAGCAATCAGGGCGACGACCGCCGGACGAATTCCGCGAAACATCGCCGCGACCGCTGCATTGTCCTCAAACTGGTGAAAGAAAAGCGCAACCAGAAGGATGATGAGAAAAGACGGCAGAGCCGTCCCGAGAGCCGTTACAACCGCGCCTTTCACGCGATTCAGCCGATACCCGATGAAAATGCTGATGTTCACCGCAAAGATTCCGGGACAGCTCTGCGCAATCGCCAAGAGATCCAAAAAATCTTCCTTGGCAATCCACCGTTTCTTTTCGATGATTTCCGCTTCGATCAGCGGAATCATGGCGTAGCCGCCGCCGAGCGTAAACAGCCCGATTTTAAAAAAAGTCAGAAAGGAATCCAGGTATAAATTTTGCCGTTTCATTACTAGTTGAATCTCAGGAGAAGCGCGATTTCAAACGAAAGGATCTGCTCCGTGTGAGCGGTTTCGTCGTCGAGCTTTTCGTGAATTTGACGGTATTCGATATAGGCGCTCATGCTCGCCATCTTGTTGAACTGGTAACCGGCGCTCGGGCGGACAAACCATTCGTGAACCCGCGAAGGAACTGTCCGCTCCGTTTTTTCGAGCTTCGGAAAATAGACCGTGTAATCACTGCCGTTGATGTTCCAACGCCGATAGACATCGCCCGCCGCCTCGTTTTTCTCGTTCATGTTGTAGCCGGAAACCGGCTCGTAGGATTCCCGAATCGTCTTCGTGTATTCATAGCCGGCGGTAAGGCGAAGATCGATATCGTTTTTCAGTTTGAAGTACCATTTCCAGAACTGGAATCCGCGCTTCGTCTTGAGCGGGTAGGAAATCGTCAAGTCGTTTCCGACATTGTAGCCGAAATCCTTGTAAAGCGCGGTCGGCATCCAAGGCGTGTAGAAATACTTTGTCGTATCCGAAAGGTCCTCGACATTCGACGGCCAGTTCGTCTGCGAGATGACTTCCTGCTTGGGACGCCGATCGGTAAATTCCAGTTTGAGATAGGTATTGTCCTCGATACGGATGTTCTGCTGGGTGAGAAAGCTGATGCGGATCAGCGGATTGAAATTCCATGTCGTTGTCCAACTGTCTTCCGCGCTCTGGAAAGGCCTAGAAACCCGCGTATGCGTATAATCGACCCGATGCGTCGTGCTTACACTGCGGAAAGAGTTCAAAAATCCGACGCGCTGCGAGAAATTCGGTACGGTTACGCCGACGCCCCACTTCGGCCAGACAATCGTCGAATCCGTATAGAGCGGATATTCGCGCGACTGGCTAAAGTCCTGTTTCCACTGCATATCCGTTACAATGCCTATATTCCAGAACGGAAGCGTGAATCCTGTCGAGAGGTTAAGCGTCCGGTTTACCGAATGGGTGAAGTTCCCCTGGTAAACGAGCGTATCGACATGTCCGTTCCGGTATTGCGCAAAACGCGTGTAATCGTTCCGATGGTCAAGTCCCATGTCGCCCGAAACGATGTTCCAAATTCCGCGGTTCCGGTAGCCGTTTCCGATGCCTAGGCCGTAAAGGTAATACTGGAACGGTGTCACGCCCTGTTCTTCATAGAGTTGCGACAGGGTGAAGTTCTCGCCCACCGTGGAGATATCGACCGTCCACGCAGCCTTCACGTCACGCCACTTGAGCTTTTCGAAGAATCCCGCAGCCGCGTTCTTGTCGCCAAAAAGTTTCAAGAAATTTACAATGCGGAAAGACGGCGTAAACTCGAAGCGGTTCGTCTGGGAAATCGTCCAGTAGTTCTTCTCGATCATCGTCGGATCGTACAGGTCATACTCGTCGGGAATCGTCTTTTGCTGCCGGAACGAAGACGTAAACGAGAATGACATCGGAAGGAAGGGGATCACTGCGGGACTAAACGTCGTCTTGAACTGCTGGCTGCGGCTACGTTCATTCTTGAGAATACCGTAAGCGCGTCCGTATTCGCGATGCCCGACGCTATCAACCTTGTAATAGACCGTGCTGTCGTATAAAATCCGGTAGGTACTCGGATCGTCCATGTCGATTAAAGCTGTATCGCCTTTTGCATTCACCACGGCGACCGTATCGTAGGGTATGATGACGACGCTGTCCGGCGAGACATAGACTTTCCTGTCCGTATGGTCAAAGTCGAAGATATCGTCCGCGGCAAACAATCCGCCGTTCTTGAACGTCCAGAAATTCTCTTTTGCAAAATCTTCCTGGTCACCGCCACCGTACATGTCGCGAGAGATGTTCAGGCTGTAGCTTGTCGAAAGAAAGGGGAAGATATTCCAACGAAGATTTGCCTTGTGCGAAAGATCCACCGTGTAAGTGACGGTCTTTGCCGTCTGCGGTTCCGTAAAGTCCGGGTCGCGCTCCTGGTTCACATAGCGGATATAGCTCAGGTCGAAAAGGGTGAGGTCTATCGTCTGCGGCCACGGTTCAAACGACGCATCGGAAAAGCTCTTCGCCCATGACGAATTTTTCAAGAAGCTAAAAGGCTTGTAGTTGAATCGGTTAAAGGTTCCGAGGCTGTATTCGATGATCGTGTGATACGAATAGGAGGAATCCGCGGATGTCGTCGATCGGGACTCGGTCTCCGTATAGCTGTAGCTCCACGCCGGACGCTCCAGGAAAATCTGCGAAAGGACTTCCTTGACAGGGCTTGATTCTTCCTTGTAATCCTTGCTGTAACTAAAGCTGAAGCGGCGCGTACGGCTGAACGACTGGTATCCGCGAGACTCCGCGTCGTCGCGAATCTTCTGTTCCTCGTCGGCGTTTTCAACGGTCAACTTGCCGTCCCAAACATCCTTTGCAAAATCGCCCAGGTTATCATGCGAAAGTTCCAAATCGTCCGTCGGCTTCAGGTAGGGACGCTCCGTCGTGCTGCTGTAGCCGATGCTCATCGGCATGTGGAATCCCTGTTCGTCGGCAAAGAACTTGTTCCAGTTCACGCTCGCATCCGCGGCGATGTCCAGCTTGGATTCCGCTTCGGAAAGCGTCGGCTTGGGCGACGATCCGCTTGTCGAAAGCGTCGCAAAGTTTCCGTCCTGGTAACGCGCCGATGCGGAAACCGAAAGGAAATCCGCAAAGTTCGCCTGGCCCGAAGTGCGGAATGCATAGCCCCAGTCGTTATCCATTCCCGAAAGCCGCAAATCGTCAATCCAGAATTCGCCTTCGAGATCCGCAGGCGAAGCGTCCTCGTCCGCGATAATCACAAAGCGAATCCAGTCCACCGAAGTCGTCGAAGGGTTTCCGACAAGCTTCAAGACTTCTTCCCTTTCGCCGCCGATAGAATCGACGACCGCTTCGAGGAACGGTGGACGGCGCCCCTTCTTCAGGTCGGAAAACGCGGAGAGCTTTTCGGAGAACGCGTTTGCGAGCCAGTTCCGTTCGTGACAATCCGCAGCCCGCTCCGCTGCCGAGCAGTTGATCTTCACGGGCCTAAAGCTCCACTCGTAATAATCCGTCGAACCTTCCAGCGATCCTTCCCCGAACTGGAAAGCGAATCGCACCGGAGTCCGCGTCGCATCGGTCGTATAGTGGATTTCCATCTTGAGCGTCTTGTACTTCGTCAAGTCCTTTTCGTCCGAATCGAAAGTCCGCGTTGCACCGACCGACTGTCCCGGCGAAAGGTTCTTATATGTCAGGACAAGGGCCGTTTCCTTCAGCGCGGCGTTCGTCTCCGAGTCGCGTTCCGTCTTGGTGTTCGGGCTTTTGTAATACGTCCCCGAATTTTCGCGGTTGTTGATCGTCGAAACGTTCAGGTAGGTCGTGTCGGATGTCGTCGTCGAACCCGAAATATCCACTTCGCTGCCGTCAACGATTGCCGTCTGCGAACCGCCCGTCGAAGAGGTGACGAACTTGCTCGAAACGTTTGAAGCTTCCCAGGAATTTCCCATCACGCCAAGCTTCACTATCTGCACCTTCGCCTCGGCAACGCCGTTATTGAGCTTTCCCATCCAAAGCCTCGAAAACTGCGCCTGGGCCAGAATCGTCTGGTAACTTTCGCCGTTTTTGGAAACGACCGTGTCAAACTGGTCGAGCGGAATTTTCCATTTGCGCCAGCCGTTCTTGAGCGTTTCAAAATGGGCGTCATCGTTGTCGGAAAGGTCTATCCGGTAGCGGACAAACCCGATGTCCGTGTCGAGTGAGCCGTTCCTGTTGATATCTTCCGTATCATAAGCGCGTTCGCCCGAGTTGCCTTCCGTCCCGTTGATGGCTACCGGCGGATCGCTGGCATCGTCGAGGCTGTCGTCGAAGTTGTCACGCGCAATGTCCGTATTCGTCGCATCGGAATTCGCACTCGTCTTGATGGTGCTCACGCAGCCGTTCATGCGGCAGTCCCAGACGGTCAGATGTTCTTCCGACCCGGAAAGTCCGTCGAGACCCTTATCGTGCAAAGCCGTCGTCGTTCCCAGATCGTTTTCGCCGTCATATTGCCCGTTCGGCGCATCGCCGTTGATGGAAAGGTCTTCGCTCACAAGCCCCAAATCCAAATAGATGCTTCCGACATTTCCCCGCGCGACGACTTCGATATACTTCATGTCACTCAGGTCCTGGTAATAACTTGAATTCGGGCGCATGATACCGCCCCAGCTGTTCCCCATCAGGTTGTCGTTCGGGCGGAGCGTGAGCTTCAGGACCGTTAAACGCTGGTTATCGACATCGCTGTTTCCTACAGTCGGGTAGATGTGCTTGTAGAGAACCGTGTTGTTGCTGTGCCAGATGAATTCGCCCTTGTGCTTGTAATCCTGGCTTTCGATGTAGGTGCTCGGATCCGTATCGACGCCCCCCGGAGGCGAGGCCTGGTACCAGGAAAGTCTAGACAGCGGATAGACAAGCCCCGATTCGCTGCTTTCAAAATCTTCGAGAAGCGCAGTCTTGCCGCTGCTCGTATTCGCATCGTGATAGCTGCTCGCAAATTCCGTTTCGAAGCGCCAGTTCGAAGCGGCCTTCGTTTCGATTCCGGGAATCCAGTTCACCACATCCGTCATCCACTTCGTCGTATCCTGCAGGCGCAGGTTCATGCCCCAGAGAAAGCTCGAATAAGGTTCGCTCCCGAGCGTCGGCGTCGAAGCGGTCGTGCTCTGGCTCTTGTAGAGAGCCGTAATGCCGAAGAGCGACCCGTTTCCAAATCCATACCGCGAAAGGGGAAGTTCCGCGCGAGCGCCGAGCAGCACCTTGTTGTCGATTTCGAACAGGGGTTCGCACTCGAATTCCACCGAGATTTCCTTGTTCGGATCGAGAGCGGTCTCGCTCAAAAGTTCGATTTGCCCGAGTTCGTAGTTCACATCGTAATCCACGCCGCGGGTGAGAACCGTCGAGCCGGCCTTCAACTTTTCCGAGCCTTCCGAAATATCCATGCAGCTGCCAGCGCTGACGGAATAGCTCGAATTCGGATCGCGCACGCTGATGACCGAGTTGCGCCTCTTGCCGACACTTTCAAAGTAGAAGCGGCTCGTGTACTTAGACGCGATGTTCGAAACGGGAAGCGAGTAAAGATTCGCCATCGCCGCGGAAGAGTCCACGTTGCGGAAAGGCTCCAGGCAGTTTTCCCGCGCTCGAGCCGAAGAATTCGCACCGGAATACCACGAAAGCGGGCGGCAGGGCAACCACATTTCGCCCGTGTAAGTTCCCGAAGCGTCCTTTTTAAAAATCGTCGCGTCGCCGGTCAGAACGGTTCCCGTCGTCGAATCGACCAGTCCGAGAGTCTTCAGGTAGGAACTCGAAACGCCCGACTTGTTCTTTAAGCGGAGCACGAAGCTCGAAGCACTCTCGTCCGAAATTCCGACCGAATAGACGTTCCGAAGCATCAGCTTGTCGATGCCTTCGAGTTCCGAAAGCGTCGCGTCCCACTGGATAAGGACTACCCTCGAATTGTTGTTCACGGTAGTCCCGGAGCGTCCCGTCCCATCGTCCGAGAAGCTCGCCGCGATAAGCGTATTCTTGTTCGCCCCGAGAACTTTCACGATGCCCGTTTTGCTGTCATAGGAATAGTCGTTTGCCGACATCGGGACCAGGCGGTCGATTTTCTTTTCGACGCGCGCGCCCGAAGGCGTCACATAGACCGCCGTGATATTTTCCACGACATTCGTCGTCGTGTTGGTCGGTGCACGGCGGTAAAGCTTCAGGTTCGTCGCCGCATACGGAGACGTGCTGCGTCCGGCAAGTCCCGCGCTGACATAATTGCTACGCGCTTCCTGATTTAAAAAGTAGTAGCGGTAAGCGACGAACTGCTTGTCCTGGATCTGGAATTCCGTCGTGCTTGTGCTCGCGTTGATCGTGTACTTTTCCTGGCTTCCTCCGTCCTGCGAAGCGATAGTCGTAAGCCACCAGTCTCCGAGCTTCCATTCGGCCTTGATGCCGAACAGTCCCTTGTGATTTTCGGAATATCCCGTGAGTTCCGTTCCGGGAAGCGCAAGCGACGTCGTACCGGCCTCGATGCGCTGCAAGATGTAATCCTCGAATTCATCCTTGTAGGATTCCTCGTACACGACCCGAATCTGGTTTTTCGCACCGAGACCGCTTTCCACGTTGTTCACTTCCACGGTGATATACGGACCGATTTTTCCCTTGACCATAAAGCTCGGGTCATAGGAAAGTGTCGGGCTAGGGAACAGGTTGTCCTTGGTGCTGCCCGGAGCATCGTCCTTTTCTCCACGGCCCGAAAGCCGGATATCCATCGTCCCTTGCAGCATGAGCTTCGGCTTGTCTAATCCAAAGTCCTTCATCCACGAGGGCATGTTGATGGGAATGTCAATGTCGTAGAGCGTTGCGCCTTCCGGGGCGGCATAGCCACCGTCCTTTTGACCGGCAAAGGAGTTCAGCCACAGGCGGTTGAATCCGATGTCGTACATGTCCGAAACGTAAGAGGCAATCTCGGGGTAAGTCGCAGACCACATTTCCGCCGTATCGCGGCTTATCGGGTTCACATACTTTTTGGAGACTTCCATTTCGCGGTTTTCAAAGTCGATGTTGTGCTCGAACCGTTCGCTCTTCGGGGGATTCATCAGCCGGTCGCTCTGGCCAATACCGCTCTTCGGGACCAAATCCGAGAGAGGAGTCACGCTCGGCGGGAGCGGAATATACTGGACGGAACTTTTGCCCGAACTCACCGCATTTTCGGACACAGCGGAATCCGCCGGCTCGGCAGGAGACAGCGACACCAACAGGGCAAAAACGGCTAAAAGCCTTTTCATTTTCGTTTCAATCCGGACGTCATCATACATGCAGGGCAAAAAACGTTTTCCAAAATACAGAAAAAGCGCCTTTCCGCCCACAAAAGCCGATAGAAAGTAATAATTTTTGCTCTGTTTGTTTTAGGATGCGGGCTGTTCAGCGAACCGCTATCAAGGATTAGGGGGAAGGGAATAGGGATTAGGGAGGAATTAGCAATGAGCAATGAGCAATGAGGAATTGACAGTCTAGCGAACTGTAAGTTGTCAGGAATCAGTGGTTAGAGCTTAGTTGGTAGTTGACAGAAGTTAGAAATCAGTGATCAGTGACTAGCGAGCAGCTAGGGAACAGGGAGAAGGGATTAGGGATTAGACTGTCGAGCGAGCCGTTGTCAGAGCTGAGAGCTTAGTGCTGAAATTTGCAGACGACTAGATTCTGTTTTTCAGCAATTTAAATCCCGCTGTTCTAAATTCTAAGCACTCTCAACTAAGCTCTGAATCCCGTGTTCCTCGTACCGCTTCCCAAAAGCTTAGACGTCCGCAAACTAATCCCTACTCCTTCATCCCAAAAACCTAGACGTCTGCGTCTCTGCTCACTGCCCACTAATCACTGTCCACTAAACTTAGACGTCCGCGGACTAACTCCTCATTCCTCACTCCTAATTTCTCATTCGATGATAAGCGTGGCCTTGGGGGTTGTTGCAAGTTATCGGAACATAGAGCTTCGTATAGAGAACTTAGCTAATCATCGACCGTTGTTAATAACAGTCTGTTCGCTTCAAATTTCTCGTTCCGAATCTAACCGCCAATTCTAAGCACTCTCAACTAAGCTCTGAATCCCGTGTTCCTCGTACCGCTTCCCAAAAGCTTAGACGTCCGCAAACTAATCCCTACTCCTTCATCCCAAAAACCTAGACGTCTGCGTCTCTGCCCACTAATCACTGTCCACTAAACTTAGACGTCCGCGGACTATTCCCTAATCCCTGTTCCCTAGTCCCTAAACTTAGACGTCCGCGGACTAACTCCTCATTCCTCACTCCTAATTTCTCATTCGATGATAAGCGTGGTCCTGGGGGTGGTTGCAAGGAAGGGGGACCTTGGCCTTCGCAACTTGGAAAGGTCCCCCTACCTTGCCCCAGGCCGGGTAGGCCAACTTATTCAGTCCCCCACACAACGGACAAAGCCTCTATAAACTTCTACTCCATAATGGTCTGAAATTTCACGCGTCGCTGTACATGTCAAACAAGGAGTACCACCCGCCAAGATGTTACGATAATGAAAGCCTCCATCAGCAGCTAGCATCGTAAACAACCCTTCATCCGTTATATAGGCAGAAAGATTTCCGTACATATCCGAAAAATCTGCGTCTAAATTTTGTCTAGTAATATCTATCGTCTGCGTCCATACAGGCAAAGTCGAAAAGCCAAACAAATCCACGCCGTTGACCCCTCGGTTTTGCCCATCAGAAGTAGTACCAGATCCTGTTGGCGTCAAAAACCCCCAACCGCCTTCAGTACAACCCGCCCAACCATAATTAGCCCAAAGCGCAAGCAGCGGCTCGACACCTTGGCTATGAGCCGTTACAAAAGCAAGCAATTCATTCCATTCGCTGCTGTCCGGAAGATGGAATCCGGCAGGGCACAGCCCGGCCTTGTCCGAGACAGAAAGGCTTTCGGCTTCATACAGGCGTCCCGCACTAAGAATCAATTCAGCGGCAGAATCCGCAAAGGCGCGATCAAACATCCACATACCCACACCACTAGGTCCATTTTTCCTACCCCTCCAATATGTGCAAAAAGCACTCGTATCCGTTGTAAGACAGGCTTTGGGATCATTTGTAACGCTACCCGGAATATCCCTTCGCAAATCTTCCGCCATCCAAGTCTGCTTTCCTATCCGAACAGTCCGATAGACTTCGGAATCCCGCAAATCGGTAACAGTCCCGAAAACAGGTTTTTCGAAAATTTTGCCTTCAAAGCAAAAATTTGCCTTCGGGTCAAAAGGCTCGCCCCCGCAAATCGCCTGGTAAAGGAAAGTCGTATC
Organism: uncultured Fibrobacter sp.; assembly: GCA_934700345.1. Taxonomy (GTDB): domain Bacteria; phylum Fibrobacterota; class Fibrobacteria; order Fibrobacterales; family Fibrobacteraceae; genus Hallerella. Next base: position 70,225 of record CAKUXP010000002.1, on the reverse strand, counting down.
CAAACCGCAAACCTGGAGAAAAATCCAGTTCTCCTTTTCGATTATCGAGCAACTTGCCAAAGAGCCGTTCTCGCCATTTGCCCCAAGCGTCCCATCCGCACCGTCCTTTCCATGATAGATGACGCCGACGGAATCGCCGTCGCAAACCATCCGGTAGCCCGAAGAATCCTCCAAGATTTCGAAATCACAGGCGAGCTTTTCCCTGCGGGAAGCAAGCGGAAACCAGCCGGTATCGCCACAAACATAGGCGCTTTTCCTTTCGGCGACATAGAGCATTTTTCCGAGAGTCTCGCTTGAACATTCCCCGAGCGAAACCGTTTCCATCCCGGACGGAGAGACTACCCGCGTCACATCGTCACCGCAGGCGACGAAAAAAGCCGCAACCAAAAGACTGGACAAAAAGAGTTTATCTGTTTTCATTGAAAATTCCTACCTCGGAGTAAAATTCTGATTTTCAGTCCTGTTCATCTCGAACACAACGGACACTTGATAAAAATTCCCTATCATAATCACGGCCAACTTTTTTGAACATTCTAGATAAATATATACGGCTCATTCCATTCCCTGCGGCTAGCTGGGCAAAAATGTAGCCAAAGCACGAGCCGCTCGCACACCAAGAAGAATCGCCTTGATAAAAGTCCGCAGCCCAAAAAGAAGCAATATCATCCATTATTTCCGCTTCGCGTTCACCCCAGCCACCTTCACCATATTCAGTTGGTTCGCCTTTAGCACCGGTCGGCTTTGCGTCAAACCCAAACAAGTCGATTCCGTTATCACCTCCCACGAAATCCCATCCCGTTCTTGACTTCAAAACCTTGCCAATCCCTTCGTACGCCATCCGGTCCACAGTGTTAAACAGCCAAGCCCATTCTTCGGATGTCGGAATATGCCAGCCTTCCGGGCAAATGCCTCGCGCCGGTGTTTCCAGATTACATTCCGTAACTCGCGCCTCACCACCGTTATCAACAATACCATAAGGATTCGAACAGATAAGAGGAGTTCCTCTGTACTTACCAATAGAATCAATCATGTCAAACCATTTATAGTAGAGGCCATATTCCAGACAACGCAGCGTATCGTCCAAGCAAGAACTGCTGTCCGTTACAAAGCGAAGATTGTCCGCCATCCAAGTCTGGCTCCCGATTTTGACCGTCCGATAGCTGAAGCCGTCGCGCGCATCGATAAGCGTATCATAAACGACTTGCGCATAAAGCCTATCACTATAGCAAAAATGCGTCGCCGGGTCATAGGGTTCGCCGCCGCACAGCGCTTTCGAAAGCACGGTCGAATCCTCGCCGCAAATCTGCAAAATCGTTCCGTTGGCATTGTCGATAAAAAAGCAGTCCCGTCCATCCAAGCCGCTTTTTCCCTGCTCGCCCTTTGCTCCGTTCTGTCCATCCATTCCGTTCAAAACCGTTCCCACCGTGTCCTCGCCGCAGACGATTTTATAGCCGGAACCGTCCGAAAGGGCTATCAAGACGCAAGGCTCCGCATCGGGTTTTGATACCAGATTTTCCCATTTCGAATTTTCACAGACATACGCCGAAGCGTCTTCCGAAATTACCGCCATCTGTCCCTGGTTTTCGGGGGAACATTCCGGCAGGGAATCCGCCTTTCCAAGAACGACGGTCTCCACGGGGCGGACGACCTCCGTCACGGAATCGCTACAGGCAATAAAGAACGCCACGGTGCAGATTACAAGGGAAAGCTTTCCTATTCTCATCGACAAATCCTCTTGGTTAAATTCCTTGACCGCTAGCCATCGTCCCGAATACACCGGACCGAGGAACCTTTCGTAATGCCCTCGTTCTCTACATATCTTACGCCATCGGAAAAAGTGTCAAGAGCGTCATAACTGTCAAAAACAAAATAACCGCCTTCAGCACTCAGAAAACGCGCCTCGATAGAGATTCTATAAAAATCCCTAGATTCAATACAATAGCCCTGCTTGTCAAAATGTTCTTCCATAAAACCGCCAGGAAGCGCTCCAAAGCCGAACTCGTCCGTTGCCAGAATATTTTTACTCCAGCCATTTACAGAACGCAGACTGCCCCCCACATTTCCCCCGCCATTTTCCGCCACGAAAGCGAACAGGGATTTCCATTCCGTCGAATCCGGCATGTGCCAACCGGCAGGGCAGAGCGTTTCAATCTCCCGGTTTGTATAAAGCCGTCCAAACTTTTCACAATACTCTCCATTCTTCTCATAGCAAACCCCAAGCAAAAACCTACCGCTACCATCGGCGCCACTACTAAAAAGACAACCCCAACCACTCTTACCACTCGTACTGTCGCGAACATACGTCTTATATCCTGAATAGTTCAAGTTTTCCGCCATCCACACCTGCTCGCCGATTCGAACCATCCGATATAGCCGCATATTCCGCGAATCGCAAAAGGCGCTGTCCGGATCATAAAACACATCCCGGCAAAAAGCCTTATAGAGCATCACGGAATCTTCGCCGCAAATCTGCCAGAACGAGCCGTCGCCGTTATCCGCCGAGTGGCACGTCTTGCCTGCGGCACCGTTTTCGCCAACGTCCCCGGTTTCGCCGTCCTTGCCGTTCTTTCCGTTAGAGACGACGCCGAGCGAATCCCCGTCGCAGACAATCTTGCTGCCCGAACTGTCCGGGAGCATCTCCGTCATGCAGGAATGCCCTTTTACATCCGGCGTAAGGCTCTTCCAGCCCGAATCCAGGCACACATAGACTTCTTCCTTTTTCGGAATTAAGAACATCCCGCCGATATTTTTCGCATCGCACAGGGGAAGCGAATCCACGTCCGCCGCAATTTCCAAGCCTTGCGGTTCTCCTGCGACGGTCTTTGTCACATCGTCACCGCAAGCGGACAAGAGTGCAACCGTCAAAATGCCAAGCGCACACCATTTTATCATAAAAATCCCTTCTGCGTGTTATTTCGGCTTTCTGAACTTTCATACAGCGTCATTAAACCGTTTTCAATCGTTTAATATAGCTTATCATTTTTAAAAGAGGTGGTTAAAAAGTTATTTCCGGGTGATTTTCGTCAATTTCAAATGCATCGAGAGCATAAGTGACAGAAACAGGATTAAATATACAGGCAAAAGAGAAATGCCCAAATTTCTTGCGATAAGTCCGAATAGCGGAGGCATCAAGGTCGTCCCGACATAGGCGCTCGCCATCTGGATTCCCACAAAAGCCTGCGAATTTTCCGCCCCGAAACGCTCCGGCGTCGAATGGATGATACAGGGATAAACCGGCGCACAGCCAAGCCCGATGGCGACAAGCCCCGCCAAGGAAAGCGTCTTCACCGGCAAGAACAAGAGGAAAATTCCAACGAGAATGATACAAAGCCCGAGCCGAATCATTTGGTCGTCGGAAAGGCGCATCGTGACAAATCCCGAAAGTGCTCTCCCGACCGTTATCCCCACGAAGAAAAGCCCGGCAAGACTTGCGGAAACCTCTGCCGAAAAGTCACGGGCACCGTTCAGATAGCTCGCCGCCCAAAGTCCCGTCGTCTGCTCCACGGCGCTGTAACAAAAGAAGCAGAGCATCATCTCTTTCGCTCCGGGCATTCCAAGAGCTTTCCGCAGCGGCAACGGTTCCGACTTTTTCTCGTTCGCCATATCCGAACGCCTTTTCCACAAAGGGAGACTTGCGAACAGGACGGCGACAAGCCCGAACTGGACAACCGAAATAATCCGGTAGCCGCCAGTCCAATTCATCCCGTGTGAAAGCGCATATCCCATCGCGTATGGACCGAGGGTCGCTCCGATTCCCCACATGCAATGGAGCCAGCTCATGTGACGGCTCTTATAATGAAGCGCGACGTAGTTGTTGAGAGCGGCATCGACGGCTCCCGCCCCGAGACCATAGGGTACCGCCCATAGACAAAGTTCCCCAAACGAACCGCTCGACGAAAAGCCGAAAAGCGCAATCGCGGTCAGAAGCACGCTAAAAGCGTTTACCTTTCCCGCCCCCCAAAGGCGCGTCACCCGGTCACTCACAAGCGACGACACGACCGTCCCCACCGCGATAATCATCGACAAAATGCCCGCGGACGAGATAGGCGTCCCGAGTTCCGGGTAGATAGACGGCCACGCCGCACCGAGCAGCGAATCGGGCAGTCCCAAACTTATAAACGAAACGTAAATGACCGCTAAAAGCAGATTTGCCATCACCGTCAAATATAAAAAGGCCCGAATCGCTTCGAACCTTTTCCGCTTTTAGGAGAACGACGAAAATTACTTCAAAAAGACATCGATATCGCCTAGGCATTTTTCCCAGGACTTGTCCTTCGCCACGAGCATCTGCATGATCTTGTCATAGGTAGCGGTCGTGCCGAAGCCTTTCCACAGGCGACGTTCCACATTTTCGCCGGAATCCTTGTCGATTGTGGTAATCGTGTCGTAGTAATCCTTGTTGTCCTTGAATTCGTTTACGAGAATCGATTTCAGGTAGTCGCCGTAAATATGCGACGCATACTTGAGCAGCGAATTGTTGAAATCAATCTCGTTTACGACCAGATATTCAAAATCCTGGATCGGATTGCCGTAGATGAGCCAATGGCGAAGCGCAATCGCTACGACGACATCGCGGACCGCGCTGCGGAAGAGGAACTTGTCCTCCAAGCGACCGTTCCACGTGATGCGCGTGAGCGGGTTTGCATCGTTCGCTTCGATCGAAACTCCTTTTCCCGGAACGACGTTTCTGTTCTTGATCGGAAGCCGGGTGAGAAGCTGCCACGCCTTCGTATAGGCGATGGTTTTACGTACAAAGTCGCGTTCCTTGTCCGGAGCGACCCGCAGGAATGCGCCGAAGCAATGCTGGTAAAGGCTTTCCTTGTCAAAGATGCAGTCCGAGGAACGGCTTTCGGAAATTTTCCCGTCCATCATGAAGAGAGTCTTCGCGAGTTCGGGCCGCATACGGACTTCGAGCTTGCGCGTGCGAGCCTTCAGGCGGACACCGTCCTTATAGACGTAGGTAAAGCCTTCTTCCTGGTAACGCTGCCAGATGAAGAACTGCAAATCGTCCGCAGCGCGAAGATGGTAACTGAACACCGGGTTCTGGCGGTTGTTTGCCATCGTCACCTGTCGCAAAAACGCGTCCGCTTCGGGATACGGTACCACGACCTTGATCAGCACGAACGGATTCACCGGATTCTTGCTCTTCTTGAAATAGCTTTCGTAGGTGAAAAGCGACTGCGCCCCGTTGATAATCTTCGGACGTTCGATTTGCAGGACCTTCTTGCCGTCGCGGTCCTTCAGGCGCAGATCGTCGCCCGTGAGCGTCATGCCGTTGTGGAGGAACGGGAAATCGCTTGCGTCATTCGCCTTTTCCATTTCCTGGAACGCATCGATAAGGGCTGCGTTCGTATGGGTCAGGTTTCCGAGATACGTGCGGATGTTGCTCGAAACAATCGCCATATTATGCTTTGTCTTGAGACGCTTTCCCAAAGACTGGTGGTAGTCGAAGATGGTGCGGATCGGGCAGAACCCGACAAAAAGCTCGCCACTCTTGCTCGTCATGTGGAGAGGTTCGTCCTGCATTACGATATCGAGCTTGTCGTCGTTGTTGCGAAAATCCTTTGCGAGATCGTCATGTTCCGCCCGGATTTCAAGCTTCGCCCGGACATCGGACTTCCAGATGTTCAACTTGCGGCGCATATCCTTGAGCGTGCGTTCCATTTCCGCATCGGTCACGTAACGGCTAGAAAGCGTCCTAAGTACCGTGATTTCAAGCGTTTCCATGTAAGGACGACTCGCCGGCTGGTCGCCGTCCTCCTCCGCGTCCGAAGCGTCCATCTTGATGACATCCCACGGATCGGCTTCTTCGCGGAGCGACATAAAGAACGGATTGTCCGGATCACTTGTACGGAAAACGGCTATCTGGAGCTGTTTCAGGTCGTGCGCCAGATTGTGCACGGCCTTTTCGAGCGGGGTCGACTCGTCAATAAAAATGAAAATTTCAAGGAATCCCTGGGAATACTGGAATCCGTGAAAACATCCCTCTTCATCCAGGTTCAAATGCCTTAAAGCCTTGATGCGATCCGTCGGATCGTTCGGGTTCAAGCTCAGCAAGCTGGCCACAAAAGAAAGTCTACGTTCTTGCGCTTTCGTCAGTTCCATTTTAATCCTCTAGTAACTCCGGACCCGGAGTTTTGACTATACTATACATAGATAATTAAAATATCACTTATTTTCGAGATTTTCCACGAAAAAAGATGTTTCAAAATTTTTACAAACCATTTAAAACGCATTTCTGTATGCAAAAACACGCTTTTTGAATTTTCCTGTCGGAGAAGAATTAAAATTAGGAAGCGGACGGTCGAGAACATGAGAAATTAGGGATTAGTCCGCAGACGTCTAGGCTTTTCGAAAAGCGGTACGAGGGACTCGGGACATGGAAAGTCCGCTCGGCAGCCAATTCCTCACACATCACCCAACTTCTGGCTTCTGAGTTATCCCTACTATCAACGAATTACTGAGCCCTGCAACCTCTTGAATATTCCTGCTTGGAACAAAAAAAACTTGCCACATATCCGCTCTTTTGCCGCAAAAAGTCCGCAAAATGCACAAAAATGCTATCATTTGAAAAAATGGAGTCGATACTATGAATCTTCTCGAAGTCATTGCCAAGGCGAAAGCCGAAAAAGCGAAGAAACTGGACCTTGTGGGAATGCATCTGCGCCTTCTCCCGTCACAGCTCTTCGAACTCGAAGATTTAGAGGAGCTCGTCCTCGACCAAAACCTGCTCGTGGAGCTTCCCGACGAAATCGGGCGTCTCAAGAACCTCCAGAGCCTTTCCGTCAGCGAAAACGACCTGATGGAACTTCCCGAAACGATTGCCGAACTATCCAAACTCGAAAACCTGTATCTAGGCTACAACAGCCTGTCCGAGCTTCCGAAGCAGATCGGCGCGCTCAAGAACCTGAAAAAGGTAAATATCGCGCGGAACCAGCTGTTCGGACTGCCCGATGAAGTCGGAGGCTGGGAAAACGTGGAAAAACTTTCCCTGCACGACAACATGCTTTCGAAAATTCCCGAGACCCTGGGCAAGATGAAGCGGCTCGAAAAACTCTACCTGGACAACAATGACCTTTCGACGATTCCCGCAAGCATCGGAGATCTCGAAAGTCTCGAAGTCCTGATGATTTCGGGGAACAGCCTGGTCGCCCTGCCCGCCTCTATCGGCAAGCTGCAAAAGCTTCGTGAACTGGTCCTCGACGAAAACGAGCTGGATTCCATCCCGGAAGAACTTTCCGCATGTTCCGCACTCAAGTCGCTTTCCCTGGTAAACAATCCACTCTCGGAACCGCTACCCAAAGCCCTAGCCAACAGGCAGGGACTGAAAATCGATTCGTAACCGTATGCCAAAGAACAAGCTTTTTCTCGCCGCGGCGTCTCTCACCCTCGCGGCATATTTTTTTGGATGCTCGACCGATACCGTTTCGCCACAGGTCGAAGTATCCGACAAGGCGAGCAAGGAATTCCAGTTTAACTATTCCTTCCTCTACTACTATTACTACAAGTCCGCGGACGAACTGGAAGATTCCGAAGTCTATCTGGAAAGCCCGCTAAAAGCCATCATCAACGAAAAATATGCAGACGTTGCGGACGTCATCGTGATGTATGAATCCATGTCGGATCCGCTCACGACCTATTACCCGCGCACTTTCTATTCCGCGGTCTCCTCGGCGATTCGGGAATCGGATACGGAAGACAAGTCGTTCGGCATGGAACTCGACGGCGAACTCCGGGTCAAGACAGTCTTCAGGGTCGGACCGGCAGCCTCGGCGGGAGTTTTAAAAGGCGACATTCTTCTTGCGGTTGACAACGTTCCGCTAAACGGAAACGACTCTATCTACAAAGCGATCCTTTCGGCGAAGAAGGACGAGTTTACATTTTCCGTTGCCCGTTCAAACGATACGATGTCAATCGAAATGATCCGGACGGCGGTCATTTCCCCCACGGTATATCTCGACTCCGCCGAAAACATTCCGGTTATCCGCATCACGGAATTTGTCGGAAAGACGAACGGATTCGATTCCGACGGGACTGCGCTTGAATTCGAAGAGGCGCTTTCCCGAACCAAGGGAGCCGCTTCGACGGTTCTCGACTTGCGCGGAAACGGAGGCGGTTCGGTGGATCTTTGCGTACGCATGGCCAAGGCGGTTCTCCAGCGCGGCGACACGGTTATCGTCGAGAGGAAATGGGGCTACGGGAAAAAGGGGCGGGATTCGTCCGAGCAGGTCGTTACGGTCGAAAAGGACGGCATCGGAGCAGGCAGATATTACGTGATGATGCTCGACAGCGGCAGTGCGAGCTGCACGGAAATCTTCGCTGCGGCACTTACTTCAAACCTAAAAGTTCCCGTTGTCGGAACAAACTCCTTCGGAAAGGGTATCGGGCAGACATACGTGACAACGCCCGACAGCGCCTTCGGCGTTGCCACTTCGTTCCTCTTCCTAGACAAGAATTACCAGAGCTATCACCTCTACGGGTTTGAACCGGACTTCTATATCGCCGATGCGGATTCCGCGTTCCAAAAGGCGGTCGAGCTGGCAAGCGGAAAGACATCCAAGCGAACCGCGGGATACAGCCAGCAAGTCCAGCCGTACTGGAACTCCTCGATGCGCAAGCAAGTCAAGCGCTTCTCCCCGGCAGAAGCGCTCCGGGAATTAAAGCGTGGAATGGCCATCCGGGAGTTTCCAGGGCTTTGAAACGACCCGCTGCTTGACCTTTACCGTCGAGCCTTCGATCGCCTGCGGTTCGACCGCCTCGGTTTTCTCGATTTCGATCCGAATTTGCGAAACCTGTCCCTGCAAGCGGGATAGGCGTTCCCCCTGGAGCTTCGGCGTTGCAATCATCGTCTTGGACTTCGGATTGATCCAGTTTCCGCGAGCGTCCTTAAATCCGAGATGAAGGTGCGGACCCGTGCTGCGTCCCGTGCTGCCTACGCGCCCGATAATCTGCCCGCCCATGACCTCCTGTCCGACACCCACGCCCCGGGAGTTCAAGTGCATGTAGTAACTGACCGAATTGTCCGCATGGCGAATCGCGATTTTATTGCCGCTAAACTCGTCAAAACCCGAAACGACGACCCTTCCCTTCGCCACCGCATAGACCGGTGAACCTTTGGGACTGCCATAATCGATACCGCTATGCATCTTACGCTTGCCGGTAATCGGATGGATCCTCGAACCGAAAGGGCTTGTAATGTGCAGACGGTCCAGCGGATAGCGAAGCCCATTGAAAATCAAAGCCTCGCCACTTGCCGTGTAATGTGCGTTATAAGTGCTCTTCGGATCGTCCTCCTCGTACAGGAACGCTTCGTGATGCCCTACAGTCCGCCCTTCAAACTCGGCATAAAGCACCTTGCCCGAAATCCAGATGCTGTCCCGGTAGAACGATTCTTCAAGCATGATGCGGAAGCGGTCCCCGGCCTGGACACTCGAAAAGGGAATCTTGCATTGGAGAACCCCTGCGACGATTCCCGACATCCGGGCGGGAATTCCCACCGAAAGAAGCGTGCCGTGTAAAGTCCCCCCCGAAAGAATCGTACCTTCGAACACGGAATGCTTGACCGTCAACGGTTTAGAGACGAGCCTGTATTCCCACGCATCGCCAGGAGCGTCCCGAAGCAGGAGATGCACCGTCGCCGGATTCGGGGAATAACGAAAGACCTGCACATTTCCCGCAGAATCCTGCGCCACATGGAACGCCTGCCCGACCCGCAAATTCGAAAGTTCCACGCTATCCTGAATCGCCAGTACGATGGAGCGCCTGTCGTCGAAGCGAACCCGGAGCCTCTCCAAAACCTGATACAGTCCCTCCCCCGGATGGACCGTATCGCTCAAAATCGCAAGCGGCGGCAAGCGGTCCCGTTCAAACGCATCGCGTTCCGAGTCAATCCGGGAAAGTTCCGCTTTTAACGATTCGATTTGCGAAGAAAGCTCTACGATCGTTCCTTTTTTACAGGCAACGCAAAGAAAAACGGCCAACGAAAGGAATATACGGGAGAAAAAACGTTGCATTATCTAACGACAAAAGCCCGCCGAAAGCGGGCCTTCCAAAAAAGCGTAAATTACTTTTTCACAGAATCCGGAGCATTGACGCTCAGCAGTTCCACCTCGAATTCGAGGACGCTGTTGCCCGGAATCAGCGGAGGGCGGCCATATGTGCCGTATGCGAGTTCGCTCGGAATCCAGGCGACGACCTTTCCGCCCGTCTTCATCAGCTTCAGGAGTTCCGTCCAGCCGGGAATGACCGCGCGGACCGGGAATTCCGCCGGCTGGCCGCGCTTAACGGAACTGTCGAATTCCGAACCGTCCAGGAGCTTTCCCGTATAGTGGACAGAAACCGTCGAGGAATCGTTCGGGAATTCCCCCTTGCCCTCGGTGATCACCTTGTACTGGAGGCCGCTTTCCGTAACAACGACACCTTCTGCGGTCTTGTTCTTTGCGAGGAACGCAAGGCCCTCTTCCAAAGTCTTCGCACTGGCGATGCTATCCTTCTTTTTGCGTTCCGCCTGGAGGTTTGCGGAGAAGTCGTTAAGCACGGCCTTTACCGCGGAATCCGAAAGCAGGTACTTGGCACTGTCCTTGCCGTAATGATCCACGAAAGCCTGCTTGAAAACTTCCAGGTCCAAGTCAATGGAATCACGGGCGACAAGCTGGGCATGAGCCTGCGTTCCAAAGATGGAACCGAGCGCATAGCTGACCTTTTCCTTTTCCGTCACAAGGGATGTCTTCCGGGATGCGCCGATTTCATTACAGCCGGCGAGAAACGCCGCACAGAGACCAATTGCAATCAGTTTTTTCATAACCGTCCTTATGGATAAAATTCTATTTACCGCTAAGATAAAAATTTTCTGTCCCAAAAAACAGGAAAATATCCTTTCTCGGCAAAAAAAAAGACCTTTGCTTTTGCAATCGTTCGGTTGCAGGAAATTCACGGGACTTTTCATAGTGTTTATTTTTATGTATCATACACGGAAAGTCCAACATGCTCTGAGCAAGACGCTTATCAAGTGGCGCATCGAAAAGCGTTTGAGCCAGGAACAGCTTTCGGCGATCAGCGGACTTTCCAAGCAATACCTGTCCCGCCTAGAGGCTTGCAAACAGCTGCCGAGACTCGACTCCCTGTTGCAGATTCTCGTTCCCCTGGAAAAAACATTCGCCGACCTAGGCGCATCCCTGGATTCATTTCTACAGGATTCCAACACGAAAGATTCCGAGAGAATGGTCGCTGACAAGGGACCGTTCTGGGACGAAAAATAGACGTTTTTCCCGATTTTCGCCTTCCTTTTTTCCTTTATTTTGTGTAATTTGTGAAGGAAAATAGGAGAATTTGAAAATGATGTTCGACCCTCTCTATATGGGCATCCTGCTCGTTACGCTTCTCGTTTCCGGGGCAGTCTCGGCTTTGGTCAGCGCCCGTTTCAAGGCCGGGCAAAAAGTCCAGATCCGGAGCGGTCTCACCGGCGCGGAAGTCGCTTCCGCGATCCTCGCCGATGCGGGAATCTATGACGTACGGATCCGCGAAACAAGCGGATTCCTCTCGGATTACTACAATCCCATAGACAAGACGTTGAACCTTTCGCGCGACGTCTATCACGGTCGCAGCGCAAGTTCCGCAGGCGTCGCCGCCCACGAAGTCGGACATGCAATCCAGCACGCCCAGAATTATTTTCCGATGTGGCTCCGCTCGTTCATCGTTCCGGCAGCAAACATCGGTTCCAATTTCGGTCCGTGGATCGTCATTTTGGGAATCATCCTGATGTCCGCCGGAAAGACGGTCGGGCAGAACATCGCGATTGTCGGCGTGGTTCTTTTCGGCATCGCAACGCTTTTTACGTTGGTGACGGTCCCCGTCGAATTTGACGCATCGTCCCGCGCCAAGAAATGTCTTGCGAGACTGAACATTCTCGCTCCGGGCAGGGAACGCGACGTCGTAGCGGGCGTCCTTTTCGCAGCGGGCCTCACCTATGTCGCCGCAGCGATTTCCTCCATCATGCAGCTTCTCTACTGGGCACTCCGCGCAGGGCTTCTCGGCGGGCGGAGAGACGACTGATGACGCAAACGCTCGAAATCGAATGCCCGATGTGCCACGGCATCTTGATCGTCGACAGGGATTCGGGCAAGGTTCTCGAACACAGGGAATTCAAAAAGGAAAAACTTTCGCTGGAAGATTTTATCCAAAGTGAAAAGACGCGGTCTGCGGACCTGGACAAAAAATTTGCCGAAGCGAGGGAAAAGGAAAAGAACCGGCTCTCCGAAATTGAAAAGAAGTTCGAAGCGGCAAAGAACAACCCGAACCTAAAAGAGCCGCCAAGGCTCGAATGGGATTAGGGTTCCGGGGAATCGTCTTCCGGATTTTCCGGACGTTCGTCATCCGTTGCGGATTCCGCGGCGGATTTTTCGTTCGGTTCGACATTTTCGGCAAGGCTCGCTTCGATTTCCGCATTTTCCACAAGCTCAGCCGCATCCTCGATTGCTTGCAATTCCGGTTCGACCAGTCTTTCGTCCGGCCTTGAAAGTTCCGCTTCTAGCGTTTTAAAATCAAGCTTCCCGGAAAGCAGCGCGTTGATGTCTTCCGAACCGACGCTCTTTCCCTGCGCAACCAGGGCGGATACCGTACGAAGCGCCTGGTCGAGCGGAACGTCCCTTTCGCTACCCGAATTTTCTCCCTGCAGAAGTTCGCGTTCTCGGAGCTTTTCGACAATGCCGGTTTTAAACTCGCGCTCCGGTTCGTAGAGGCGCGTTTCGTTTGCCATTTCCTCGGCAAATTCCTGGTTGTCCTTTTTGCGGTAGATCCAGATAGCTCCGAAAAGTTCACTCTGGCGAAAAACGACCTCGTCCGTCTTGATCATTTCCATTAGCGCCATGAATGTTACCACGGTAACGATCGGAAGCGGATCGCGCCCGAGAAGATCTTCGAACAGGACGCGTCCATCCCTGCGGAGCGTGTTCGAAATAAACTGTTGCCGGTCCTCGATGGTCACATCGTCCAGTTCGATATGGTGGACATTTTCGTTTCCGCGTGTTTTCAGTGTTTTTTGGTATGCCCGAAACAACTGCCAGACATTCGCATCGGCAAGCGTATCCTCCTCGCTTTCCGTTTTTTCCAGGCGTCCCCGGTAGCACGTCCCGAAATTGCGGTTCTCCATTTCCTGCATTTCCTTCGCCACCTGCTTGTAACGCTGGTATTCGAGCATTTGCCGGATGAATTCGTCCCGCGAAAAATCAATCTGTTCCTCATCCTCGGGAGTACGCTCGTCCTTTGGCAAAAGTTCACGCGTCTTCATCGCCATGAGACGGCTCGCCATGACAAGAAAATCCCCGGCCTGAGAAAGATCCATCTGCGAAAGATTCTTGATCCAGGCGAGATACTGGTCCGCAATTTCGGCGATCGAGATGTCCGTGATCTTGACCTCGCTCTGCTGCACCAGATACAGCAGGAGATCCATCGGACCTTCAAATGCTCCGATATGGACTTCGTAGGATTCGGAAATTTCAGGCATCGAAAAACTATTCCACGGTCACGCTTTTGGCAAGATTCCGCGGCTGATCGACATCGTTTCCGCGAAGAACCGCGATGTGGTAGGCAAGCAGCTGGAGCGGAACGCAGGTGACAAGAGGCATCAGCATCGGATTTATCTTGGGGACAAAGATGATGTCGTCCGCAAACTCGGAAAGCTCGGTGCAGTCGGAAGTCGTTACGGCGATAATTCGGCCACCACGGGCCTTGATTTCCCGCACATTCGAAAGGACCTTGTCAAAGAGGCTGTCCTTCGGAGCGATAACGACCACCGGCATGTTCTCGTCGATGAGCGCAATCGGCCCATGCTTCATCTCGGCTGCGGGATAGCCTTCCGCATGGATGTAGCTGATTTCCTTCAGCTTGAGCGCGCCTTCCATGGCGACGGGATAGTTGTAATGCCGCCCGAGGTAGAGAAAATTGTTCGCAAGAGCGTATTTTCTCGCAATTTCACGGATTTTTTCGGAAAGTTTCAGCGTTTCCTCGACAACGCCCGGGATATTCGAAATGGAGCGTGCAAGTTCGATTCCCTGTTCCGCGGACACGCGGCGTTCCCGACCGAGGAGAAGCGCAATCATCGCAAGAACCGTCACCTGCGCCGTAAACGCCTTTGTACTCGCCACACCGATTTCCGGTCCCGCATGCAGATAGACTCCGCCATCGCTTTCGCGGGCAATCGTCGAACCGACCGCGTTACAGATGCCGAGAACCGTCGCGCCTTTTGTTTTCGCTTCGCGGAGAGCGGCAAGCGTATCGGCGGTTTCGCCGGATTGCGAAATGACTAGCACGAGCGTTCCCGGCTTGATGATCGGATTGCGGTAGCGGAATTCGGATGCGTATTCGACTTCCACCGGAACACCGGCCAAGTCTTCGATCAGATATTCCCCGACCATTCCCGCATAATAGCTCGTTCCACAGGCCGTGATAATGATACGGTTCAGGTTGCGAAGTTCCAAGCGGTTCGAATCAAGTCCCGCAAGCTTTGCAGAACCTTCGGAGAGAAGGAGACGTCCGCGCATCGTATTGCGAAGCGCTTCGGGTTGCTCGAAAATTTCCTTGAGCATAAAATGCTCGAATCCGCCCTTGCTTGCCGCATCGGCATCAAATTCCACCTCTTCGACATTGCGGTTCACCGTATGGCTTGAAACCGTCATGATTTCATAACCGGTACGGCTTGCGATGACGACATCATCATCGTTCAGATAGACAACTTTTTGCGTATAATCGACAATGGCGGTCACATCGCTTGCAAGAAAATATTCGCCGTCGCCGCCAAGGCCTAAAACCAGCGGACTTCCGCGACGCGCGCCGATTAAGACATTCGGTTCCTCTGCGCAAAGGACCGCAAGCCCAAAGGTTCCCTCGATCCTGTTCAAAGCCTCCAAAATTGCGGACTTGATATCGCCACGGTAAAGCTTTGCAATTAGATGCGCAACGACTTCTGTATCCGTTTCGGAAGTAAACTTTATCCCGTCCGCTTCCAGCTTTTTCTTAATTTGTACGTAATTTTCAATGATGCCGTTGTGCACCACCATAATCTTCCCGTCAAAGCTCACCTGGGGATGCGCATTTCTTTCGGTCGGCGCACCATGAGTCGCCCAGCGCGTATGCGCAATTCCGATATGAGCCGCAAGAGGGTGCGACTTCAGCTTCTTTTCCAACGAAGCGATTTTTCCTGTCGCCTTTTCCATTTCGAGCGTTCCGTCCGGATGGGCTACAGCGACTCCCGACGAATCATATCCGCGATACTCCAGGCGTTTCAGCCCGCCGAGAAGGACATTCACCGCATCGCGATTTCCGATATAACCGACTATTCCGCACATACCGACCTCTTAATGGATTTTCGCTTCAACCTTCGCACAGAGTTCTTCCGCTTCCGCTTCGGTCGGCGCCTCGGAGATGACACGGATGACCGGCTCCGTATTGGACGCGCGGACATGGACAAAGCTCTTGCCTTTTCCTAGCCATAGACCGTCGCGCGTGTCTGCGGAATAATCAGAAAATTCCCGCAGAACCTCCTCAAAGACAGCCTGTACGGGTTTTTCCCCTAGCGGGAACTTTTTCTTTGGCATTACATATTGTGGATGTTCCGCCTTGAATTTTTCCGGACCGCCGCCGTTTTCCGCCATCCACGAAAGGACCATGGCCGCCGCGACCAGCGAATCACGACCGTAATGGACTGCCGGCAAAATCACGCCACCGTTTCCTTCGCCTCCGATAACGCAGCCTTCCCGCATCATCTGCAGGCTTACGTTGACTTCGCCCACCTTCGCACGGGAGAACCCGACGCCGAACTTTTCCGCGATATCGGCACTCATCCGAGACGTGGAAAGGTTCACGCACACGGGACCTTTCTTCTTCGCAAGGACAGCCTCTGTCGCCATCGCAAGCGTATATTCTTCGCCGACAGCGTGACCGTTTCCATCGACAAGGGCACAGCGATCCGCATCCGGGTCGAGCGCAAATCCTACAGCGCACCCGTTTTCCCGAACAGCCTTTTCCAGATCCTTTAGGTTCGACGGAATCGGTTCCGGTCCTCGCGGGAAAGTACCGTCCGGTTCACAGTGGACACGCACCACGTCGCAGCCGAGAGATTCGAGAAGTCGCGGGACGATATGGGAACCCGCACCGTTTACGGCATCGATAGCCACCTTGAAACGCTTCTCCCGAATTCTCTTCACATCCATAAACGGAATCGCAAGCGTCTCGTCGATATGGAAAGCGTCCGCGTCTTCAAGCTTCTCGCAAGTTCCCATCTGACGATAATCCGGGTAGATGAACCTTCCCGAATCCGCAATAGCGAAAAGCTCCTTGACTTCGTCCGGTCCGAGGAAAATTCCCCTCTGGTCGAGAAACTTGAGAGCGTTCCATTCTAGCGGATTGTGGCTCGCCGTCACGATGATTCCCGCATCGGCATGAAGCTTTGTCACAAAGAGTTCGACGCTCGGAGTTGTCGCAAGTCCCACATCGACGACGTCGGCTCCCGCCAAGCGGCAAAGCCCGGAAACGAAAGACGCAATCGCTTCGCCCGTCGGTCGGCTGTCGCGCCCGATGACGATTTTTCGCGCACCGATTACCTCCAGAAAGGCTTTCACATGATTCGTCAAAACTTGCGGAGTGAGCGTATCACCGACAATTCCACGGATTCCAGAAACCGAACGCATCAAGACAGACATAAAATTCACCTTTATCTTTTACGTAAAGTTATAAAATTTACAGATGGGCTGTCGAATCCAACCGTTAACACGAACGGCCATATCGATAACGAGAAAAGCGGTCGCCGTCATCCGCAATTTTTCCATCATTCGTATTTTCAAGAATTCTCGATATTTTCAAACTCCAGCAAGTTTTCGAAAAAAGACGACGCTCTTTCCTTCCCGCTTTCAAAAACAGCCAGGGAAAACTTTCCGTCAGAAGCGAAATCTTTTGAGTAAAAGCGGAAGCGAAACCGATATGGATAAAAGAGGAGCAGAAAAAACTTCTGTTGCAAAAAGCGAGACTTGAAAGAAGTCCCCCCAAAAAAACAAAGAGAATCTGCACTAATTCAAGCCGGCACAACGAGCGTCTTTTTTCTACCTTTAGCGCATGGCACTGTTATCCGTTAGAGACTTAACGCTTCGCTTTAGCGACCCGCCCCTTTTAGACAAGGTATCCTTCGATATCCAGGAAAACGAGCGCATATGCCTTATGGGCAGAAACGGTGAAGGAAAAAGTACGCTACTCAAGATTCTTTCCGGCGAAATGGAAGCGAACTCGGGCGAAATCATCCGAAAAATCGGGCTGCGCACAGCGCGTCTCATCCAGGAAATTCCTGCCAACCTAGGCGGAACTGTCCGCGGCATAGTCATCGGAGACACAGCGGAACGCCATACCGCAGGCGAGGACATCCTAGGAAAAACCGGTATTGACCCCGAAGTTTCTTACAATTCTCTCTCCGGAGGCCAAAAGCGTCGCGTCCTCTTTGCAAAGGCTCTCGCCGAAGAACCCGACCTGCTTCTGCTTGACGAACCTACCAACCACTTAGACATTCCGAGCATCCAATGGCTAGAAGGGATTTTGGCACGAATTTCATGTGCAGTCCTATTCATCAGCCACGACAGAGCCTTTGCCCGAAGGCTCGCCACGCGGATTCTAGAACTCGACCGAGGACGCATCCGCTCCTGGAACTTTCCCTATGATGAATTTGTACGCCATCGCGACGAAGCACTCGCCGAAGAAGCCAAGGCGAACAAGCTTTTTGACAAGAGGCTCGCCGAAGAGGAAGTCTGGATTCGCAAGGGAATACAGGCAAGGCGCACTCGCAACGAAGGCCGAGTCAGGGCTTTGATCAAGATGCGAAAAGAACGCGCCGAACGCAGGAACCGGACGGGAAACGTCAAGATGCAAATCACCGAAGCGGAACGTTCCGGAAGGATTGTCGTCCGCGCCGAGAACATTTCCTATTCCTACGAAGGAAAACCCCTTATCCAGAATTTTTCGACAGAGATTTCCCGCGGAGACCGCATAGGAATCGTCGGACCGAACGGCTGCGGCAAAACGACCCTTCTCAAGATTCTCCTAGGAGAACTCGCCCCGCAAACCGGAACCGTCCGATTAGGTACGAACCTCCAGATAGCCTACTTTGACCAGATGCGAACCCGCCTACGCGAAGACAGGACGCTTGTCGAAAATATCGGGGACGGTCAGGAATATGTCGTTCTGAACGGACAGAAACAGCACGTATTGAGCTACCTGCAAGACTTTCTCTTTACGGCGGAACGCGCACGCGGACCGATCAGCGCGCTATCCGGCGGAGAGCGGAACCGCCTACTTCTCGCCTGTCTTTTTTCTCATCCGTCCAACGTGCTGGTACTCGACGAACCCACAAACGATCTCGACATGGAAACGCTCGACCTGCTTGCCGATCTGCTCGCCGAATACAACGGAACGGTTATCACGGTCAGCCACGACCGGGACTTTCTCGACAACGTCGCCACGGAAATCCTGGGATTCGAAGGCGTCGGAGACATCCATGAAAACGTCGGAGGCTTTAGCGATTACGCGGAAGCGAAAAAATTACGCATCAAGGAAGCGGAATCATCGACAAGTCCCGAAAAGAAACCCAACGAAGAACGGCCTAGGGAAAAGAAGAAGCGCAGCTACAAGGAAGAGCGCGAATACCAAGGGCTTCCCGAAACTATCGAAAAGTTAGAACAGGAAATCGCCGGCCTGCAAGAGTTGCTAGGGAAGGAAGAAGTCTATACGAATCCGACAAAACTCATTGAAACGCAAAAAAACCTCTCCGAAAAGGAAAAACTCCTGGAAGCAGCCTACGAACGTTTTGAAATTTTGGACGGAATCGGGTGAGGCTTAATTTCCGACGCGAATCGCCTTGCCTTTCGCTTCGTAGCAGTCCCTCTCGCCAAATTCTGTGAACAACCAAAAATAAAGCCATTCCGCAAAGCAATGTCAACGCCAAAACCGTTTTCATTTTTTTTCTCCTATATTTTAAAGTGGCTTCAAAACAATAAGGGAAAAAAATATTTGTCAATATTTTTCAAGAATCTTTTGGTTTTTATGATTTTCGCCATTCCAAATTTTACAGATAGATATTTCCAAACAGCTATAATTTTTAAATTGCAGGCAAGAAGACTCTTGACTTCGGAGGATTTTATGAAAATTGCAGTGATCGGCGGCGCAGGCTACATCGGTTCCCACACGGTCCGGGAACTTCTCGACGCAGGGCATGACGTCCACGTCTTTGACAACCTTTCGTCCGGACTTCGCCAAAATCTTTTCCCGGAAGCGGGATTCACCCAAGGCGATATTTTAAATCCGAGAGATCTGGACTCATTCTTTGAAAATTTCAAGCCCGAAGGGCTCGTGCATCTCGCCGCATTCAAGGCTGCGGGCGAATCCATGACAAGTCCCGAAAAGTACAGCGTAAACAACATCAACGGTTCCGTCAACATTTTAAATGCGGCTGCAGCGCACAAAGTAAAGTACATCGTCTTTTCCAGTTCCGCAGCCGTCTATGGTTCCCCCCAATACATGCCCGTCGATGAAAAGCACCCGACCGTCCCCGAAAACTATTACGGTTTCACCAAGCTCGCCATCGAAAAGTTTTTGAACTGGTACGACAAGCTCCGCGGAATCCGCTTTGCCGCGCTTCGCTACTTCAACGCCGCAGGCTACGATGTCAAGGGACGTCTCACTGGCCTTGAAAAAAATCCGGCGAACCTGATTCCCGTCGTGATGGAAGCCCTTACCGGCAAGCGCAAGGAAGTTCTCGTCTTCGGAAACGATTACGATACCGCCGACGGAACAGGTGTCCGCGACTACATCCACGTAAACGACCTCGCCCGCGGACACAGAATGGCTTTTGATTACTTGCAAAGAAACGACAAAAGTCTAGTTGTCAACCTAGGAACGCAAACCGGAGCAAGCGTTCTCGACATCATCCGCGGAGCAGAAAAAGCTTCCGGGAAAAAAGTTCCCTACCGCATTGTGGAACGCCGTCCCGGAGACCCGGCATCTCTCATCGCCAATCCGTCCACGGCGAAAGAGCTTCTCGGCTGGGAAGCCAAGTATTCCGATCTGGAAACGATTCTTTCCACGACATGGAAAGCGTATCAGGCAAACCCCTAGCGAAAATTCAGTCCTTAGCGAAAGCAGTCGATTCTGTAAAACGGGAATTCCTTTCGAAAAAGCGGTTTATTGTCGCTCGTATCCGTTCCATAGGAAGGAATTCGGTAACGTTTCATTTTCAGCAGATAGCGGTGCGCTGTCGCTTCGGGCATCCGGTAGGATTCCGCATTTTCCAGGTATTCGGGAGCATTGGAATACAGCACAGAATCGCCATTTAATTTATACTGAATGAACATCCAAAAACCCGAAGTGTCGCCGAGTACAAAAGAAGTCGAATCCTTACCATCATAATAGACGATATCGCCTCCCGCATATTCCACGCGATAAGATGAGTCCGAACTTTCCACGATTCGAAATTCACCGCTTAGCGCAAAGCCGTCTTCCGTTCGATGGAAGAAACCATAGATCTTCCGCTGATTTCCCGTCTTAAAATTACTCAGGAAAAGTCCCGGAGAAAGCGAATTTCCCTGGACATACAAAACAGAATCATTCTTCACGGAAATATAGCCGTCCTCTTGAAAAGGCCTAGTAAAAAGACGAGTAAAATCATTTTGATATAGATTACAAAACAGATCGTTCGCCAAATAAAGCGAATCAAATTTTCGATCATCCAAATTTTCGATTTGACGGATAAATTTTTTAAAAGAAGAAAAGCACTTTGCAGAATCAGCCACCGTAAATTCTCGAATGCATTCCTTTTCTGCATTTTTCTGTTTGAGCATATCCCATGTCATCCCTTCATTTTTGCAAAATCCGACACGACAACGAAACACAAAATGCGATGCAAGATTTTCTTTTTGAATTTCCGCGATGTGAACATCGTAAGGGGCGTAATATTCCGTAAAGAACAAACGGACGCTATCTAGGCAAGAGGCTGCAGATGCATTCTTTACAAATTCAACATTGTCTTTCAGAAATCGCTCACAAGGGGTCAAAGCATTCAAGACCTGAAGGCAACAGAATCCGAGCACGCAAAAAGAACGAATCACTGTAAAAAGTCCTTGATGTTTCCAAGGAACACTTGCCCATTGTAACTGCTACAACGATCGGTCGAAGCAAAACATCGCCCCGCAAGTTCAGGCGTTGTATAAAAGATATCGCCATCAGAATTGATACCAAAAACTTGTTTGCCCGATTGAACAGAATGTCCTAAATCCCCATCAACAATTCCGTTAACAGATAGCGGTGAACGACTCGGATGCGAGTGGAAGACGACATTTTCATTTTCCAAATATTCAGGATTAGAAGACTTTATTCCATCCGCCTTGACAAGACCTCTTTGAATCGCTGAATTGCGATGAACCGAACCGGTATGGCAACCTGTCGCAAAATACTCATTGCGATTCGGATCTTTTTCTGTCCGATTTTTCAAAAGGAACAAAAGCTCCGCATTTTCCCGATTTTGAAGAAGTTTCTTTCCTTCGCGATAGACATTTCTCATCAAATAAAACCGTTCCTTTGACCTAGAATCATCTAATGTATTTAAAATTTCTTCTAATTTTGCATCTTGCAAATCAAATCCCGCTTTATACAGTTTCATTTCATCAATATTTTTTTCAAACGACAAATCCACCTGTTGTTTTTCTTCTGAAAGCATGGGCGAACAGTCTTTTAGTCCGTTAAGATAAAGACATATTCGCCAAATCAATTTTCTTAAAATTTCTTTTTCCAGCTTCGAAAAACAAGTCTCATCCGAAAACAACAAAAGCGCGATCAAAAAAGCCCAAAGGATTCTTGGATTTCTGGGCTCCGGGACAAGTTTAAAATAATCGACGAATAGGGAAATCGTCGCCCAAGTTTCACTTTTCGGCGATAACCTTCGAACACAGTGAAGGAGCGACATTTCATCAAGCTTTTTTAAAATTTTAACTTCGTCCACATCTAAAAAAGATTTTGGAAATTTTCGAATATTATCATCAATATGCTCCAAGTACAGATTTTCCAAAAAAATTTCGTCCCGCATTTTAGCCTCAAAAGTTTAAAATTTCAATAACAAAACTACATTCGAGTAAAAGAAAAAACAATCCCCTTTACAAAAAAAGCCCGGTTCGCACCGGGCTTTTCGCATCAATTAATTTCCGATTACAATCCTTTCTTGAACTTCTTGATCATCGAGGAGAGCTTGTTCGGCTGGGCATTTCCCTTGCGAGCGGCATTCGGATTCGGTCCGCCGAGACGAGCCTTCAGGTCCGCAATCGTCGCATGAGGTTTGATGCCACCTTCGTGGCGTCCGCGACCGTGCTGGTTTCTGGAACCGCGACCGGCACCAGCTACGCCATCGACCTGTTCCTGTTTCATCGAAAGGCTGATGCGTTTTTGGCCCGCATCCACACCGAGAACACGGACTTTTACGACATCGCCCACCGTCAAGACGGTCTTTGCATCTTCCACGAACTTATCGCTGATTTCCGAAACGTGGACAAGCCCGTCCTGGTGCACGCCGATATCGACAAATGCGCCAAAGTTCGCCACATTTGTCACCACGCCTTCCATCCAGCTGCCGGTAACGAGATCGTTGATGCTCTTGATCTTGTCGTCGAATTTCGCATAGCGGAATTCCTTGCGCGGATCGCGACTTGGTTTTTCGAGTTCGGAGAAAATGTCTTCAAGGGTGTGCTTTCCGACCGTATCCGAGAGGAATTCTTCGGGAGAAAGCGACTTGATTGCGCTAGCGTTTCCGACGAGATCCTTGACCGCGACACCGGCCTTTTCCGCCATCCGTTCGACAAGTCCGTAGTTTTCAGGATGCACCGCGCTGCAATCGAGCGGATTTTCCGCTCCCGGAATTCGAAGGAATCCTGCCGACTGCTCAAACGCTTTCGGTCCAAAGCCCTTGACTTTCAAAACATCCTGGCGGCTTTTGAAAGCACCGTTTTCTTCGCGAAACTTCACTACGTTTTCGGCAAGCGTCGCAGAAACTCCGGCCACATGCGTGAGAAGAGGAGCGCTTGCGCTGTTCAAATCGACTCCGACCATGTTCACGCAGCTTTCCACGACTTCGTCCAGACGCTTTTTCAGTTCGCGCTGGTTTACGTCATGCTGATACTGCCCCACGCCAATTGACTGCGGATCGACCTTCACCAGTTCCGCTAGCGGGTCCTGCAAACGGCGTCCGATGGAAATCGCGCCACGCGTCGTTACGTCCTCGTTCGGGAACTCCTGGATAGCGATCGGGCTTGCGGAATAGACCGACGCACCGGCTTCCGAGACCACGACGCGAGCAGGCTTCTTGCCCTTGAACTTGTGCGCGATGCTCGCCACAAACGCATCCGTTTCGCGGCTAGCCGTACCGTTTCCGATAGCGATCAGGTCAATATCGTATTTTTCCACAAGCGAAGCGATGTAGTCGCCAGCTTCCGCCACTTTCTTTTGCGGTTCGTGCGGGAAAATGACCCCGTGGTCGATAAATTTTCCATTCTTGTCGAGAACAGCGACCTTGCATCCCGTGCGGAATCCCGGATCGAGGGCTAGAACGGCCTTATGACCGGCAGGCGGTGCGAGCAGCACATCCTGCAAGTTCTTGCTGAACACCTTGAAAGCTTCTTCTTCGGCCTTGTCCTTTAAAAGCAGGCGGACTTCGCTTTCGAGGCTCGTCTTGAGAAGGCGTTCCCAGGCGTCCTTGCACATATCTTCGAGATAAGGCTTCCAGATGCTGTCGCCCTTGATAATCTGACGTTGCAGATAGGAAACCAGTTCCGCATCCGGCATTTCGATAGCGAGCCGGAGGACCTTTTCCTTTTCACCGCGGCGAAGCGCGAGCATCCGATGGCTCGGGATCTTTGAAACAGGTTCCGAAAAGGCGTAGTAATTCTTGAACTTGGTATCCTGCTTTTCGAATTCCTTGCGGACTTTCGACACCATGACACCCTGCTTTTCAATCTGCAGGCGCAAGTATTGGCGGAACTCGGCATTGTCGGCAACTTCTTCCGCGAGGATGTCGCAAGCGCCTGCGATCGCAGCCTTCGGATCGGCCAAGCCCTTTTCTTCCGAAAGGTAGATGCGCCCGATTTCTTCCGGCGTATTCGTCGTTTCTTCCTGGGCCATGATCGTGCGAGCGAGAGGTTCGAGTCCGCATTCCTTCGCAATCGTCGCCCGTGTGCGCTTTTTCGGCTTATAGGGGGCGTAAAGGTCTTCGAGATTCGTCTTGTCCTTGCAGGATTCGATTTGCGCCTTGAGTTCCGGCGAAAGCTTTCCCTGTTCTTCGATGGATTTCAGAATCGTCGCCTTGCGTTCTTCGAGTTCCTGCAAATATTCGCGGCGATGCTGGATGTCGCGAAGTTCAATTTCATTCAGCGTTCCGGTCTGGTCCTTGCGATAACGCGCGATAAACGGAATCGTTCCGCCCTGGTCCATCAGTTCTAGAGCCTTGGCCACGCGCCATTCTTCCAGTTTCAGTTCTTCGGAAATAACCTGCGAAAAATTCATGTTCGATTCCTCAAATGTGAAAATCGTTCGAGCCGATGATCTTGCCTGCGCCAACAGAACAGCTTTCCGACATCAGTCGGCAAAGCCTCTCCGGACGCTTGGAAAATACTTGCGAAAGTGTAAAAAACGACAAAATCATTCCGCATTAAATCTAACAAAAGAACCTCCGTAAAATTTGCCCAAAGCAGGACAAAATGTTAGTTTTTACAAAAATCGCACCGAGAGACAAACTTTCGGGCGTCCATTCTTCCATAGGAATTCCCATGTCCGACTGCATTTTCTGTAAAATCATCCGCGGCGAAATCCCGTCGAACAAAGTTTACGAAGACGACGAATTCTACGCATTCCGCGATCTGAACCCGCAAGCGCCCACGCACATCCTCGTCGTTCCCAGGAAGCACATCGAAAGCCTTCTCGACATGACAAAGGAAGATTCCCCGCTGATGGGGCGGCTTCTCTTCTGCGCCCAGAATATCGCAAAAAAGGAAGGTCTCGCCCAAAGCGGCGCACGCTTCGTCTTCAACGCAAAAGACGATGCCGGTCAGACGGTCCCGCATATCCACTGCCACATTCTCGGCGGAAAACGGCTCGACGACAGCTTCGGGACGAAAGCCTAAGTGCTCAAGCGGACCAAGGTCATCGTTCTCCATCGGATTCCCTATAGCGATTCTTCGCTCATCGTCAAGGGATTTTCGGACAACTTCGGAGTCCTATCGTTTCTCGTCAAGAGCGCCCGAAACAAGAACAGCCCGTTCCAGGGAGCGCTCGACCCGCTTGCCGAAAGCGAAATCGTCTTCAACGACTCCGGCAGAAGCGACCTACACTTTATCCGCGAGACGTCCCTCGTCGAATGGTTTCCACGCTTGCGAAAAGACCTAGAACATTCCGCAATGGCGAGCGTCATGGCGGAAATTCTCCTCCGGTACATGCCTGCAGGTCTCTCCCAGGAATTCGAGTTCCGCTACACGGAAAAGGCGCTGCAAGTTCTCGACCGCGGTCCGTACCCACAAGACGCACTTGCCCGCTGGCTGTGGCACATGATGGACATCTCCGGTTACGCGCTTTCGCTTACCGAATGCATCCGTTGCGGAGCGTCCCTTTCCGAAACGCCGGCGGACTTTCACTTCGAATCCGGCGGCGCCATCTGCCGAAGCTGCCTCGGAAGTTTCGAACCGAAATACGATTCCGTCTTTTTAAGCGACATCGCCCGACTGCACACAAAAAAACCGCTTATCGACCCGCAAACGCTCGAACGGGAATTCTTCAAGTATCTCAAAACGCATCTCGGCGAAAACCGGGAAATCAAGTCTTATCACTGGCTACAGGAGGTTAGAAGCTATGCTTTCCGCAACACAGATCCGTGAAACAAAAGGCAAGAGAAAAATCTCGCAGATCACCGCTTACGACTACGGCTTTGCCAAAATCGCAGAATCCGCGGGAATCGACCAGATTCTCGTCGGCGACAGCCTCGCCAACACAATGCTCGGCTACAAAAGCACGAAATGCGTCGGCATGAACGAAATGCAGATATTCGTCGCGGCGGTCTGCCGTGGCGCCCCGAACACGCACGTTATCGCGGACATGCCCTACCTGAGCTACAAGGATCCGGCAACAGCTCTCGAAAACGCAAGGAAGTTCATCGACCTGGGAGCGAGTTCCGTCAAACTCGAAGGATTCTACCCCGATATCATCGAGACGCTCCGCAAGAACGGCATCGAGGTATGCGCTCACCTAGGACTTCTCCCGCAAACAGCGACAAGCTTTAAGCAAGTCGGAAGGACAGAGGACGAGGCGGAAAGAATTTTAAGGGAGGCAAAGGCGATAGACGAAATCGGCGCGTTCGAATGCGTTCTCGAACACATTCCCGAAGCCCTCGGGAAACGGGTGACGGAAGCCGTGAAGCTAATCACCATCGGCATCGGAGCGGGCCACGAAACCGACGGACAGGTAGCCGTCCTGCACGACACACTGGGAATCACCGCCGGGAAAATACCTCCGTTCGCGACAAAGTTCTGTGACATTTTCCGTCTTGCGGAAAGCGGAATCCGGGATTACATCGTTTCGGTTAACCAATCTCTATAGCATATTTTCTGTTTCTTGACTAGTCGCATGGAAAATATTTTTAAAAATAAGTGTTGATATTTTGTGAAAATCAAGTTATTTTATATTCATAGTTATTAACAACTAAAAAAAGGAACAAAAATATGGCACTCACGAAAAAAACCGCCAAGCCAAAAGCAAAAAGCGCAACCGCCAAGAAAAAAACGGTCGCGAAGAAGCCCGCGGCAAAAACCGTAGCCAAAGCCCCCAAGGCCAAGAAAGACGCCAAGCCAGCCGCGAAAAAGCCCGCGGTAAAGAAAGCCGCGACAAAGGCTCCGTCGAAAAAGGCGACCGCAGCAAAGAAACCGGCGACGAAGACCGCAGTAAAGAAAGCCGAAAAGACCCCGACCAAGAAGTCGCTCATCGGCAGTCCGAAAAAGAAGGCCACCGCGCCGAAAAAGCCCGCGACAAAAAAAGCCAAGGCAAGATAATTTTTAGCGTTTCTCTCTTTGCTAAAAAGAACAACGAAAAGGTTCGGAGAAATCCGGGCCTTTTTGCGTTTTCTAATTTTGTGTCATGATTTCCGAAAACGACTTAAAAGCGATTGAAAATCTCGGGCTAGATGAAAAAATCGCCCGGGTAAAAAAACTTCTCGACGGAAAGGAGCAGCCGCGCGCCATAGAACTCGGGCTTTATCTTGCGTTGCAAATGGCGCTAGAAATCCGAAACGGCGAATCGCTCGGGAGCCAGTCGGGGAAAATCATACTGGCCTGGACAAAAAAATACCCGGCGGAACTCGTCGAACAGGCGATTCCGCTCGCCAAGCAGTTTTTTACCGAGCCGCAGAAAATCGCAAACCGCATCCGCGAAGGACTTTTAAGCGAAAATGCCTGAAAGAACCAAAATGTTCCCTGCCTCGGTCGATATCGGCAGCCACTCGACAATCCTTTTGATTGCCGATTTTGAAACGGACGCCGGCGGAAAGACGACGCTCAGACCCAAGATTCAAAAGGTCGAAGTCTGTCGACTCGGCGAAGACGTTTACGGATCGGGCAAAATCTCAGAAGACCGGCTCGCCGAGCTTTCCAAAATCTTGTCCGGATTCCGCTCGGCGGCAAACGCCCTCGGCGCAGAGATAAAGGCATGCGCGATGACGGAAGCGACCCGCAAGGCAAAAAATTCCGAGCAGGTCATCGCCGCGGTCGAAAAGGCTCTCTGGATAAAGCCGCAAATCATTTCAGGCGAAGAGGAAGCCGCCTACACGTTCCGCGCTGTCGAGGAATGGCACGGCGAAGGCATCGTCACAGTCGATATCGGCGGCGGATCTACCGAAATCTCGGACGGCGAAAGCGGCATTTCGATTCCCGTCGGAGCGCTCTATCTCTACAAGAAAATGGGAGCGATTCCCGGTCCGGAGTACAAGAAGTGGGAAAAGGAAGAACTCAAGGGAAACCCCTTGCGCCCATTCGCCAAGAAACCCGTCTATCTCGTCGGCGGGACAGGAACGGCTCTCGCGATGGTATTCCTGAACTCTCCCGAATTTGACTTTCACGCGATCGAAGGTCTCGAAATGAACCTCGACCAACTCGAAAAGACCATCACCAAGATATCCAACGTTTCGAAAGAACTCCGAGCGA
This sequence comes from uncultured Fibrobacter sp., assembly GCA_934700345.1. Classification (GTDB taxonomy): domain Bacteria; phylum Fibrobacterota; class Fibrobacteria; order Fibrobacterales; family Fibrobacteraceae; genus Hallerella. Next base: position 41,978 of record CAKUXP010000002.1, on the reverse strand, counting down.
GCATGCCTGGGCTCGAGAAAGGCCGGAGCGATGTCATTATCTGCGGTCTCTACTGGTTGCGCAGCCTGCTTTCCCGACTGCATGCGGAATCGTTCCGCATCTGCACCGCGGGTCTGCGTTTCGGCATTCTCTACCCGCCAAAGCCTCCCAAGCCCAAGGAAGAACGCAAGCAGAAAAAGCTCCCGCCATGGCTCGAAAAGAAAAAGGAATCCGAAAATGAAAATGCGCATTAACAAGTTCCTTTCCCTGTGCGGAGTGGCAAGCCGTCGCGCCGCAGACGAAATCATCCGAGAAGGACGGGTCCAGGTGAATGGGGAGACACTCTCCGAGCCCGGAAGGGAAGTCGATGAAAAGGACGATGTCCGCGTCGATGGCAAGCGAGTCTCTACCCCGAAGAAGCATCGGATTCTCCTGTTCCACAAGCCCGCCGGATGCGTCTGTTCCGCAAGCGACCCGCAAGAACGCGCGACGGTTTACGACTACCTGCCCACGGAATACCGTTCCATGAAATACATCGGACGGCTGGACCTCCAGAGCCGCGGACTTCTGCTCTTTACCGACGACGGCGACCTGATTTACAGACTGACCCATCCGAAATTCGAGGTTCCCCGGAGCTATTATGTCTGGACGACACGCCCGCTCAGCCGCTCGGCGGCGGACCGCCTCATCGCAGGCGTTGAAATCGGGGAAAACGAACACGGAGAAATCGAAGAAGGGCATGCCGAGGAAATTTTCTTCGACCAGGGATTCTTCGAAATGGTACTTTGCGAAGGAAAGAATCGGGAAATCCGCCGAATGCTCGAAGCCGTCGGCTACACAATCCGCGACCTAAAGCGCGTTTCCTACGCCGGGATTACCCTCGGGAACCTCCGCCCAGGAGAATTTCGGGAACTTACCCCGTCCGAAGAAAAGACGCTCCGAAAAGCCAGTCAGCCAACCAATTCATGAAACGCTCCATTTTTATCGGCGATGTCCACGGCTGCTACGACGAAATGATGAAAATGCTCGGGTATGTCCACTATACGCCCGGCGACGATACGATCTATTTTACCGGGGACCTGATCAACAAAGGGCCTAGCTCCGCCAAGGTCGTCCGGGAAATTCTCGAAAACGGTTTCCGGTGCGTTCTCGGCAACCACGAAGCGCGCCTTCTCCAGTTAGTCCAAACGCCTCAAGACCTCTGGACCGAAAAGGAAAAGCGCATGGCGGACGTGCTGGAAGATCCTTTCTGGATTGCAAGCATCGTCAAAAAATGGCCGTTCTGGATCGATACGCCAAACGCGCTGCTCGTCCATGCAGGGCTTGAACCAGGCAAGCAAAAACTCGAAGAAATGGATGCGAACGTCCTCCTCTCCGTGCGAACCTGGGACGGCAAGGGCGAGAATCTCAATTCGCCGACAGATCCCGCCTGGTTCGAATGCGTCAAATGGCCAAAGCTCGTCATCTTCGGACACTGGGCAGCCAAAGGATTGGTCGATATTCCCGGATTCCGCGGACTGGATTCCGGTTGCGTCTATGGAAAAAGCCTTTCCGCATACTCCCCCGAAGAAGGCAGGCTCTATTCCGTCCCCGCGGCAAAAGTCTATACGAAAATCAGAGCATAGAACTTAGTGGCCTAGTTGATAAGTTAAAGGTTATCAGTTCACAAAACGAGCCGCCCGCTGCGTCACATATTCCATCCGCAGCCATTCCGCAGACCGAGCCGTGTTCATCACCCGGATTTCGTCAAGCGATCCGTTCCACGATTCTTCCGCGACATCGTTACCGCCGACTCGAAGCGGAATGCCGATATCCGTCTTATAAAGCGGAAATGCGACAGGCTCGCCGACAAGCGTTCCGTTTACAAACATCGAAACCGTATCGTTACGGGAAACCAGACTGAGCAAGTTCCAGCCTAGAGAATCCACAGCCGATGTCGCACTTGAAATCGAATCCCACCGGGCTACATTGTAAACGGCAAACGCCGAATTGATGTTGTCGTAATACCATTGAAAAATCGTCGAATCCGCCGAAGCGCGTTTGGCAAACAGGATCTGGTGTGTTCCGTCTGCACCTTTCCACAGCGCCCAGACCGAAAGAGTAAAATTGCCAGCAAAAGGATTCAACGAATCCAAGGAAACATACTGTCCTGCAGAAATCGTCGTCCCGTAACCGATGAATCCAAATGTCTTGTCCGAATCAGAAGCGGCGTGAATCTGCGCGTCACCGTTTAAGTGAAGCGCAGCAAGAACCGAATCCGAAGGCAAGAACGCTCGGAAAGAATTTTCCTCGACCCGACGGATTACATACAAATTCACATTTTTCGTCCCGACTTTCAGCGAATCCAGGCGAACCCACAAAACGCCCTGCGAAGCGCGTGGCGTCCAGTAATCCACTTCAAAATTCTGGACGGAACCGCTTTCCGAAACAATCTGGAACGAATCCGGCTCCGAAAACGCGGAAAAGTCGATTCGGTTGTCGAACTTCACCGGCATCACGAAATTCCGCAGAGTCTCCGTCGGCGAACTTTCGAGAGGGACCGAAATCGCCGTTACAAGCGACGAGCCGAACGAAACGCCAAAAGAAGAATCCGAATACAGCGAAGCGTCGGAAACGACCAAGACAGAATCCGTATCCGAAAAAGCCTTCAACGCCGGAAGCGTAATCGCCGAGCGTCCATCCAGCGTGCTGAAATCGAAAGACGAGCGCGATTCGGATTTTTTTACATAGACAAGAGAAATGTCTCCCGGCGGAACCGAATCAAAAGAAAATTCGCCATTTACATTGAGTTTCTCCGTCAAGGAAGTCCCGACAATTCGCACCGAGCCGTCCGTTTCCGAAAAAATCTTCCCGGAAAGCGTTTTCGGGCTTCCCAGCACGACGTTCATCGAATCTTCGATTTGATTCAAAAGAACATTTTCGCCTGCCTTTCCGGCATACAGAATGCGCATGCCGCTTTCGACATTTTCCAGTACAAAACTTCCCGAGCTGTCCGAGAAGGCGACTACGGAATCCGCGATTCGAATATTTTTCCAGGAATCCTCATACGCGACAACACGGGCGTTTACCGCGGGCGTCACCCCGTCCGAAAGGAAGATTTTCCCGGCGATGGAATTTCCGATATCCGTCACACCGCCGGCATTCCGTTTGTCCGAACATCCGACGACAAGCGACCAGGCAATTGCACACAAACAAATCAGCGCAAAAGAAAACTTCATTTCCCATTCTCCTTGCCCAACTTTTCGCTCATCGGATAAGCGACGATCATCATCTCGTAAATCTTTTCAACAATCGGATCGTCCGAAGCTTTCGCCATAATTTTTTGCCGAGCCTCTTCCAGAACCTTGACCGCATAGTCATACGATTTTTCGCTCATCGCAAGCGTCGTAAACGCTGCAAAACGTTCGTTCGGATTTTTCGTTTCCACGGCTCCGATCGCCTGCTGCACATACTCGCGCCGAATCTGCCGCAAGTCCATCGGGGAAACATTTTTCGCATCGATCATTAACGATGTGCGATGAAACCGTCCCTCCGAATCTTTCTCGATGAGCTTCCAGCGGCGCATATTGGATACAGCAGTCCGCGCTTCTTCCGTTGACATTCTCGGCACAATTGTCCGCGCCAAACGCATCATGTCGCCATCAAAATCCGGGTGGCAGACAAGCTCCCGCAAAACCGGATAATACCACTTGGAAAAAAAATCTTTCTGTTCGTGCGAAATGTGTACAAATTCATTTTTCGAGCGAATCCGGACGATTTCGTCCCAAGCGTTTTCGAGTTCCTCGACACGCTTCGCCTGGTTGTATTCCACAAGGGCGGCAAAATATCTGGACTGGCTGTTGTTCAGTCCCATCGCCTTTGTCATCTTGGCAATAGATTTTTCCGTCAGGTTAAAACGTCCGCGAATCACGTTCAAACAATAGGACGACGAACTAAACCCCGCCTTGGCGGCAAAAAAACGATGCGAAAAGACGGCGCGCAATTTTTTCTGCTCGTCAAAATAATCCTTCAAAAAACGACGGTAATCATCGTAATCAAAAAGTTTATCTATCGCCGACATATCGATTTTAAACATAAATTTTTACACAAGAAAAGCAAACTGTTTCAACGGAAACGAGCCTCGGACGAGCCAAACTCACCGCCGATTTCCATAAAATTTACACAGCAAATTCCCCGTTTTGCAAAAGCCCCCTCAAATTCCGTGTAAAAAGCGTTTTAAATCCAGGTCATCGGATTCCCTTTTCGCTCCAGGGGTTTTCGAAGCGGAAGTCCGTCGGAAGTTTCGGGATAACCGACGACAAGCGAACCATAGACGCGTTCGTTTTCCCCCAGCCCGAGCTTCTGCAGATAACGAAGAATTTCCGGATCCTCATTTAACCAACGAAGCTGGTTGATCCAGCAACTGCCAAGGTCGAGTTCATTCGCTTCGAGCATCATGTTTTCGATGGCAATCGCCGCGTCCGCCATGTTGTTGCCGTAATCCTTTTGGTTCGCGACGACGATGAGAACGGGTGCGTTGTAGCAAAAGACGTAACCGCCTTTCTGCGAACTCAGGATGGAATTTTTGACGCTCCGGTACATCCCTTCCGACACCTGCATCCCGGCAAAAGCCTTTTCCACCAGCGAAACGAGCGCCTTTCGAACTTCCGCATTTTGGATGACCAGAAAGCGATTCGTTTGGTTGTTGCCCCCGCTCGGCGCAAAGCGGCCCGCTTCGACGATTTTCAAAAGTTTTTCCTTTTCGACAGGAAGGGGTTTGTAATTGCGCGTGCTGCGCCGGGAAAAAATGCAGTCCAGGGTATTCATCGTTTATGGAATATAGCAACTTTGTTCTTTGTTCAAATGTTTGCGTTCCTAGTTCCCAACAATTCCAATACTTTGGAGTCGGATTCCAGCATATCTTGCCAAGACTATATTCAGAGCATCCGTATGAAATTCTTCACTTTCGATGAGCGATAGCCTAAGAACATTAGTTTTTGAATCGTCAGTCACTCGAATCGTTTCAAAGCGAGAATCCAAAAGAGATTGGCACGTTGAATCAGAACCCAGATAAAAAGAAACGACATTCCGCCTTTACGCCACATTTCCGGGTCGAGCGCGCTTTCAAAAACGATTCCGAGAATCACCACGGAAAATTTCCTTTCCAGATTTTCAAGAAAAACTTTTTCGCCGCCAGTTTCTGCTTGGTCGAGTTCATCCGGGTTCTTCCCTTCATTAAAAATTTTTAGCCGTTATTTTTCGAGCAGCACCATCGTTTCCAAGTGCGGCGTTCCCGGAAAAAGGTCGAGCGGCTGGATGTTCACAGCCTTGTAGCCCGAAAGCTTCCACTGATTCAGGGAACGCGGGATTTCGTCCGTGCCACAGAAAATATGCAGAACGCGATTCGGGTTCCGTTTTGCAAGAGCCGCAATCACGCCCGCTTCGACTCCAGAACGCGGCGGATCGAGAAGCGCCAGTTCCGAACCGGAGACTTTGGGAATGGATCTTTCCACGAACCCCCGGTCGATTTTCCCGGCGAGAAATTTCGCCGGTCGTTTCAAAAAACGCGCGCTGTTCTTGGCGCATTCGATTGAAGGACCTTCCCATTCCGCGCCCCACGTCGAAGCGGCAGCTTCCCCCATGCCGAAAGAAAAAAGCCCGTAGCCGCAATACAAATCCAGCAGACGATCCTTTTCCGAAGGCCTTAACATTTTTTTTGCAAAGGCGAGCAGGTTCGGAATTTGCGATTCGTTGATTTGGCTAAAGCCCGTCACGGGATATTTCAAGCGGAACGCGCCGAGGTCAAGCGACAGTTCCTTCGGGCCAAAAAGCGTTTTAAATCCGAGCGCATCTGCCGGGCGGGAAGCTTCCAAATAATAGTCGGAACGAGTCGGGTCAAAATAGACATGGGCGGAAACGACTCCCAAATTCGCTACATTTAGATGTTCGCCCATGAGCTTGAGCTTTCGGACAACCGCCGCGTTCATTTCGCCCACATTGAAAATCACCGCGCGACGCTTATACGAGCCGCGAACGATAATCCAGTTCAACGCTTCGGCGAGTGCCGAAAAAGCGGGCTTTTTTAAAATATCCTCGACAAAGCGATAAATCGCCAGATGTTCTTCCGGTTCAAGCGGCTCCGTGTATTCCAAGCGTTCATCCGCCCCGAAGAAAAGTCGGAAACGACCGTTTTCAGATCCTGCGCGGCGTTTCGTCGTCGTACGATAATTTCGCGAAAGCGGGCTTTCGACAATTTTTTCGGGAACAGGCAACCCGTTTCTTTCGCAAAAAACCGCAAAGGCACGATTTTTAAGTTCCAGCTCGTCCGAATAGTCCATCACGGAAATCGATAGCAGCGGAAGCCCGGCCAAGGCTTTCGGCATCGATTCCTGCACAGCGTTTGAAAACGAAATCATATTGACGATTTTTTCCTGAGAATGCGGATTAGGCGATACGGTCCCTCCGAATCTTCGTAAGGCTTGCCTTCGATATTCAGATATTCGAGAGATGTTCCGCTGCGCTTCAAGAAATTCATGAAGCGCTTACCGTCATCGAAGCGAACCAGAACATAGTCTGCGCTGTCCTTGAATGTTGCGGAGCTTTTCAACGTGTCCGGTTTCGCAGAGAAGAGAATTTCCTCGATTTGCGCCCTGCCGCTCGAATCTAGCTCCATCCGAATTCGGCGGGTATCGCATTCGTCGCATGGAAGCGTTCCAATATAAAGCCCGGCAACGCCTTCCGGAATTTTTATCGGGGCGAGCTTTGGCAGATTTTTCAGGTCCGTTTCAATCTTGTCCGATTTTTTCTGTTCCTCGCTTTGCGTACAAGCGAACACGAAAAATGCAAGAAAGAGGCAAAGGCATTTCCATGGCGAAAATTTTACATTCATTTTATTCTCCAGAAAGGATGACGCGGATTCCGCTCCCGTTTGACGCAAAGTCCGGCATTTTCTTTTTCGATTCCCTGGCGGCGAGTTCCTTCGCGACCGACGTCCAGTCTCCACCGCGAAGCGTCGTGTCCGAAGTCCACTCGGCGACATTGCCCGCCATATCGTAAAGATTCCATGCGTTCGAAAGCTTCCGGGCAACCTTCTGGTAGCTGTCGAACAGATTGTTATAGACGGCATAATCGGAGGCGACTGCGGTTCCCCAGTAATAAGCGCTAGAAGTTCCCGCCCGATACGCATACTCCCATTCGGAGCCGTTTGGCAAGCGGACCGCCTTGACGGAATCGTCCGTTTTCAGGTTTTCGAGCCTGTCGCCCGCACCGCGGGATTCATAGGAATAGGCGGTATCGAATCCGATGGACTTGGATAGCTCATTTGCAAAGAGAATCGCCTCGTAAAAGGAAACGTTCGCTACCGGAAAGGAATCTCCCGTCGCCTTCGCCATCTGCCGAGGAAGCGTCCCCATCAGTTTTCGGTAATCCGACTGCATGATTTCCGTCTGGGAAATCGAAAATCCGCCGACATTGACCCAAGTTACGGAAAGAGCAAGCGACGAATCCGCGGACGAAGAAATTCCCCCACCGCTCGACGAAGAAGCCCTTTCCGCAGACGTGGAACTTTTCTTGACCGTGCAATTCGGACAGTCGATGCCGCCCGATTCCGAAGATGTCGGCGTCGAACAGGCGACGAAAAAAACAACGAGGGCAATTCCCCATCCGAAGCGAAAAACTTTATCCGCAGATTTCATCGAATTACTCCGACGCGATAGAATTTCTGTTTTTTCTTCCCGGAGTCAAATTTCACGCGGAGCCGCACCGTATAGACGTCGCTCCCGAGACGCGAAATGTCAAGATGGTCAAGCTGGTTTCTGCCCTTGTTCGCTCCGTCGATTTTCTTGGAAAAGACACACAGCCCTGCGATGTCAAAGAATTCGACAATCACCGACTTGGCGTTCATCCCGAGCGTGTAGCGGACATTCGCCATTCCGCCGCGAACCGGATTCGGATAGACAAAAAACTCGTCGATGCTTTCAGTGGAATCCGACACAGACGGTTCCGAAAGGCGAGACGCATCAAAGAATCCCGTCCGACCGTTGTCCGAACCCGGAACGTTCCAGGAGCGCGATCTAGCCGCCATCGAAGATTTCGGAAGGCGGAAACCCGAAACCGAAGAGCGCTGGAACGCATAGACCTGCAAGCCCGAAAGCGAGTCAATCGTCTTGGAGACGAAGAACGACATCGGCGAGACCGTTTCGCCATATTCGAACGATCCGGCGGAAAGCGGGAATCCCTTCGCGATCTGCTTTCCGTTCGACTGGAATGCCATCAGAAGTCCGCCGTTCGTTCCCACGAGTATTTCGGGCAGGCTGTCGCCCGTCACATCGACGAGCAACGGTTCCGAAAGGAAAGCGTATTCCGGCAAATTTTTTGTAACGGTCGCCGGGAAGCCCGGGATGACGACGCCCGAACGGTCCACCGCGTACACGAGATTGTATCCGAGAAATACCGCATCCGGGTAGCCGTCGCCGTTTACATCTCCTACGGCAATCGGCGAAGTTTCGTCGTAAAAATCCACGCTGCCGTCGCCGCCGCGTTTAAAGTTTCGCGGAGAAAAGACGACCGACGCCGAATCGTTCGCCCGGACCATCGCTGCATAGCCGCGACTTCCAAGGAGGAACATTTCCGAATTTCCGTCGCGGTCAAAATCCGAGCACGCCACGCGGAACGTCTGCTTTCCGACAGGAACAAGCCCCTTCTGGATTTTCGGAGCGGGCAGTTTCCGCACCAGGCCGTCCGCTTCCTTGAAAAGCGCAATTTCCGCATTTTTCCCGACAAGCGCAATGTTGTTCGATTCATTCGCAGGGCATAGCGCCATATCGTGCGGAACGAAGTTTTCGGGCAGGGGGAAAGCTTCCCGCTTGGAAAAATCCGACGTCGGGTAGCGATAAAGCGAGCCGCTGTCCGCGACAAAGACAAAGCCGTTTACGACCATCGGGCCCAAAGCCGCGGACGAAAGCGGAGCGAGCTTGCGTTCAAACCGGATCTGGTCGATATCCGAAAGCAGGACTGTCCGGGCAAGGCCCTTTCCTCGGTGCAGGCTAAAGACCGTATCGTTCGAAGCGGCGAGACCGAGAAGCGGTCCGTAAGAACTTCCCAGCCGATAGATAGGCACCTTCTCCACCGTGCTTTCCCTAGAGAGCGTTTTCCGTTCAAGCGTCGAATCGCGTTCAGAAAGAGAATCGCCACGGGCATCCATCACCTGGAGTGTCCCGTCCGCAGCGCCAAAGACAATTAGCTTTTCACCTTCTCCGACCGACATTCCTGCCGGATAATCCAGAGCGACCGCTCCGCGCAAGGCGGCGTCCAAACCGACATTTTTCGGAAACTTCGCTCCGGAAAGCGAAAGGTCCGTCCACGAAATCGAAACGGGAATCGACGGAGCCGCAAAGTTCAGGACACTGTCGCCCATAAAGGAATTCGAAGTCTTTTCCACGTGCGCGTTTTTCGCCCTTTTTGCCGAAACGGAAACACCCGTGTAACCGCCCGACGTCGTCGCCGTGTTGCCGTAACCCGAAGCCTCGATCGAAAAGACCGTATCCTTCGGCGAGTTTTTCCCCTTGCGCAAGTGAGGAATCAAGTCCGCGCCGGAACCGTAATCGTAAGCGTCTTCGCCCAGGGAATTCTTGAACGTTTTTCCAATCGAAAGAATTCCGTCCGCTTCCGAAAGCATGATTCCGAACTGGTGGTCGCGAACCGTATCTCCGCCCCAGAAATTCGTTACGCCATAGGGAAGCGCTTCGCGCAAATACCAGTCGTTAACCTTCCAGACAGCGACACCGCTCGAAGGAAGTCCCGCGTCAAACGAGGAAACATCGACAATAACTCCGCCCAGCTTATGTTTGTTCTTCTTGCATTTTCCGACCGAATCGCAGAGGCTGTCTTCAAAGGCGACAAAAAGGCTATCGACCGGATAGACCTTGGTGAGGATTTCGTAATCCCTGTCGGCGGCGACATCCGAAGCGGGAACATACGATACCGCGATTTTTGCCGAATCGCCTGCGGATCGCTCGCGGTTTTCAATCAAAAGATATTCATTCGACGACAGGGGAACTTTCAGGATTTCCGCACCCTTCCCCGACCCCGCGGCGAAAAGTTCCCGGGAAAGTTTTCCCGATTTCGGCGGATAGACCGTTTCCACTTTCGCCCAGCCCATATAGGCCCGCACCCACGCCGAAGGAAGCACCGGAAAAAAGCCGTTTCCCGCATTATAACCGGCAAAATCCATTACGTCAAAATATCCCAGGCGGGATATTCCCTTGACGACATCGTAAGTATTCGGCATTCCCAGTTCGCGCCCGATCTGGTTCACCAGAATTCCGTTGATTCCCCAGTTTAGACCGTCCTGCGAAGCCGTTTCGCTAGTCACCATAATCGTCCGCAGCGTATCGAGAGTCGATCCCGGCAAGACCATTCCGTTCAAGTCTCCGGCAACCTTCCTAGTCGTATCGGCGGAATCCAGATAGGCCCAGTAGTCGCGTACGACATAGACGTCCATAAAGTCGCCGGGCGTATTCGCATTTTTCGTTCCCATGCTTCCGCCATCGAGAAGACGGCTCGCTCCCGCGTGGATAATCATATAGGCGCGCTTCCTGTTCGGGGATTTCGGCTGAGGCACCTTGAACGGATTGTCTAGCGTATCGCTCGGCTGGTTCGCAGCCGTCACCGCGTCCCAGACAAAGTTCATGTAGTCGCGACTCCGCGCTTCGTCAAACTCCGCCGTCTTTTCGCCTTTCCGTTTCGCGGTACGGTTGTAGTCGATGATGTAATGGTCTAGCGTGTAAGGCTCCCCGCTCGGAAAAATCCGGGAAACGATTACCAGGTTTCCGCCGCTCACCGACCTGTAATAAGCGTTAGCGAAATCAAAATGCTTTTGCCAGTAAGCGGCGCTCGCCCGATGCCCGCTAGGATCAAGACTGTAATTCGCGCTCGCCGTATCGCTGTCGGAATCAAAACGGCCCGTTCCTGTCGTCAGGGAATTATCCGGCGCCTCCTGCTTGAACTGGACGCGCAACGCAAAAATTTCGAGCGTATCGACAGCCGAAGCCGCGCCGCAAACAACGAGCAGGGCAAAAATAAAAAGTCGTCTCATGGTCAAAAATTACAAAATCAAAGGCGTTCAAAACTTTTGGGAACCGTCAAGCGCCATGTTCCGTCACTCCACGAAGCATCGGCGCGAACGCTTTTCACCCGGACGTTCATCGCGTTCCTTTCGTTCCGATAGGCCCGAATTTCCGATGGCAGGATTCCGATGCCGAATTCCGCATAGTCCAAAAATTCCAGGCGTTCCGAACCCTGTCGAAGTTCCGCGGTACGACCATCCGGATTTTTCTTGACCGTGAAAGGGATTCCCAAAGCGTTCTTGCCGGCAGCGCCCGCCTCTGCGCCCCCCCAGAAAAGCGAAGCGACCTGGTGAATGTCGAACAGCGGGATTCCCGCATAGCCGCCGACCAAGTAACCTTTTCCCTCGACAAACGCTTTCTGCTGCGAAAGAAGAAGCGTCCATTCGCCATCTTTCCACAAAAGCGACGCCACACCAATTCCGAGCGGACCGGAAAATTCCAGGCGATACCGCTGGTAGGGAACCGCGAACAGTACACCCGAAAGCCGGTGCGAACCTTCTGACGAATCGAGGATTTCGAGCGAAAATTTTGCCTTGAGGCTGTCCGGGACAAACCCGCTTGAAGATTCCGCCGGACCTTTCACCAGTCGCGGACCGCACCCGGCTAGACAAACGATCGAAAGCGCAAGCGCCCCCAATAAAGCAAAGCGCTTTTCCAGGAACTTCCGGTTTCGCCGATAAAGCATTTCCACCCTGAAACTATTCCTCTTTTTTCAAAATTTCGATCTGGCGTTTCGCGTTTTCGTTCTGCGGATCGATCGACAGGACCTTTTCGTAATATCCGACGGCGCGGTCTTTCAGCGAAAGCGCCTGGCATATCGCGGCGAGATGCGCAAAGATCGACGTATCGCGCAAGAACATTTCGGGAAAAGAATCCTGTTGCGCTTCAACATCTTCCATGATGGCCAAGGCTTCGCGGTATTTCCCTTCGCGGTATAACGCCCAGCCTTTGGAATCCTTGTAGGCGACTTCGTTCGGATTTAGCGCGAGCGCCTCGTCGATCAGGGAAATTCCCCACTTGAGTTCCTCCGCGTTCCGGTTTAAATCGACAAGCGTATATCCCAAATGATTTTTCGACATCGCGTCCATCGGGAAGTTTTCAAAAATTTTCCGAAAAACGGTTATCGCGGAATCGACCTTTCCGAGCGAAAGGAGGTTCGATCCATACGCAAAGAGCAGGTTTTGCGTCTCCCCGCCGATACGGGCAGCTTCCAGGTAATGCCCGCAAGCCTTTTCGCGTAAAGCCTTCGCCGAATCTTTTTTCTGCATGGACGTCGGGACAGCTTCAAGCATTTCCGCGTTCATCTGCAAGAAGGTTCCATATTCAAAATGGATGTTTGCCAAGGCGAGCGTCGTCGCCGCGTCAAACTTTCGCAGTTCTTCAAGGTTTCCCGAAGCCTGGATTTTTTGGCGAACCGTATCTAGCCGGGCATCCGGCTTCAGAGCCTCGTCCAAGACCCGATAGGCCTTCGGATAATCTTTCACATTTGCGTAGCGGACCAGCAGATTGTTCCGGTATGCAATCGGTTCGCGGTCGTATGCGCGCTCCAGATAATCCAGGGACTTAGCCGAATCGCCGTCGTCAAGCGCCATTACGCTCAGCATTCCCAAGGCGGACGCCGCATACCGATCCGTTCCGGCGAGACGCTCCCAGTGGATTTTCGCCTGGTCCTTTCTCCCGAGCTTCGTTTCCATCAGCGCAAGATTCATCAGCACGTTGCCGTGGCTCGGGTTTCGCCTGTAAATCGCCCCAAGCGAATCCATCGCAACCGAATCCTGCCCGAGACCGATATAAGCCGCGGTCAAGAACGCCACGGAAAGCGAATCGTCGGTAAAGGCGGAATCCGCCCGAAACTCTTCCGTCGAGCGAAGCGCCTCTTCAAAGCGTTTCATACCGAATAGAAGACGAATCCGGTTTTCTAAAAACGCCCGGTCGCCGCGCACTTCATAGATAGCTCCGAAGAGATCGGCCATCGCCGAGTCGTTTTTCGTTTCCGCCAAAAGGGAAATCTGCCGTTCGAGCATCGCCTGCGGGTAGCCGATTTGCGGCAAGAGAAGCCCATAGATGCGAATCAGTTCCTTCGTATCGCGAGAAATCTCCAAAAGCAGGGAATACTCGTAAGCTGCGTGAAGGTTCTGTTCGCTAGCTTCGACCGCCTTTCTGTAATAAAGGAGCGCACTGTCAAGATTCGACATTTCGCTGTAAATCCGACCGAGAAGCGCATATTGTCCGCTGGTCCGCTTGCCCTTCAGAGACTTTGCCCTATTCGCGAGCTTCACCGCCTCTTCGGAAGTTCCGGCTCCACGGCGCACCATCAGTTCCAGGACGGAAAACGCAAGATAGCGATTTTCCGGATCCGCCTCGTAGGCGTGCCGCATAAACTCTTCCGCGATGCCGAATTCCCCATGCCGTTCAAGAGCTATCGCCCGCAAAAAGGAACTATGCGCAATTTCAAGCCGGAGCAGTTGAGCGCTGTCGATTTTTGCAGGTTCCGATTTTTCGACCGCAACGGATTTGATATTTTCAGTCGGATTCTCCGCCCGGGAAAGCTGTTTCGGTCCAGAACAGGCGACAACCGCAAACAACAGGAAAAGCGCGACAGTCCACAAGCGATTCATCGGAAGCCTCTTATTCCGCTACGACCAGGTTGGTTTTCGATCCGGCGGAAAGAGCCGTTCCCGCCGACGGTTCCTGGGCAAGGACCTTTTCCGAGGATTCGCCCGAAACCTTGCGCCGTTCCGTCTTTCCGACGAGGAATCCCGCTGCCCGCAGGTTCGCCGTCGCCGCCGACAGGCGCAGCCCGACAACGTCGGGAAGTTCTAACAGTTCTCCTTTCGGGCCGGAAGAGAGGAACACATCGACCGTATCGCCCTTGTGCACCAGGGAACCTTCCGAAGGATTCGTCCGCACAACCTTTCCCTTTGATAAGTTGGGGTGAGGCATCCGGAAAGTCAGACCGACGTTCAGCCCGGCATTTTGAATCGCCAGAGCGGCCTCTTCTCCGTTCTTGTCAAAAAGATCGGGAACCGTAAACTGATGCAGCCCATCCGAAATCGTCAGGCGAATCGTGCGACCGGGCTTTGAAACAGACCCCGCAGACGGATTTTGCCGCATCACCAGACCAATGTCAAACGTGTTGCTGTATTCCCGTTCCTCGGAAAATACGATACCAAAGCCGGAATCCGCCGCAAGGGCTATCGCAGCGACACTGTCGAGGCCTTCTAGGGCGGGAACCGATCGACCGGTCACATGTTCCCTCGCGATAACGGGCATCACGACCTTGTTAAAGACAATTGCACAAAGGACAAGGAAGAGCGCAAGCAGGAACAGCGCATAAATCCAAGGCTTCGTCGAAAAAATCCGATGGATGAAAGATTCCTTGTCCATTTTGTCCTCTTAGACCTTTGAATTTATCTCGTGCAGCCTGCTTTCTTCCGAAATTACCAGATCCTTCCCCATCAGGGAGATGGTTCCGCTCCGGGAAAGCGTCGAAAAGACCCGGCTAACCGTTTCGCGCGTGGTCCCCGACATTTCCGCAAACTGCTGTTGCGTCGGACGGTTGCGAATGACAGTCACCATTTCACCGCTGCGCCCGTGGATGCGAACCCCGCGATCTTCCATCAGGCTGAGAATCGTCCCGGCGACACGCCCATAGACAGACATCGTCGCAAGCGATCCGATCTGGCGGTTGGCGTTTCGCAGGCGACGGCTCATCTGCACGAGAAGTCCCGTGGCAAGTTCCGGAGTCGTCCTCAAAAGTTCCAGAAAATGTTCCCGGTGGATGACGAGAACCTTTGTCGGCAACACGGCCTTTACCGAAGCGGACCGAGGCTCCCCATCGATGAGCGACATTTCCCCGAACGAATCCCCGCGGGACAAAAGCGAGAGAATCGTCTCCTTCCCGTCCGACCCGGTCACATAGACCTTGACTTCTCCGTCCGCAATTAGAAACAGCGAACTCGACGACTCGTCCTTCTCCAGAATGATCGTTTCGTCTCGCCCAAATTCGTTTACGATGACAAGAGAAGCCAGCTGGGAAAGCTGCTCTTCCGTAAGTTCCGAAAAGAGATCGACGCCCTTGAGAAGCTGCGCAATGTTTTCATCCGCCATAGAACCCCTCCCGGTTTACTTCATATCGATGACGATGCTTTCGTCCCGATGGGCGCCAATCGAAATCATGCCGATTTTTACACCGACAAGCGCGGACATCTTTTCCAGATACCTCTTCGCATTTTCCGGAAGTTCATCCCAGCTCTTGCACTTGGTCGTATCCCGTTTCCAGCCGGGAAGTACTTCATATACGGGCGTGCAGCGTCCCACCTTCGAAAGCTGGTTCGGGAATATTTCGATTTTTTCACCGTCGCATTCGTAATGCGTGCAGACCTTGATTTCGTCAAACGTATCGAGAACGTCGAGTTTCGTAATCGCCAAGTGGGTAAGGCCGTTCACGAGAGCCGCCTTGCGGACGACCGGAGCGTCAAACCAACCGCAGCGGCGGTTTCGTCCGGTAGTCGCCCCGTATTCGTTGCCGAGCTTGCGAAGCTTTTCGCCCATATCGTCTAGAAGTTCCGTGGGAAAAGGACCGTTTCCGACACGCGTCGTGTAAGCCTTGACAACTCCCACGACCTGGTCGATCGCAGTCGGTCCGACACCCGATCCGCAGCTCGCATAGCCGGCGACCGTATTGCTCGAAGTTACATACGGATAGGTTCCCTGATCGACATCGAGAATCGTTCCCTGCGCCCCTTCGAAAATCAGGCGTTTCTTTTCTTTCAGCGCCTTGTAGAGGATTTCGCTTACGTCGCGGACGAACGGCTTGATTTTCTGTCCGAGTTCAAGATAGTCCCGGATGACCTGTTCCGGGTCGATTTCGGGGACATCGTACATCACGCGGAATTCTTCGTTGTGGACCTTTGCCATCGCTTCGACGCGCGGACGCAGTTCGCGTTCATCCATCAGGTCGCCGACACGGACACCGATGCGGTTCACCTTGTCGCTGTAACACGGCCCGATTCCCCGACCGGTTGTTCCGATAGCCGCCGTTCCCGCCTTCTTTTCCTTCGCCTTATCGAGCGCCGAATGATACGGCAGAACGACATGCGCATTGTCCGCAATGACCAGGTGCTGTTCCGGATTCCTGACGCCCTTGGAATGCAAGTCCGCAATTTCAGCGAGAGTCTGGATAGGATCAAGAACGACACCGTTACCGATAACGCAAAGCTTGTTTTCATGCATAATTCCCGACGGAATCAGGTGGAAAACGAACTTCTTGTCGCCCACTTCGACGGTATGACCGGCGTTCGCCCCTCCCTGAAAACGGACGATGACATCTGCATCCAGCGTAAGAAAATCAACGATCTTGGCTTTTCCTTCATCGCCCCACTGGGAGCCGATAACAACACGATTTGGCATAGGTCCTTCTCGAAAAAAACGCGAAAGGAAGGGAGCGGGCTTTTCCCGACCCCTTTTTCGCTTCAATAATAGAAAAGAAATTCCGGGTCTGTCTGTTTTAACCTGTGCCCAGGCAAGGAATTTCCGACAGCTTAGCGTTTTTTAGCCAAGCGGTTGCTTTTTCCCGTAAACCCTTTCGCCGAAAAGCGCGGTCCCGACGCGAATCATCGTCGCGCCTTCCTCGATGGCGACCTCCAAATCCCCGGTCATCCCCATCGAAAGCTGGTCAAAATTTTTAAAGACGTCTCCGCGGGTCAAAAACTTTTGTTGCAGTCTGCGCAAAAAGGCGAAGCATTCGCGGGAATCCTCGGCAACACCCGTATTTTTCCCGATTGTCATCAGGCCGCGAAAACGGATATGCGGAAACGGCCCCTGTTTTTCAAGAGAAAGCAGAAACGGTTCCGCTTCGTGGATTTCCAGGCCGCTCTTGGTTTCTTCCTCACCCGCATTCACCTGGAAGAGGATGTCGAGAGCCTTGCCCGCTTCGGCACAGACCTTTTCCAGTTTTTCCACGGCTTCCACGCTCGCCACGGAATGGATGCAATCCGCCACCAGAGCTGCCTTTTTTAATTTATTCGACTGAACCGGCCCGATGATGTGACAGTGAATTTTCGGGTCTCGGGCCATGAATTTTTCCACGGCTTCCTGTACGCGGTTTTCGCCGAAATCCGTCGCCCCGAGCATTACCGCATTTCTAACCGCTTCAATCGGGTGAAACTTTGACACCCAAATAAGCTTCACGCTTTCCCGCAAGCGATTACTTTGTACGCAAGCCGAGAAAATTCTCTTTTCGAGTTTTTCGAGAGCTGCGCGCATTTCATCGAGAGAAAATTCAGCCATTTTTCTTTGTCCGTTTTTTCTTTTTGCCGCTTGAAAAAAGAACCGCGATCAGGTCGTCGATATGTTCCATCGTATGGATTTTAAGCCCCTTCTTCGCCGGAGCCGGCAACTCGGAGATGTCCTTTTCGTTCTGCTTCGGCAAATAGAGCGTCTTGACTCCGGCGTCGAGAGCGGCAAGCGCCTTTTCGTTCAAGCCTCCGATAGGTAGCAAATCTCCCGAAAGGCTTACCTCGCCTGTAAACGCAACATCCGGCGGAACCGGAATGCGGGTAAACGCAGAAAGGAGCGACAACGTGAGAGCGATTCCCGCCGACGGTCCATCCTTGGGAACTGCGCCTTCGGGAACGTGGATATGAATATCCGTCTTGCGCACGATTGCCGGGTCGATTTCAAAACGCTGGAGGCGTTCGCGAACAAGACTGAGAGCTATCTGCGCAGATTCCTTCATTACGTCGCCGAGCTTCCCCGTGAGGAGCAGATGCCCGCGACCCGAAAGCAGCTTCGATTCGATCAAGAGGATTTCCCCTCCGACAGAGGTCCAGGCAAGTCCCGTGATAACGCCAAAACGTCCAGGAAGCGGCAAGCGGTTGTCCAGGAAGCGAGGCACACCCAGATACTTTTCAACGAGCTTCGGCGTAAGCGAAAGCTTTCCTGATTTGCCCATCAGGGTTTCCTTGACACGCTTGCGCACGACGGTTTCAACCATGCGTTCAAGTTCGCGGACTCCAGCCTCACGCGTGTATCCGCGTAAAATTTTTCGAATGGATTCTTCGTCAAAAACAATCGAGGAAACATCCGAAACGCCGCAGTTTTTTAGAGCCTTCGGAATCAGATAGTCCTTTGCGATGGCAAGCTTTTCGTGTGGATAGTATCCGGGCAGGCGCACAACTTCCATACGGTCTTCAAGCGGAGCGGGTATCGTCGCTTCCGAATTCGCCGTCGCGATGAAAAGCACCTTCGAAAAATCCAGACCGACTTCCATGAAATGGTCGGTGAAATCCGGGTTGAGTTCCGGATCGAGAACTTCGAGCATCGCACTGGCAGGATCGCCCCGATAATCGTTCCCCATCTTGTCGATTTCATCGAGCAGGATGACGGGATTCATGCACTTGGCATGTCGGAGGGCCTGGATAAAACGTCCAGGCATCGAGCCGATATATGTCCGACGATGGCCGCGGATTTCCGCTTCGTCCGAAACCCCTCCCAAAGTCACCCGGGCAAAATTCCTGCCGAGCGATTCCGCAATGGACCGCACAAGCGTCGTCTTGCCTACGCCAGGCGGACCGACCAGGCAGATGATTGGAGCCTTGTTTTCCGCACCGGTCTGTTTCAGCACCGCGACATATTCGAGAATCCGTTCCTTGACCTTTTCCAGACCGAAATGTTTCGCGTCCAGATTTTTCTTGACCTTTTTCAGGTCCAGCGCGGTATCCGTATAAACGCCATATGGAATCGAAAGAAACCAGTCGATATAGTTACGCGAAACAGCGTACTCCGGGCTTGCAGGTTGCATCAGGCGCATCCGACCGAATTCCTCGTCCAGCTTTTCCTGAATCGCCGCGGAAAAATGCTTTTCCTTGACTTTCTGTTCGAGCTTGTCGATTTCGTCGCCATCGCCGTCCGAAATTTCGCTTTGCAACATCCGGATCTGCTCGCTGATGAGCCATTCCTTCTGGTTCTGCTGCATCTTCTGCTGGACATCGTCCCGAACATGCTCTACGACGCTTTCCACATCGAGCGCCGCCTGGAGATACGCATTGATCACCCGACCGAGAGAATCCAGGTTTTCCTGTTCAAGAGCCTTCTGCTTCTGGGCCGGAGTCACGCGCACAAAGGGAAGCATCGCCATGTAAGTCGCAAATGGCTCTTCCTTTGTCTGGACATCATGCACGATATCCGGCGAAAGATTCTGCAATCCCGCATACCGCTCAAAAAGCCGAAGGCCTTCCCTGGCAATCACCTTGGAAAGCGAATCATCGACCGAAGCGTAGTGGCGAAGGGAAATATGCGACGAAAAATAGTTTCTGTCCGAAAGGATTTCCGGATTTACCAAATCGACAACGACAATGCCTTCGAGCAGGACACGCCAACAGCCATTCGGGAGCGCGCTCACGGATTGGACATGGGCGAGGACACCGACCTTAGGCAAATCTTCGAGCGTTACAGCTTCCTTGTCCGGGTCGGGCTGAAGCGCAAGCAGAATCAAGTCATGGTAGGCCCTGGAAGCCTGCAGAGCGTTCTGCGAAATTTCACGTCCCACGAGGACTCGTGTAGAAGCTCCCGGCGTCACCAGAGCGTCGCGGAGCGGGAGCAGCGGAAAATCGTGGGATAAGTCCAGGGCAACCGTTTCTAGCAAATTCTCGGAATCAGGTGTCGTCTTTTTCAATCCAAATCCTCAAGCGACATTTTTTCGTTATCGTGCGACAAAACCTTTTTGACCAGTTCCCCATCGACAACAAGCTTCTTGACGCCGGAGCCGGGCAGTTCATACATCGCCTTCTGGAGCGTGCGTTCCACAATCGAGCGCAGTCCTCTTGCGCCGGTCTTGCGTTCGAGCGTAAAGGCGACGATTTCCGAAATGCCGTCTTCCGTAAAGGACAGGTCGATTCCATCCATCTTGAACAGCTTGACGAACTGCTTCACAATCGCGTTCTTCGGTTCGGTCAAAATCCGCTTCAGGGCCGTTTCGTCGAGTTCCTCGAGAGCGACGACTATCGGCAAGCGTCCGACAAGTTCGGGCATCAGTCCAAAATGAATCAAATCGTCCGGTTCGAGCTGCTTAAAAAGTCTGGAAAGGGAATTGTCTTTCTCGGTGCGAATATCCGCGCCAAAGCCCATGCCGCCCTTGTTCACGCGGTGCGCAATAATCTTGTCGAGCGTTTCGAACGCGCCTCCGCAGACAAAAAGGATGTTTTTCGTGTTTATCTGCACAAGACTCTGTTCCGGATGCTTCCGGCCACCTTTCGGAGGAACCGCGGCAACCGTTCCTTCCAGGATTTTCAGAAGTCCCTGCTGCACGCCTTCGCCCGAAACATCGCGCGTAATCGAAGGGTTAGCCGTCTTGCGAGCGATCTTGTCGATTTCGTCGATGAAGATGATGCCGCGTTCCGCCCGGGCCACGTCATAGTCCGCAGCCTGCAAAAGCCGCACCAGGATGTTTTCCACGTCTTCGCCAACATAGCCCGCTTCGGTAAGGACAGTCGCGTCGGCGATCGAAAACGGAACGTTCAAAAAGCGGGCCAGGGTCTGGGCGAGAAGCGTCTTGCCGCTTCCAGTCGGACCGACCAGGAGCAGATTCGACTTCTCGATTTCCACGTCGTCCGCAGGATTCTTCCCCGCGTTCGCTTCGTCGGACCGGAGGCGCTTGTAATGGTTATACACTGCAACAGAAAGAGCCATTTTCGCATCGTCCTGCCCAATGACAAACTCATCGAGATGCGCCTTCAATTCCTTCGGAGTCGGAAGCGGAGCCTTCACCGCTTCGGCTTTCGCCTTGGCGGCGTCCTTTGCCAGATCATCTAGAAGAAGATTGTAACACGCCGAGACGCATTCGTTGCAGATGTGGACATTTGCCCCAGAAATCATCTTCGCGACCTGTTCCGCCGGCTTTCCGCAAAAACTGCACGAAATCTGGGGATGGTTCTTTCCGCTCTTGTACATCGAAAACCCTTCTACCCTAAGCGTTCCGCCTAGGCTTTGTGCGGTTTGAAAATTTCATCGATCACGCCAAATTCCAGAGCCTCCTCCGGCGTCAGGAAAAAGTCGCGCTCCGTCTTTTCACGGACCTCTTCGATCGAACGCCCGGAATGCTCCGCGATAATCTGCGAAAGCATTTCACGGGTGCGGACCAGTTCCTTTGCATGGACCTGGATGTCCGTCGATTGCCCGGTCACCGCACCGGACGGTTGGTGCAGCATGATCCGGGAATGCGGGAGCGCATAACGCTTGCCCTTTGTCCCCGAAGCAAGCAGGATCGCCGCCATCGAGATGCTGTCCCCGACGCAAATCGTCGCCACGTTCGGACGGATGTGCTGCATGGTATCGTAGATGGCAAGCCCGGCAGACACATAGCCGCCCGGGCTGTTGATGTACAAAGTAATGTCTTTCTCGGGATTCTCGTATTCCAGGAAAATCATCTGGGCCATCACGTTGTTCGCGACTTCGTCATTTATCGGCGTTCCGAGGAAAATGATGCGTTCCTTGAGAAGCCTGGAATAAATGTCATAAGCGCGCTCGCCGTGACCGGTATTTTCAATGATGGTTGGAATGACCATGAATTCCCCCTAGAAATTACTTGGCCGCGTCTTCGTGCTTAATGCCGACGAGCAGATCGGAAGCCATTTCCACGCGGAGTTCGTCGCGGATGGCGACCGTGCGTCCAGACTGGCGGAAGTGGTCCTTAAGCGTCTTCGCATCGACGCCGTAAGCCTTGGCGATATTCTCGATGCGAGCATCGACCATCGCCTGGGTCGGTTTGAGTTTTTCCTTGTTCGCGACAAATTCCAGGATGCGGTGTTTCTTGATTTCTCGGACTGCTTCCGGTTCGAGAGTCTTGAGATCCTCGTCGGTCGGTTCGATGTCTTCGTTCGTTCCTGCATTGCGCTTCAGCGTGTACTTGATGAGATCGATGACACGGGCGTGCGGCACGTCAAACGGATTCGCTTCGATCAGCTTGTCAATCGCTTCGTTCAAGGCCTTGTTCTTTGCGAGATTACGCTTGTTGTCGAAAAGGCTTGTCTGAATATTGTCCTTGAGTTCGGCTTCGTCCTTGACGCCGACCTTCTTGAAAAATTCCTCGTCCATCTTCGGTGCGCGAATTTCCCGTACATCGGTCACCTCGACCTTGAAATCGGCGGTCTTGCCACGGTACTGTTCGTCCTTGTGGTCCGCGGGATAGACGAAGTGGATTTCCTTGGAGTCTCCTTTCTTCACGCCAACGAGACCTTCGTCAAATCCCGGAGAGGAGGATTCGCCGAGAAGCGTGCGGAACTCGCGGTCTTCGGGAATTTCCTTCGATTCGCCGTCAATCTTCACTTCGAGGTAGTTACCGACAACGACATCGCCCTTCTTCGATTCGCGGTCGACGGATTCCGCAGACGAATACATCTGCAGTACGCGGTCCATTTCCGCCTTGACTTCATCTTCGGAGACCGCCACTTCGGGAACGGTGATTCCAAGGCTCTCGTAACCCTTGATATCGATTTCCGGATCGACTTCGACAATTGCGGTAAACGAAATGTCGGACTTTTCATCGTCCTTGAAATTATCGACCTTGACGCGGGAAACCGGGATGATGTTCGCCTTCTTCAGCTCTTCGCTCAGCGTGCTGTTCATCAGTTCCTCGATGCATTCCTGGCGGATCATCTTGCCAAAACGCGAAACGATGATGTGACGAGGAGTGGCTCCGGCACGGAAACCCTTCAATTGCACTTCCTTGCGGTACTGGGTCACCTTCTTTTCGAACGGCGCTTTCAGCGCATCCTGGGGAATCGCGATTTCGACATTGCGTACTGTAGAGCTGGTTTCTTTGATCGAAACGGTCATGTTGTCTCCATAGATGAAAAACTCGGTAAAAATGCGAGGGGAGGGAGTCGAACCCTCACGATTTCTCGCCAGATCCTAAGTCTGGTGCGTCTGCCAATTCCGCCACTCTCGCGTTTCGAAGCCAAAAATAGAAAAAAGCGTTCCGTTTAGAAAAGGAATCAAGTATTTTTATGGGCGTGGCCGGCACTTTTCGAACAATTCGAATCGGAATCTTTATCTCCGCGGTGAACTTTCTTATCCAGGGAGTCACCTTCCTTGTCGGCAACTTCATGGCGAAGAACCTGGGAAATGTCGATTTTGCCTATTTCGGGGTGCTGCAAAGCGACTACTCGATTTTCACCGCGCTAGCCGACTTCGGAACGACGACCCTCCTGCTCGCCTTTTTCGGAAAGAACGCCGTCAAGGGGAAGCTGCTTACGTTCGCCTTCCAGCTGCGCTATTCGCTCGCGTTCGCATCGATGATCCTGATGGCAGTTTTCGCTTGCGCCGTCCGAAGGAACCATCCCGTATTCCATGCGGAATTCATCCTTGCCTTCGGGCTTCTCTTCCAGCACGCCTTTTTCGACTGGTATTTCATCTGCGGAAAATTCTGGAAAAAACTCCTGATTTCCAAAATCCTTCACACGATTTCATACGCCGCGGTCATGGGATTTTCCCTGTTCTATCTCCAGACGAAAAGCGTCGAAGGCATCGCGCTTTCAATGGCCCTCGCCGCACTACCCACCTGGAGCTTCGGAGCGACTGCGGCGCTCAAGCCCAAAGTTTTCCGCTTTACCCGTCGAAGCGTCCTGTTCATCCGCCTGATGCTCGACAAGGCGTTTCCGTTCGCCCTTTCAAGCCTCGCAAGCTTCCTCTATCTGCCGCTCGGACTTTACGCGATGGATCTTTACGCGCCGCGCGAAATGTTCAGCGGATACAACTATGCGAACAAATTAATCCTGCTCGCTTCGAGCCTGATGGTGAACTTCATCTCGTCGTCGCTTGTATCCAAGCACGAATCGGACGATCCGAATTTTCACGTAAAGGACGTCACCCTCTTTACCGCATTCATCGCGCTCTGCGCCTCGCCCGTATGGATTTTCCCCGAGTTCTGCCTGAAGGCGTTTTTCTTCGCAGCTCCGATTCGAACAAACCCGGGCATTCTCGCCTTCGGAGCGACATCTCTTTCCGTCCTCGCGTTTTCCATCGTCCTGCAGGCTCTCCGCATGAATCTCGTCGCGACCATGCTCAAGGAAAAGCGGCTCTGGACATACGTAACGTTCATCTTCCTCGGCGGCGCACTAAACGCTTTCGCCGTGTTCATCGTGCCAAAATTCGGCCCGGGATTTCAAGCGGTTCCGTTTCTCACGCTAACCGGAGATGTCGCTCTGAGCGTTTGCCTCTTTTGGTATTTCAGGAAAAGGTTTTCTTTATAACAGAAAATCGAGAAAGCCCCCAAACAATTAAAGCGTCTAAAGCAACTCTTAATACAGCAACCGCTGTTCCATTCGAAATTTTCCCATACCAATCAAATAACATAAATTCCGTATAATGTACGCCCAATAATAAAAGCGACCACCGCCCATAAAACCCAAGCACTTTTTCAAAAACAACTATTTTCTTCAAAGAATCAAATAGTGAATATAAGAAAAGTGTGGCAGAACAAGCTCCCAAAATATTTAAAGGATATATTGGATAAGTCATTGTATGTACATCCATTTCGTCACATAAAAAAAATACAGTTACCGATAGAGCCAAGCATAAAATTGTAATCGGTAGATTTAACACCCATTGTTTTTTTGCCCACAAAGCACCAAAAGCGTAAAATACAACAGCAGAAACACCAACAAAAAATGAAAGAGTATTTTCAAAGTTTAATTTGCAAACGCCAATAAACACGGACACAGCGATCAAGCAATAAGTTTTCCTATTTGCATTCGACATTTCATTAAAAAGTTGACGGCACCAAAACAACGCCAATAAAAACCAAATCGGTCCAATTCCAAAATTTCCTGTAGCAATATTTATCAAAAATTCCCTTACAGTTGTAAAATTATGGAGTCTAAACGCATCTATAATAAACTTTAGCAATACCAGAATAGAGAAAATAATATAAGGGAGTATTAAACGTTTCAAATCCAACAATGCGTAATACACAACAGGCCTGCGCTTAAAAAAATACCCCGAAACAATAAAGAACATCGGGATATGAAATAAATAAATCGCATGATGCAAATCGGAATTAATTCGACAATGGCCCAAAATCATCAATAAAATAGCCAGCCCTTTCATCATATCAAAAACAGAATTTCGCATAACATTTACACTTGTTTTTCTCGCTGAAAGCAAATCGTTGTAAATACGAAAATAATCAACGACCAAACCCAATAGATTCCCTGTTTATAAGCATGATTAAAAAACCACCAACCAACCAAATATATATATAACGTATAAAAGAGAAGATTCCTTGGATTCATTTTAGAAAGCATCGTTGAATGCAAAAGAGATAAAGCCATTCCCACAAAAAATGGAAAAAAAATCACACCGGGCATATAAAGATCTTTATAAACCTCCCACAAATAACCCGTAGTGTTAAGCCCCTGTACTTTTTGCACTCGTTCATTAAAAAGGCCATCCCAACCAAAGCTATTTCGAATACTTCCCGTGATAGGGGAATAGTCAAAAATTCCCGCAAAAAAATCTATTCCATATGTATGGGGATGCATTTCTCTATCTGTAGGAGGATTAACCGCATAGTCTAAATTCCAATAGTTGTTCGCCACATATTTATATGGCAAGTCCAAAGCTGTATTAACAGCAACATCTTTTACTGAAGCACCATACTGGCTACGCATATCACTGATTACGACAAAAAAACACGCAGCAATAATAAGACAAAATATTATCAAAACTGGAGAAATTCTCTTTTTTAGATAATTAACCAAAATTAATAAAACCCCAAGATCCAAAAAAAGTGTCCCGCGATTGGGATAAGCAAAGACATTCAAAACCAAAACTATAGGAAGCATTATTCGAGAAATCACCCTAATTCTTTTTATAGGATTAATTGATTTAAAAGATGCAATGCCAAAAAACATAATAACCAAGGGAGAACTATTGAACAAAAGAGCCCAATATCCATAATCAATATCTTTAGTCATCCACCGAGAAGGATTCCCTGTCAAAAGTAATAGGTTGCCTGCAACAAGAACAATTCCAACTACACCCAAAACATATAAAAAGAAAAGAATAAAAGAAAAAAACAAATGATAATTCCAATTATAAGAAATCAGGGACTGTTTAGATTTCACATTTTTTTCTGCAGATTGTTTTATTTTCCAAACAAATCGAGTGCAACTCGCCCCAACAAAAAAAGAAATCATAGCACCGATCCATATAAGCCATGTTTTCAAATGGAAATCGGTCATATATATGTTAAACTTTAAATAAGCGATTCCAAGCGTCAAACTTTGGCTAAAACAATAAATCGTTAAAGGTGAGAAAAAATCTTTTTTAAAAAAATGAGCAAACCCAAGGCATACTAGCGAGACACAAAAACACGCGCACGATTCTGGATATTCGTAAACAAACTCGAACATCTCCGTAGCCTACACCCTTACATTCCTTCCAAAAAAAGACAAGAACGTATTCCACTCAGCAGCAGTCGAAGAACCTCGCCGTTCCTCTTCTCTCAAATATTCGATTAAATTGCTGACCAACGTTGCAAAAATTATCATAATACAAACTGTAAACATCAGCATCACCCCTCGCAGCGGAAACACCTTCTTGTCGTTCGGCCAAGGCGCTTCGAGCACGTGCAGGTTGGTGAGCTTCTTCGCCTCTTCGAGCTGCATCTGCTCGCTCTGCTGCCGGAGAAGCTTGTACATCGCGGCCTGGACCTTGATTTCCTCTTCCTTCCGCATGAATTCCGCGCCGAGTTCCGGACTTCTCTTGAGCGAGACCAGCCCCGACGTCTGCTGTTTTCCTTCGAGCGTCTGGTTTATCGAAGCATTCAAGGCGGCGTAACGCTTCGAAAGCTCGTCATACCGCTTGGAGTTTTCGCCATGCAGCTTCCGTTCGTAATTCATTTCGACTGCAACCGCTTCCCGCTCGGACTGGAGCGCGCTCAGGTATTTAATGGTCGCTTCCATCTGGATCGTCGGTTCGTAGAAATTGTTGTCCGTCTGGAACTTTACAAAGTCGCGCTGCAAGGAATCCAGGTCCTTCAGGCAAAGCTCGATGCGGCTTTCAAAGTATTCCCGGCTCTGCTTCGCCTGGAGCGTCTTGAACGCGTTGAACATGGAATCCGCCTTTTCGAGCATAAACGTCGCCATGTCCGAAGCCATCCGGAAGTCTTCGTCCTCGATCGTGATTTCTAGCATGTTCTCGTCGGTGAGCTTGAGCGAAAAATTCTTGCGGAACTTTTTCAGCAGGTCGGCGCGGAACTTGCCGTCAAATTCATAACGCTCCGCCAGGTCGAACCTGTCGATCACCATGTCCTGCAATTCCTTGGAATTGAAAATCGTCCAGATGGCATCCGCATCGACAGACCCCATCGACAGCCCGAGCATCGACGCATAGGACGAAAGTTCCTCGCCGAGCATCCCGCTCAGAGCATTCATACCCGAAGAACTCGGAGGCGGCGTCACGACGGCCTTCGCCGCATAGACCGGTCGCACGACCCACATCACAAGTACAAAGACCGCAATCGTCGGAAGAAGCACGATCAATGCGCAAAGCTTGAAATGTTTCAAGTCGTTGTTGAGAATCCGTAGAAGCGTTTCCGTTAAGCCGGGAGTTTCGTTCGATTGCATAAGCCTACTTGTAATTGACGTAAATGATGAAAGCCGAAGAAACGACGGTCAAAAGAGACGCGACAAACAGCGTGAAATCCTTGAACCGCTCATACGTGCTCTTCGGAAGTTCGATATAGTCCCCCGGCAAGATCGGATCGCGGGTCGCGTTGACATAGATAGTCTCCCGGTCGCCGCGAATCACCTTCACCTGGTCAAAGGACCCCGAAGTCGTCAGGACGCCCGCCGCCGAAATATAGTCCAAGGCATGCCACGAAGGATCATAGGCCTGCCGCCCGACTCCACCGACCGCCCCGCCCACATAGACGAGCAAAGGCTTCACCGTAAACTCGATTTCCACTCCCGCCGGAACGACCGTCTTATCGATATCCTTTACGGGAATCGACCGGGAAGTATTGTCCTTTTCGCGAATCACCACCGACTGGTATCCCATATTGGGCAAGCGGTCCCCGCCAGCAATCTGAAAATAATCCTGAATCGTGCGCCCTTCGACATAAGGCACCGCCGACCGGTAGTTCGGAAGAATCAGCGTCACGGAATTTTTCATGTCGGCAAACGGAATGAAAACCTGGTCCCCCTGCTCGATCATCACGTCGTTTGCAAAGTCGCCCTCGTTATTCACCTTGTTCCAGTCAATATGCAGCGTATCGCGTCCGCGAATGATCTGCACGTCGTCATCCCGACCAGAAGGCAAGATGTTTCCCACCATCTTGAGAAGCCGGCTAAGCCTAGTCTGGGGCTCCACCAGAACCTGTCCCACCTGCGGGACCGCTCCCATCACGTTTACGATGATTTTTTTCAGCTGGGCGAGCTGGACAAAACAGTATTTCGGATTGTAACGCGTCGAAACCAGTTTCAGGATTTCCTCGCGCGCTTCGGCAATCGTCTTTCCCGCGACATTCACCGAACCGCATTCTTCGATGACGATATTTCCGTCCGGATAGACTTTTGCCGAAAGGTAATTGTTTTCGAGCATGATATCCAGGTAATCGCCCGGTCCCAACTTGTAAGTCGAATCAACAAGCCCTTCGCTATAAGTCGGCTGCATCGTCACCGAACTTCGCTGGAACGAAGACGGCGAATTAACCGAGGAAAAAGCTCCGACATCTGCTGCAAAAAGGCCGGTGCACAGCAAAAGAATCAACGCTAGAATTCTAAAATTCATATTCATCCGCAGAGAGACAGGGTTTTCGCTTACAAAATAGAAAAACCCGGCTTCTGCAAGTCGGGTTCTTCTCGATAATCGCAATGATTACTTTTCGGCTTCCTTCGCAGCGCCCTTGACCATGTCAATCGGCTTTGCTTCGGCAGCGGGAGCTTCCGTGTTCTGCGCAACCTTGGCCTTGATTTCATCTTCGACGAGAGAAACCAGAGCCATTTCGGCAGCGTCACCCGGACGATGCGGACCTAGCTTCAGCACGCGCGTGTAACCGCCATTGCGGTTCTTGTAACGCGGACCGATCACATTGAAAAGCCCCTGGAGGACCTTCGGGTCGCGCACAAAGCGGGCAGCTTCGCGACGAGCGGAAAGGTCACCCTTCTTCGCATAAGTCACCAGGCGATCCACAACTCCGCGGACAAGGCGAGCCTTGAGGAGCGTCGTGCGCACGGAGCGCTTGAGCTGATCCTCTTCCAGGCCTTTTTCGAGGATGGAAGTCGCAAGGCTACGGAGAATGGCACGTTTATGCTGTGCATTTGCACCGAGTTTCTTGTTCTTTACACCGTGTCTCATTTTTTAATCCTTCAAGTATTCATCGACGTTCATGCCAAAGCTGAGCCCCATCGACGTCAATACCTCGTTAAGTTCAACCAAGGACTTCCTACCGAAGTTCTTGTATTTCAGCATGTCCTGCTCCTTGTTGCGGACGAGTTCTGCGATCGTATGGATGTTCGCCATACGGAGGCAGTTGCTGGAACGAACGGAAAGTTCCAGTTCATCGACACGCATACGGAGGCGACTGGCAATGCGCTGGCGTTCTTCGTCCTGGACCATCTCTTCCGGAGATTCAAGATCCCCCTCGAAGTTGATAAAGGCTTCCAGGTGATCAACAAGCAGCTTCGCCGCATAGGCAAGCGCATCTTCGGGATCGATTGATCCATCCGTCGTGATTTCCAGCTCAAGACGGTTGTAGTCCGTCTTCTGTCCGACACGGGTATCGCTCACATGGGCTGCAACGCTCAACACCGGGTTGAAGTTCGCATCCATCGCAATTTCACCGATCGGCGCATCCGGGTTCTTCAATTCGTCCGCAACCACATAGCCGCGTCCCGAAGAGACCTTGAGTTCCATGCTCAGGGATGCATTGCCGGAAAGAGTCGCAATATGGACATCTGGGGTAAGGATCACCACGTTGGGATTCTCCTCGATGTTCGCAGCGGAGATTTCACCGTTTCCAGACATGTCCAAGCGAAGTGTCTCATCATGGTCGGCAAGCAGCTTCACGCGAATGCTCTTCAAGTTCAGGATAATGTCGGTCACATCTTCCTTCACTCCCGGAATAGACGAGAATTCCTTATCGACTCCAACGATTTTCACGGAGACGATAGCGGCACCTTGCAACGAGGAAAGCAGCGTACGGCGCAGAGCATTACCGATAGTAATACCCCAGCCGCGTTCCAGGGCTTCCACGACAAATCTTGCGTAGCGCCCATCTTCGCGTGTTTCCACTTTCTGGAAACTGCGCGGCATTTGGAGAGATTTCCACATCATTGGCGTTTTCCCTATTGAGATTAAACTCTTCTCTTCTTCTTAGGACGGCATCCGTTGTGCGGGACACCTGTCACGTCGCGAATCGTCAGGACTTCGATGCCCACGTTCTTGATAGCGCGAACAGCGGATTCACGTCCACCGCCGGCGCCCTTGACGCGGACATCTACCTTGCGAATGCCCAAATCGTAAGCCTTGCGCGCAGCGGCTTCCGCAGCGAGCTGGGCCGCAAACGGCGTGCTCTTGCGCGAGCCCTTGAAGCCGGAATTACCCGGAGACCCCCAAGCGACAACGTTCCCGCGAGCGTCCGTAATCGACACGATTGTGTTGTTGAAAGATGCGTTAACGCAAGCGATACCCTGCACATCAACGCGCTTTTTGCCTTTTTTAACCTTTTCCTCGACGGGAGCGGCTTCTGCTGCAACCGGAGCGGCGGTTTCTTTAACTTCTTCGTCTGCCACGGATCGTCTCCTTACTTCTTCTTGTTAGCAACGGTCTTTTTCGGACCCTTGCGAGTGCGAGCGTTCGTACGGGTGCGCTGTCCGCGAACCGGCAACTTTTTCAAGTGGCGGGATCCGCGATAGCATCCGATATCTTGAAGACGCTTGATATTCAAGGTCGTTTCTGCACGAAGCTGACCTTCGACAGAATATTCGTCTTCGAGAACGTGACGAATCTTACCTTGTTCTTCTTCAGTCAGGTCATCACACTTTTTCTTCAGATCGATACCCAGTTGGGCGCAGATCTTGCGAGATGTGAACAGACCGACTCCGTAGATAGCCGTCAGACCATACTCGACGGTCTTGTTTTTCGGCAAATCGACACCAGCAATACGTGCCATAAAATCTCCTAACCCTGTCTCTGCTTGTGACGGGGGTTCTTAGAACAGATGACGCGAAGAATGCCCTTGCGGCGGACAATCTTGCAGTTTTCACATCTAGGTTTGATGGAGGCTTTGATTTTCATAGGTTCTAACCTTTTTTGTCCCTATTACTTGTAACGGTAGGTGATCCTTCCCCGCGACAGATCGTACGGGGAAATCTCGACCAACACTTTGTCGTCCGGCAAGATGCGGATAAAATGCCGGCGCATTTTTCCAGAAACATGAGCGAGAATCTCATGGCCATTTTCGAGGCCGACTCGAAAGAATGCGTTGGGAAGAGCTTCCAACACAACGCCTTCTACTTGAATGCCTTCTTCTTTAGCCACTAGGACGCCATCCTGCCGCGAATGCGGCCATGTTTGAGAAAACCTGCATATTCATTGGTCTTGAGCTGAGCCTCGAGTTGACGAAGCGTGTCCAGCGCAACACCGACCACGATCAAGACCGAAGTACCGCCAATATAGAAAGACATATTCAAGGCGTCTTTCAAATGAAGCGGACCGACACTGATTACCGCCAGGAAAATGGCTCCCGGCAACGAAATGCGGGTCAAAATGTGGTCAATGTACTCGGCGGTCTTCTTTCCCGGACGGATGCCCGGAATAAAGCCGCCCGACTTCTTCAGATTATCCGCAATATCGGACGGATTGTACTGGATAGCCGTATAGAAGTAAGTAAAAAAGATAATCAATGCGGCGAAGATCACGCTATAGGTGATATGCCCCGGAACAAAGGCGCCGGCAAAGGCCTGCGCCCAGCTCACGCTAGGCATCCACGACGCGATAATCGCGGGCACGAACATAATGGAAGAGGCAAAAATAACGGGTATCACGCCTGCGGTATTCACCTTAAACGGCAAATAACTGGCTTGACCGCCCATAACCTTGCGCCCAACCACCCTGCGCGGACTCTGCAGCGGAATACGCCGAACGGCCTGCTCGACGAACACGATGAACGCGACGATTGCAACGACAATCGCCAAGATGAAAATCTCGATGGCGAGCGGTTGAATCTCTTCGCGGAACATTTCGAATTCGCGGAAGAAAGCCCTCGGTAATTCGCCGACGATACCGGCAAAGATTATCAGGGAGATTCCGTTACCCACACCCTTCGCCGTGATTCTCTCTCCGAGATACATGACAAAGATCGTTCCCGTGGTGAAGGTAAGCGTAGCAAGTAACCGGAAACCGACATTCCCAAGCCCGGACTGAAAACCGTCCGTCAGCACAGAAATGCCTGTACCGGTCGCGGTGGAAACTTTTAAGCTAGAAAGCCAGACAGCGACACCCCAGCCCTGCAAGGCACCGAGGAGAACCGTGAAGTAACGCGTGTATTGATTCAACTTGGCGCGTCCTTCCTGTCCTTCTTTCTGAAGCATCTGAATCGCCGGA
Organism: uncultured Fibrobacter sp.; assembly: GCA_934700345.1. Lineage (GTDB taxonomy): Bacteria > Fibrobacterota > Fibrobacteria > Fibrobacterales > Fibrobacteraceae > Hallerella. Next base: position 9,285 of record CAKUXP010000002.1, on the reverse strand, counting down.
ATTACAGAACCCATCAACTGGATGATGATGCTCGCGCTGATATACGGCATAATGCCCAAGGCAAACACCGTAGCCTTGGCAAAAGCACCACCCGTAAAGGAGTCATACAGTCCGAACATGTTGTTGTTGTTGCGGAAGTATTCAGCGAGAACCGTAGCATCGACACCCGGAATGGTAATGTGCGCCCCGATGCGATAAACGATAAGAATCCCCAAGGTGAAGAGGATCTTCTTCCTTAGGGCTTCCACCTTGAAGGCGTTGGCGAAACCGCCAAGAGCTTTCTTCAGAGCTTCCATTATTTAACGATCTCAACTTTGCCGCCAGCAGCTTCCACAGCCGCCTTGGCCTTTTCGCTGATCGCGTTGACTTTGAGTGTAATCGCCTTGGAAATCGAACCGTAGCCCAAGACCTTGATCGGTTTCTTGATGCTGCGAACGAGTCCCTGGTCGGCAAGAACCTTTGCGTCAAATTCGAGAACGCCGGACTTTTCTAGAGCCTTCAGGTTCACAATCTGTGTGTCGTGAACAATATGGCTCTTGAAACCGCGCTTCGGAACGCGACGATGAATCGGCATCTGGCCGCCTTCAAAGGCGACGCGCCCAGCCTTGGCGCTCTTGCGAGCCCCTGCACCCTTCTGACCACGACCGCCGGTCGTGCCCCAACCGGAACCCGCACCGCGACCGATGCGCTTACGACCCTTGGTGAGAGCGCTTTTGCCAGGATTGATACTATTGAGTTGCATGATTAAATCTCCTCGACCTTGACCAAGTGGCGGACAACGTTGATGATGCCCTGGATTGCCGGAGTCAGCGTCAATTCGTTAGAGGTTCCAATCCCGTGGAGACCGAGCGACTGGATGTTCGCCCTGTGCTTCGGCAGAGTATGGATGATTCCCTTGATCTGGGTAATTCTCACTTTTTTCATTTCTCTAGACCTCAGGCGTTCTGACCGCGCAATGCAGCGTAGTCATTTTTGTTCTTCTGAGTCGTGAGGCCCACGATGCAGGCCTGGACCACGGTGCTCGGATTGGAAGAACCATAGATCTTGGTAAGAATGTTATGGACGCCAGCAAGTTCCAGCACGGCACGCGCCGCAGCACCGGCGATAACACCTGTACCGGGAGCTGCCGGAATCAAGCGGATGCGAGTTGCACCATACTTGATTTCGACATCGTGCGGAATCGTTCCATCCTGAACATTCACTTCGATGAGGTTGCGCTGAGCGGCTTCGGTGCCCTTGCGGATAGCTTCGGAAACTTCCTTCGCCTTGCCTAAGCCCACACCGATCTTGCCCTTCTTGTTGCCGACGACAACGAGTGCACTGAAGGACATGCGACGACCGCCCTTGACGGTCTTGGCGCAACGATTGATGTGCACAACTCTGTCTTCAAATTCAGAAACTTGAGTTTCGCGTTCCAAAGTGTACCTCTTAGAATTGGAGTCCGCCTTCACGAGCTCCCTCAGCGAGAGCCTGAACGCGACCGTGATAGATGTAACCGCCGCGGTCGAAAACGACGGCAGAGATGCCCTTCGCCTTCGCTTCGTCAGCGATGAGATTTCCGAGTTTCTTGCTCTGTTCGGTCTTCGTGAGTTCGCCGAACTTCGCCTGGAAATCCTTGGAGGATGTTGCGAGTTGCACCAAGGATTTGTGAGAAACATCGTCAATGATCTGAGCGATCATGTTAGAAAGCGTGCGACGGACAGCAAGACGCGGACGTTCGGGGGTACCGTTGACGGTCTTGCGGACACGTGCATGACGCGCAATTCTGGACTCAAGTCTTTTCTTTGCAATAACAGCCATAGCGTTACCTTATTTACCTGTCTTCTTGCCCTGCTTGCGGCGGACATATTCACCAACGTACTTGATACCCTTGCCCTTGTACGGTTCAGGACGGCGGTACTTGCGAATTTCGGCTGCAGCCTGGCCGACCTTCTGCTTGTCGATGCCCTTGATACTGATCTTCAGCGGATCGACCGCCTTCAGCGTGATTCCTTCCGGAGCCTTGTAGATGACCGGATGAGAGAATCCGAGAACCAAGTTCAAGTCGTTGCCTTTCTGTTCCACGCGATAACCGACACCGACAATTTCCAGGTTCTTTTCAAAGCCCTTGGTAACGCCTTCGACCATGTTCGCGACGAGAGCGCGGGTCGTGCCGTGAATAGCGCGGGAAAATTTCTGATCGTCCGGACGTGCGAACGAAAGCTTATTGCCTTCCAGATTGATCTTGATCAGATCATGAACCTTGGTAGAGAGTTTTCCCAGGGGACCTTCGACCAAGATGTTCTGACCATCAAGCGTCACCTTGACGCCGGCGGGGATATGAATGATAGCTTTTCCGATACGAGACATCTTTACCTCACCAGACCTTTGCGATGATTTCGCCACCCACGTTTTCCTTGCGGGCTTCGTGGTCGGTCATCACACCTTTGGAAGTGGAGATGATCGCATAGCCAAGACCATTACGGACGCGCGGAAGCTTCGCCACATCACTGTAAGCGCGAAGACCCGAGCGGCTGACACGCTGGATGCCTTGGATAGCTGGAACGCCGTTCGTGTAGCGGAGAAGGACCTTGATTATCCCCTGCTTGCCATCATCGACGACGACGAATTTCTTGATAAAACCTTTTTCCTGCAACACGCGAGCGATTTCACGCTTCTGATTGCTGGCAGGAATGTCAACCACAGGCGCCTTCGCCGCGACGGCGTTGCGGATGCGGGTGAGCATATCGGCGATTGTATCTGTTGCCATTTGTAAAACGCTCCTTACCAGGAAGATTTGGTGATGCCCGGGATTTCGCCGGCGAGTGCCATTTCGCGGAAGCAAATACGGCACAGACCAAAGCGACGCATATAAGCGTGCGGTCTACCGCAACGCTTGCAGCGATGATACCCACGAACCGTGTATTTCGGCGTGCGCTTGCACTTTTCAATCATTCTTCTGCTTGCCATGGTATTACCTTACTTCCTGAAGGGGAGACCGAGACCTTCGAGCAGAGCGCGACCTTCGTCGTCCGACTGGGCGGAAGTAACAAAGGAGATGTCCATGCCTAAAGTCTGAGAAATTTTATCGATATCGATTTCCACAAAAATCGACTGTTCCTTGATACCGAGCGTGTAGTTGCCACAGCCATCAAAACCACGACGCGGAAGACCACGGAAGTCGCGTACACGCGGCAGGGTAATGTTGATGAACCGATAGAGGAAATCCCACATGTTCGAGCCGTGGAGAGTCACCTTGGCGCCAATTCCAAGACCTTCGCGAAGCTTGAAGTTGGAAATCGCCTTGCGGGCCTTCGTCACGACAGGTTTCTGTCCGGTAATCGCTGCGAGAACATCGATCGCTTCATCGAGAACCTTACGGTTCGAAGCGGCTTCACCGACACCCATGTTGATGACGATTTTCTGCAAACGCGGAATCTGCATCACGTTCTTGTAACCGAATTTCTGCTTGAGAGCCGGAACTACGGTCTTTTCGTAAACATCTTTCTTCATTGTGCTCATTGTTACGACCTCACAGAGCCTTGCCGGACTTGACGCTCACGCGGACACTCTTCTTGCCCGGTTCACGGGTACGACGGGTGCGAACGGGAGTGGAACCTTCAAGAAGCATCACGTTGGAGATGTCAATCGGAAGTTCCTTTTCAACGATGCCGCCGGTCTGGTTGGTCTGACTCGGCTTTTCGTGGCGCTTACGGACGTTCACGCCTGCAACAATCACGCGACCTTTTTTCGGGTCAACGCTCAGAACGGCACCGGTTTTACCCTTGTAAGAGCCGGAGATAACCTTGACGTTATCGTTCTTCTTGATGTTAGACATTAGAGCACCTCGGGTGCGAGAGAAATAATCTTTGTAAAGTTGTGGTCGCGAAGCTCACGGGCCACAGGTCCAAAGATACGGGTTCCACGGGGTTCGCCATCTTTCGTGATGAGCACGACGGCGTTGTCGGAGAAACGGATGAAAGATCCGTCCTTGCGACCGATTTCCTTGCGTGTACGGACCACAACGGCATCAGCGACAGAGCCTTTCTTCACCTTGCTCTGGGGGATAGCGTCCTTGACGGCTACCTTGATGACATCGCCGATGCTAGCATAGCGCCGGTTAGATCCACCCAAAACTCGGATGCAGGCGACTTCTTTCGCACCGCTGTTGTCGGCCACGACCAGTCTTGTTTCTTCTTGAATCATATTATTCGCCTTACTCCAGAAGGATTACTTCTTCTTTGCCACGATCCGAACCAAGCGCCAGCGCTTCGTTGCGGAAAGGGGACGTGTTTCCATGATTTCCACGGTATCGCCGACTTCAGCTTCATTCTTTTCGTCATGAGCCTTGAATTTCGACGAGGATTTCATGATCTTGTTGTAAATCGGGTGACGCTTGCGGTCTTCGACCACAACCGTAATCGTCTTGTCCATCGAATCGGACGAAACGATACCCTGTCTCACTTTGCGAGAGTTTCTATCCATTTTTTGCTCCTGCCGGCTCACGCCTTGGCCCTTTCGGTAAGAATGGTCTTGATGCGGGCGATGTCCTTGCGGATGGAACGCATCGTGACGGGCTTCTCTACGCTGTTGCCAGTCTTTGCAGAGAACCGGTTGTTGAACAGGTCCAGGTTCAGCTGGGAGAGCTTTTCCTGGAGCTGTTCGTTGCTCAATTCTTTAAGTTCGCGTGCTTTCATTAGATCTCCGAAGCCTCCACGATTTTGACTTTGATCGGCAACTTCTGAGCGGCGTCACGAAGAGCCTTGAACGCAAGATCGCGGTCCACACCGTCCATTTCGAACATGATGCGACCCGGAAGAACGACCGCTGCCCAAAATTCGACAGCGCCCTTTCCCTTACCCATACGAGCTTCTGCGGGGTGACGAGTTACCGGCTTGTTAGGGAAAATGCGGATCCAGATGTGCCCGCCACGCTTGATGGTACGAGTCATCGTGATACGAGCCGCCTCGATCTGGCGCGCAGTAATCCAGCACTTTTCGAGAGCTTGCATTCCATATTCGCCGAAAGCGATCGTATCTCCGCTGGTAGCGCGGCCTTTCATGCGGCGTTTCTGTTCTTTGCGGAACTTAGTTCTTTTAGGACTCAGCATAATTACTTCTCTCTCTTAGGTTCAGACGAAAAGACGTCCTTGCCAATCTTTTCACCGTGCATGATCCAGACCTTGATACCGACAGCACCGTAAACGGTCTTGGCGGTAGCGGTAGCGTAGTCGATATCGGCGCGAAGAGTGTGCAGAGGTACGCGACCTTCAGCATACTTTTCGACGCGGGCAATCTCGGCACCGCCGAGACGACCGCCACACTGAATCTTGACGCCTTCAATGCCCATGCGCATCGCACTCTGCATCGCACGCTTCATCGCGCGACGGAAAGAGACGCGCTTTTCGAGCTGGCGAGCGATGTTTTCGGCAACAAGCTTCGCATCCGCTTCGGGGCGCTTGATTTCGTGGACGCTAATATAGATTTCTTTGCCGGTAAGATATTGGAGTTCGCTCTTGAGACGCTCCAATTCTTCGCCTTTTTTGCCGATGACGACACCCGGGCGAGCGGTAAAGAGGTTTACGTTCACTTTCTTGACAGTACGTTCAATGCTGACCTTCGAAAGGGACGCATGTTCAAAGCGCTTCATCAGGTAACGACGCAGCACGATATCTTCGTAGAGAAAATCGGCGAACTTGTCGTTTTCGGCATACCACTTCGACTGCCAGTCGTCAATTACGCCGAGACGAAGACCATACGGATGAGTTTTCTGACCCATAGTTTACTCCTTATCAGCGTTGTCTGCGACAACGACGGTCAAGTGGGAGAGCGGCTTCGCGAGACGGTCTGCGCTTCCATGGGAACGCGGACGCATACGCTTCATAATCGTTGCGCCATCGGCGGAAATCGCCGCGATCTTGAGTTCTTCTGTCGTAACGGCACCGGAAGCCTTCTGCTTGAAGTTTGCAACGGCAGACTTGATCGCGTTTTCGACGATAGGTGCGCCCTTCTTCTTGTTACGAAGAACGGAAAGCATGGCGAACGCCTGATCGACGGACTTGCCGCGCATCAGATCCGCAACCAGACGGAGCTTGCGAACACCGTAGCGGATGTTCTTTACTTTTGCGATAGCTTTCATTATTTAGCTCCTCCTGCAGCTTCAGCCTTACGGTGACCGCGGAAGATACGAGTGGGAGAAAATTCGCCCAGTTTGTGTCCAACCATGTTTTCCGAGACATAGACCGGGATGAACTGCTTGCCATTGTAAACGGCAAAGGTCAAGCCGACCATATCAGGAATGATGGTGGAACGACGGGACCAGGTCTTGATGGGCTGCTTCTTGTCGGAATTGGCCATTGCCTTGGTCTTGACCAAAACGTGGGAATCCACGAAAGCGCCTTTCTTAATGGATCTCGACATAGCTTATGCCCTCTTCTTCTGACGACGACGCACGATGTAGTGATCGGTACGCTTGTTGTTACGGGTTTTCTTGCCCTTACAGTTCTTACCCCATGGAGAGCAGGGGTGACGGCCACCGGAGGTTCGACCTTCACCGCCACCGAGCGGGTGGTCGACCGGGTTCATCACGACACCGCGGACAGACGGACGAATGCCGAGCCAGCGCGAACGTCCTGCGGATCCCGAGGATTCGTTCATGTGATCGATGTTTGAAACCTGACCGATCGTTGCAAGGCAGTCTTCCGGAACCAAACGGATTTCACCGCTCGGGAGACGGACTTGGCAAAGCTTGCCGTCCTTTGCAACGAGTTCCGCACCGGCACCGGCGGAACGGGCTATCTGGGCACCCTTGCCCGGAATCATTTCAATGTTGTGGATCATCGCGTTCAGCGGAATGTCCTTCAGAGGAAGAGCGTTACCGATGCGATATTCCGCACCGACGCCGGACTTCAGGACATCGCCGACCTTGATGTTCGCCGGAGCGATGATGTACTGGCGCTTGCCGTCCGCATACTTGACAAGTGCAATACGTGCGGAACGGTTCGGATCGTATTCGACGGTTTCGACCGTGCAGGGGATACCGACGCGGTTACGCTTGAAATCGATGATACGGTAGCTCTTCTTATGTCCGCCGCCACGACGACGGGACGTGATTTCACCCACGTTGCTGCGACCGGAGCTGCGCTTTTTACCGACGGTAAGAGGCTTGTACGGCTTGTCAGCTGTGATTTCCTTCTTATCGTTTAACTGCTTGTAGCGCAGTGTCGGGGTAAGAGGTCTATAGCTTTTCAGACCCATTGTTAGACTCCTTCAATCTCGGCAATCTTGTTGCCAGCCTGCAACGTGATGTAGGCTTTCTTCCAGTTGGACTTCTTGCCTACAGCATTGCGTACACGTTTCATCTTGCCACGGTTGATCAAGGTGTTCACGGAATCGACCTTCACGCCAAAGCGGGATTCGATTGCGTTCTTGATTTCCGGCTTGGTAGCGGAAAGAGCGACCTTGAAAACATACTGACGGACACCCGTGCGCGGGTTCACCATCGCCTTGGAGGAACTTTCGGTAATATGCGGTTCGACCAGGATTTCGTGGAGTTCTTTCATCTGGAACCTCCAGTGAGTTCTCCCAGGGCTTCCTGGGAAATCGCGATATTGTTTGCGCGAACGAGATCATAGGTGTTCACGTCTTGCACCCGAGCCGTACGAACCCAAGGAACGTTTGCGGAAGAAAGACGGAGATTCTTATCGTTCGAACCGACGAGGAAGAGCGCGTTGCGCTGTTCGAGACCGGCCTTGTTCATGACGGCGAGAAAATCCTTCGTCTTCGGAGCTTCAAAGGAAAGGCTTTCGAACACGAGAACCTTGCCGTCCTTGGCCTTGTCGGAAAGGGCGGAGTGGAACGCGATGCGCTTCACCTTCTTGTTCACCTTTTCGAAGTAGTCATGGGACTTCGGACCGTGAGCCTTGTTACCGCGGACCCAGACGGCAGAAGTATTCTGACCGGCACGAGCGCGACCGGTGCCTTTCTGCTTCCAGGGCTTCGTCGTACCGCCACTGACCTGAGAACGGGTCTTGGTCTGGGCAGTTCCCTGGCGGCGATTGTTGAGAATCGCCTTGATGTGCAGATAAACGCAGACCTTGTTTATCGGAGAATCGAACATCGCCGGAAGGTCCATTTCATTCTTGAATTCGCCGCTAGCGGCGTAGAGCTTTGCCTTTGCCATTAGCCTTTCCTCACCACGATGACTCCGTTCTTCGGGCCCGGAACAGCACCGCGAACAAAAATCAAATTGCGTTCACCGTCAACCTTGACCACCTGGAGATGCTTGACAGTGACTTTCTTGTTTCCATATTGACCGGCCATACGCTTACCCGGGAAAACGCGTCCCGGATAGGAGTGAGCGGAAAGACCGCCCGGTTCGCGGATGTTGTGCGTACCGTGCCCGCGCGGACCCGTGTGGAAATTATAACGCTTGACCGTGCCGGAGAAGCCGTGTCCCTTGGAAATACCGGAAACATCAACCAGCTTCACGTCGGCGAAATCCGCAGCACCAAATTCCTTGCCGATAGGCCAATCTTCAAGGTTTTCCACATCGAATTCAGCGAGATAACCGCGAACATCGAGGTTAGCCTTCTTGAAATGTCCGATGGTCGCCTTGTCGGCGCGACTTTCCTTGACGAGGCCAAAACCGACCTGAATCGCGGTATAGCCGTCTTTTTCTTCAGTCTTGTGGCAAACGACCACGCACGGACCGGCTTCGAGAACCGTCACAGGGACGCATTCGCCGTTATCCGTGAACACTTGGGTCATTCCCAGCTTTTTTGCAAGAATACCGTTCATTGTTTTACACCTTAATTTCGACTTCGACACCAGCGGGCAGATCCAACTTCATCAGTGAATCCACGGTCTGCGGAGTAGCATCCAGAATGTCAATCAAGCGTTTGTGGGTACGGGACTCGAACTGTTCACGCGAAGTCTTATCGACATGCGGAGAGCGAAGAACCGTGTACTTTTGAATCTTGGTCGGGAGAGGGATGGGACCCGCGATGCGGGCTCCCGTATTTTTTGCCGTATTTACAATGTCCTGGGCGGAACGATCTATCATACGATGATCGAACGACTTCAGACAAATACGAATGCGTTCACCAGCCATTTTTATTCCTTACTTGATGATTTCGGTTACGGATCCGGCGCCGACGGTGCGGCCGCCTTCGCGGATGGCGAAGCGGAGCTGCTTCTCCATGGCAATCGGGGCGATGAGCTCCACGTCTATCGTCACGTTGTCGCCCGGCGTCACCATCTCGACGCCTTCCGGAAGCTTGATCGTGCCCGTCACGTCCGTCGTGCG
>CAKUXP010000001.1 GCA_934700345.1 uncultured Fibrobacter sp. | reverse complement strand
AGCCGGCTCTTGCGGCGGACAAGCCCGTACACGGCATAACCCTTCGAAAGGAGAAGCTCCGCGAGATACGAGCCGTCTTGGCCCGTGATGCCGGTTATCAGTGCTGTTTTCATTGTTTTAAAGATAGATATTTTGCAATTCTAAAACTCTTTGTCCATCGAGTGCATGTCTTTTGTATAGAATGGATTTTAGAGCGAGAAAACTTGACGTTTTCAAGTCTTCCAAAGAGACTCTCGGCCTTGATGCGTGCCTTGGAATGTTGAAAAGCCTCGGCTTAATCGCCGAGGCTTTTACGATTACGCTAAAGGAGACTTTGACAACAGGGGAACTACTTCAGCTCTTCGAGAGCCTTTTCGTTCTTTGCGACGATGTCCTGCTGCGTAGCAAGCTTTGCCCTTTCCGCATCGACAACCGTTTTGGGAGCTCCGTTTACAAACTTTTCGTTGGAAAGTTTGCGCTCGATGGAGGCCGCAAAGGCTTTCGCCTTTTCGATTTCCTTTTCGAGACGGGCGATTTCCGTTTTCGGGTCGAGAATCCCTTCGAGCGGGACATAGAGTTCGCCACCGGGAACGACTGCGCTTGCGCTGAACTTCGGCTTCGGAGCCTTTACCGCAATAGAAAGCGATTCGAGACCGCCGAGTTCGGTGACAATCGCCTTACTATCCGTATAAGCGGTAATCACATCGTATTCCTTTCCATCATAAGCAGGTTCATTGTCAACAGAAATGAATGCGTTTAATTTCACGGCAGGGCTTACGCTGTAACGGCCTCTTACTCCGCGAACAGCTTCGACCACGGCAAACGCCCGTTCAAATGACTTCTCGATATCGACATTAATTAAACCATCGTCCGCCTTGGGCCACGGGCTGTGAATGACGCGCTCGGAACCCGGGAAGAGCGTCGCATTCAGTTCTTCGGTGATGAACGGCATCACCGGGTGCAGAAGGTCGATTACGCCGCGCAGGACATGCGAAAGAATCGCCATCGCGTTTTTCTTTTCCGCATCGAGCGTTTCCCGGTTGATGACCGACTTTTTGATTTCGAGATAGCTAGAGCACACGTCGTCCCAGACAAAGCGGTAGAGGAATCCGGCGAGTTCCGCGAAATGGAACTGTTCGAGCATCCGGGTGGCATTTGCAATGGTCGAGTTTAGACGCGAAAGGATCCAGAAATCTTCCAGTTTGAAGAGCTTTGAATCCATCGGGAGCATTTCCTTCGATAGCGCACCGGCCTGTTCGAGGTGCGGATAGAGGAAACGACAGGCGTTCCACAGCTTGTTCGAGAAGTTGCGCCCGATTTCGAACTTTTCCGACGTGTTGATTTCGTGACCATCCGGTTGCTTCTCCTTTTTCACCGGCAGTCGCACATCCTGGTTGTCGGTGCAGAGGCTGGCCATCACGAAACGGAGCGCATCCGTGCCGTATTTCTCTTCAATGTCTATCGGATCGACGCCGTTGCCCTTGGACTTGCTCATCGTCTGGCCGTTGCCGTCGAGGATCTTCGGATGGATGTAAACGGTGCGGAACGGAACCGTGCCCATGTTTTCCTGGCTGAAGAGGACCATGCGGGCGACCCACAGCGTGATGATGTCCCGGCTTGTAACGAGTACGGAAGTGGGGTAGTAGCGCTTAAGCGTTTCGGTACTGTCCGGCCATCCCATTGTGCTGTGTGGCCAAAGTCCGCTCGAAAACCATGTGTCGAGAACGTCCGCTTCCTGTTCGAGCTTACGCCCGGGAATCAGGTCTTCCTTCAGGTCTTCTTCCTGGGAACAGACCAGATAGCCGCCGTTTTCAGCCTTGTAAAAGTAGATGTCGTCACGTCCAGCAAACGCGGATCTCAGTTCTTCTTCCGAAGCGTCCGTATGCCAGATCGGGATGCGATGTCCCCACCAGAGTTGCCGGCTGATGCACCAGTCGCGCTTTTCGGCAAGCCAGTCCAGATACTTGTTTGCGTAGCGTTCGGGGATAATCTTGATTTCGCCGGATTTCACTGCGTTCATCGCGTTCTCGGCGAGGGAATCCATCTTGACAAACCACTGGTCGCTTAGATACGGTTCGATGACTGTCTTTGAACGGTCGGAATGGCCGACCTGCATTTCGTGGTCTTCCACCTTGATGAGCAGCCCGAGCTTTTCAAGTCCTGCGACAACCGCATCGCGCGCCGTCTGCCCCTTGAGACCCTTGAATTCACCGGCGTTTTCGTTCAGACTGCCATCGTCGTTCATGATGTTTATCATCGGAAGCTTGTGGCGAAGTCCTGTTGCGTAGTCGTTCGGGTCATGCGCCGGGGTGACCTTGACGGAACCGGTTCCGAAATCCATATCGACCAGAAGCGCGTCCGCAATCACGGGGATTTCGCGCCCGACAAAGGGAACCTTCAGCATCTTGCCGATGTATTTTTTATAGCGTTCGTCATTCGGATGGACCGCGAGGGCGGTATCGCCCATGATCGTTTCAGGGCGTGTCGTCGAGACGGGGATGTAGCCTGAACCGTCCGCTAGCGGATACTTGAAAGTCCAGAAATGTCCCTTGACCGTTTCGTAATAGATTTCGTCGTCGGCGACTGCCGTCTGGAGCTTCGTATCCCAGTTTACGAGACGTTTTCCCCGGTAGATGAGCCCTTTCTTGAAGAGGTTGAAAAACGCATGGCGAACCGCCTTGGCGCAGACCGGATCGAGGGTAAAGCGCTGGCGGCTCCAGTCGCAGCTCACGCCGAGGCTTTTCAGCTGTCTCGTAATCCGGGCCTCGTATTCGTCCTTCCATTTCCAGATGCGTTCGACCAGGGCTTCGCGTCCGATATCGTGCCGCGTCTTGTGCTCATCCTGGAAAAGCCTTTTTTCGACGACAGCCTGCGTAGCGATTCCCGCATGGTCCGTTCCCGGAATCCAGAGCGTGTCTCGACCGGTCTTTCGACGGTAACGTACCAGAATATCCTGTAGCGTATCGTTCAGCGCATGTCCTAGGTGCAGTGCGCCCGTGACGTTCGGCGGCGGAATGACAACGGAGAACGGTTCTCCCTTTCCGCTCGGTGCAAAATCGTTATTCTTGTTCCATGCGTCATGCCAGCGGGCTTCGACGGCCTTTGAATTGTAACGTGTTTCCATTTCCATAATGCGCAAATCTAGAAAATGAAAAAGCTCCCGATAAAGGGAGCCTTGGATTTGTGAAATTCTTTTTCGCTATTTTTCGACACCCGTGAAAATTTCGATGCCCGGTTCCGAAATCGTCGTATGGAGAATTCTTTTCGCAGAATTTAGATTTAGGGCGACGGCATTGTCTAGGTATACAATCGTCGCATGAATCAGCTTTGTCGTGTCCGTATGCAAAGAACCTACTCGGCCAAACTGGAGAGTCAGAGTTCCGTTGTCGACGGACCACTCCCCGCTATCTTCCATCCCGCCAACGCCTTCGACCATCGGATCCGAAGAGTAAGTCAAGCTGAACGTCTTACCTTCCTTTTTGCTGCTGTTAAAGACAAGGATCGACGGGTTTGCAAAGGGATGCGTAATGAGCTGGTAAGAACCATCTTCTTGTTGATTGTAAAGACCGTTCATATTCCACGTCGCGCCTTCGAGGCATTCTTCCGTGACGCCGTTCGCGCATTTTTCGGCAAGGGATGCATCGCTTGAGCTAGAAGATGACGACGAACATGCGGAGAACAGCATTCCCGCAACAGCGATTCCGACAAGGGCAAAGGATTTTTTCATAAGATTTCCTCTTAGTTTTTTCAAAATATATATAAAAAGCCTCCCGAAAGGGGAGGCTTCGAAAAGTTTTCAGAAACCGTTAGCGGCGACGGCGCTTGTTGTTCTTTTTCTTGTCGTCGCTTGCCGACGAAGACGACTTGGGTTCGGCAACCGGCGCGCCTCCGCGGATGTCCTTCATCTTGAAGTTCACGTTGATTTCCGCCGTTTCGACTTTGGACGAAGCGCCTTCCTTATCCGTCAGCTTGAAGCCGAATTCATCGAGTCCATAGAATCCCTTGTTCGGCGTATAGACAAAGGAGCCGTCCTTCTCGTTGATGACTACCTTGCCGTTTTGCGGGCGACGGACAAGCGAGACTCTTGCATTGAGCTTTCCGTCCGGGTCATAGGCGCCGTTCAAGAGACCGTCCTTGGCGTTCACTTTGAGGGATTCGCCTTCACGCGTCTGGTAAGACTGGGACATGGCGACTGGCGGGTCGTTCACGGGGATAATCGTGAACTTGGCGGAGGTTTGCGCCGAGGCGCCTTCCGGATCCGTCACCTTGAACGTAATCGTTTCCGCCGGACCGTTCCAGTTTTCGCGGGGCTGCTTGATAGTAACGATGTTTCGGGCCTTGTCGTGTTCCACCAGAAGATGTTTGTTGCCTGTAATCGTCCACTTCAGTTCGCTAAAGCTGTTGTCGCGGTCGCGCACATATTGGTCGAGCTTGAGCGTTGCCAGAACGCCGCCGTTTGCATCTTCCTTCATCGTGACATCGCGGATCGGGCGGATTTCGGGGACGGCATTCACGTGCTTCACTTCAAAGTTTACAGTCGTCTTGGCTGTCGCTCCGGCAGGATCCTTGGCGATAAACGTAATCGTTTCCTTACCGTACCAATCGACACGGCTCGGACGGACAATCGCTTCGCGCCCACCGGTAATCATCACTTCGAGGTGACGGTTGCCGGTTACGGACCAGCGCAGTTCGTGCGGCTTGTTGTCCGGGTCGGTCACATACTGGTCGAGCTTGATGGGCTTGAATTTGGTCCCTTCGTTTGTCACCATGTCCGGAATCTTTTTCAGGACGGGCGGATCGTTTACCGGAATGACGATGAGGTTCACATCGATCGAGGCCTTTTCTCCCGAAGGATCGTAGGCATTGACCGTAATCTTGTCCTTGCCGTTCCAGTATTGGTTCGGAATCGTTACCGTGAGAACGCCGGCATCGGAAATGTCGTAGGCGAGCGGATGCTTCACCGTGGGGCGTTTCGCCTTGCCCATGCGCCCGCGCTTGTCCTTCTTCGCCGGTTCGCCATCGTCGAGCGTCCAACGCATTTCGGAAGGCTTGTTGTCCGGATCGACGATGAATTTCGAGAAGTCGATTGGCTGGAACTGTTCCTTTTCCTTGATCTGCTGGACCGGAACCTTGTTAAAGTGCGGCGGATCGTTTACCGGAGTGACGGTGAACGTCACCTTTGCGCTGGCTCTAGCCCCGGCCGGATCGGAAACGGTGAGAACCAACGTCTCTGTGCCGTTCCAGTATTCGTTCGGAGTCGCCACATTCATACGGGAACCGCGAATCTCGACTTTCAGGTTCTTGTTGCCGGAGACATTCCACTTCAGTTCGTTTGGACGGTTATCCGGGTCGCTGACATAGCGGGAAAGGTCAATCGGTTCGAACCGTTCCTTTTCCTTGATCTTCTGGTTCGGAATCGCCTTGATTATCGGCGGATCGTTTACCGGGGTGACTTCGAAGAGAACCTGCTGGGTTGCCTTGCCGCCTTCCGGATCCGAGACAGTCAGTGTGATTTTTTCGGCACCGTTCCAATACTTGTTCGGGGTTGTCACCACGAGCTGTTTCTTGGCGTTGATCGAAGCCTTGAGACTGCGAGGCTGGGAAACATCAAACGAAAGTGCTGATTTCGGATGATCCGGATCGCTTACGAGGGCGAGGAGATCGATCGGGGCGAAATGCTCCTTTTCCTTGATCTTTTGCGTTGGAATCGTCTTCATCACCGGCGGATCGTTTACGGAAACAACTTCGAAATTGACGCTGCGAGAGTCCTTCGCTCCTTCCGGGTCTGTTACGGTAAAGACAACCGTCCGCTTTCCGTTCCAATACTTGTTCGGAATGTTCAGGTGGGCGATATGCTTGTCGTCGATCGTGACGGTCAAGTCATTTTCCGTCTTCGGCTCTTCGGCCTTCGGGGCTTCTTTCTGCTTGGACTTCTTGCCCTTCTTCGCCTTAGCCTTTGTCGGCGCCGGATCGGAAGTCTTCTTGACGACTGCCGTCCAGGTAAGCTGGTTATTCCGGTGGTCGGCGTCATGCACGTAGCTGTCGAGCGGAATATCCTTGAACGTCTG
The DNA here is from genome assembly GCA_934700345.1 of uncultured Fibrobacter sp. Classification (GTDB taxonomy): domain Bacteria; phylum Fibrobacterota; class Fibrobacteria; order Fibrobacterales; family Fibrobacteraceae; genus Hallerella. The sequence goes on along the minus strand of CAKUXP010000001.1, from coordinate 244,603 downwards.
TTTTTCCTTGATGGTCTGGCCCGGGATGTCCTTCATGACCGGAGAATCGTTTACCGAGGTTATTTCGTAGACAACGGTTGTCGTTGCTGCGGCTCCCTTCGGATCCTTGACGGTTAAAGTCATCGTATCGGGCTTGCACCAGAAATACTTGTTCGGAGCTGAAATGACGAGCTTTCGCGCCGAGGTGATTTCCGCCTTCAGGTACTTGTTGCCGGAAACGGTCCACTTCATTTCGGAAGGCTTGTTGTCCGGATCCTTGACGTAATCGTCAAGCGAAACCGCCTTGAATGTTTCCTTTTCCTTGATTTTTTGGCTCGGAATCTTCGAAATGACGGGCGGGTCGTTTACTTCGGTCACGACGAAGTTCATCTTGTGCGAAGCCTTGCCGCCTTCCGGGTCCGTCACCGTAAAGGTGATGGTTTCCTTGCCGTGCCACTGCGAGTTGGGAACCTTGACCTGGACGGTGTTGTCTTTGTTCAGGGCGACTTGCAGCTGGCGGTTGCCGGAGAAGCTCCACTTGAGAAGCTTTGCCGGATGGTCCGGGTCGGTCGCAAGTGTCGAGAGGTCGATAGTCTTGAACTTTCCGCCTTCGCGAATGGTTTCGCCGGTCGGAGCCTTGTCCGAAATCACGGGCAGGTCGTTGATCGAGCGAACCGTGAACAGGGCGGTGGAAGTTGCCGAAGCGCCTTCCGGGTCCGTCGCCGTAAAGGAAATTTTCGCAGCGCCATTCCAGTATTTGTCCGGGATGACGATTCGCGCGTTGTGGGAATTGTCGATTTCGACTGTAAGGCCGCTCTTGCTCGACGAAGCGGTTTCTTCGGAGGCTGCTTTCTTTCCTTTTTTGCCTTTCGCCTTTACCAGAGCGGGCTTTGCGGATGCGTCAGAAATCTTGAAGCTCCACTGGAGATCGGTCTTCTTGTGGTCGGGATCCTGAATCAGATCGTCAAGCTTGATGACGGCGAACTGCTGTTTTTCGTCAATCGTCTGGTCCTTGATTTCGCGGACAAAGACCGGCGGATCGTTTACGGAAATCACTTCGAAATTCACCGTGCGGGAATCCTTCGCGCCTTCCGGGTCCACGACGGTAAACGTAACGGTTTCCTTGCCGTGCCAATACTTGTTCGGAGTTGTAACCGTCACCTTGCGATCTGCGGTCATGGCGAACTTCAAGTTCTTGTTGCCCGTAATCGTCCACTTGAGCTTGTTGTTCGGATGGTCGAGATCGCTCACGTAATTGTCAAGCTCTATCGGTTTAAACTCCTGCTTTTCCTTGATGGTCTGGCTCGGGATATCCTTCATGACCGGAGGATCGTTTACGGACTTCGCCGTAAACTGGACCGTCTGGCGAGCAGAGGCTCCAGCCGGGTCGGAGACGGCGAATGTCACCTTTTCCGTACCGTTCCACAGCTTGTTCGGCGTCTTGATTGTCGCGATGCCTTCCTTGGAAATCGCGATTTTCAGATCCTTGTTGCCCGTAATTGTCCACTTGAGCGTCTTGAACGCATCGTCCGGATCGCTTACGAGTTCCGCCAGGTTGATGTCCTTGAACTCTTCCTTTTCCATGATGATCTGGTCATTGATTTTCTTCAGGACCGGAGGATCGTTGATCGAGCGGACCGTGAAGAGGGCGGACTGCGTTGCCTTTGCGCCTTCCGGGTCCGTCACCGTGAATTCGATGAGGTCGGCTCCGTTCCAATACTTATTCGGGGTTGTCACCGTCGCAACGAGCGTTTTCGCATCGACGTTCACCGTAAGGCCTGTCTTGTAGCCCTTGGGTGCGCCCGGAGCGGGCTTGACATTGAACTGCCAGGTGAGATCGGAAAGCTTGTGGTCCGGATCCTTGACGATTTCTCCGAGCTTGATAGGGGCAAACGGTTTCTTTTCATCGACCGATTGGTTGTTGATTTTCTTGACAAATTCCGGAGCGTCGTTTATCGATTCCACCGTGAACGTTACCTTGCGGGAATCCTTGGCGCCTTCCGGGTCGGTAACTTCGAGGTTGAATGTTTCGGAACCGTGCCAATACTTATTCGGGATAAGCACCGTCAGTACGCGGTTCGGATCGAGCTTGTACTTGAGTTCCTTGTTGCCTGTGATCGTCCACTTGAGCTTGGCGTTCGGATGGTCGAGATCGCTCACGTAGTTGTCGAGTTCGATAGGTTTAAATTCCTGCTTTTCCTTGATGGTCTGGCTCGGGATGTCCTTCATCACAGGCGGGTCGTTTACGGACTTGACCGTGAAGACGGCGGTCTGTTTGGCGGAAGCGCCTTCCGGGTCCGTCACCGTGAACGTGATGTTCTCGCTGCCGTTCCAGAGCTGGTTCGGGATGACAACAGTGGCCGTTCCCGCCTTGTCGATGTTCACCTTCAGGTCTTTGTTGCCCGAAATTGTCCATTTGAGCTTGTTAAAGGAATGGTCCGGGTCGTTCGCAAGTTCCGCAAGATTGATCGGTGCGAATTGGGACTTTTCCTCGATTGTCTGGGACTTGATTTCCTTGAGGACCGGCGGATCGTTTACCGAGATAACCGTGTAAGTCGCCGATGCGGTAGCTTTCGCACCTTCCGGGTCCGTCACCGTGAATGTAATGACATTCGAACCGTTCCAATATTTGTTCGGGATGGCGACGGTTGCAACCATCTTGGCGTCAACATTCACCTGGAGTTCCGGCTGCGTACCTTTCGGAGAACCCGGAGCGGCCTTGACGGAGATGTCGAGCGAAAGATCGGTAAGCTTGTGGTCCGGATCCTTGATGATTTCTCCCAGGTTAATCGGCTTGAACAGCTCCTTTTCCTTGATCGTCTGGTCGGCGAGCTTTTTTGTAAACTCGGGCGCATCATTTACGGATTCCACGGTAAAGTTCACCGTGCGTTCGTCGGAAGCGCCTTCCGGGTCTGTCACCTTGAAAGTAACCGCTTCGGATCCGTTCCAGTATTTGCTCGGAAGCGTAAAGGTCGCCTTGCGGTTCGGGTCGAGGGAAATCTTGATGTCCTTGTTGCCGGTAATCGTCCATTTGAGAAGATTTTTCGCATGGTCGATATCCGTTACGAACTTGTCGAGTTCTATCGGCTTGAACTGCTCCTTTTCCCGAATTGTCTGGTCGGGAATGTCCGCCATGACGGGAGGATCGTTGATGGACTTGACCGTAAGCTTGACGGTCGTGCTGGCCTTGCCGCCTTCCGGGTCGGTCGCCGTGAACGTGACCGTTTCCGAACCGTTCCAGTTGATGTCCGGAGCCTTGATCGTCACCATGCGGTTCTTATCGACATTGATTTTCAGATCCTTGTTTCCCGAAACGGCAATTTTCAGCTGCGACAGATCGTGATCCGCATCGGAAAGGAAATCGTCGAGAATGATCGGGTCGAATTCCGTCTTTTCGTCAATCGCCATATCCGGAATTTTCTTGAACACCGGCAAGTCGTTGATCGAGCGTACCGTGAACTTGACTTCCTGGCTGGCTTCCGCGCCTTCCGGATCCGTCGCCTTGAACGTGGCGACCGCAGAACCGTTCCAGTATGTATCCGGAATTTCCACGGTTGCAACGTGCTTGTCGTCGATATTTACGCTGAGCGGTCCTGTCGGGTGTTCCTTGCCTACGCTCTTCACGTCGACTTCCCAAGAAAGTTCCGCGTTCTTGTGATCTTCGTCCTTGACAAACTCGTCGAGCTTGATTTTCGCAAACTGCTTTTTCTCGTCGATGGTCTGCGCAGGAATCTGCTTGATGAATTTCGGCGGGTCGTTCACGGATTCCACGGTGAAATTCGCCTGGGTTTCCGCCGACGCGCCTTCCGGGTCCGTCACCTTGAACGTAATCGTCTCTGAGCCGTTCCAGAGGGCGTTCGGTATCAGGATCTTTGCAACCTTGCCGTTCAGCTGGACCTTTAGATCCTTGTTTCCCGAAAATTCCCATTTCAGCTGTTCAAACTTATGGTCGATATCTTTTACATATTTGTCGAGTTCAATCGGCTTGAACTGCGACTTCTCCTGGATGTCCTGGTCCGGAATCTGGTCGACGAATTCGGGCGGGTCGTTTACGGACTTGACCGTAAACGAAGTCTTGAAGCTCGCCTTCGCACCGTGCGGGTCTGTCGCCGTAAAGGTGAATGTTTCCGCCGGGCCGTTCCAGTTCTCGTTCGGAATGATAATTTCCGCAACATTGTACTTATCGATCTTGACTTTCAGGTCCTTGCCGCCTTCGACCGACCATTTGATAGTCGATATGTCGTCATCGACATCGCTCACCAGGTCCGAAAGGTTTATCGCTTCGAACTGTTCCTTTTCGTTTATCACCTGGTCCGGGGCCTTCTGGACGATGGGCGGATCGTTCACCGGGCGAACCGTGAAATTGGCGGACGTCTTGTCGGACGCGTATTCAGCGTCTGTCGCGATGAACGTAATCTTGTAGGCGCCATACCAGTTTGTGTCGGGGATGACGACGTTTGCGATGCGATCCTTGGAAATATCGACGGAAAGTTCGCCTTCCGCCTGTTCCTTCGCAATCGGGGTCAGTTCATATTCCCACGAAATCTGGTCCTTGGGGTGGTCCGGATCCTTGACGAAGTCGTCAAGCTTGATAGGGGCGAACTTCTTCCCCTCATCGACAGTCTGGTCTGGGATCTTGGAAACTTCCGGCGGATTGTTTACCGACTCCACCGTGAAGGTGACCGTTTCCGAACTCGAAGCGCCTTTCGGATCTGTCACGGTAAACGTAAGATCTTCCGAACCGTTCCAGTATTGGTCGGGCGTCTTGATAGTCACCACCCGGTTGGACTCCGTTACGACGAGATCCTTGTTGCCTGTGATTTTCCAGCGAAGCGTTGCCGGTTTGTCTTCAGGGTCATCGACATAGTCGTCGAGCTTGATTGGGGCGAATTTTCCCCCTTCCTGAATGGATTCTCCTGGAATTCCATTTAGCGAAGGCGGATTGTTTTCTTTTGCCTGGGCCGATGCGGCATCTTGGGCAAACGCGAACGAAACAAAAAACAGTCCTGCCGTTAGAAACAGGGGTGAACATGATTTTTTTCTACTCATTTACGATCTCCACTAAGACCTTTTAACAAGACCGACCGCAAGAGGCGGTTCGCCTTGCCAAAACACTCTAGCCATCCAAATCACCGTTTTGAAAACCAAAAAGTGACTTTCATCACCAAATATAAAGTATTTCGGAATATGCGGAGGCGATTTTTTTTTGTGAATTTCAAAAAAAAATTCCGAATTCCCTTGGAAAAATGGCTGTTTTTTTTGATGGATTTCGACTATTTTTTGGATTAAGTTCTTGATTCGAAACAAGTTAGAAAATATTGGGGAGGAAAAACGGGCGACAACCGGCTTTTTTCGTCTCATCCGCTGTTCAGGAAGCTCTGTTCGCCGCGATGCCACGAACAGTCGGAAGAACCGGGATCGTAGATGACAAAAAGAACTTTTTTAACTATTTTGCTCAAAAATCGTTCAACAACGGGATTCTCTATGAAATTTGTCTTTCTCTGCGATGAAATCTACTTGAAAGGGGACAACGCCTCCTTTGTAAATAACTTCCCGACAAATCACGAACTGGTGACGATGTCCGGCGAGAGCCTTTTGCAGGCAAAAGGTTTTCCCGAGGATACGTTCGGGCTTCTTGTTGAACGTTTCACCTGGCAGAAGAATTTTAGTCTCTTCCGCTATTTCGGCCTTCTTCCGATTCTTGAAACCGTTCCGCTCGCCGTGGTGAGCCGTAGCCATCGGTTTGACCCGCTCAAGGGACGCGGTTCGCTTCGCGGACAGGAAGTGGTCATTGCGCCGAACGCGTCTTCGGAAGAACTCTATACGGCGATCGAGAAGTTCATCGCCGCGCCGCCCCAAACGCACACCTATCCGCGTGGCGCCTGCAAGGCATTTACGAAAAAGTCCGCGACCGTCTAGTTCGGGCTTTTTGCCGGGATGCGAAGCGAGGTTCTCGAAACGTTGATTTCCCAGGGTTCGCTCGTGGGGGTTGTCACTTCGAAACCTTGCGATGTCGAAAGGACTCTAGGAAGTTTCGCGCGTTCCCTTTGCGGGGGTGCGCCTTTTCTTTTTTCGGAATTCTCCCGGAACCGTTCTTCCGCCACGGATTTCCTGCAAGAACGGAAGGAGCGGCTAGGAGCGGGCGTTCGATACGTCTTTGTTGTTTTTTCCGGAGAACTTGACAAAGATTCCGCCTCTGTTCTCGCCTCGATGCGGATGGCGCTGGTCCTTTCCGAAAACGGGCAGCCGATCGAAGATGAACTTCTGTCGGAACTGGAATCGCTTGCGCCTTTCAAGCCCGGATTTTTCTGGTGGCTGGCTCCGAAGCCCGACAAAAAGAGGTTTCCGAAACTTTCGAAATCGATTGGGTCGAATTGCCTTCCCGGCTGGACATCCGCAAAGATGCTTTCCCTCGAAAGCGAAAACGCCGCCCAAATTTTTCTGGAACTTCTCCGGTCCAAGATTCTCCGTGAAAACGCTCTTGTCGGGTGGCCCCGTTTCTTCCGGAAATTTTTTATTCCCCTGGGCGTACTTGTCGCTGCGCTTCCTTTTTTCGTTCCCTCGAATGTGGATTCCGGCCCATCCCTTTCGAGAAACCTCAAGTCCGAGATGGCTTTCTATTCGGAAGCGCCTTACTTTGATTATACGTTCGACGGGACGGAACCGGTTGAGCGAATCGCCCGTTATGCCGTAGGACGCTTTGCCGCTTTAGTTACCACAGAACGTACGCTGGGAAACTATGTCGGGGAAACGCTCGAAAAAAACGGATTTCCCGAAAATTCCTGGCAGAAGGGAAGCCGCCATGTTCCGCCGCAGGGAACGACTCTCCGCTTTTCGATTCCGGAGACCTTAAAAAATCCCGCTTATGATTCGATCGCGCCTGTCTGGAAATTCTTTACGCGGATTATCGGCGATTCGGTCGCTTACGTGACGGAACTTTACAGCGAAAGGCCTACGGCGCAGAATCGGAAGCATCCCGCGTGGGATGTAGCAAGCCGTTCGGGCGCACGGATTCTTTCTCCGTTTAGCGGAAAGGCCTGGACATTTCGGGACGACCGCGGCGGAACGATCATCGGAATCGTCGGGGAAAAACGCGTTATCCTCTTTATGCACTGCGACCAGCTGCTTTACCTGGACGGGCAGAACGTGATGCAAGGCGATCCCGTCGCGACGGTCGGAACCACGGGACACACGACGGGGCCGCACGTTCACATCGTAACCGGACTTATCGACAGGAACGGAAGCAAGCGTCTGGGAAATGTCCGCTACCGGATTGTGAGTCCGGTCACCTGGTATTATTTCAGTAAATGAAATGTTACAAATTCAGTCTCGTTTTCCTCTTGAAAATTGATAGTTTTGGTGGCGGATTGGGTTGATGTTTTTAAAGGAGATTTTTATGTTCGCTCGTTTCTTGGCCATTGCCTCTGTCGTTTTGCTGGCATCGGCCTGCTCTTCAACCCTGCCCAAGGCGGAAATCGCGTCCCACGAAGATAGCTCCCGCAACATCCCGAAAATCGACCACATGATCGTCGATCTGAAAAGATCCTACATTTCCCAGTGCTACAGCCCGATTCTCAAGAAGAATCCGCCGGAAAACCAGTGCCAGACTGAACTTTTCCAGATGCTAGAGCGCCGCTATCACCTGAACTACAGCCAGCACCAGATAGACTTGGCATCGAACGACCTCTTTTTCCGCGATGTCGATACCCGTCTCCGCAAGATGGTGCGAACCGATCCCGAAATTCGCCGCGCTATCCGGCAGGGAGCTTTCCGCAGTGCAGACGAAATGCTGAGCTATTACCGGACGAAATACGCGTTCAATACGCAGGCGCGAAACTGATAATTTCATTTTTTCCGAGAAAAGGCGCGGTAAGTTGTTTACCGTGCCTTTTGTTTTTCTTATTTTGAAAGGGAATGAAAACCTATTTATCGAAAGGTACTGAAATGGAACCTGTTAACGGATCAAAGCCCGGCTTTTTTGTCCAAGGACGCTTTCTCTATACCAAGGACAACGAGAAGGTGGTTCTTCGGGGCGTGAACCACATGTTCATCTGGACGGATCGCGAAGGAAAGTCCATACCCGAGATTGCGAAGACCGGCGCGAATTGCGTGCGGATTGTTTGGAACATGCACGGGAGAGTTTCCGACCTGTATCGGCTAGTCGATGACAGCATCGAAAACGATATGATCCCGATTGTCGAGCTGCACGACGCGACGGGACGTTGGGAGCGCCTGCCGGAACTTGTAAACTTTTGGACTAGGGAAGAAACCTTGCAGATGATACGCGACCACCAGGAATATATCCTGGTAAACATCGGCAACGAGGTCGGAGGCGAAGAGGAATCCGGCGAAGATTTCTACAACGCCTATGTCGCAGCGATCACGCGAATGCGCGCAGCGGGCATCCGGGTTCCGCTTGTTATCGATGCGGATAACTGGGGGCAGAATCCCGACAATATCCTGGAACAGGGACCGCGTCTTCTCGCCGAGGATCCCGAGCACAATCTGCTGTTCGACCTGCATCTGTGGTGGCCGTCGGAAAAGCACGATCCGAAAAAGACAGGCTATGCGACGGTCCAAGAGAGAATAACCGGCGTCCTTGAGGAATCCGTTACGAAGAACATCCCGCTAATCATCGGCGAATTCGCCCCGGTCGCTGTCGGCGGAGCCCGGGAGATTCCGTACAAGTTCATCATGGCGGAAGCGGAACGTCTCGATATCGGATGGCTTGCCTGGAGTTGGGGACCGGGAAATTTCGATAGCCAGGAAATGGACATGACGACCCACGGTTCTTTCAATACGCTGGTGAACTGGGGGCGTGAAGTCTGCGTAGACAGTCCGCTCGGCATCCAGAACACGAGCGTCATCCCGTCCTTTATCCAGAACGGCGACTTTTCCACAGGCGCGTCGGACCGCGGACGGAACCTGGTTTCGAACAGCGACTTTTCGGAAGGTCTTTCCGGATGGGTTTCCGACTTCTGGGGTGGCGATGCGAAAACGGAAATCCAGAAAGGAAAAATCCATTTTGACATTCGGAAACCCGGCAAGGAAACCTGGAATCTGCAGTTTCGACAAGCCCTCCCGCTCCGAAACGGCATCACGTACATATTCAGTATGCGGGCCAAGGCGGACAGGCCTAGGACGCTCAATGTCGATATCAAGCGGGCGACAAAGGATTACGTTCCCTACGCCAACGGTCGCTATCTGGATCTTTCGACAAGCTGGCAGGATTTCAGCTGGAAATTTACCATGAAGGAGCCTACCGACGAAAATGCTGTCCTTGTGTTCGATATGGGCGGAAGCCCGATCGGTTGGACGCTTTCCGACGTCTCCCTGGTACAGGCGAGGAGCGTTCTTGACCGGTTGAACAGGAGCTTTCAACGCAATGTACAGAAGAATTCCGGCTATTTCAACGCCCCGGCAGGGCCGTGGGAACTGCACCTCTATTCGGCGGATGGCGATCTTCTCGAAGTCCTCGACAAGGGAAGGGGGGGCGAAGGGATGAAGCCTTTCCCGAAAATCGAGCGCAGCGGGATCATGGTCATCAAGGATCTGTAAGCCTGAAAAGTGCACACTATTCCATATTGGAACGTTTTAGTTGTCCGTTTTTCCGCAAAGCAAGATAGATTATTCCTATATGGAACAAAGAAAGCCCCAGATTCTCGTTGTCGACGACACAAAGCCGAATATCGAAGTGCTCGAAGGGGTCCTTGCCCAGGAAAATTACAGCGTGCATGTCGCACTGAGCGGAAAGGGCGCACTTGAGCTTGCACAACGCCGATCGTTCGACCTGATTCTTCTCGACGTAATGATGCCCGAAATGGACGGCTACGAAACGTTCCTGAAGTTCAAGGAAATTCCGGGATGCGAAAACACGCCGGTCATCTTCCTTACCGCCCAGGCGGAAAACGACAGCGAAATGAAAGGGCTTTCTCTCGGAGCTGACGATTACATCGCGAAACCTTTCAATGCCAAGCTTCTCAAGCTGCGGATACGAAACCAGCTAGAGCGAAAGTTTACGCGAGACCATCTTTCCGAACTTGTCGAGGAACGCACATCGGAGCTTTTCCAAAAGACGAAGGATTTGCAAAAAACGCTGCAGGTGATGCTTACAAGTCTTGGGGCGCTTGCGGAATTCCGAGACAATGAAACCGGGGCGCATTTGAGGCGAACGCAGATTGTGGTGCGAAAGCTTGCGCAGGCAATGGGCCGAAGCGAAAAGTACCGGAACGTTTTCCCGGATGACGAGACAATCGAGGAATATGCGATTGCGGCTCCACTGCACGACATCGGAAAGGTTGGAATTCCGGACGATATTTTGAGAAAGCCGGGACGCCTTACTTTTGAAGAACGCGAAAAGATGAAAACGCATACCGAGCTGGGCTACCAGGTGCTGCTTTCGGCGATGCACGAACTGCGAGACAATCCGATGGTGGTCATTGCGGCAAATATCGCAAAAAGCCATCACGAGAAATGGGACGGTTCGGGCTACCCGGAGGGACTTTCGGGAGAAAAGATCCCGCTCGAAGCGCGTTTGATGGCTGTGGCCGATGTCTATGACGCATTGATTTCCAAGAGGGTTTACAAAGCCGCGATTCCTCACGGTGAAGCAGTATCCATAATCCATAATGCGGCAGGCAGGCATTTTGACCCGGATGTCATCAAGGCTTTTGATAGTTTCGCAAATGAACTCCCGGAAATTTATAAGGGTTTTGCAGATTGATGGACGGAAACGGCTCTAAGCGGGAACTTGGTTCAAGGATCATCTGGGTCTATACGATTTCGACATTGGTCGCGATGGTCATCTGCTTTTTTGCCTTTACCGCATATATGCGCTCCTTTCTCTTTGAATCGGCATCCGCAGAGTCCGGAAAATCCCTGCTGCAGATTTCGCAATCTCTCGAGCAAAAGATCCATTCCTATGTCGGGCATTTTGAGAGGACGCTTCGCTCGATCCAGAACAAGTCTAACGCAAGTGTCCGTTCAGCCCTTTCTTCGGAAGTCCATAAGTGGAAGGTCGTCGATATCTACTATGGAACGACAGACGGTTTTTTTGCCAGCTCCCGAGGTTTTAAAAGGGATCCCGCCCATCTTGAATTTAGGACCAAGTCCTGGTATCTTGAACCGAGCAGAAACAAAGGGCTTGCCTATTCGGGGCCATCGAATAACTACAGCGCAAGGAAACGGGTCCTGACGATTTCCGCTCCGGTGTGGAAACGTCGCGACAAAATCCAGGGAATTGTCGCCGAAGATATCGACTTGAACGAATTCCGCAGCCTGCTTTCGCCTCTCTCAAAGGAAAGCGGGGGACTGACAATGCTCGTAAACAGCGAAACGGACAGTATCTACACTTATTTCCCTTACCAGACAAACCTCGGGGAAATCACCCTGGATTCCGTTCAGACTCTCCTGGAAGCGACAGATTCGCTTTTCGACGCGGATTCGCTCAAAAGCTCCAATGTCGTAAACTACCGTTTTTCGAAAGACGGCAAGGCTTACTCGGTCATGGTAACGCCTCTTTCGAAGCTTCCGATGCACCTTGTCCATATCGTTCCCCAGAGCAAGACCGCCGCGCTTCTCAGCGAAAAGACGAAGGACTTTGTCCTGTTTGCAGGCGGCTGCGTTTTCTTCCTGATAATCGCATCTCTGGTCGGCAGTCGCCTTCTTTTCCGAAAGATCGTTTCCAAGGACCTGTCGGACAGTGTGAGTTCCAGTACGATTTTTGATGCGATTCTGGACAGCAAGTATTTTTCGCTCATCCTTACGGACAACCTGTTCAATGTCTTGCGGACCAGTACAAGCATCGCCCGGGTGACCGGCAACGCGGACTGGCGGGATCTGCTTGGCACTTCGCTCTGGGAGATAATCCCGAATCCGGAATTCAAGAACTTTGTATTGAACGCGCAAAAGACGGCTCCGCCGCAGACAAGCGAAATCGGCCAGCACCAGATTGTCTTACAGCAGAAGAACGGAAAGATCCTCTGGTGGAACATCTCTTTCAACCTGCTTATCGAAGATGACGCATCTGTCCGTTACCTTTTTCTCGTTTCCGATGAAACCGCCGCGGTTCGCAAGGATTCCTTCCTCGATGCCATCATGTCGTCTTCCCAGAATACGATTTTCATTTTTGACAACGACCTGAAAATCATCTACGCGTCCAGAAACCTGGAAAAATTTCTGGGATGTTCGGCGACTTCGCTTATCGGCAAGTCGTATGAAGACCTCGCTTCGGTCGGCATCCCGCAAAGCGTCCTGGATATGCCGCTTGAATCCCTCGAAAACGGAAATATCTGGTCGGCGAATTTTGAATTGCCTCTGAAAAACGGAACCCAGCTCTGGTGTCACGGGCAGGGCTGTCTCCTGCGTTCCAAGGATTCCAATAGCCTAGGATATCTCTTCTTTATTACGGATATTACGCCGATCATCGAGGCGGAAAGAGAAGCCAAGGAGGCGACCAAGGCGAAAAGTCTATTCCTTGCGAACATGAGCCATGAAATCCGCACGCCGATGAACGCGATTATCGGAATGTCCGATCTGGCACTCGCAACGGAACTTACGCCGAAACAGGAACACTATATCGATAGAATTTCGTATGCGGCAAAATCGCTTCTCGGTATTATCAACAACATCCTGGATTATTCGAAAATCGAAGCGAAGAAACAGAAATTGGAACACATCCCCTTTGCTTTCCGGGAAACTATCTCCGGTGTGCTTTCGATAGCCGTAGTGCGGATTACGGGAAAGCCTATCGAGCTTTTGGCGGATATCGATCCAAACATTCCCGAGCGCGTTTTCGGGGATCCGCTGCATCTGACGCAGATTTTAACGAACCTGATCAACAATGCGGAAAAATTTACGGAACGCGGGCAGGTCATCTTAAAAATGCGTCTTGTCAAGCTCGAAAATTCCAGGGCGACAATTTACATCAGCGTCTGTGATTCGGGGATCGGGATGACCGCGGAACAGTCCGAAAAACTTTTCCACGTCTTTACGCAGGCAAACGACTCCATGACCCGCAAGTACGGCGGAACCGGTCTCGGACTGGCCATTTCCCACTCCCTGGTCGAATTGATGGGCGGGGAACTTCAGGTCAGGAGCGAGCCCGGGAAAGGCAGCGAATTTTACTTTACGGTAACATTCGATGTTATCGACCGTCCGCCAAACAAGGGAAAATCTCCACTCCAAGGAAAGCGCGTCCTTGCGCTTGACGAGAATTTCGAGGCCCGGAATATTCTCGAAAAGATTTTCAAAGCGATTGGAATGGAATCTGTTTTGGTCGCAAGTGCCGACGAGCTTCTGGAACGGTTCTCGCCGGGGGCTTTCGACTGCGTTATGATAGCCTGGAATCTCCAGGAAACGTCCGCCCGGTCCCTGTCTAAACGGCTGGCTGATTTAGGCGGAAAAATGCCGCCTCTTGTCGCAATTTTTAAACAAAATGACGACGAACACCTCAAGGAAGCGGTCGAAGCGGGTTTCAAACGCTTTTTACCGAAACCCTTCCTGCTCGAGGACTTGAAGAACACCCTGGAAGAGGCGCTTGGATTCCGAGTCATCGAAGATAGCAAGACGCACAAGCCGAGAGTCCAGCCGGAATATCGCTTTGAACGGGCTTCTATCCTGCTAGTCGAGGACAACGCTCTCAACCAGGAACTTGCCATTGAGCTCTTGAATCGGGTCGGACTGGATGTCGATGTGACGAATAACGGAAAGGAAGCCGTCGAGGCGGTCGGCAAACACGATTACGCACTGATTCTGATGGATTTGCAAATGCCCATCATGGACGGTTTCGAGGCGACAAGGCTTATCCGCCAAATGTCGAACGAGAAAAAACGAAACGTTCCCATCGTCGCCATGAGCGCCCGGGCCCTCCAGGGAGACAAGGAAAAAAGCCTGGATGCGGGCCTAAACGCCCATATTACAAAGCCGATAGATCCAGTCGAGTTTTACGCGGAACTTTCCAAGTGGCTAAAGAAGGCTCCTGACAAAAATACGCAAACCGCTAGTCAATCAATCAAGCCGGTAGTCGCCGTCAAAGATCCGTTTCTCGCCGCGTTCGACCGAATTCCTTATTTCGATGCGGAACTCGGACTATACCGTTCGGTTGGCAGCAAGCCGCTGTATCTCAAGGTAATTCGTCGGTTTGTCGATGACTTTGACGGGTATATTCAAAAAATCGGAAACAGTCTCCAAAACGGGGAAAAGGAACAGGCTGTCCGCATGGCCCATACGCTTAAGGGCATTGCGGGGACCATCGGCTGCACGAAATTGCAGGAAATGGCAGCAAAGCTCGAATTCCAGATTTCATCCGACGATGTCAAGCTGGAAACGCTCTCGTGGAACAAGCTTGGAGATATCCTCCAGCAACTGATCGAAAGGGTCCGAAAAGCGATTCCTCTTGCTGCGACGGCGATCGGCGAGCAGGACGATGAACAGATTGACGATCCGAATGCGGAAAGCAAGCTCGCCAAAATGCTCGAAATGATCGAACCGGCTATCCGGGAAGCCGTTCCGATGGACTGCCGGATTGCCCTGAAAGTGGTAGAACGCATCAAGTTCGAACCGAAACGATCCGAGCTTCTCAAGAAACTCAGGCTGGCGATTGACGATTTTGATTTCGAAAAGGCGCACCAGTTCGTTGCGGAACTCAAAGATATTCTCAACAGCTAGCTACACAACAAAAGCTACCAAGAGAATCAGCGCGACAATTCCAGCGATAACCGCGGTCACGATTTTTGAAAACATCTTTCTAGAAGAACCGAATTCATTTTCCAAAATTTCATCGTAATCGGGCATTTCCAGGTCGGCGTTTTCCGCATTTTCTGCCCAGCCGGTCTTCGCATCGCTTCCGCACTCCTTGCAGTTAAGCGCCTTGTCTGGAATTTCCGCACCGCAATGGGGGCAAACTTTCATCTTCTAGACCTCAAAAAAGTCTCGTACACGATGTACGAGACTTAAAAAGGAACAATATCAACCGGAAAGACTACTTGGCAAACGGAAGGCGGTCGGCGGAACCGAGAACTTCACGGTTTTTGCGGGCATACATCTTCTTGAGCTCGTCACGAGCCGGTCCGAGATACTTGCGCGGGTCGAATTCGCTCGGGGATTCGACAAAGACCTTGCGGATAGCGGCGGTCATGGCAAGACGTCCGTCGGAGTCGATGTTGATTTTGCAGACAGCGGACTTTGCTGCCTTGCGGAGCTGTTCTTCGGGAATGCCGACAGAATCAGGAATCTTTCCACCGTACTTTTCGATTTCGCGGACATATTCCTGCGGAACGGAGGAGGAACCGTGGAGAACGATGGGGAAGCCCGGGAGCTTCTTTTCGATTTCGGCGAGAACGTCGAAAGCGAGCGGAGGCGGAATCAAGACTCCGTCTGCATTGCGCGTGCACTGTTCCGGCTTGAACTTGCAGCGGCCGTGGCTTGTTCCGATCGAGATAGCGAGGGAATCGACACCGGTCTTGCTCGTGAAGTCGATAACTTCTTCCGGACGCGTATAGTGGGATTCTTCAGCGGACACTTCGTCCTCGACGCCGGCGAGAACGCCGAGTTCACCTTCGACGGTGACATAGTCCTTCTGGGCGTGAGCGTAGTCGCAGACCTTCTTGGTGAGGGCAACGTTTTCGTCGTAGGGGAGGGAGGAGCCGTCAATCATCACGGAAGAGAAGCCCATGTCGATGCAGGACTTGCAGAGTTCGAAAGAGTTTCCGTGGTCGAGGTGCAGACAAATCTGCGGTTCGGCGAGTCCCAGTTCCTTGGCGTATTCCACCGCACCCTGCGCCATGTAGCGGAGAAGGGTTTGGTTTGCATACTTGCGAGCGCCCGAGGAAACCTGGAGGATTACCGGAGACTTGGTTTCGACGCAAGCCTGAATGATCGCCTGCATCTGTTCCATATTGTTGAAGTTGTACGCCGGAACCGCGTAATGATTCTTCATCGCGTCCGCAAACATTTCCTTGGTATTGACCAAGCCGAGGGACTTGTAGGAAACTGCCATTTTTTACCTCTGTGAGTTGTGAATGCGGTTATTCCCGCAATTCGTTTACTGCCCCATAATGTAGAAAATTCATCGGGAATGGAGATGCGCCCTGGCGTTTTTTTTGTCGCGGGGAAGCCGTCTTTTGCGAAGGATGTTTCCAATTCGGCAAATTCGTGTTTCAAAACGAAACGTTTCTTTTCAATTCTTCATTTTCGGACCGTTTTTCGCGTTTTTCGGACTGGCACGCCCTTTGCTTATACGAATGCGGAAAAATAAGCTTGCCAAATACGGCAAGGAGGTTTTATGTCTGAATTTTCAAATGAATCCGAAAAGGTTCTTGCCAAGGCGCAAGAATTGATGGACAAAAAGTCCCATTCCTATCTGGGCGTGGTACACTTGGCCTATGGGCTTCTGGATGCGCCGGACGCCCGCTTGAAAAACCTGTATCGCGCCAAAAAGGCGAATATCAAGGAAATGGAAGGAAAACTCGCTCCGTTCCTCGATTCCGTTCCGAAACTTGCCGGGGTGAATCCGGATGCCGGGCGTCCCGACGAGGATCTGTCCCGCGTTCTCCGGGCGGCTATCCAGGCCGGTCGGCAGACGTCCCAGGCGGCAAGCCCTAGCAACATGCTGATTGCGCTCATGCGATTTGCCGAAGAACGGCGCATAGCAAAAGTTTTCGAGGATGCGCTCGGAAGTGCGGAAGTCGTGGAAACGTGGCTTTCCGATCCGATGAGTGCCGCCGCTGTCGCCGAAGAGGAATCCCCGCTCAAGCTATACGGTCGGGAACTCGTTTCGCTAGCCGAAGAAGGCAAGCTCGATCCGGTTATCGGGCGTGAAGAGGAAATCCGCCGCGTCGTCCTTATCCTTTCGAGAAAGACAAAAAACAATCCCGTGCTTGTCGGCGAACCCGGTGTCGGAAAGACAGCGATCGTGGAAGGTCTTGCGATGCGGATCTACAAGGGCGATGTTCCCGATGCGTTAAAAGGGAAAAAGCTCTTTTCGCTCGACCTGTCGGCGTTGATGGCCGGGGCGAAATACCGAGGCGATTTTGAGGAAAGGCTAAAAAACGTCTTGAATGCCCTGGAAGAGGACGGCAATACGCTTCTCTTTATCGATGAACTGCACACGATTGTCGGAGCGGGAAAGACGGAAGGCAGCATGGACCTGGGCAACATGTTAAAGCCGAAGCTCGCACGCGGAGAACTCCACTGCATCGGTGCGACGACGACGCAGGAATATCGTCGCTACATCGAAAAGGACGCCGCTCTTGAAAGGCGCTTCCAGCCGGTGACGGTTACGGAGCCGACCCAGGACGAGGCGATTTCCATTTTGAGAGGCGTGAAGGATAGCTTTGAAACGCATCACGGTGTTCGGATTCATGACGACGCTCTTGTTGCCGCGGTCAAGCTTTCGAGCCGCTATATCGCGGACAGGTTTCTTCCCGACAAGGCTATCGACCTGATCGATGAGGCGGCGAGCATGGTGAAAACTCAGCTCGATACCGTACCCGAGGCGCTAGACGACCTGCAGCGCAAGGAATTGCAGCTGAAAATCGAGGAAAAGGCTCTTGCCAAGGAAAACGACGACAAGAGCAAGAAGCGTCTTGCGGAACTGAAGGACGAACTTTCGACGACATCGGCAGCCGTCTCCGCGATGCAGTCGAAGTGGCAGGAACGCCGTGCAAAGTTTAACGAACTGAAGGTCGCCAAGGAACGCCTTCACAAGGCTCACGAGGAAATGGAACAGGCGGAAGCCCGCTACGACTTGAATCGGGCTGCCGAACTCAAGTACAACACGATTGTCAAGCTCGAAAAGGAGGTTGCCGACCTGGAAGAAAAGGCTCGCAAGGAATCCGAAAGCGGCGAACTGACCGAGGAAGTGACCGAGGAAACCGTCTCGCAAGTAGTGAGCCGCTGGACGGGCATTCCGGTGACACGTCTCCGCGAAACGGAACGCGCAAAGCTCCTGCATCTCGACGAGCGTCTGCACAGGCGGGTTATCGGGCAGGATGCGGCGGTCTCCGCGGTTGCCGAAGCGATTCTGCGGAATCGGAGCGGGCTTTCCCGGGAAAACGCTCCGGTGGGAAGTTTCCTTTTCCTCGGACCGACCGGTGTCGGAAAGACGGAACTCGCCAAGGCTCTCGCCGAAGAACTTTTTGACAGCGAAAATGCGATGGTTCGAATCGACATGAGCGAATACATGGAAAAGCATTCCGTTTCCCGCCTGATCGGCGCGCCTCCGGGATATGTCGGTTACGAGGAAGGCGGCCAACTAACGGAAGCAGTCCGCACGAAGCCCTATTCCGTGGTACTTCTCGACGAAGTGGAAAAGGCGCACCCCGACGTATTCAACGCACTCCTGCAGGTTCTTGACGATGGTCGATTGACCGACGGAAAGGGGCGCACGGTGAACTTCAAGAATACGCTCATCCTGATGACTTCAAACCTCGGATCGGACCTCTTTGCGAATTCGAAAAAGGAAGTCACTCTCGGAGACGTCATGCCCAGGCTGAAGGGATTCTTCCGTCCGGAATTCTTGAACCGTCTCGATGAAGTTCTCGTGTTCAAGAGCCTTTCCAAGGAGCAGATCCTCTCGATAGCAAAACTCAAGTTCGACGATCTCTCGAAGCGGGCTGCTCGCGAAGGCTATCTCGTCAAGGCTTCCGATGCCGCACTTCACGAAATTGCGGACAAGTCCTACAGTCCGGAATTCGGAGCGCGTCCCATCCAGAGGTTCCTCGAACGCGAGGTCGAGCGGAAACTGTCTCGCGCGATTATTGCCGGAGACATCAAGCCCGATGTTCCTTGCACGGTCGATTTCCGGAACGGGAACTTCGTTATCGGGTAAACCGAAAAAACAAAAGGGCAAGCCGAAAAGGGCTTGCCTTTTTGTTTTAAACCTTTCCGTTAAAATTCAAGGATTCCGTAAATGCCGGTTCGGACGCGATCGTTGTTCTTTTCCTGCAAGATTCCGATGGCGATTTCCGCTGTCACGTGGAAATAGGGGAGAATCCCGATTTGTACCCGTGGGACAATATCGACCATAAAATCATCCGCGATATTTCCCAGGCTACCGGAAGTCTCGATTCCGATCATCGCTAGAAGAGCTTCCGTAAACTTGAATTCCGGAGTTGCCCCGAATGCGATAGTCGCAAGGCCTCCATCGCTCACCACCCGGTCGAGAAAGCCGATGCGCGCCTCGTAGAGAGTCGAAAAGATCCGGGAAAGCGGCTGGAGTTTCACATAGGAAAGTACGAGACCCGCGCCCCGATGATTTCCGACTCCGACGAGAAAGTCCGCTCCGATCGTCGAATATTCGAAAATGCGATACTTTGCACCAAAATCCACATACGCCTGAACGGATTCCAAATCGTCTTCGGTGTCGAAGAGAACCTTGCCTCCGATTTCCCAGAAATCGTTGATTGCGACCTGCACGTTTAGCGGCAAGTAGCCGTCTTCTTCGTAATTCGTGTAGAAGCCCCCACCAGCCGAGAAGCGGTCCCGGGTCAGGAATTCCGGACCGAAAGTATAGCGGGCGTCCCAGATTCGGTCAAGCGCAAGCGAGGATGTCGCGCAAAGCGCAAGCAGCAGAAGGGAATTGCGAAATAGACTTTTCACGTAAAAAAAATAGAAAACTTATCGAGAAAGCGTTGAAGTCCAGGCATCGGCAAGCGTCGAAAGGATTTCTGTCCGCACCCTGTCGATAAAGGCAGTACGTTCTTCGGGCCGAATGTCTTTTCGCCTATCGATTGAAAATGGAATCGGTTCGCCGATGGGGGAAAGGGAAAATTCCAAATTTCCAGAAAAACGAATCGTTTCAGCAAAAAGAGTCTTCATTAGGACAGGACCAATCTGCAGGTGCGTATGGAATTCGAAGGACGAGATTCCGGGCAAGAGCATTGCCGAATCCCGAAAAGCAATCGGAAGCGAGACAAGCGAATCTAAAAAAATGGATCCGTTTGCGGATTGCAACCAGAGCGTATCTTGGGACGAATTCTTCACGGAAACGCGGATAGCAAAATAGAGCGTTCCCAGGCTATCGGGGATTATACCCTTTGCTATATTCTGGACGAGGAGAATCATCTTTGGATTCGGAACAAGACCGCCGAAAGACGCCCCCTCTAGAATTCTGCCCAAGTCGATTTGGGCGGAATCCAGCGAAACACCGGAAATTTCCAGTTCGCATTTGCCGAGAACTTTTGCCGCCTGGAGCTTGCGGGACGCCGAACATCCCCAAAACAGCGCAGCCCCAAAAACGGCAAGCGTAGCGATAAGAAAAAGCTTAATGAATTTCATCATGAGAAAAATAGATTTTCTCCGCCAAACAATTCGTAAATTGCGAATCTTCCCGCTCTGAAAGTCGCTCGCTTACAATTCAAGAGTATTCTGCGGCTTGCAAAGCGACTACGATAAGCGGCTTTCCGACGTGAAGAAACGTCTTTATGTCCGATAATCGCCATTATGTAAACTAAAATCGAGTTTTTTTTGAGGATGTGTTTTCACCGTATGAAAATTAAGGCTTATCATCCGAGTGCCCCTAGATTCGGCTTTAGTACGTTTGCTGATTTAGGTGCTGTACTCCTCGCATTACCGCCCTCAAGTATATGATTTGTTCCGAGCATGGTTCTAATACTCAGCGTCCCCATTTTTTCGTGGAATGGTTCGCTTTCCGCTGAAGAGTTCCATAAGATTATTTGTAAGCATCGGCTTTCTCTGACGTAATTTGGAGAAGATAGACTGCTCCTGCTTCCGATCATACTTTCGCCTGGAAAAACAGCTTCTTAGAAATGGTATGGTCTTTTTAGAATTTTGGGTTTAAATGATTGATGAGGTTGAGATATGTCTGCTTTTATTCGTTGTATTATTGAATGCTTTTTGATAGGTCGTTCGGTGAATGCTTGGCGTTCATTCTTTGAAGACCGTAATTAGGTTTTTAACGGGATATGTACCTGGATTGTCGGGCAATCGCTGGGCCAATTTTGGGAGCGTTTCTATACTTTTCGAAGCATTTTAGCCAGCTCCCGGTGGTTCATCGCTTCTAGGCGCATGGCGAGATCTTCGCGTTCTTCGGCATCCATCAGCGGGATTTCCTTTTCATAGCGTTGCAGATAGCCTGAAAGCCTATCCCAATTGCCAAGTGTCGCTAGCAGATTCACATAATCGGGTGAAACATAGACGCCGAGTCGGAATTTTTCATGGGAATCGAGCAATTCTTCCTTTCGGCGTTGCGAAACGACCTGGCAAAGGCTCATCAGATGATATTCCTTCGGGAACTTTTCGTAAAGTCTTTCCGCTAATTCCAACGCCTCGGCATTCTTTTCCTCCTTGAAAAGGATCCCGATTTTCAAGTCGAGGAATTCTTCTTCGTCGGAGCCTTCGGGATTCTTGACTTCCCCCATCAGACGGTTTGCATTGGAAATATCGCCTTCGACGTAGTAGGCGTTCGCCACATCGACAAGCGTTGTATTTGTGCGTTCCGGATCTTTCTGAAAGGCGATTCTTTCATAGAGGACAGGATTGTTCGCCCCGTCGGCCAAATCGAGAAGTCCCGAGAAAATGTCCTCCTCGTTTTCCAGTTCGTGGGCGGCTATTGTCGAAAGAACGTTTTCCGCCAGACTCTCGGTTTCTTCCATAGACAAAAATTCATGGGCGCTAAGCAAGAGCCCAGTCCGAACATCTTCCCCTACCGAATTGACCAGCAGGTCGTGCATCAATTCCAGTACATATTCGCGGTTTTCGCAAGCCTTTGCTTTTTCGGCGAAAAGCGAAGAGGCATCCGCAAACAAATCCTCGACCGCCCCCGCGAGTTCCCCGTCACTTTCGGGAATGTCGAAATAGGCGCTGCAGTTGAGGAACCAGGCGAGCATTTCCAGGATTTCCTCTCCCGATTCGAGCTTTTCGATTTTTTCGTACTGCCCCGCCAGAATATCGTAGAGGTTTTCCGCGGATTCCTCGATGAAATATCCCCTCGCAACCGAAACGAGGACTGCCCGAATCTTATCGACGGCACGCAGATTCGATTTTTCCAGAGCGTTGGACTTCCAGACTTTCCTTTTCTTTGCCATGTCATTTCCTGCCTAAGATGCGTTGATAGACTTCCTGGGATTTCGCTTCGTCACCGGCGTTGTAATAGGCGTTTCCGACATTTTCCGCCCCGATTCGCCCTTGGGCGTTCCCGAGTTTCCAGGCTTCCATGTAGTTTTCGAGCGCTTCGCCGTAACGCTTTTGCGAAAAGTAGATTTGCCCCAAATCCACATAGAGCTGGTCCCTGCCCTTTTTAAAACGGAGGCCTTCTTCAAGCGTAAAGATAGCCATCCACGGAGAATCGTCCGCTAGATACATCTGGGCGAGAAACCTCCGCGCCGACGTATTCTGCGGGTCGGTTAAAAGGCCGCTTTCCATCTCGCGAATCGCCTTTTTTGTCGAATCCATCTTGGCGTAATAATGGGACAGCGTATAGTGGACATCGGCTCCGGCGCTTGCCGTATTATCGACGGCCCGTTTTAGTGTCTTGACCGCAAACTCATAATCTCCGAGCCGTTCATAGACCTCGGCAAGACCATACCAGGCGTCAATCCTGTCGGGATTTAGGCGCGTTGCCGCCTCGAAATGCTTTTGCGCCAAAGCAAGCCCATGGGATTTCAGAAAGCTTTCGGCAAGCGCATAATGGATATGATCCGATTCTTCGCCAAGTTCAAGCGCGCGGCTGTATGCGGAAATCGAAAGGCCGTAGTCGCCCCCCAGATAATAAAGATCACCGAGAAGAATCCAGGCGCGGGAAAAATCCGGCATCAGCTCGACGGTTCTCTTGTAGGCGACGATTGCGATATTTTTTTTGTCGAGTTGAACGAGCGTGTTTCCCAGGTTGAACCAGGCGAAAGGTTCATACCGGCCATCCTGAATCGCCGCCCGATACATCTTGACAGCCCGTTTGTAATCTCCTTTATCGTAAAGTTCGTTCGCCTGCTTGAAGAAGTCTTCCGCAAAAAGAGACGGGCAGAGAGCAAGCGCAAAAAGGATGGCGACTGCATACAGATTCTTCTTTTTACGGCTTCTACGGAACAAACTTGAACTCCTTGGTCGCCTTCTGGGCGACGGGATAGTTCCCGAGCTTTGCCGGTTCGAACTTCCACGCGCGAATCGCCTTGAGCGCTTCATTTTCAAAACCGTAGCCTTGCGGATCGACGGAAAGGACGCTTGTACCCGTTACGTTTCCATAGACATCGATAACCATGTAAACCTTTACATAGCCGGCTATGCCAAGCTTTTTGGCGCGCTCCGGATAGACGGGGTTCACCGCCTTAAGGGCGCGCGCTTCCTCATCGACATCTCCCGCTTCATAGACGACGTTCTGCATTCCGCCCCCTGCCCCGACGGCAACGCCGTCACCGGAACCGTCACCGCGCGAAAGCGAAAGGTCCATCTGGAAATTGGACCGGTTGCGTTCTCCGTCAGACATCCGGGAATTCATTTTAAAGGAATTTGGCTGCACGATTTTTCGGATTTGCCGGCGAAGCGGAACCTTCTTTTTCTCCTGGATGATCGTTTCGACTTCGGTAAGCTCTTCGAGGCGCGGTTTCTGCGGCAAGGTATCCGAACGAAAGAGTAAAACGTTCAGGACGGGAATCGCCAGGAAGAAAAACGAATTGACGACGAGCGCGAGAAAAATCGCCACGACCCAGCGGAAACGGAAAAGAATTGCCGACAGACGATTCAATCCTACTCCTTCGAGGCCGAAATGGAAACTTTACGGACATGCGCCAAATTGCATTCGTCAAGGACATCGACGATCTTTCCCGATGGTGCATCGCGATCGGAAACGATGATCACGGGTCTGTCCGGGGATTCCGCCATCATTTGCCGGAGGATAGTCTGGAGAGACGAGATGTTTACCTGCGTTTCGTTGATATGGATTGTTCCCTGCCGTGTCACGCCGATGAGGATGCTTTCCCTGGAAAGTTCCTTTGCCGAACTGGCCTTGGGCTTTGAAACGTCAATGCCAGTTTCCCGCGTAAATGTCGAGGTGACGACAAAGAAGATAAGAAGGATGAACGTCATGTCCATCATCGGGGAAATATCAATACTGCTGTTCCGGCGGCGATCCCTACGAAAGAAGCTCATGCGTTCTCCTCCGGGAAGATTTCATTTTCAAATGCCGAAGCCGCCCTGTCTGCGGAATTTTTCAATCTCTCGATTCGAGCGACCAGCTGGTTGTTTGCTACGACTAGAGGAAATGCGACGAGAAGCCCGGCTTGCGTGGTAAGGAGCGCCTCGGAAATACCATCCGCCAAAAGGACCGGATTTCCAAACCCGAAAACCTGGATGGTCTTGAATACATGGACCATTCCCGAGACGGTTCCCAGAAGTCCGAGCATCGGGGCGAGCGCCGCGCAAACGGAAATCGACGGAAAAGAACGGGAAAAATCCACCTCGACGGAATGACGTTCAGCTTCGAGCGCATGACGCGCCGCGTTTTTTCCAAAAGGCGCATTTTGAGAAATCGCCCTTCGAAATCTTTCGCAGATTCCCCACTCGCATCGGCTTTTCGCTCGACGGTAGGCGAAGAACCGCTCGAAGAGGAGTGTCCAGGCGTAAAGCCCCAGGAGAAAGATCGGGAGCATTACCCAGCCTCCCTGGACTAGGAGCGAACGGATTTCTTCCAAGACGGACAGTCGAAGCATATCAGCCTCGAATCCAGCGGGAATTAAGAACGGAGAGCCCAGCCCTTTCCATCCGGGCGCGGATTCCGTCGATACGGTTCGCAAGGAATGTATGCAAAAGCTGGAGCGGAATCGCGACGATTAAGCCCGCTTCGGTCGTTACCAGGGCGACGGAAATTCCCCCGGCCAAAAGTTTTGGGTCGGATGTACCGTGCATCGTGATAACCTGGAAAAGCTGGATCATGCCCATCACGGTTCCCAGAAGCCCGAGAAGCGGAGCCGTAGTCGCCATGACGGAAATCGTGGAAAGCCCACGTTCCAAGGCAGGAACTTCCGCCGCAAAAACTTCCTCGATAGCTTTTTCCGCCGAATCCCTGTCCGCATAGTCCCTGAGAATTCCCGCCTTGACGACTTTCCCCACCGAGCCGTGCATCTTCTTCGCGAGAAGCCTAGCCTCTTCAAGATTTCCCGACGAAGCCAAGTCCACGACTTTGCGGTAGCGAAGCGAAGCCCCCTTGACAAGCAAAACGACAAAGCGCTCAACGACGAGAAGAATCCCGATGAGGAAGAGGAGAACGATCGGATACATCAGGATTCCGCCGTCGCGGAATGTCTGCACAAGCGTCTCCCGGAAAGTCTTTTCCTCCGAAGTGGCGAGCTCCGTCGAAAGCGTCGTACTCAGGAGAACATCGACCGGAAGCATTATGAGCTGGGAATCCCTGGACGCTTCGAATGCCCGAGAGACTTCCGCTAGGATATTTCCCGAATTCATGTTCCGATAGGCGAAAGACGTGCCGCGTTCACCCGCTACCGGGAGCATCATCGAAACGGAACTGTCCATTTTCGAAGAACGGCGCACCGCGTAGATTCCCCCAAGCCGGATTTCTTCGCCGGATACCACGGTTCCGTCAAAAATCAAGTCCCCGGTCCGCCATTCGATTTCCCGGCTGAAGCGTAATTCCTTTTGGGCGAGTTCAAAGATTCCCTTTACGACTTTCAAAGGATTGTCCCTGTAAAGCGAAACGCCTTTCTCCGCACGATTGAAATCCTCGATGCGTTGCGGCAACTTGTAGGGAATGCCTCGCTCACGAATTTCTCGAAACGGTTCGAGGACAGACTTATCCGGAACAAGGGAGAGGTATTCGGTCCGTTTTTCTTCCGCATTCTGCTTGACCTGAGCCAGATCCTCCCTTGCAACGCGGACGTTCTCTTCGAGCCGGACCCGCTCTTCCATCAGGCGGTCCAACTCGTCCTTCGCTTCGTCATATTTTCGGTTGAAAAGTTCGCGTTCCTGGTTTGCCTTTTCCCGGTCGTTCCATCGTGCGGCGACTTCCATGTCCCGCTTCTGGCGCGCATCTTCCAAATCCGCTTTCGCCTTGTTCAACTCGGCGCGTTCTCTTACCAAAGTCTCGCCGTCACCCGAAAGGCTCTGCTGGGAAAACGTCGGAGCGAGCAGAAAAAGAGAAGTAAAAAGAATTCGCTTAAAAAAAACAGAACGCATGATCAGTCCTCCCGATTCGGTGCCGAAACCGGAATCCGGACGATATGTGGCGCGGTTTTGCCTTCAGCGACTTTCATCGCGTCTTTTACGCTTGCACGAAATTCCAGGTCTTCGGGGACCTTTGTCCAGTGAAAATTTTCGCCGGAATGCCGAAGCCAGAAGCAAGCGTTTCCGTCCCGAGATTCGAACATCGCCGCCACGGCGCCAAATCGGAAAAACTTTCCCGAATATTCCCTGCCCGTTTCCGGATCGCTTAGAAAACCGTCCCAGCTTTCGGTCGTGTAGCCCATCCGGATTCGTTCCAGGAGGACTTCCATCGTGCGGGACAGCGCATCGTCCGGCGAAATGAAGCCCTTGCGAAGTTCCGAGGCGGTCTCCCGGAGATTCTCGACAGCCTGGCTAGTGCGGTAGGGAAAGTCGGTCTCGATGCCGGGGATCAGGTTTTCGATTTCCTGCGCGAGATCTTGAGCGTATTTCTGCTTGCGGGATTCATAAAAGCGGATTACCCCCGCGGATTTATTTCGCGCGTCCGAAAGCCTCGAAAGTTCCGCCTTCATCGAATCGATTTCCGCCCGAAGCGTTTTTTTTTGGTTGCTCAGCAAAACGACCTTTTCACGGCCCGAACGCACAAAGGCTTCGTGGCGTTCGCGTTCTTCGGCGTGCAACTTCTTTTCTCGGACGGTCTCTTCGTTTACCGTCTTGATCTGCCTGCGGAGTCCATCGGCGGTTTCCGACGAAAAAGCGATACCCAGGCCCAAAAGGAGAATCAGGGAAAGCAATCTGTTCATGCGCGCAAAGATACAAAAACGCTCGCCCAAAGGCGAGCGTTTTTCGGCATCCCGAGTGTAAATTTCAAAAATCCTAGCGACCGAATTCCTTTGTGTATGCGGGCGTGTTTTTCGCACCATGCTTTTTCAGATAGGCGATCAGGCGTGTATAGCCTTCGTTCTTCGCCCAGTCCAAAACCGAATAGCCCTGCCCGCATTTGGCGTTTACATCGACCCCCTTGGAAACCAGATAGACCATCGCATCGTAGTTTCCTCCCTTGACCGCCAGGTGGATCGGGTAGTAGGTATCTGCGCCACGCATTTCGAGCGGAGCGCCGGCATCGCCTAGAATCTGCAAAATGTCCGCATAGCCGAGCTTTGCAGCGAGGGCTACCGCCTGGGCGGCATTCTGGATTTCGCCGGTCTCTTTCATCTTCGCTACGAGAAATTCTACGACGTCCTTGCGCTTGTTTTCAATCGCATCTTCTAAGAACGTCTTGCCGTTGCTGTTCGTTCCGTCGAGTTTTGCGCCATGGTCCGCCAGGTACTGGATCATGTCCATCTTTCCCTTGTTTACGGCGATCGCCATCGCGTTGTTGCCGTTGTCATCCGTTGCGTTGATATCGTAAGCGGCCTTGAGGAAGAGCGACATCTTCGCTGTATCGCTCGAACCGACGTAGGAGATGAACTTGTTCGGAGTGAGCGGAATACCCTGCTTCGTCAGGTGTTTGCGGACGGAAGCAGGATCGTTCGGGTCCATTTCGTCGGAACAGGCGGAAAGGCAAAGCGACAGGGCGCATGCACCCACAGCCAAAAAGAGTTTCTTTTGCATCGAAAAAATCTCCAGGTGGAAAAATCCTTCAGAAAATACACATTTTTTTATGAAACGGATAAAAAACTACGTAAATTTCCAAAAAAAAATGCTTTTTCAGGAGCCTTTTCCAAAAAAAATATATAAACTTATGCCGTGATGGTTCAAAAGTTCCTTGATTTCCGCATCTTGATGCTTGCCGCCGTATTTTTTGCCGGGGCTGTTTTCGCCTCGACAGACTCTACAGCCATCTCCGCGCTTTCCGATTCTTCTAGCCAGGCCCAGGCCTCCGATTCGGTCTCCGGAATTTCCGATAGCGCGTCTTCGCTCGTGCAGGCGTCCCAAGCGCCCATTTCCGCAACCGATTCCTCGGATTCTTCAAGAGGGGTGCCCAAAGCCTCCCTCCCCGAAAGCCCGAAACATCCCATCCGTATCGGATTTATGTATGAAATGGCGAGGCTTCACAATGCGGACCTGAATTACGAAATGACGCGCGAAGGCAAGCCCTACCGTATCGATGTCGATGTTTCGGACATGGTCGGCATTGTCGGGCGTTACGGGCTGAACCAGTGGATTTCTTTCTTCGGAATTCTCGGCTACCAGAAATTCGATATCGGTTACACGCCCAAGTCGAAGGATTCTCCGGAAAAAAGAAAAAACTTTAGCATCCGGAATGTTCTTTTGCAGTTGGACGCGGAAGTCGGCTACTCGTTCCTTGAACTGAAAAAATACCAGTTTCGCCTGCTCGGATTTTTTGGCGGAACAACAGGCGTCTCGTTTATCGGGGACGACTATTATATGAATACGCCGCTCTTCGGCTATACCCGCGGAGTCGCACTCGAAATCAATGTTCACCGCGTTGAACTTCTCGCCGGTTTCCGCTCGTCGCACATCTATTTCCACACATACAAGAGCAACCACAGAAACGAAGACGATTACTCGTTCATGCTTGACTTTGACACGATGTCATCTCCGTTTTTCTCCATCGGAATCGGATTCTAGCATGAAAATTCTAGTCACCGGCGTGGCCGGATTCATCGGCTCTGAAACGGCCCGAGCCTTTTTAAAAGATGGACACGAGGTCATCGGAATCGACAATCTGAACGATTACTATTCCCCGAAGCTCAAACGGGACAGGCTTGCCCGGGTTCACTCCGAACGTTTTTCCTTTGTCGAATGCAGCCTTTCGGACAAGGAAACGCTTCTCCGCCTGTTCAAGGAGAACGCATTCGACATTGTCGTAAATCTCGCGGCGCAGGCGGGCGTCCGCTATAGCCTAATCAACCCGCAAAGCTATGTCGATTCGAACATCACGGGATTTCTGAACATTCTCGAATGCGCTCGCGCCTATCCGCCAAGACATCTTGTCTATGCGTCGTCGTCAAGCGTGTACGGGCGGAACACCAAAACGCCTTTCCGCACAACAGACCGCGTCGAAAAACCGTCGAGCCTTTACGCCGCGACAAAGCGCTCAAACGAACTGATGGCGGAAACCTACCACCACCTTTTCCATATCAACCTGACCGGGCTGCGATTCTTTACCGTCTATGGTCCGTGGGGACGCCCCGACATGTCGCCATGGCTTTTTGCGGACGCCATCACGCACGACCGTCCCATCAAGGTTTTCAACAACGGCAAGATGATGCGGGACTTCACCT
The DNA here is from genome assembly GCA_934700345.1 of uncultured Fibrobacter sp. GTDB lineage: Bacteria > Fibrobacterota > Fibrobacteria > Fibrobacterales > Fibrobacteraceae > Hallerella. The sequence continues at coordinate 215,246 of CAKUXP010000001.1, read as the reverse complement.
ACATCGATGACATCGTCGAAGGCATCAGGCGCATCGCTTACGACGGAATCGAAAAGAAGGAACCGCGGAACCGCCTCTACAACATCGGACGTGGCGAACCTGTCAAGCTGATGGATTTCATCGCGACCCTCGAAAAGAACTTCGGACGCGTTGCCGAAAAAATCATGATGCCGATGCAGCCGGGCGATGTCGAAGTCACCTGGGCGGACACGGAAGCGCTCGAAAGGGACATCGGCTACAGACCGGGCGTTTCTCTTGAAGAAGGCATCGCCCGCTTTGCGGAATGGTTCAAGGAATATAACGGGTAAGATTAAAATGGCACGCTCAGCCAAGCTGAAGTCTATTGGCGAATGAATCGTTAACATCCTATCATTCGGATTTTTAACCAACCTTTTCCGATTTCCTATATTTACACTATGGAATTTTCTCAAAAAGACCGCTTAATCCGTGCGACCGGAGCGCATGTTCCGTTTCGCCTTGTACTTGCCGACATCACGCGTTCCGCCGAAGAAATCGGAAAGATGCACGGTGCAAACACGCAAGCCCTGAAGCTCCTCGCCGAAACATCCATCGCCTCGCTATTCCTTTCTTCGGGCCTAAAGTTTCCGGGAACCGTCTGCGTCAAGATATCGTTCTCGGGCGACATATCCTTTGCCGAAGCGGATTCGACTCCGCAGGGACTTTTGCGCGCAATGATTCCCCAGAGCGAAATTCTCGCGACGAAGGAATTCGAACCGGCGCTTTCACCGCAGCATTTCCAGGTTGTTGCGCTCGACGAACGCGGCAAGCGCGCAAGCGAAAGCATTATCGAAGCGGTTTCCGAAAGCGTAGGACGCAACCTTTCCGTCTTTATGCTCCAGTCCGCCCAGACGCGCTCCGCGGTAGGCATCGAAGCCCGCCTAAACAAGGAAAATCCCGATACGCTCGACTACGCCGTGGGATTCTATCTCGAACCGTATGCAGACATCGCCGACGACGAGCTTTCGATTCTCGAAAAGCAAATAGCGAAACTTCCCTCCTTTTCGGAATTCTACGACGGCAAGGCTTACAACCTAGACGCCCTGATGCAGGCGATTTCCGGCGAATACCCGACGACGGTCGTACGCGAAATAGAACCGCGCCCTTACTGTCCGTGCAGCAAGGTACGTTCGCTCGCCACGCTCGGAAGCATCCCGACGGAAGATCTCGAAGAACTTCTCGAGGATGGCAAGGACCTCGAACTGGTCTGCGATTTTTGCCGTAGCAAGTATATCGTCACGCCAGACGAAATCCGCGAAATTTTAACCGAACGTTTGAAGTGAGCCTATTATGTTTAAAAAGCAATGCATTGTCACGCTTGACATGGAAGGCGTTCTCACGCCCGAAATTTGGATAGCTGTCGCCGAAAAGACGGGGATTCCCGAACTGCGCCTTACCACGCGCGACATCCAGGATTACGACGAATTGATGCGCGGACGTCTAAAGATTCTAGCGCGCGAACATCTAAAGCTCGAAGATATCCAGAAGATCATCGGAAGTCTCCCGCTCCTCGACGGTGCCATGGAGTTTCTGGAAACCCTCCGCGACGAAGCCCAGGTCATCATCCTCAGCGATACGTTCCAGGAATTCGCCTACCCGCTTATCCGGAAGATGAAGTTTCCGACGATTTTCTGTCACAACCTGGTCGTCGAAAACGGATTCGTCACCGATTATCATTTACGCCTGCCGGATCAGAAACGGAAGACAGTCGAAGCCCTAAAGACGCTCAATTTCAAGGTCTTTTCCGCCGGAGACTCCTTTAACGATACCGGGATGCTACTCGCCGCCGACAAGGGTTCCTTTCTCTTCGCTCCGAAAAACGTGACGGAAAAATTTCCCGAACTCGATGCGGCGAATTCCTATGCGGAACTTCTCGACAGCTTCCGCAGGTTCCAGGAAACGATCTGATGGCCGAGACACCCGTACTCGTTCTAGAAGAAGGCAAGGAAAAGTCAGCTACAAGAAAGCATCCCTGGATTTTCAGCGGAGCGATTCGACGTGTTCAGGGAGAACCGAAACCCGGCGACACGGTTGAAGTCCGCTCAGCACATGGGGAATTTTTGGGGCTTGCCGCCTACTCGCCCGAATCGCAAATTCGCGCGCGTTTCTGGACTTTCCGGGAACGCTTGCCAATCAATCGGGAATTTTTCTCCCGTCTTCTTGACAAGGCTATCGAGAACCGCAAGAGCCGAGGCTTCGACATCCATGACCCGAAATCTGCGTTCCGCCTTGTCTATGCCGAAAATGACGGGCTTCCGGGATGCATCATCGACAAGTACGCTCGGATTGTCTCGATAGAAATCCTTTCCGCCGGAGCTGAAAAATTCCGGAAGGAAATCTATGGGCTGCTGGCCGAAAAGCTCGCTCCGGATGGAATTATCGAACGCTGCGATTCCGACGTCCGCGCCAAGGAAGGCTTGCCGCTTCGCAAAGGCGTCGTCTATGGAGACGTTCCGAAAGAGCCGGTCGAAATCCTTGAAAACGGTGTCCGCTTCGACATCGATGTCTGGAACGGTCACAAGACGGGATATTACCTAGACCAGCGGGATGCTCGCGCCGAAGTGGGAGCTTTTGCAAGCGGAAAGCGCGTCTTGAACTGTTTTTCCTATACAGGAGGCTTCGGGCTGTTCGCCCTAAAAAACGGAGCGGAAAGCGTGACCGAAGTCGATGTATCCAAAGAGGCGCTCGCCATTGCCGAAACCTTGATTTTAAAGAACGGCTTTGACATGGACCGGGCCGAACTTCTCGAAGCGGACGTTTTCAGCTATCTTCGCAAATGCCGCGACAGCCGCAAGGAATTCGACCTCATCGTTCTCGACCCGCCAAAATTCATCGAGAACAAGTCCCATCTCGCCAAGGGTTCGCGCGGCTACAAGGACATCAGCCTGCTGGCTTTAAAGCTGCTCGCTCCGGGCGGAATGCTCGCCACGTTCAGCTGCTCCGGACTGATGACGATGGATTTGTTCCAAAAAATCGTTGCCGACGCGGCTCTCGATGCCCATCGGGAAGTCCAGATCGTTCATCGATTTGGACAACCTGCAGATCACCCTGTCAAGACTTCATTCCCCGAAGGCCAATACCTCAAGGGGCTTCTGTTGCAGGCTGAGTAAAGATTATCGTCTCGGAAGCTTGTCCGCGTTCCGTTCCTGCCAGACGGCATCTTCCCAGGCTCGTTCCGCTTCCCTCGCCCATTCCGAATTCGGGTAAAGCTCGACCGCTTCGCGGTATTTGGCGACAGCCGAACGAAAATCCCGGCGAACGCGATAGATGTTCCCAATTTGAAAAAGCAAATAAGAACGATCGTTTTCCTCGCGGACCCGTTTTTGCAACGCCTGGTAGATAGAAAGCGCGCCCGCGTAGTCGCCTTGCAGATAGGCGTCGTTGGCCGCATCCAGAGAAATTTCCCCGGTCTTCTTTTGTGGTGCAGGCTGCGCTTCTGGCGTTGACGTTTTTTCGGGGGAAACTCGAGAAGCTATTTCTTTTGCGGAATCGCGAGCAGCCGTTTCGCTTTTTCCGGGAATTTCCGCAACGGCATTTTTCGCACCGGAAAGTTCCTCCAGCCGAGCCACGGCGTTTGCGATGGCAGTCTCGTTTTTGGAATGCTTGACATATTCTTCGAGTTCCATCTTTTCCTCTTTCGCCTTCCCCTGCTTCCTGTAGATGAGTGACAGATAGAAGTGCGCATTGTACCCTAGTTCCGGATAGTCGAAAGAACGCTTCAGGTTGTATTCCGCCTTGTCAAGTTCCCCGAGTTCGTAGCGACCCGCTCCCGCATAGTAATAGGCTCCCGGATGTCCGGGTTCTTTCTGGAGAAGTTCCCGAGCAGCGGAGCAGGCGGCCTTGTAATCCTTTGCGTCAAAGGCGCGCTTCGCCTTGAGGAACGCTTCGGACGCATAAGAATACTTAGAAGTCTCGTTTTTCGTTGTATTTTTCGAAGCGGGCTTGGGGTTCCCGATTTTTTGCCGCAACGCTTCGGCCTGCTTTTTATCGCCTAGCTTTTCATAGGCTTTCGCCGCGCCTTCGTAAGCCTCTTTCATCCCGGAATCATACTTGAAGGCGAGTTCGTAATTGGCGACAGCCCCTTTGTAGTCCTTCATCTTGAAGCGTACCGTTCCCGCCGCGTAAAAGGCTTTTGCATTGTGCGGATCCGAGGCAAGAATCGAACGGTATTCGGCGAGAGCCTTTTCAAACTTCCCCGCCGCTTCAAACCGGGCGCCCTGTTCAAAGCGGGCGTCGTTTGCGGCAAAAGCGAAAGCTGTTAAAAGAACAAACGAAAATCCAAAAATCTTTTTCATATATCGCTAAGATAGAAAAAGATTGGCGCGATGTTCCGGATCAGTTTTTTACGCAGCGAACGGAATGCGCGCCGGAATCGTATTCGTCATGATTGTGGTAGTATTTGGGATCCATACAGAAGGAACCGAGCAGCGGTTTCTCCAATGTCCCTCGGCACAACAAGGATCTTTGCAATCTGTGCGGGGCATTCCCCGGCTTGCAAGTGTTTGAAAATTAAGCATTTTTGGTTTTTGTCTAGACGTTTCGCAACTTTTGGTGGTTCGAAAGTGCAACGTAGAAACTTTAGGCGGCCTCCCTCACGGGAGGCTTTTTCGTTTTTACGGAACTATCGAATTACGGCCGTGTTGCTTTGACGACTTGAATCCGCCAAACAAAAAAGCCTCTGCGAAAACAGAGACCTTTTTATACAAAAGACAAATTACTTGTCGGTCAGGAACGCAACACCCGGAAGGACCTTGCCCTCGAGGAGTTCGAGCGAAGCGCCGCCGCCTGTCGAAGTGTGCGTGACCTTCTTGTCCGCACCGAACTTCTTGGCTGCCGTAGCGGTATCGCCGCCACCGATGACGGTAATCGCCCCGGCTGCAGTCGCTTCGACGATTGCATCGGCCATCGCCTTGGTTGCCTTGGCAAACGCGTCGAATTCGAATACGCCCGCAGGACCGTTCCAGACGATTGTCTTTGCGCCCTTGATCGCGTCGCAGAAAAGCTTTGTCGATTCCGGTCCCACGTCGAGACCCATCCAGTCTGCCGGGATTCCTTCCTTGTCGGAAACGATCTTGTTCGCGGCATTCGCGTCGAACTTTTCCGCGGCGACGTAATCCACCGGAAGGATGATCTTCTTGCCGGCGGACTTTGCCTTCGCCATCAGTTCGGGAACTATCTTCGCCCCTTCCTCGTCAAAGAGGGACTTGCCGATTTCGATGCCGTCGACCACCTTCTTGAACGTGAACGCCATGCCGCCACCGATGATGATTTCGTCGGCCTTGTCGAGCAGGTTGTTAATGAGCTGGATCTTGTCCGCGACCTTCGAACCGCCGAGAATGGCGAGGAACGGACGCGGCGGATTGTTCAGCACCTTGTCGAAAGCCTTGAGTTCCTTGTTCATCAGGAAGCCCGCGGCGCGGAGCGGCAGTTCGACACCGACCATGGAAGAGTGCGCACGGTGGGCTGTGCCGAAAGCGTCGTTTACATAGACGTCAGCGAGTTTGGAAAGGGACGCGCGGAACGCTTCGACCTTTGCCGGATCCGCCTTGATCTTTGTTTCGGTGCCGTCGGCATTCTTGACCTTGGACTTGCCTTCCTCTTCGATGTGGAAACGGAGGTTTTCGAGAAGGATGATGTCTCCCGGCTTTGCCTTGGCGCATTCCGCTTCGACTTCGGGACCGACGCAGTCCGAAAGGAACTTGACCGGCTTCCCGATGAGTTCTTCGAGCTTCTTCGCGACAGGCGCAAGCGAGAACTTCTTGTTCACGGTACCGTTCGGGCGACCGAGATGGCTCGCGAGAATGACTGCGGCACCCTTGTCGAGCGCATACTGGATTGTCGGGAGAGCCGCTTCGATGCGCTTGGTGTTGGTGATTTCGCCCGTCACCTTGTCCTGCGGAACGTTAAAATCAACGCGGATGAAAACGCGCTTGCCTTTGAGATCGAGATCTTCAATGGAAAGTTTTGCCATCGTGATACCTTCTTTTGATGTGAAATTTTGCCCCTTTAATATAGCAAACTGCCCCGCTCAGCGACCTGTCTTCTTGCGGAAAAAGTCCTTGATGTCTTCGGGAATGGCAATCGGGCGTCCGCGTTTCAGATCGACCAACACCCAGGTCGTCACCGCGGAAAAGATTTCCCTGCCGTCCGATTTGCGGATGAATTTCGAATGGCGGTTCGTCGCGATTTTCGAGTACTCGGGAACCCAGGTCGTTCCGACGATTTCGTCGCCGAGAAAGGCCTGCGCCTTGTATTCCACGTGCTGCGTACGAATCATCCAACCGCAGCCGAGCTCGTCCATCCGTTTCGTTCCACCGGTCACCTCGGAATGCTCCACGGCGATTTCCTGGACCCATTCCACGCAGACGACGTTGTTCAGGTGGCGGTTCCGGTCAATCATCGATTCTTCGACGCGAAACGTCTTTTCGTATTCCGCAAAATTCGTTTCCTGTTCCATGCTGGCGTGCATCCTAATCTCCATTTTTTGAAAAGCGTGAAAGAAAGGCGTGCAGGCGTTCGTTTCTCGATTTTCCGAAGACGAATTCAGGAGAACCTTTTTCCACGATGATCCCGCCGTCCATGAAGATGACTTCATTTGCTACATCCCGGGCGAACGCCATCTCGTGCGTGACGATGACCATCGTCATCTTTTCTTCCGCAAGGGACTTGATGACCTTGAGGATTTCGCCCGTGAGTTCCGGGTCGAGCGCACTCGTCGGTTCGTCAAAAAAGAGAACCTTCGGATTCATCGCTAGCGCCCGTGCAATCGAAACCCGCTGCTGTTGCCCGCCCGAAAGTTCGCACGGATAGGCCCTAGCCTTGGATTCAAGCCCCATCCGCTTGAGTAAGGACATCCCGAGTTCGCGGGACTCTTCGCGGGAACGTCCGAGAACGCGTACCGGAGCGAGCGTGACGTTCTGCAGCACGGTCAGGTGCGGAAAAAGGTTGAAATTCTGAAAAACAAGGCCTGTCGATAACCGGATTTCCCTGAGCGTTTTTGCCGGCGAATAGCGGAGCGGGTTTGAACCCGGGATGACCAGGTCCTTTCCACAAACGCGGACCTCGCCGCCGTCTAATGTTTCGAGCTGGGTGATGCAGCGGAGAAGCGTCGATTTGCCGGACCCCGAAGGCCCGATGACCGAAAGAACGTCGCCGGCATTCATGTCGAAGGAAATGTCCCTGAGAACAGCGACATCGCCCTTCTTGCGGTCGTAAAAGGATTTCTTCAGATGCTTGACTTCGAGAATCAACTTGTCCGACATGAGGCTACCGGTAATAATTCAGTTTGCTTTCCACATAGCTGAAGAACACGGAGAGAAGCAGGTTCGCTACGTAATAGAAAATTCCCGCGACAAACAAGGGGAAGATGCTCGCATAGGCGGCCTGCTGTTTTTTGGCAAGCGCAAAAAGTTCCGTTACCGCGATAACCTGGGCAAGCGACGTATCCTTGACTAGCGTGATGACTTCGTTTGCGCTCGCCGGAACGACCCTTTTTACGACCTGGGGCAGAATGATGCGGAAGAATGTCTGCGTCCGGGTGAGGCCGAGCATTGCAGCGGCCTCGTACTGGCCTCGGCTGATGGATTCGATTCCACCTCGGAAAATTTCGGCGAAATAGGCGGCGTAGTTGATCGAGAAGGCGACGATGACCGCCGGGAAACGGTCGAAAGAAAGATTCGAGCCGAGCGATTCCGAAAGATAATACGAGCCGAAGTAGAGCGCCACGATTTGCAGAAGAAGAGGCGTCCCGCGCATTACGGAAATATAAAACGCGACCGGATAGCGGACTATCCGGAAACGCGACATCTTGAGAACCGCTACAAGAAGCCCGAGCGGAATCGAAAACAAAAGCGTTAGCCCAAAAATGGCGAAGGTTATCTGAAACCCTCCCCAGAGAATCGGGACTAGGTTTCCCAGGTCGGAAATCACTTGCCGAACCACTTGGCGGAGATTTCGGCAAACTTGCCGTCCGCCTTCATCTGGGAGAGAACGCTATCGACCGCATCGCGAAGCTTCTGGTCCTTCTTGCGGAAACCTACCGCATAGACTTCGTCGGAAAGTCCCTCTTCGAGAACGACGAAGCTCTTGCCGTTCGAAGCTGTCCAGTAACGCGCGACAATTTCATCGAGGAATACCGCGTCGACCCCCCCCTTGTCTAGGTCCATCAACGCGGTCTGGTTGTCATCGAACGGGAAAATCCGGGAAGCGGCCTTGCCCGCCTCGGAGGCTTCCAAAAGTTTCTGGGCAGTCGAACCGTTCTGTACGGCGATTTTCTTGCCGGAGAGAGCGGCGAGAGAAGCGATCGATGAATCCTTGACCGTGAAAACCATGCGGTTCTTGAGGTAGGGCGAGCTGAGGTTCATCGCCGCGGCGCGGGCGCTGTCAACGCTCATCCCGTTCCAGATGCAGTCGATTTTCCCCGTGTTCAGTTCCTGCTCCTTGGCGTCCCAGGAAATCGGTTGCGTGCGGAGTTTCACCCCGAGACGCTTTGCCACTTCGGAAGCGAGATCGATATCGAATCCGACGATTTCATTGTCCTTGTTCCGAAATCCCATCGGCGGGAACGAATCATCGAGACCGAGGACGAACTCGCCGGCGCTTTTCACTTTTTCAAGGGACTGGTCGCTTTCCTGTTTGGACTTGTCGTCTCTTGAGCAGGCGACGGCAAAAATCAGGGTGAGAAAAAGCAGCGACAATTTTTTCATGGAATGACTCCGGTTGATGTTTTTCCGGTAAAAATTTAATTCTTTTTTTACAAAGAGGCGTTTCCGCCGTCCTGGCGCATCAGTATTTCCGAAACTTTCGAAACGAAAAAAGCGAAAGCGAGACAAACACGAGAATGACCGAGAGCAAGAAAACGGCAGGCATCCAGGACTTTGCAAAATAAGAATTCGCAAGAGCGACAAAAGCGAGCAGAAGCGGGAATACGAAGATGATGGATATCTGGTTCGCCGCGCGCGCCGTCTTTACGTTCAGCGAGACAAAAAGCGAAATTCCCGAAAAACAGAAACTAGCGAGAATCCCGGCAAGGACGGATTTCCACCAGAAGGAGAAAACGAAGACTCCCGAAGAGATCGCATAGGCGGTTTCCGCAAAAACCAAAAGAACAAAAGGGACGGGCAAAAGTGCGAGCAGTTTGCCGTAAAAAATTACGGACGGAGGCGCGGGCAAAAGCAAAAGGAGTTCCAGCGATCCTCGTTCCCGTTCACCGGCAAAGCTGTCGGAAGCGAGCGGGACTATCATCGTAGCTATCAGGAGCGCGCAGAAAAGCATCATCCGCGAAAGGACTTCGGGCGAGACTCCCCTAGGGAGAAGCAGCACCTGCGAAGCGACAAGAAGTACGGGCGGGAACAGAAAAGGCAAGAGGAATTTCGGTTCGCGCAAGATCTGGCGAATTTCGTGCCGTGCAACGTGAAAGACGAGTTTTTTCATACTTTCTCCGAAAATTTCCGGACCGATTCGCGATAGACCGATTCAAGTGACCGCCTCCTGGGTTTGACGGACAAGACCTTTGCCGATTGCGGAAAACCGATTTTCAAGGATTCGGGCGAAACATCCCTAGGAAGCTGCACGTTTACCGTAAATTCATTCGTGCGTAAGTCTTCGACGGAATCTTCGTGCAGAACTCTGCCCCGGTAGAGGATGGCAAAAGATGTCGCTATCCGATCCATCTCGGACAGGATGTGCGAACACACGACAAGCGTTCCGCCGGATTCCCGTTTCCAGCATTCAAGCAGATCCCAGACAGCTTCCCGGGCGCAAGGGTCAAGATTCGCGACAGGCTCGTCAAGAAGCAGCAGACCGGGCCGGTGCACAAGAGCTCGCGCGATCTGCACCTTTTGACGTGTGCCGTGGGAAAGCGTCCCCATCCGGGAAGAGAGGCTCGGAAGTTCCAGCCTATTCGCCAATTCGGAAATTCGTCCAATGACATTTTTTGTCGTGTAAAATTCAGCGAAGAAACGGAGATATTCTTCAATCGAAAGCTTGGGATAGATGCCCGGACTTTCGAGCAGAATGCCGCAATGCGAAAGGTCCAGGGTGTTTCCCCGTCGGAATTTTTCCGCTATTCGAAGTTTGCCGTTACCTATCGCAAACCGCCCGCAAAGGATTCTGAGAAGCGTCGTCTTTCCCGCCCCGTTCGGGCCTAGAAGCGCAAAGGTCTCCCCCATTTTCACGGAAAGATTTACATGGTCTAATGCCATAACCGATGTTCCGGGATACGAAAAAGAAAGGTCGGTGAACTGAAAGAGGGAATCCATAAAAGCCAAGTTAGAAATTTCTATATTGGGCATTATGGCTAATCCGATTTCACAAGAAGGTTTCGACAAGCTGATGGAGGAATGGAAGCGCCTCAAGTTTGTCGAACGTCCCGAGATGCAGCGCCAGGTCGGCGCAGCCGCAGCCGAAGGCGACCGCTCCGAGAACGCCGCCTATACTTACGGCAAGATGCGTCTGCGGGATATCGACCGAAGGCTCCGCGCCCTCGACAGAATTCTCGACCACGCCAAGGTCGTGAGCTCCGAAGCCCCTGCCGACGGCTCCATCCGTTTTGGTGCGACAGTCACCCTCAAGGATTCCAAAACGAAGAAGACGAGGATCTACACGCTCGTCGGTGTCGAGGAAATCGATCCGCTCCAAGGCCGCATCAGCGTAAACTCTCCCGTGGGAACGGCTCTCATCGGAAAAAAGAAGGGCGATATCGTACCCATTTCCATTCCGCGCGGCATTGTGGAATATTCCGTCATCGAGATTGCGTACAAATGAACTTTGTCGATTCGCACTGCCATATGGATTCGTTCGAAGAGCGAACCGGTATCGATTTTAAAAGCTGGTGGGAATCTGTAGCCCCGAAGCCGGACGCGGTGATCCAGGTAGCTTGCGACGAGACGTCTTTCGCCTACACGAAGAATCTTTCCGACGAGTTTCCTCGGGTTTATGCGGCTTACGGTGTGCATCCGAGCAATGCGGACGAATATTCCGAATCGACGGAAAGGAAACTTTTGGATCTTTGGCGTAAATCGAAAACGGTGGGGATCGGGGAAATCGGGCTCGATTACCATTACGAAGGCGCATCGCACGAAAGGCAGCGGGATGTTTTCGCAAGGCAACTCGAAATCGGGAAGCCTTTTCACAAGACATTCGTCCTCCACTTGCGGGATGCGGAAGCGGATTCGCTCGACGTTCTCCGTTCGGCAAATTTAGACGGGGCAACGCTCCATCTGCACAGCTGCACGGCAAGCACGGACTTCGTCGAAAACGTACTAGCGCTTCCCGCCCGTGTCTATGTCGGCTTCACCGGGATTCTCACGTTCAAGAATGCGGAAAGCGTTCGCGAAGCGGCTTCCCGGGTCCCGATCGAAAGGCTTTTACTAGAAACGGACGCTCCCTACCTCGCCCCGGTTCCGTTCCGCGGAAAGGCTAGCCACGCCGGGATGATTCCGCAGATAGGAGAGGTTCTCGCCCGGGTAAAAGGCGTCCCGTTCGAAACCCTGATGGAAACGGTCCGAAAGAATACGCGGGACTGCTACGGAATTTAGTTGAACATTGTCTAAGGACAACGATTATTTAGTCCCTATAAGCTTTCGGAAGTTTTTTTAGCCTATTTTTATTGCCGTAAAATTCTCAAAGGAACAAAACATGAAGCGTTTTGTGTTTTTTTTCTTTGGCGCTTTTCTCGTCAACGCTTATTCCCTATCGATTAGCAGATCCGGGGGCTGGCTTGAATCGGCCTACGCCGAATGGGCGCCTGCCTCGCTACAACGTTTACGTTGACAACTCAAAAATACACGATCCGCTAATCCGATCCTATGGTTCCTACATCAGGGCGGACATTCCGGGAATTTCCGCAGGAAAGCACACCATTCGGGTTGCCCCGGTCTTCTCTGGCAACGAAGGCGAATCCGCCAGCGTCACGGTCTCGGTCAAATCCCACGACCGTTCCGGATTTGCGTTTCACGGAGGACGTGTTCCGGGAGCCTACAAAATGGATGGATCGCTCAAGGACGGAGCGATCGTTATCTACGTTACCGAAAAAACGAAAAACAGTGTTTCGCTGACCGTAAAAACCAAATCCGATGGAGCAACGACCGTTTGCAAAAGTTTCCAAGGTATCCTGGGGTGCCTGAAAAAAGGCTACGAAGACCGTCCAATCGCCATTCGCCTTGTCGGAAACATCACGGACCCGGATTCGCTTGAAGGCGGCGATCTTCTTATCGATTTCGGATCTTCCAACAATTCTTATCTCACGCTCGAAGGAATCGGCGAGGATGCGACCGTGAACGGATGGGGCATCAGGCTCAAAAACGCAAACAATGTTGAAATTCGAAATCTAGGCATTATGAATGTCAACAGCTCCGAAGGCGACAACATCGGGCTACAGCAAAACAACGGCTATATCTGGGTTCATAATAACGACTTCTTTTACGGAGATGCAGGAACCGATGCGGACCAGGCCAAGGGAGACGGCGCCCTTGACTGCAAGACCTCGAAATACATTACTTTTTCCTACAATCATTTTTGGGACAATGGAAAAAGCAACCTTCTCGGGCTTAAGGAAGGCGTATTCAGCTACAATTCCACGGAATATTACATAACCTATCATCACAACTGGTATGACCATTCCGACTCAAGACATCCCCGAATTCGCTATTACAACGCTCATGTCTATAACAACTACTATGACGGAAACGCCAAATACGGAGCGGGAAGCACATTGGGCTCTTCCGTATTTATGGAAGGAAACTATTTTCGCAACTGCAAATACCCGATGCTTACGTCTATGCAGGGAAGTGACCTCTATGCAGGCACATCGAAATCTTCAACCGACAATGCGACATTCAGCAAGGAAGCCGGCGGAACCATCAAGGCATTCGACAATTACATGACGGGCAATTTTACGTTTATCCCGTATCATTCAACAAGCTTTACCAACAATGGCAAAACGGTTTCCGCAAACGAGATGAACATCAACACGCAGACGGATTTTGACGCCTACGTTGTCAAGCAGAAAACGGACACGGTTCCGGCTTCGGTCAAGTCAAAATCAGGGAATCATTATTACAGCAACTTCGATACCGACGCGAGTATCATGTATTCCTATACGGCGGAAGATCCGGAGTCGGCAAAAAGCAGCGTGACAGCCTATGCAGGACGCATTAACGGCGGGGATTTCAAATGGACATTCGACAATTCGAACGATGACGCTTCGCATAGCGTAAACACGAAATTGAAAGCGGCTCTAGTATCTTACGCCTCGACATTAAAGACTATCCAAGGCGAAGGGGGATTCACCGCGGAGATTTCTTCGAGTTCTAGCGGGCAGGCCAGTTCCAGCTCGCAAGCAGCAAGCTCTTCGAGCGTTGAAACGTCCAGTTCATCCGTTTCAAGTTCGTCGGAAACCTCCCTTTTGCCGATTAAAAACGATATCACCCATAATTTCACCAAAGAGGGAAAGTCTAGTTCCTATTTCCTTATCGCAGGAAATCTCGCAAAGGACAAGGGGTCAATTGAAGCGAACGGCGAAGAACTTTCGCAATGCCTGAAAATCGAATCGGCTACGTCCATTTCCTTTAACCTTGAAATTTCAGCGACCCTATCGCTTTATTTCAATACCGACTTTGCAAAGAGCGTCCTCATCGATGGGAAACCCTACCCGGCGAAAAAAGGAACCGTCACGATGCCGCTAGACAAGGGTTTGCACACCATTTCCAAAGGCGAATCGGCATACCTCTACCTTATCGAAATTCGGGCTGAAAAAACGGAAGCCCTTACGAAAGCCCAAAAAGATCGACCAAGAGTTTTGTTCGATAGCTTTACCCAAAGCCTCCTTATCGAATCATCAGCGGTCCAAAACGTGGAAGTTTTCCGCATTGACGGAGCGAAAGTTTTAAGCACGGATAGAAATCGAGTTTCCATGATTCCCTATCCACGCGGATTCTATCTCGTCCGCACCAAGACCGACCGGGGCGTCTTCCAAACGAAAATCTTCGTCGAATAGACCTCTTTGAACTTGAACGTCACGAATGCCAGGGCGAGGATATGAAAATTCCTTGCCCGTTTTCATTGTCTAGTTGTCGTAAGCGAAAAGGCAAAGGCTTTCCGTCACCAACTCCGGAGCGTTTTTCTATCTTTGCTTCGCTTCAAAAATCGAGGTCTTCAATGAGCAAGAATTACAAGATAGCCGTTCTCCCGGGCGACGGGATCGGGCCGGAAGTCATGAAAGAGGCTGTGCGCGTTCTCGACGCTACGGCGGAAAAGTTCGGTTTCTCGACCGAAAAGGAATGGGCGGACGTGGGCGGAGTAGCCTACGACCATTTTCAGAACCCGCTGCCGGAAAGCACGCTCAAGACAGGCGAAGCTGCCGACGCGATTCTGTTCGGATCGGTCGGAGGCCCCAAATGGGAATCCCTGCCGCCGAATCTCCAGCCGGAGCGCGGCGCTCTGCTCCCGCTCCGCAAGCATTTCAAGCTTTTTTGCAACCTTCGTCCGGCACGCGTGTACAAGGAACTCGCACCGGCCTGCCCGCTCCGCGCTGATATCGTCGGTGACGGTTTCAACATCCTGACCGTCCGCGAACTCACGGGCGACGTCTATTTTGGACAGCCCAAGGGTCGCGAAGGCTCGGGCAAGGACGAGATCGGCTTTGACACGATGAAGTACAGCCGCTACGAAGTGGAACGCATCGCGCGCTTCGCGTTCGAAGCGGCCCGTCTCCGCAAGAAAAAAGTGGCGAGCATCGACAAGGCGAACGTTCTCACGACAAGCGTCTTCTGGCGCGAAATTGTCAAGGAAATCGCCAAGGAATTCCCGGATGTCGAATTGGAACATCTCTACGTGGATAACGCCGCGATGCAGCTTCTCCGCCGTCCGCGCGAGTTCGACGTTCTCCTCTGCCCGAACCTCTTCGGCGACATTCTCACCGACGAATGCGCAATGCTCACCGGCTCCATGGGACTTCTCCCGTCGGCGTCCATCGCGGAAGGCTCGTTCGGACTCTATGAACCTGCAGGCGGATCCGCTCCGGATATCGCGGGCAAGGGCATCGCAAACCCGCTCGCCCAAATTCTTTCCGTTGCGCTGATGCTCCGCTATTCCTTCAAGGAAGAGGAAGCGGCAAAGGCTATCGAAACCGCGGTCGAAAAGACGATCAGTGCGGGATTCCGCACCGGAGAAATCTGGAAGGATGGCGACACCAAGGTCGGCACGACCGGCATGGGCGATGCGGTCCTTTCGTTCCTGCGCTAAACTGACGAAAAGTTTTCTCCCTTAAAAACTCCCCGAAAGCCCGGCTTTTGGGGAGTTTCATTTTAAACCATCAGTCTTTGACGCAGCGGACGGAATAAGATCCCATTCCGCCGCAGTCGGCAAGTGCCAACTGTCAAATTTTGTGCAGCCATCGGGAGCTTTTCGGCAATGATTAAACAACGTTCCGTTGTCGAATCCCGCATTTTTCGCCATTCAGGTTTGCGAACCGATAACCGTTAAACGTAACCGTCGCGAAAGTCGCAAACGCCCTTGAAACGTCGTAGGACCTTCCGCCGCAGAGCGAGACGATGGAATCCCCCTAACAAAAGTTCGAACAGGGAAATTACGGGAATTTCCTCCGGCGATTCTCCTTTTGGATGATTTTCGGGTGTTCGACGGTTCTAAGTTTAATCTATATTTCTGCCATGAATTTGTCGACCCTCCCTCCCGATTTAAAAAACATCACGCGCCCGAATTGGATCGAAATCAACCTGGACGCTCTGGCAAGCAACATCCAGTTTGTCCGCAAGTCCATTCCCAAGCATACGAAAATTCTCCTGCCGGTCAAGGCCGACAGCTACGGACACGGCTCACTCGCCTGTTCGTTTGCCGCCAAGTATAGCGGGGCGGATTTTCTGGGTGTCGCGCACCTTTCGGAAGGGATGCTTTTGCGGCAATACGGCATGGATCTAGATATTCTCGTCCTCGGTCCCTGCATCCCGGCGGATTTTCCCTATCTCGTGGAATTCGGGCTGACCTCCGCGCTCTCGGACGTAAAGACCGCGATAGCTTTTGACAAGTTCCTAGGAGAAAACGGGCTTTCCGCAAAGGCGCATCTCGCCATCAACACGGGAATGCACCGCTACGGCGTACGCTTTGACGATTTCGAAGCTATTCGCCAGATCCTCTCCCTGAAGCATCTCGATGTCGAGGGGATGTTTACGCACTTGGCGACAGCGGATATGCTCGACCGGGCATCCAATGCGAGCACGCAGCGTCAGATAGACCGTTTTTCAAACCTGGTGGAGCTTCTCGCCAACGAGGGCATCCGCCCGAAAATCTGCCACTGTTCGAGTTCCGCGGGAACGCTCCGGCATCCCGAAAGCCATTTTGACATGGTCCGTCCGGGACTGGTCCTTTACGGATACAACCCGATGGGCGCAACGCCTCCAGAAGGTTTCGAATACCCGGAACTGAAGCCCGTGATGACGATAAAGTCCACCATACGCACCATCCACGAAGTGCCCACGGGAGAAGCGGTTTCCTACGGCCAATACTGGGTCGCCCAGCAACCGACAAAGGTGGCTACGATTGCGATTGGATACGGAGACGGGTATCTTCGCGGCGAATACAACAACGGCTACGTCCTCATCCGGAACCAGCTCTGCCCGATTCTCGGACGCGTTTGCATGGATGCGACAATGGTCGATGTAAGCCGCATTCCGGATGTCCAGATAGGCGAAACGGTCGAAGTCGTCGATGGAGGTGCAGACCCGCGAATTTCCATGGAATCCGTCGCCGAGGCGCACCACACGATTCCCTACGAAATCACAAGCCGCGTAGCGCGCCGCCTTTACCGCAAGTACATCTGGAAAAACCGGCTAATCCGCTGGGACGACCTCAAGGAAGAATTTCACATTCCTCCGTTTTCCCAGTATCCGTTCCGCACAAACTCGTCGCAGCCCCGATAAATGGAAAGCATTTTCGATCCGTCGCGAAAAAGACTTGTCGCCCTGACACCTGAAGAAGCGGTACGACAACGCGTCGTCCAATGGCTGGTCGAAACTCTTTCCGTCCCCCTGCATCTCGTCGAAACGGAATTCGCCCTGAAAAACATCGCACAGAGAAATTCAGATCGGGTAGATATTCTCGTTCACGATTTTCGCGAAGGAAATGACGTCAAAAAACCGTGGCTGCTTGTCGAATGCAAGCGTCCGGGCGTAGATTCCCCGGCAGAGCTACAGGCCCAGGTAAACAAATACCTTAAAGTTCTCACGCCAAAGTTCATCATGCTTTCCATCGGAGACCTGAGCCTTTTTTTCGAACTCGATTCCGCGAATCATTCCTACCGGCAAATCCGGGGACTTCCCGAATACCCGCGACTGGAAACTGGATTTTCTAGAGAGCTCCCTGTCCCGCATCGCGTTTGAATCGCATTCCACGAATCTCTCGCAACTATCCACGAAGTTCCCTGTCCCAAGTTTCGTATCCGCAGAAAACAACTCCATCCTAGCGCATAAATTTTACGTAAAATCCCTAAACATCCGTCATAAACTTTTTAAATTTGGAAACCGGAACAAAAGCGTTCACCCCATGGAGATTCGAAATGGACCCTGTGCCTTCGAGCGGCGAGAGCTTCGACCTGGACATTCGCCATGTTTACAAGAGCTTCGGCAAGAAGGCCGTACTCAATGGTATTAACGTTTTTATTCGCGATGGCGAATTTATTACCCTGCTCGGACCTTCGGGCTGCGGCAAGACGACGCTCCTTCGCATCATCGGCGGATTCGAAAAGGCGGACAAGGGAGAAATCGTCCTGAAAGGAAAGGTAATCTCGAACAAGTCCCCATCGAAGCGTCCCATCAACACGGTTTTTCAGAACTATGCGCTATTTCCGCACCTGAATATTTTTGGCAACATTGCGTTCGGTCTCAAAAGTCAAAAAATACCGAAAGAGGAACTCGAGCGGCGCGTAAACGAGATGATGGAAATCGTAAACATCTCGGAACTTGCCAAAGAGATGCCCGCGACGCTTTCCGGCGGACAGAAACAGCGTGTCGCTCTCGCCCGAGCGCTTGTAAACAAGCCAGACATCCTTCTTCTCGACGAACCGCTATCCGCCCTTGACGCAAGCCTCCGCAAGAAGCTGCAGGTTGAACTCCGCGAACTCCAGCGGAAAACCGATACGACTTTCATTTTGGTTACGCACGACCAGGATGAAGCGATTGCCGTAAGCGACCGGATCCTTGTCATGTATCAGGGACAGATCGTCCAGGACGGAAGTCCGGAAGACGTTTACGAGCATCCGGTGAACCGTTTCGTCGCGACGTTTATCGGCGAAGCGAATATCCTCGAATGCAAACGCAGCGCAGAAAAGATCGCCCAGGCGAATTTCGGGGAACTTGTCCTAGAAAAGGACCCGATATGGATTTCCGATGAAAACGGAGTAGCCCGTGGAGGCATCGCCATTCGCATGGAAGACATCCACGTCTGCAAGCCGGAAGAAAGCTTCCCGAACAATGTTTTCCCGGCAAAGATTCTCGAACGGATTTTCCGAGGCGACTACTGGGAACTCATTGCGGAACTTCCGGGCAAGGGCGCAAGCGAAAGCCTTAAACTCCGCGTAATGACAGACCCGGATGAAATCTATGACCCGGGCGACGAAGTCAGGCTCTATATGGAACCGCAATATCTGCAAGTCTTGAGCGACTAGGCCTATGCGACGTACCGAAGTCTTCGAAGGTAAGCTTACCACGCGTGCCCACATGCAAAAGACAGGAGTGTTTCTCACCGGTCCGGGAATTCTCTGGCTACTGGTCTTTCTCCTGATACCGACCTGTTTTTTGATGATTCTCGCCTTTGCGAACCGCGGTGCCTACGGGAGTATCGACTGGACATTTTCCCTGACGAACCTGAAGCGTCTTCTCGGATTCAGCTCGTTCGGCTGGTCGCCGGACAACTTGCTCATCCTGTGGCGTAGCGTCCAGATAGCGGTATTCACCACGATTCTCTGCATCGCTATCGGCCTTCCGATGGCTTTCTGGATTGCAAACCACGGTAAATCCATGCGGCAGTTCCTCTTTGCGCTGATCATGGTCCCTAGCTGCACGAACCTCGTCATCCGCACCGCCGCCTGGATGATTCTTCTCGGACCGGACATGTTCCCAGCCAAGGTAGCGAGCTTTTTCGGAATCATCGCCGACGGGAAATCCCTCTATCCGGGAAGTTTCGCCGTCTATATCGGCATGGTCAGCTCCATGCTTCCGTTCGCCGTGCTTCCGCTATACACGAGCGTCGAACGCCTTGACTGGGGAATCGTCGAAGCGGCCCGCGACCTCTATGCAGGTCCAATCCGTACATTTTACCACGGGATTCTTTCGCAGATGAAACCCGGCATCATCGCAAGCGTCATCCTCACGCTTGTTCCTAGCCTTGGGATGTATGTCATCAGCGATCTCCTAGGTGCAGGAAAGTACATGCTCATCGGAAACCTTATCCAGCAGCAGTTCGGTTCGGCAAGCGACTGGCCTTTCGGTGCAATGCTCGGAATCGTCCTCATCCTTTCGAGCGTCATAAGCCTCGTCATCTTCCAACGGGCCGGAGGGAAGAACTTTGTCTAAAAGAAAACTTCCGCTTGTCGCAAGCATTCTCGCCGTTGTCGGCTTTATCCTCCTGTATCTTCCGATGTTTTTCGTCGCAATGCAGAGCGTGAACGCAAGCAGGCACGGACAGACATGGAAAGGCTTTACGCTCGACTGGTATGCAGGGCTTTTCGACAATGCGATGGTCCAATCGACGACCGTAAACACGCTGGTTCTCGCCGTGGCAAGTACGTTCATCGCCACCACGCTCGGCACGCTTCTCGCCATCGGTCTTCACCGGACGCCGTGGGGGAAAAGGATGCGCTGCTTCTTCGACATGTCTATCAACGTCCCCGTGGTGACGCCCGACATTCTGATGGCCATCGCGCTCGCGGTCGTCTTTGCGCTTTTCCGCTCTTGGACGTCGCTCTTCGACCCGGGAATGCTCACCATGACAATTGCCCACGTCACGCTCGAAATCAGCTTCGTCGTACTGGTCGTGCAAAGCCGCCTGTCGGGCATCGGGAAAGAGCAGATCGAAGCTGCCCGCGACCTCTACGCGTCGACCGCCGGAGCCTGGTTCCGCGTCATCCTGCCGCAACTTTCGACAGCGATTGTTTCCGGAGCGCTTCTCGCCTTTACGCTCTCCCTCGACGACTTCATCCTCAGCTTCTTCACGAGCGGTCCCGAATCCCAGACACTTCCGCTCTACATCTACGGTTCGCTCAAGCGCGGCATTTCGCCCCAGATTCATGCACTTTCCACAATCGTCTTCGCGATCACCCTTTTTGCGATGATCCTCTTCACCCTGAAAGGAATCCGCAAAGAGCGAAAGCTCGCCCAGGAGAGACGCTGAAATTCCGACATTCCCCACCATCAACCCCAAAGGCACCTAAATTGAAAAGACTTCTTACCGTCCTATCCCTTTCCCTCTGCGCGACCATCGGACTTTTCGCCGGTTGCAATGACGAGAAGAAAAAATCCGAAAAGCCGTCCAAGGTCACGGTCATGATCTACAGCGAGTACATCGACCCGGACATGATCAAGGATTTCGAAGCGAAGACGGGCTATGCGCTCCAGCTCGAACTCTATGAAGCCCAGGAAGAGATGATAAGCAAGCTGCAGACCGTCGGAACCGCCCAATACGATGTGGTCATCGCAAGCGATGTTGTCATCCAGCAGATGGTACACCTCGGGCTCATCGCGAAAATCGACACAAACAAGGTTCCTAACCGCAAAAATGTCGCAAGTCCGTTCAAGAACCCGAGCTACGACCCGACAAACACCTACACGCTCCCCTATCTCTGGGGGACGACAGGCATTCTCTACCGCGATTCCGAAATCGACCCGATGAATGCAAGCTATTCGATGCTCTTTGACTCAAAAAATACAAAAGGCAACTTCAGCCTCCTCGAAGAGAGCCGTTCCATGCTTTCCATGGCGCTCCAGGCGAAGGGCTTCGATGCAAACAGCACGAGCAAGGATGAAATCAACCAAGCGGTCGAATATATACTCCAGGCAAAGAAGGACCCCCATTTTCTGGGCTTTGACGGATCGGTCGGCGGAAAGGACAAGGTCCTTTCCAAGATGGACTGGGCAGCAATCGTCTTCAACGGCGAAGCAATGGCGGCAATCGACGAAGATTCCACGCTCCAGTTCGCCATCCCGGTCGAAGGTTCCTTCATGTGGGTAGATGCCATGACGCTTTCGAGCAAGGCTCCCAATCCGGACGGAGCCTATGCGTTCATGAACTATATCCTCGATGCAAAAATCGGCGCCCAACTTGCCAAGTATATCAACTACGCAACACCGAACAAGGCTTCGCTCGAAGTACTCGACAGCGAATTTACCGAGAACCGCGTCATCAACCCGACCGAAGCGGAAATCAAGCGTTTGGTATTCCTCAAGGACCCGGGTGACGCGGCGCGCCTCTTCGACGAAGCCTGGACCATTGTAAAGACCCGCTAAAAATGCAGAAGAACCGATTCGAACTTCTCAAAACTTCCGCCAGGTCAAAGGCTCGGCTGGGAAAAATTTACACAGGCCACGGCGTCATCACCACCCCGATATTCATGCCCGTCGGCACACAGGCGACAGTCAAGGCGCTCACTCCTCGCGACCTTTCCGAGGCGCAGGCGGAAATCATCCTGGGCAACACCTACCACCTCTATCTCCGACCGGGAACGTCTCTTATCCGCGACGCGGGCGGGCTGCACCGGTTCATGAACTGGCATGGTCCGATTCTTACGGACAGCGGCGGATTCCAGGTCTGGAGCCTCAAGGACCTCCGGAAAATCCGGAAAGACGGCATCGAGTTTCGCAGCAATCTCGATGGGTCCAAGCACTTCTTCTCACCGGAAAACGTGATGAAGGCGGAGCGGGAAATCGGGGCGGATATCATCATGGCTCTCGACGAATGTACGCCTTACCCGAGCACTGTCGCCGAAGCGGAAAAATCCCTGAACTTTACGCTCCACTGGACACGTCGGGCCAAGGAATACCTACAAGCGAACCCGCCGCTTTTCGGTTACGACCAAAGCTTTTTCGGAATCGTCCAGGGCGGAATGCACAAGGAGCTTCGGAAAAGGGCCATCGAGGAAATCCAAAAGGTCGAACCGGACGGATTTGCGCTCGGAGGACTTTCCGTCGGCGAACCTGCGGAAACGATGTACGAAATAGCCGACTTCTGCACGGATTTTCTGCCACAGGAAAAGCCTCGCTATGTTATGGGCGTCGGGACACCGTGGAACCTTCTCGAACTGATTTTCCGCGGAATCGACATGTGCGACTGCGTCATGCCCACGCGAAATGCGCGAAACGGGATGCTCTTTACAAGCGAAGGCGTCTTGCATTACAAGGCGGGGCGCTATGCGAAATCCCTGGACGAAGCTCCCGATCCGCACTGCGACTGCTACACCTGCAGAAACTTTAGTCGCGCCTATCTGCGCCATCTTTTTCATTCGGGGGAAATCCTCGCGATGACGCTTGCAAGCATCCACAACGTCCATTTCTACTTAAAGCTCATGCGCGACGCCAAGGCGCACATTGCGGACGATACGTTCGAAGAATGGGCGCGCGAAAAAATCGTACGCCTGCAAAGGGTCTGCCCTTAAACTTTACGGAAAATTTTTACCGCTGCCCGCGATCCATTCGCGGACAGCTTTTTCTTCCTCTTCCGCCAAGAGGCGCTTCTTGTCCTTTTTCTTGTAGTCTTCCTTGTGCGGCAAAAGCCCGAAATTGAAATTCATCGGCTGGAAATCCTCGTTCGGCGTCACCAGCTGGCGCAACAGCGAACGGATGCAACTTTCCGGCGGAAGTTCGTTTGTCCGTCCGTGCAAAAGCGTATTCGACAGGTTCCACGCCGCATACCACCCAGTCGCAATCGCTTCCGTATAGCCTTCGGCACCTGTAATCTGTCCGGCAAACCACGTTGGCGGAAGATTTGAAGCGGATTCCACTTCGGGTTTCAGCCGCAGGGTTTCGTCGAGAAGTTTCGGACTTTCGATAAAGGTATTGCGATGCATCGCCCCAAGTCGCGCAAAGCGGGCGTTTTTCAAGGCCGGGACAAGCGTGAAGATTTCCTTCTGCGTGCCATAATGCAGGCGAGTCTGGAAACCAACCATGTTGAACAGCGTCTTTTCCCTGTTCTCCGCCCGGAGCTGGATCACCGCATACCACTTCTTGCCGTTGTTTCCCAGCCCAAGACCCACGGGGCGCATCGGACCGAACCGCAGCGTATTTTCTCCGCGGCGCGCCATCTCCTCGACCGGAAGGCACCCCTCGAACAGTTCCTTCTTTTCGAAGGGACGTGGCTCTACGGATTCCGCTTCACGGAGCCTGCGCACGAATTCGTCATAGGTCTCCTTGTCCAGCGGACAGTTGATAAAATCCGCGGTTTCGCCCTTTTCCCAGCGGTTCCGGTAAAAAGCGTGGGCCATGTCGATGGAATCCGTTTCCACGACAGGCGCAATCGCATCGAAAAAATGGAGACGCGCTCCGCCTAGGCGCGAAAAGATGTCGTTTGTGAGAGCGTCGCTCGCCAGAGGTCCCGCTGCGACAATCGTCGGCAAGTCCCCCGCAATCGACAAAACCTCTTCCCGATGCAGATGAATCCGCTCCGATGAAGCGATAAACTTCTCCACCGAGGCGCTAAAGGTTTCGCGATTGACGGTCAGCGATTCCCCCGCCGGAACACGGGCCTCGTCCGCGGCAGAGAGCAGGAAACTGCCGAGCATCCGAAGTTCGCGCTTCAAAAGGCCATGCGCCGAAGTCGGCTCCCCCCCCTTGAAACTATTCGAACAGACAAGCTGGGCAAGTTTCCCGTCCCGATGGGCGGGAGTCATCCGGACAGGGCGCATTTCATAAAGATCCACGTCAAACCCGCGGGACGCAAGCTGCAGAGCGGCTTCACAACCGGCAAGACCGGCACCGATTACGCGGACCCGCATCAGCTGACCTTCACCGACTGGTAGCCCTGGATATTTCGCGCCCACATCCGCGAAAGGGACGAGAGCATTCTCTCCGGGGCTACCGCCTGGGACGAGGTTTCCAAGAATTCGTCAAGGATGTTTTCCCCCTGGATTTCGCTCACCATGCCGAACAGGACGGCTTCCACGAACTCGCTGTGGACCGTTCCCGAAAAAATTCGCTCCTCGAATTCCTGGAGTGCGCGCGGCTGCACCCGGGAAGGCTTGTGGCAAAAGAGGTTCTCCATTGTCCAGAGACTGACTGCATTCGCCGTCTCCGGGGAAAGGGAAGTCGCGCCGAGCTTGTTCCGAAACGAGTTCCAGTCCTTCGCGTTGATTTTCTGGGAACCTTTGCGAAAAGCCATCTTCAAGAAGTTGAGTACGGTGAGGTACACTTCCCGGGAGTTTAATTCCTGAACGTTCTTGGATGCCATCGGAACCTTAGTGTCGGAAGTGACGCATGCCGGTAAAGACCATCGCGATGCCGAACTTGTCTGCCGCTTCGATAGAAAGATCGTCCTTCTTGGAACCACCCGGCTGGACGATATAGCGGACGCCCGCTTCGTGAGCGGCTTCCACATTGTCCGGGAAGGGGAAGAACGCATCGGAACCCATGACTACCTCGCCAAAGACCTGGCGAATCTTCTCTTCGAGAGTCTCCCCCTCGGCGAGTTTCATGTATTCGTTCGTTGGATCTTCCACCATCATCTTTACGTTGTCGCGGACGCGAGGCTGGCAAAGGCGCTTGTTCGAATCGATGCGGTTCGGCTGTCCCGGTCCAAGCCCGATGACCTGGAACTGTCCCGGCTTGTATTCGTAGCCCATCACGATAGCGTTCGACTTCGTGTATTTGGTGATAATCCACGTGAACTTCGCCAGGGCGAGCTTGTTATCCGGAAACTTCGCCTGCGTTACCGTTTCGAACTTTTCGAACAGATCCACGTCGCGGTCCTGCACGAGCATGCCGCCGATGATGTGCTTATAGACCTTGCGCGCCTTCGGCTTTTCAATCTTGCCGACTTCGAGAAGCCGGATGTCCTTGCTCTTGTTCTTCAAAAATTCCAGGGCGTCGTCGTCAAAGGAAGGGGCGAGCAGAATTTCGACAAAACGTCCCTTTAGAAGCTCTGCCGTCTTCAAATCGACCCGTTTGCTCGAAGCGATTACCGAACCGAAAGCCGACACCGGATCGCCGGCCCATGCCGCTGCGAAAGCCTCGTCAAGAGTCTCGCCGGTCGCCATGCCGCAAGGATTCATGTGCTTGATGATGACAATCGCCGGAACGTCCGAGAACTCGCGGATGATTTCCAAAGCGGCATCCGCATCCACGATATTGTTATACGAAAGCTCCTTGCCGTGAAGTTGCTTCGCTGTCGCAAGGCTCGCCTCGTCAAAGCCCGGTTCCTTGTAAAAGACCGCGCTCTGGTGGGAATTTTCGCCATAGCGGAGCGGCGTGGGAGAGTTGAATTTGAGAATCAGTTCTTCGGACATAAAATACCTCTAATTGGTGCGATAAATGTAGAAAATCCCGGAAGAAATCCGGGATTTGAAAAGGAAACCAGAGCGTTTGTTATTCCGTGATTCGACGGAAACCGCGCGTCTGCTTGAATTCCGTACGGCGGTATTCGCCGGGAAGGTAAGACTGTTCTCCTCCGATATTGACGCAATGCGGCTGCGGGAATTCCACCAGGGAAATCTGGTAGATGTAGGCGCCCGTGCCGAGCTTTCGACCGTCCTTGGAAACCGGATAGGTCTTGACGCTTGCCGCTATTCGACCCGTTCCAACCTTATCGGTACAAACCGAATCTGGCGCATTTGATTTTGTGATGGCATTGAACTGTTCAAGAGAAAGTCCTTGCGTGTATTGGCTGACAAAATGTCCCAAATGGTCAAAGACTCGGATCGTCGCTGTAAAGGCCTGGTCCGTCACAAACGAGAAGCTCACGCAGTTTTCGACACCTTTCGAAGTTGCGCAGCGCGCTTCGGAAACGTCACCAGTCGTTCCACCTTTTTTCTTCGTCTTCGAATTGACGACCAGCTGCGAAGCGGGAGATGTTCCACTACCCGGAGCTTCTGTATAATACTTGAGCGAATCCGCAATCCACTGGCTCGGATTATCCGAATTCGCATAGCTGTCGGGAAGCGGAGAGATGATAATTTCACCCGTCGCGTCATTCGAAAGTTCTCCGCCGCCAAGCTGCCCGATATCGAACGGAGGGCGTTCAATGGTATTGTCCGCCGGAACAACCACCGTCGAAGTTCCCATTGAAATCGAAGTTACAGGTCCCCAGCTATAGGTATCGACCGGCTTGAGAGTCGCCGAGAAAATCTGGAAATTGTTGGGCGAATAGAAGCGGTTCATCGCCGAAGAACCATCGACTTCGCTAGGCGGGAAGTTAAAGGCGAGCGAATCGCCCTTTGCCGGATTCTTGGTGACCGTGCAGCCTGCATCAACGCAAAGCGATCCGACAATTTCATATTCATAACCTTTTGACGTTCTAGTCACGTACTTAAAGCCTTCAATCTTGTAGGCCAGCGTATCGAGAGATCCCAAAGCATTTCTCCGCTTGGCGAGAATCGGGAAAGAGCCTCCGTTAGAAGCGGCGATCGCGGCAATCGATTTTTCGTGCAACGCTGTGTTCAGATAGATGTAAGTATTCAAGCGGCCTTCATCGTTCGTCAGGAGTTCCGCTTCGAGGATACGCGGTTGACCGTAAGCGGAAGCGGCGACTTCGGCAAGGTTCGCACGGATGTAGAGGTTCGAACCGTCCGTCTGTCTGTCCGCATAGAAGAAGTGCAAGTGATGCCAGGAACCGTCCGCCCACTGGCCGTCCGCCCCGCAAGCGTTCTTGCCCTGCTGCACCGAGGCGAGAGGTTCGCCCTCGTGGCATCCGTGGTTATTCATCGCGAGCTGGCGGATATTTACCACGCCCGGAGTCGCCAGGTGCGTTCCGCCCAAATCAACGACAAGCACGCCATCGACGAAAATCCACATATCGTCGTCACCGGCGAATTCAAAGATTTCCTGGTTGGTTTCGTCGGTGTTGTTCTGTTTATAGTACTTGAAGTTCGCGTAGCCCATCATCGTGAAGTTGTAGTTGCGAAGATGCTGAGCGCCGAGTGCACCGTGTGCATTCGCAACATTCACCGCCGCATCCACGGAAAGACCGCGTGCGCCACCGTTCTGATTCCACGCATTGCAGAGACCGTAGGTGTTCTGCCCTAAAAAGTCTTCCTGCGTATTCGCATATTGGTAGTTATACGGAGGGCAGAAAATCGAAAAGCTCTGTGGTCCCCACTGGTCCGTGCCCGGAGCCATACCTGTCCGCATCTGCGAAGCGGGATCAATTACGTCGAGCGGGAAGTAGCCGCCGTTATTGTAGTTCTTGTCAAGTTCCTTGTACTTGGGATTATCGGATGCGCTAGGAATGTCTAACGTTGTTTTGGAAGTTTTATTGATTCCCGGAACGTCCTCAAACCACTGGCCGAAGTTTGCATTGTCGCAGGCTTCGTTCAGCTTGTGGATGTGCGCACCTTCCAAATAGAGCGGTTCGCCGGTCGTCGGGTCGGAATCAAATGTCAGGTACGGCTGGACCATGCCTGGCGTATAATAGACGGGGTTTTCCCAGTACATGCCACCTGGACAGGTATTCTTTTGGACGCCGGTGAACTGGGCGGCCGAATTGGAACCGAAACCTCGCTGGTTCTTGACACCTGGAATCGAAGGACTGCTGCACTGTCCGTAGGTGAGAATGCCCGTCGAGGTTGATTGTTGCTGCAAGTAAGGCGGGAGCAACGGGTTTACGGCAAGCGGAAGCCCGTCCTTTCCGATAGCGACTCCAGCCAAGGATTCCTTGTTGCCGCAGGTGTTGTGGTAGGCGGCCAAATTGAACCAGTTGATATCATAGCCAGGAAGCCCGGAATTATAGATGCCCTGCGCATTCTTGACGGATTCTTCCGAGAAGTTCTCAAAGTCTGGATGGTTCGGCTGGAAGTCGCGGACAATCACGTCCAGGGAAATATCCAAATTGGTCACTTGCGCCTGGGCGGTCATCAGCGAACCTGCGGCAAGCACCGTCGAGAACATCAAAATTTTTTTCTTCATCTAGTCTTCTCCACCAAAGGTGTAGGAATATATTCCCCCTAAATATAAATCTTTTCCTTTTAAGCGCCCCCTTTTGAAACACTTTTTTTACCAAAAATCCACAAAAACATGCCCCTCCGGATGAAATTTTTCACCGATTAAATTTCCTTTTTCGAAAAATCCACCTCTTTTTTTTAATTTTCCGGCATGACCGCCGCCATTCTCTTTACAATCGCCCTCGCCTTGATCCTTTTCCGGGCGTTTATCCTGCGACATCGCGAAACGGAGCTCGATAACGAAAATTTCGTAAAACTTCCCCGCGAAACGAAACTCGCCATTTTAAAGGAACGCGTCCTGGAAACGCCTTCCGAAAGGAACCTGCAAAATCTGGGAAATTTTCTAAAGGATGAAGGAATCGCTACGGATATCGAATCTTACCGACCGCTGCTTGCGGAACAACTCCGGCTAGGCAGGGAAGAAAACGCGATAGCCCTTGATAACGATCTTTATGCGAAGGAATCCGAATGGATGGACCGGATCGAGCCGTTCGAATTTGCCGAAGCAAAAAAAATGAAGGATTCGGGCGACAGGGACGGCTTTGTCAAAGCGTATCTTCAGGGCGTATTGCGTCTCTACTCCGACGAGAAAATCGAAAGTTCCCTGAAAAAGCTCATCCCGGAACACGCCGCTGCCGAAAAAATGCTCGACGGTTACAGGGAACTCAAGTCCTTGCGCGATTCGAGCGGTGCCGATGATGCGTCCATCGAGAAGCTCACCCGAGCAAAGGAAAAATGGGTTGCGGAACTGACAGGCTTCGCTGACAAATCCTAGGCTTGGACATTTAGTTCTCGAAACACGGTAAACGGGGTTTTAAAGCGAACCGTGTCAAAGCTTGCGAGAAAACGAAAAGCTCCGCATTGCAAATGGATTACCGCGAAAAATGCGAAGCGCCCGGACATTCCGTCCGGGCGCTTTACGTTAAAAACTACAAGGATTACTTGGCGCGTTCCACGTAGGAACCGTCACGCGTATCCACCTTGATCTTCATGCCTTCCTGGATGAAGAGCGGTATCATCACCTTGGCGCCTGTTTCGAGGACCGCTTCGCGCATCACGTTACCGCTCGTATTGCCCTGGACTGCAGGAGGCGCGGAAGTAATCGTCATCTCGACAAAGGTCGGCGGAATGACTTCGATAGCCTTGCCGTCCCACCAGGTGACCTGCACGGTCGCATTGTCCAGAAGCCAGACATCCGCACCGTTCAGAGCGTCCTTCGGGATTTCCATCGTTTCCATCGACGTGTTGTCCATAAAAAACCAGGTCGCTCCGTCGTTGTAGAGATAAGTCATTTCCGTGTAAGTGACCTCGGCCTCTTCGACGGTATCGCCGCTCTTCCATGTGCGTTCGAGAGTACGGCCCGTAATCAAGTTCTTGATGCGAACGCGGTTGAACGCCTGTCCCTTGCCGGGCTTCACGAACTGGTTATCGACGATCATCCACGGCTGGCCATCGACGATTATCTTCAACTTTTTGCGGAACTCGTTTGTACTGACTGTACCCATAAATATGCCTCATCGAAAAGATTTAGATTTGAAAGAAAAAATAGAAAAAATATGACACAAGCAACGCCGTTTTTTACCAGTTTGAAAGAACTATTCGCCTTTTTGGAACTGCCGGAACCCAAAACCCAGGTTGCGAACTCCCGATTTTCCTTTCTTGCCTCCAGGCATTTTGTTTCCAAGATACGGAAAGGCGACCCGAAAGATCCGCTCTTGCGGGAAATTTTACCCACCGAAGACGAAAACCGCATTGTCGAAGGGTTTTCGGACGATCCGGTCGGCGACGCTTCTAGCGAAAAGGCTCCGGGCATCCTGCAAAAATACAAGGGGCGCGTTCTCGTCGAGCCGACTTTCGCCTGCAGCCTGCATTGCCGGTTCTGTTTCCGGAGAGCGGAGTCGCGGTGCGCTCCAGAAAATTTTCCATCCCGGCTTTCCGATTGGCTTTCGGAACATCACGACATCCACGAAGTAATTTTTTCGGGCGGCGATCCGCTAATGCTTTCGCGGCAAAACTTCGAAGCGCTTGCCAACGAAATTCTTGGACACGACCAAGTCCGCACAGTCCGAATCCACACGCGGATTCCTGTCACCTATCCGCAAGTCCTTTCCGAAAACGGCAAAAATTCCCTGCTCGGACCGCTACGCAAGGTTGCGGAAAAAAAGAAACTGGTCGTTGTCACGCACGTAAACCATCCGAACGAACTAGACGATATGTCGGCAACCGTACTGGAATCGCTTCGGAAACTCGGGGCGCATCTTCTCAACCAGTCGGCACTCCTGAAAGGCATAAACGATTCTGCGGAAATTCTCGTGGAGCTCTCCCAAAAGCTTTTTGAACAAGATGTTCTCCCCTACTACCTGCACCAGCTCGACCATGCGACAGGTGTCGCCCACTTTGAAATTTCGGATGCGGAAGCGCTGCGGATTATGGAAAATTTGCGGAACGCCTTGCCGGGATACCTCGTCCCGAGGCTTGTCCGGGAAGTCGCCGGCGAAAGCTCCAAGCGACCAATCTGGGATTGCGGCGAGATTAGGAATTAGGGAATAACCGCCGCGCGACCTGTGGTTTTATGCAGGCCTGGCTTTTCTATCGAGGAAAAGCTCGCTATGCCGCCATTGTCGGGATAGCCCCAATGATTTTGCAGACCTTAAAACAGCGCCTTGATCCCGAAATGGAGAAGACCGTCTAGCGCTCCCGCCCCGCGGTGGAGTGCGTAAAAAAGCGAGAAACTCCAGGAAGCGCGATATTGCGAAATTCCAAGTCCGTAGCTGTAAGTGTCGGACCAGCCATGTGCCGGCGCCTCCGCGCGATGCAATCCGGGTTCCAGAAAACCATGCAGGGCCAGATTTTCCATCACGCGCCATTGTAAATCCAGTTCCGAAATTCCATAGGCGCGCGTTCGGAAAAATCCCGGTCGATATCCCTTGAGGTTTTTCAATCCGCCGAGGGAAAAGAGAAGGCTCTTTCTGAATTGGCGATCCGTCGGCAAAAGCGTTCCGACAGAAAATGACGAATGCAGGACAACCCCCCGGGATAGCGGAGTGAAAAACTCGCCGTCCGCATGGAGATCCGTAATGAATGCATGGGAAGAATCCGAACGTTCCCTAGTCACGCGAAATATCCCCGAAAGACGCTGTCCGTGCCGCGGCAAGACGATTCGATCCATGTTTTTAAATTCCGTTTCGAGCGTATAGGCCAGGCGGTCGTTACCGATACCACCGAGAACGGCAAATTCAAAGAAGAATCCGACGCTTCGAGAAAGGCCCGCTTCGAGAAGCGCTTCGCGCGATGTCGAATCATCCTGGAACGAGGCGCGTACAATTCCGCTCCAACCGCTTCCGAAAAGCCACGGTTCCTTGTACAATGCGGATACGGAACGTTCCCAGTCACCGGACACACCCGAAACATTTAGGTTGCGCCCCGTACCTCTTATGTTGTAAAGGGAAAGTTCGATGTTTCCCGCAAAGCCTCCGTCTTCGCCGCTCGCATACGACACAAAGCCTTCCACGCTGTTGACGGAAAGGTCGCGCATCGAAAAGACAGGGAAAAGCCTGCTTCGGACCGAGTCCCGAAAGAGTTTCGGCGGTGCGGTCGACTCAAAGTATCCTGTCCGGATCAGTTTGCGCTCGGCACGTTCGAGATCCGAAAGGCGGACCAGGCTTCCCGCTTCAAGCCCGGAAAGACGGGAAAACGTCTCTTTCCTGCTTTTGGAATATTCCCTGTTTTCTGCCGATGCCCAGACCCAGGCATTCCCCCGTTCCAGCCTTACGAATGCAAATCCCGTAGAATCAATCGAATACGAAGCTTTTGCAAAGGGATAGCCGTTTTCGGAAAGCGCATCGACCAAATCGCGCACGTCCCGTTCAAGCTCCCCGCATGAACGGTTCGAGAAGTTTTCCCCGAATTTCTCGTCGATATCGCCGAAGGTTGTGACCTTTTTTACGACACATTCCGAGGAATATGCACAGGCGAAAAAGAAGAGGACGGTAAGAAAAAGCTTTTTCATCAAGATCCTAGAAATAGGCGCGAGCCTCCATCGACATTTTCTGGAAAACTCCCGATTCCGCCGATCCGAAACGGATGACATAATAAAAACCGAGAGAAAGATACTCGTTCGCATCGACCGATGCCGATAAGGAATTTCGGAAAGTCGTTCCCTTGCCAAATCCCGAGACCATCTGATACGGCAGGATGGTATTTCCTGACGAGACAAAGGTCGCGCTAAATTCGTTGGACGCCCGGACAAGGCGATCGTCATCGTAGCCAAGCGTAAAAGAAGCCTGGCGCAGAAACGCATCCATATTCCCGGATTCGTACGCCCCGGCGCCTTTTCGAAGCCAACCCTTCGGGATTACGTACAAATGGAGCGGGAGTTTCCTTTTCCAGGAGGCGGTCACCTCGTAGATTTTCCAGTCCATTTCCTGGACCGTCTGCAAATCGACAAACTCCAGTCCGGGAGAAAGCTCCCAGGTTTCTTTTTTCCGACCGGTATAGATACCGGTGAACCGATGCCAGGAACGGTTTTCAAAATACCCCCCTGCGGTATTCCTCTTTTCGCTTTCTACGCCGACGGCATACTCCGCGGATCCTCGGTTTTTGAACTCTGTCCACAGAAGCGACAGTTCCCCGTTGAAAATACCGCTGGTCATCTTTCGGAGCGAGCAATTTAGGACGGGCGGAAGAAAAAGGGTTTTCCCCGTCGTATCGCGACCCTCGCTTTCTCCGCTAAACGAGAACTCCAAATCGCGAAGGATCCCGCGGGAGAAGCCGAGCATCCGGGGAAGGAAGGTTACATCGAGGGAGAGCTTCGCCGAGCTTGCCCGGACAGCATCTGCGGAATCGCTTCGTCCCATTCCTTCATAGACAAAGTTTCCGTTATCGACGCCTTCGACAAATACACCGGAAAGACTGTCGAACAGGACATCTCCCGTCCCCGGAGCGACAGCCTTGTAGATAGGAACGTAGGGAACCTCGCGGGTGAGGCCTAGACGGTATGCGGCACGTCCGGAGAGCGCCGATGCAGAAGAGCCGAAACGGACGGATTCTTCGGAAATCCAGGAATTGGATGCCCCGGAAGTATCGAGGTCCGTTCTCTTGTATTGCAGGATATGCGAAAGGGAAACTGTTCGCCCGCCATAGCTTGCCGAATGTTCGACTCCCGCCTGCTTCATGGAATCCCGAAGCGATGAAAAGTTTTTTCCCGTCCGAACCCGCGTACCAAAGAGAGAACCTGCGGTATTCCAGTTCGCACCGACCAGTTCAATACCGTTTTTGGCGTTCACCTTTTCCGAGCGCCTTTTCGAAAGATCGTCCGAATCTTTTAACCAGACAGAATAGGAAGCGTTTCCGAACGGGCGGAAAAAGCCTGCCCGGGTTTCGCCCCGGATAATTCCCTGGTAGCGTTCCGAAGAAAACCTGTCGAACGAAGCGACGCGTACGAAGGAAACTTCCCCGAACATATCGGCAGTCCGATGTACAAGGAAACCGCGGAAACGCGAAGAATTCCAGCCATCGCCCGCACTCAGGCTTCGGCGGTACCCCCATTCCGTTCCCAGGAAAAACTTGGCGGGAAGCTTCAAGCGCAAAGAGATTTCATCGAGGCGCAACGAACCTTCCGTCGAAGCGCTATCCAAATCCCAGAGCTCGCGCAACGAATAGGAATCCCAGTCGCGGACAGACCCCTGAAAATCGTTTTGCCGAAAGCCATCCTCCTGGTAATCTCCCCGGAGAATAACCCGAAGAGGGACGAATTTCTGGGATTCCGTACTGTCGTTCGAGAAGAGCCAGCGGTAAGCACGCCCGGAAGGTCCGCCAATCCGCGGGGAGAACATGTTCGTATCGGCCTTGCCGTAGTCGATTTCCCCGTCCGCATACAGATGGTTTCCCTGCTGGATACGCATCCGGGCGCCTACCCTGCGGAACATCTTCGGACGGGCAAGCGGTCCGAGAGAATCCGGTCGTTCAAAATTTTCTCCGTCATCCTTCCGCAAGGTTTCCACGTCTTCATCGGACAAGCTTCGCCGCTTGAGCCGAGACGTATCGCTGGCGAGTTCAAACGCGACGAC
The DNA here is from genome assembly GCA_934700345.1 of uncultured Fibrobacter sp. Classification (GTDB taxonomy): domain Bacteria; phylum Fibrobacterota; class Fibrobacteria; order Fibrobacterales; family Fibrobacteraceae; genus Hallerella. The sequence continues at coordinate 181,013 of CAKUXP010000001.1, read as the reverse complement.
ATCCAGCCAGAGATTCTTCCCGCGATATTTTCCGTCTGCCGCCTTAAGAATTTGCATTCCCTGGGAATTGTATGCGTCAAATTCCACGCGGATTTCGTCTTCCGAACCGGGAATGAGCGTTCCCAGGAAATCGAGAATCCCGCCTGCGTAGTTTACCGCGTAATCGACATTTCGTACAAGCCTTTTCCCGTTCAGGAAAACCGTTTCCGACCCCGGCACGGCGACCAGGTAACTTTCGGATGTTCCCGAAGAAAGGAGATAGCCTTTCTGTTCCCCATCGACACCGCGGAATGTCGAATGGACGTGCTCCAGTTCATCGAAACCATAGGCTCCCCGGATTTCGGAATGCCCGAGTTTCAATCCACCCGCAATTCCGAGAGTATTCCGCGAAAGCCCCGAAAGTCCCAGTTCCGTTTCGCGCCATTCCATGTCGCCCAAGTGCAAGAAGCCGCGTTCCGTCTCGACGCGAAAATGGACCTCGTCGACTTCTTCGAGCGTAGCAGTCCGCTCTTCCCCCGCCTCGCGTCCGACATCCGAAAGAAGCGCATCGATATAGACGCCCTTTGTCGCTTCGCCCCGGACAGAGAGATGCAGCTCCTGGTTCACTTCGGTTCCGCCGTCTCCCAAAATGACCTGCACGGTTTTCGAGCCGCTCGTTTCGAGCTTTAGGGAGTCTCGCGATGCGCCTTCGTCATTTGGCGAAAGAGAGTCGCTTTTCAAAAAGGGGATGCCGCGAAAAACAGGAACGGAATCCTCGGAAAGCTTCGAATAGCCGTTTTCTACGGCCCACGCCCCCGATGCAACCAACAAGTACAGAAGAAATACGGCAAAAAGCGGCAAGGACTATTCCCTTGACGATTCGACCCTAAACTGGCGGCTAGCAAGAAGTTTGCGACCTTCCACCGCATCGACGCTCCATTCCCCCGGTACGAGGAGCTGCGGAGCAATGGAACTTTCGCAAGAAGAATCCGACAGGACGCAAAACGACTTTTGCACGGTATCCGCGCCGTTGTACCAGATGTGTCGCACCCTGCGATCCGGAACCTCCCAGGCGAGCTTCGGCAATTCGGAATAGTAGTGAAGCCGCGTATGGACGGGAAAGACGGAATCCACGCCAAAAGGCGCGCCGCCTACGATATTCCTGCACACAACGTTGGTAAGCGTCTTCGCTTCGGAAACGCCACTCTCGTCCGGCACCTTTTCCGTCCTGTCTAGAGCGACATAAATGCAGTGCGCGATAAAACACAAAAAGACGACTAGAAAAATAAGAGTCGTCTTCCTGAGATAGCGAAGAGGGGGCAAGCCTTTCACGGCGATTCCTAGTGGTGTATCTTGCTCGTGTTTTGCGTGAACGCGGGGACGGCTTCCACGAGCTTTTCCACCAGCAGCCTGTTGTAATCCTCGATACGGTTTGGCAGCTTGTTTCCCGGGAATATCTGGACGAGAAGGAGCGCATCTTCCACCGGAGCGATATAGATAGAACGCTTCGCCCCCGTGTAGGAAACGGAGCGGAATTCGCCCTCGCCGAGCATCATCCCGATCTGCTTAGCGCTTCCGAAAGACGCCGTGCTCAGAACCGCAAGAGGCGTCGTATCCATGCCGATCGATCCGACTTCCGAAATGATGGAGCCGTCGCGATGCACCAACATAATATAATCCGCCTTTACGTTCGACTGGTAGGCTTGCATTAAACGGCGAACACGGTTCGCATCGTCGGTATAAACAGTGAAATCGCTCATTCCAGATACCTTCTATCAAGTCTTCTTTTTGGGAATATAGGGGCGAAGTTCGATGTCGTCATCGTCTGCGCCGTCTTCATCTGCGCCCAAAGCGGGCTTTCCAAAAGGACGAGCCTTCGGCGCCTGTTGCGCGGGCCTGCCAAATGGCGAAGCGCTTTTCTGAAAAAGTCCGCCTCTCCCCGTCTCGCCCGCAGCCGCACGCGAGACGAAGTTCGGCATCCGAAAAGGAGAAGACGCCGCTGAAGAAAGCGAGGACCCCAGGTCGGGAAGCGCCTCTGCCGCAGAAGAACGCTCCGAAGATTCCGGTAACCGATTTAGGACGGGTTCCGGTTGCAAAGCGGGCCTTACCGATGCCGCCGGAGAAATGGAAACGCCGTCCTTTCCGTTCAAGGTCACGTCGTGAACGCCCGTATTGTGGACGCTGTCAGCCGCCTTGCGCAAAAAACCCTGTTTGACGTTGAATCGCTGGATGACAAGCATCGCTATCGCCTTGAGCGTCGTCACGACGCCTTTCCCGTTATGTGCGGTCGCCGGGAAAAAGGGAAAGCCTTTCGGATTCAGGAGAGCATTAAGCTCGTCTAGGGTAAAGACGTTGTCCATATCGCGCTTGTTATATTGCAGGACCAGCGGGATTTCATCCAGGCTAACCCCGTAGTCTTCCAGATTCTGGCGCAAATTCTGCAAGCTTTCCAGGTTTTCCGCTTCACGGGAACGCTGGGAGTCCGCCACAAAAACGATTCCGTCCACACCGCGAAGAACGATCTTCCTGGTCGAATTGTAATAGACCTGTCCGGGAACCGTGTAAAGCTGGAATTTGGTCTTGAACCCCTTGATATCTCCTAGGTTCAGCGGGAGAAAGTCAAAAAACAGGGTTCTGTCGCCTTCCGTTTCCAGGGAGACCATGTCAGTCCGCTTATCCTGGGGCATTTTCTGGTGGATCACTTGAAGATTTGTCGTCTTGCCGCTCAAGCCCGGACCGTAATATACGACCTTGCAGCTAATTTCACGAGTAGCGAAGTTAATTGATGACATTCTTCTTCCTTGACGTTTTCAAACAATCTAACAAAAATATAGATAAACGGAATGAAAATTTCCCAAAAAAGCGAAAACCGCGAGCAGGAATGTCCGCGGTTTCACAAAGATTCGCCAAATGCGATTTAGGCCTTGGCAGACAGAGCGTTTACGACTTTCGCAACCTTCGCCTTGTAGTTTGCTGCGCGGTTCGCGTTGAAACCGGCGCGACCCTTTGCAGCGGCCTTGTCGAGCATGCTGAAGAGGCGCGGCATTTCCTTGAGTGCGGAATCCTTGTCGCTCGCTGCACGGATCGTCTTGAGACTAGTGCGGATAGCGGAACGGACAGAACGGTTCATGAGGGTCAGCTTCTTGGTCTGACGGATGCGTTTTTTGCAAGACTGATGATTTGGCACCTTTATATCTCCGGGTGAAAGCCTTAAAATGTTGCACCAATATTAGCAAAAAAAAGAATTTTGGTCAAGTCTCCGTCAAGGATTCGCATTTTTTAAGCCTCAGTACGCCTCGAAAGGCGGAGAAACGAAGCCTTTCGCCCCATATTCAACCTCAAGATCAGTCCCTAGCCGATAGACGTTTCCGCCCGCAGCCTTGAGAACGCCGTGACCCGCGGCGATATCCCATTCATGCAGGGGAAGAGGGCGCGGATAATAGTCGGCAAAGCCGTCCGCGATGCGAAGGAACTTGAGGCTCGAACCGACCGGAAGTTCCGTTCCCGAAAGATTTCGGAGCAGCTCCTCGGTAGCCGGTTCGATATGCGAGACGCTCCGCAGCACCCGAGGCTTTTTTCGGGAAACCTGGGGAAAGAAGCGGTCCCGTAGCTCTAGCCTCCGGATATTTTCCAGGGAAACGTCGTCGAGGGTCGTCTTGAATGCGCAGCCGCGAAATCCGTAGAAGAATTCGTTCAGTGCGGGAGCGGAAACAATCCCGAGTACGACACGGCCATGTTCCACCAGGGCGACGTTCACCGTCCATTCCTTGCGCTTCGCGATAAAGTCGCTCGTTCCGTCCAACGGATCGACCAAAAAGAACCTCTCTCCCGAAACCTCCGGCTTCGGTCGTTCGACTTCCTCGGAGACCACCGGGATTTCGGGATAGAGACGATGCAAGGCTTCGAGCAAGACCTGGTTTGCAGAAAGGTCCGCCGAAGTGACAGGCGTCCGGTCCGCCTTGAGCTTTACATCGAATCCGTTTTCAAAATAGCGAAGTTCAAGACGGCTCGCTTCGCGGACCGCATGAAAGAGGTTTTCAAAAGGCAACGGTTCATGCATGGCCTAAAAGATAGGGAAATGGAAGATCGGTCTGCGGACGTCTAGGCTTTTCGGGAAGCGGTACGAGGAACACGGAAAACGGAAAGTCCGCTCAGCGGCTCATTCCTAATTCCTGATTTCTCTAAGATCAGGCATCCCTCGTCCGCCACGCCTTTTATAATTTTGTCCCATGATTCCGTTCGTCAATCTCGGTGCGCAATATGCCGCCTATCAAGAAGAAATTGATTCTGCAATCGCGTCCGTTCTCCGGAGAGGAAACCCTATCGGCGGAAAAAGCGTCGAAGCGTTTGAAAACGCCCTTGCCGAAGATACGAAAGTCCGCTTTGCCCTTTCCTGCGCAAGCGGAACAAGCGCGCTTTGCCTTGCGCTCGGCGCCTTGGGACTTTGCCGCGGAGACGAAGTCGTTATCCCTGACTACACGTTCGTAGCGACAGCGGATGCGGTCGTCCTCTCAGGAGGCGTTCCGCGCTTTGCCGATGTCGGCGAAGACTTCCTGGTTTCCCCGGATGCCGTCGAAGAAAGAATTTCGGAACGAACCGTCGGCATCATCGCGGTCGATCTCTTCGGGCAATGCGCAAACTACAAAGAACTGGAAAGGATTGCGAAAAGGCGCGGCCTGTGGATTTTGGAAGATGCCGCCCAAAGCATCGGAGCCTTTCAGGATGGCAAGGCAGCGGGTTCATTCGGAACGGTCGCGGCGACGAGCTTTTACCCGACAAAGCCATTCGGCGCTTACGGCGACGGCGGAGCTCTCCTTACTGACGATGAACGGATTTTTCGCCGGGCGAAGGAATTCGCACGACACGGGAAAGACAGTCGAGGCTTCTATTCTTCCCTCGGAACGAACAGCCGACTAGACGCAATCCAGGCGGCGATTCTCCTTGTCAAACGGCGGCATTTAAAAGAGGAGCTTGCCCGACGGGAACGGAATGGCAAAATTTACGACGCGCTTTTTTCTTCCATGCCCAGCTTCCAGATTCCGAAGATCCGCCCGAAAAACACGAGCGTACGCGCCCAATACGCCGTCCGCTGCAAAAATCGGGACGCTGTCGTCAAAAAGCTTTCCCTTTGCGGTGTTCCCACGCGGATTTATTACGAACGCCCGCTTTCCGCGGAACCCTTCTTTGCAAGATTTCCCGAGACCAAAAAGGATGCGGAGGAAAATTTCCGGGCCCGAGTCCTTTCTGGAGAAACGTTCTGCCTTCCGATCTGCGCGTTCACCGATGCCGAAGAAGTCGCTTCGAAAATCAGAACAGCCTTGTCGCCATGAATCCGCCGAAAGCGCCGGAAAAAAAATGCATCGCCAAGAAGGTTCCCGTCGTCTGAAGAAAGCCGGAAAGCGTTCGCGAAGGACGGAAAACGGATTGGCTTATCCGACAGCGAATTTCAAAAATTTCCCCGAGGATTCTCCGAAAAGAGCATTCTTGCCGAGGAGGGCGGCAAACGCAAAAAAACGCATTCATCCTAACTCCTGCGTAATGACGAGAAAGGCTCCGGTCGAAAGGAAAGGCTTCCCGGCAAACGCCAGCGAAAGCCTTTCCATGTTTTCCTCCGAATACTCCAACTGTCTAGAAAGGAGCTTTAACGCTTCGACTTTCGGGGAAACGCCCGAACTGCCGGAGGCGAGATTTCCGCCGAACCTCTGAAGGATGAGCCAGAAAAGCGAGGCGAACTTGACCTTTGAAAGCGCGTCTCCATCGTAGAGCGATTTTCCCAGGTAACGGAAAATCTGGTAGGCGACAATCCGTTCTCCGTCCGTTTCCGAAAAGAGCCGGTCCGTTCCAAAACGGGCAGGCGCCGTTCGGACCCGCGACAACGCCTTGTTCCAGGCTTCGCCGAGACTTTCCAGTCCCGAGAGAAAATCCCAGATGGAGATCCAGAGATCCTTTGCCGGGGTTTCGGGAAGGAATACGTTTTCGCTTTCAGAGGTCGCCGCAAAACAGAGCATTTCGGAAATTCTCGCAGAAAGGGGAATTTTCCTGTCCGAAAGTCGGTAAAGAATTTCCGCCCGAAATTCAAACATTGAATCGCGGATACATTGCGATTCGCGGTCCAGGGTTTCCGATTCCTCGTCGTCAAAAAATTCCACAAGGCGGAACGGATCGCTCGAAGCGAGGAGAAGTCGCGCCGATTCCTCGCAACAAAGCCCTAGCCCGAGTTCCTTCACGTCGCCAAAGACTTCCACGAAGCGCGGGTGCGCCCGGCAGATGTCCGACAGGAATTCCTCGCCTAGGTTCCGATAGATTTCGCACAGATTGTTTCCGTCGAGAAAGGGACAGCGTTCCGATGCATCCAGGAGAAAACGCCCATCCGAAATGGAGCCGCAAAGACGCTTGCCAAAAGGTCCCGGAACCGAGGCGTAACGCGCCGCGGTCTTGGGATCGACATCGACTTCCCAACCCGCACAGCACGTATCGTGGCACGCTCCCGCAAGGCATCGAAAATCCCGGTAGAAATCGGGAACGACAACTTTCATAGGCAAGACCTTTTCCGGAATCGCAGGGTCCGGATATTTTTCGGAAGGACTTCGCGGTGCCATTTGATCCACTGTTCGTAGTAGATGTAGCGGCGTTCCCGGTTGCGGAAAGCCTTGCCGTGTACAATGCGACGCCCGTTTACGGATTCCGGCGGAATGGCGATATGCAGGCATTCATGATAGACGACGCCGGCGACAGCAAAGAACGGGCAGTTTTCAAAATCGTATCCGCGGCTTATGCTTATCAGGTTTACGATTTCCCCGGAAAGCGGGTCCGTGCGCACGGTGTGAAAGCTCAAGCCTCCGATGCGGTTGCTCCACGTGATGCGCGCCTTCAGCTCGCCACCGAAGTAGGTTGCGTTCACTGCGGCAAAGACGTGCGTCAGGTCGTGAAACTTTCCGACTGGGCATATCGGAGGAAACCGCATGTTCCGGGTCGCCAGCGGAAGTCCCGCGTCCGCAAGCAACTGGTCCGTCGCCTTCCAAATCCGTGAGAGTAGTTCGCGCAAGCGTTCCTTGTTTTCCGCCGTCTTGCGCTTAAACGAGATGCGCGCCAACTCCGCAGCGAGTTCCCGGACAGGAAAAAACTCGGGAGTCTTCATGTATGCCGGAAGTGTCAGCTCGTAACTGTTTTCGAAAATTTTCTTTCGCGCCCGGAGGCTTTTCTTGAGGCGGTCCGCATAGAGGAACACGACTGTCCCGTCCAACGAAAGGAGGTTCCCCGCCGAATGGTCTAAGCGCGACCTCGGGGACGCGGTACCGAAGAGATCCGTCTGCAAGGCTTCGTCCGTCATCCGTTTTCGCGTTCCCCGGGAATTTCCGCAAGATGTTCCGCCCGTACAAAGTCCGGTTCGAAAACGTTCATCGCGAGAATCCCCTCGTAGAGGCTTTCCGGCAAAGCAAGTTCCGCATAGTGGGCGGAAATGTCTGCGATGAGTTCTTCGAGTTCATCGGGAAGATAGACGATGAAACTCCGGTTCTTGTCGGTGAGAAGGTGTTCCGGAACGCAAAATTTTCCCGGCGTTTCGCTAAAATACATCCGGCAAGTTACCGGGCGAAACGCATAGACTCCGCAGCTTCCCGACGAGAGGATAAACGGGCACGAAAGTCCCGCTCCGAAGTAGCGGACTAGCGCAAAATCGTCCGGATCGGAGATTCCTTCGATTTCCGCCAAGCGAAAAATCTTGCGATACGACTTGCTGCGGAATTGGCATTTTTCGAGAATCGAAAGAAGGTTCCGACTGTTTCGGATTTCGGCATAGAAAAGGGCAAGTTCGAACGGTTCGACGGACATCGGAAAATGATGGCAGCAGTTGCCGCAGCCAGCCCGGCAGGAAATCCCGGAAGGGTGTTGCGGAAGGACGGCCGAGAGGTAACGCATAAAGGCTTCCTGGTAGGCCTTCGCAAAGCGGACTATTTCAGGAAGTTCCCGGGCAAAGTTCGCTTCCGTGATGGCGGTATCTCTCCCGGAAGCCTCGGCAAGAGAGTCGAGCCTATCCCTTTCGCGAGAAAGGAGGGATCGCATCAGAAGGACGGCGCGCTGATAGGTTGTTGTCGGAAAGTATTCCATTGGCATCCACTTTTACAAATATATGAAGTGTATTTCCGATTTGCTCTTCCCTTTTTAAAACAGGAATCTATTTTTAATTCGTTCCTGTTCGCCTTTTTTCGGGGAGTTTTCCCATGAAGTTCTTTCCAGTCTTCGCCTCTGTCTGTTCGCTCGCCTTCTTCGCCGGATGCAATCTGTTCGACCCGTCGGACAATGTCTCCGTCAAGTCGAGCGATACGGACATGCTGATTATCGAAGGGCAAGCGCGATTCCGGGAAGCTGATTACGAAAAGGCCGTCGAGTATTTTTCGTCTGCACTCAGAAACGATTCCACAAAGTCCGAAGCGTGGTTCGGGCTTTCCAAGGCGAATCTTTACCGGAACGGTGGCGACCCGTTCGAGCTGCTCCAGCTTCTCGACAGCGATGCCTCAATTCCGCTGATGGACCTCGACTCCGCCGAAGTCGAACGCCATTACAGATCCATCTACAGCGCCCTAGTCCCTCTGCGCGAACTGGTCCGACGCGACACGCTTACAAGAAACAATCCCGCACAAAGGCTTTCGGACCAGAACGTATCCTATTCCAACTTTTCGGCAAGCTACGCCATCCTCGAATTCGCCCACACGATCCTCCGGTTCCGAAGAGGTTCAAATTCCGGCGTGTCTCTCTCCCTTCGCGACGACGGTTCCGTGGAAATTGATGCGAGCGAACTTTACGACAAGGCTCTCAGCGACCCGTTCCTCGCTTCCCGGTTCAACGCCGACATGGACACGCTCGGAGACGACCTGAAGCGCCTAGTCCAAGACATTCTCCCCGAACTCTCCGATATTCTCGACGACTCGACATTTTTCGACTCGACAGCGAACACGGTGGAACACTCGCTTCTCTTTTACAGACTAGGCGACGGCATTGACAACGACGGAGACGGCTGCATCGACGAGGAAATTCTCGACGGCATCGACAACGACGGAGACGGCCTCATCGATGAGGATCTGCGGCTCGTTCCTCTCGGAAAGGATTCCTATTCAAGCATCGCCTTCATCGGTGTCGGAATGGACAGCCTCGATCACGACAGGAACGGGGAAAAGGAAGATGCCGCCGAAAGGACGCTTCTCGCAAACGGGAGGCTGCTCTTCGCCAAGGATTTTGAAAAGATTTCCGCAAGTGACTCCGCATCGCTCGAAATCCGCAGGGCGATTGCGCAGGACACGGATTCGACAGACATCCGCTATCCGCTCGAAGAGCGCAAGGTTCTCGTCGGAAGATGCTGGAACAACTACTCGGAAGAAGATTTCAAGGCCTGGTTCCGAAACCGGTAGGGAGCGCCATGAAAACTTTTGCAAGCATTCTCCTGTTGGGAATTTTCACGGCGAGTTTCGCCGCACAGGGACCGCGCCACAAGTCCCTGCGTGCCTATGCCATGGGAAACGCCCACGTCGCCATCGCAGACGACAAGGAAGCGATTTATTACAACTATGCAGGACTGAACCAGATGGGAAAACTGGGGAACTTCAGAAAGTTCCCCGAACTAGGCTACTATCCCGGAAATTCAATCGACATGAGGCTAAACGTCGGCGGCGCGGGACCGTTCAACAAAGCGCGCAAGGTTTACGACTTTTCCGAAGATCTACAGGACCTTTACGGCAGCGCGAAGAAAGCGTCAAAAGGCAATGACGTCACCGCGGAGCGGGCATTCGCCGATTCGCTCGCGGCTCATCCCGAACTTACCCGGAAGCTGAACCAGTTCGACCATCTTCTCTTCACGCTCATCGCCAAGGCAGACGTGGAACTCGCCTTCCACAATTTCGGCGGGGCCATTTGGGTCGATGGGACGACTTCCCCGTATATCGACAACGGAATCATCATTCCGTTCTTCGGAATCGACACGTTTTACATCGATGCGGTCGCCCAGTTCGGCGGAGCCTACGGCATTACGGAGAATCTCGCCATCGGAGCGGGCTTCAAGATGGCGAAGCGCGAGACGATGAAAATTTTCCGGATCGACGTTTCGAGTTTCGAAAGCATCGGGGACACGCTCGAAGACCGCGTCGATAAGGTCTATTCCGATTTCTCTTCGTGGAGCGACCTGGGATTCGGCATGGATTTAGGCATTCTCTACCGCGCCGGGAGGGAGTTTCGCCTGGGAGCCTCGTGCAACAACATCTTCTTCAACGAGCTCGGCGGAGAGCGCATCGTCCCGAACCTCACGCTCGGCATGGCTTACAGCCCGCGCCTTTTCAACCGCAACACGGCCTTCTCCCGCAAGGTGAACTTCGCACTCGACTTCGAGAACGCCCTTTCGACGACACATAACTACAAGACTCTCAGCCATTTGAACTTCGGCATGGAAATCGAACAGGTTCTCCTCGCCTTCCCGGGCTACAACGATAACCTGAGGCTTTTGAAGCTCCGCCTTTCCGGAGGCTTCCATGGCGGCTATCCGTCGGCGGGAATCGCCATCGAGATGTTCCGGTTCCTCGAAGTGGAATTCGCCACGTGGGGCGAGGAGCGCGGCTATTACACGGGCCAGAACGAGAGCCGCATCTATATGGCGGAAATCAGCCTGGGTTTCTAAAACTAGTGCACAAAAGTTCACAAAATATCTATATTGGAAAACATGATTGAAAGACTTCACGGTATTCTCGCAGAACGCCATCCGACTTTTGCCGTCGTCGAGTGCGGCGGCGTAGGCTACGGCGTCCAGGTTTCGGCACGGACCGGTGAACGCCTTCCCGCGGAAGGCTCGGAAATCACGCTTCTCACGCATCTGGTCGTCCGGGAAGATTCCATGGAGCTTTTCGGGTTTGCCGACGCCAAGGAAAAGGAACTGTTCCTGAGCATGATTTCCGTCTCCGGCGTAGGCCCGAAGACCGCGCAGCGGATCCTCTCGGGAATTTCCCCGGAAGACTTCCTTGCGATGATCGCCCGCGGGGACAGGGCTGCCCTCGGAAAAATCAAGGGTGTCGGCAAGAAGACCGCGGAGATGTTCGTACTGAACCTGAAGGACAAGGCTCTCACGCTGTCGGCGGTTTCCGGGAGCGATACGCAAGCGCTTCTCTCCGCAAGCGAAAGCGAAGCCGTCCAGGCGCTCCACACGCTAGGCGTCAAGGATCCCGCAGCCCAGAAGGCCGTGGAAAGGGCGGTCGAAGCGCTCGGGCAGGGCGCAAGCGTCACGCAGCTCATCCCCGAAGCCCTCAAGCACGTATAAAGGCACTCTATGTCGGAACGCATCATCTCTCCCGAAAGGGAAAGCGGCGAAGAAGCGGAAATCGAACGGAGTCTCCGTCCGGAATCCCTCTCGGAATTCACCGGCGAGGACCACATCAAGGAAAGCCTCCAGATAGCGATCGAAGCGGCCAGGCGACGCGGCGAGGCTCTCGACCATTGCCTCTTCGCAGGACCTCCCGGGCTAGGCAAGACGACTCTTGCGGGAATCATCGCAAAGGAAATGGGTGTCGGAATCCACATCACGAGCGGTCCCGTTCTTGAAAAGGCGAGCGACCTCGCCGGACTTCTCACGAGCCTCGGCGAAAACGACGTTCTGTTTATCGACGAAATTCACCGCTTAAGCCGCGTCATCGAGGAATATCTCTACCCAGCAATGGAGGATTTCCGACTGGACATCATGCTGGATTCGGGGCCTGCAGCCCGCAGCGTGAACCTTCCGCTCAAGCGTTTTACCCTTGTCGGCGCTACGACCCGCACCGGGCTTCTCACGGGACCGCTCCGCGACCGTTTCGGATTGCACTATCGGCTCGACCTGTATCCGGCTAAGGATTTGCAAAAGATTCTCGTCCGCAGCGCGAAAATTTTGAACGTCAAGATAACGGACGAAGCGGCAAGCATATTAAGCTCGCGTTGCCGGGGAACGCCGCGCATCGCAAACCGGGTCCTCAGGCGGGCACGCGACGTGGCGGAAGTCCGCGGAGAAGGCGTCATCGATCGTGAAGTCGCCGAACGCACGCTGAAAATGCTCGGCATCGACCCGCTTGGCCTCGACCCGATGGACCGGAAAATTCTCTCCACCATTGCGAACCATTTTTCAGGCGGTCCTGTCGGACTAGGAACCATCGGAGCGTCCCTCGGCGAAGAACCGGATACGCTCGAAGAGGTTTACGAACCTTTTCTCATCCAGCAAGGTCTGCTTTCCCGCACCCCGCGCGGACGCGTCCTCACCCAGGCCGCCTACCAGGCGCTGCACGTCCCCGTTCCCAAGGGTTCGCAGGGGGAACTGTTTTCGGGGAACTGAATCAGCGGCTCTGGATTAAAATTCGGAAGTACGTCGGCTTTCCGCCGACGGTCAAATCCTTTTCGTCGTTTCCCTTGCGAAATTTCACGATTTTAAACTGATCCGGGTTGAACCTGTGCAAGAAAGTAATCGGAACGCCCATCACGCCTTTATAGTCGAAAGGAATGTCCCGTGTCCGACCGACATTTATCGCATCGTAATTGTCGAACTTCGGGTATGCCGCCTCGTTTCCGCGATACTCCCTGGTCAAGGGGATAAATTCATGCCGGCAGGCATTGTCGAGATTCGTGAGCCACATGCAGTTGTTCGGCGAGACGATTCTTTCCCCCGCATCGCCGATTTTCGTTTCCAAGCCATAAAGTTCGTAGTCTTCAGGAACGATAAATCCCGAAATGCCCCTGCCCATGTTTACGCCCATCCAGACCTTGTTCTCGCGAATAAGCCCAAAGACTTCCTTGTATGTAATCGCATTGATGTTTTCGATGACCAGAAATTTCTTGCGATACCTGTCGAGCTGCGAGATATATTCCCGAAACAGGGAAAACGGAGGGTTGGAAACGACGATGTCCGCCTCGCCATCAGAAAACAAATCCCGGCCGCTCTTCCCATAACAGGCGCAGATAACTTTTTTCAACTCCAGCCGATCGAAATTTTCGACAAAGTATCGGTAAAAATTGCTTTTCCGGACATCGTCGCAATTACAGAAGACGGTCTTGTTCCTAAAGTGCTTTTCATAATGCGCCAATTCCCGCTCGATATCCGCAAGCTGCGTATAGAATTCGTCCTTCTTGTTTATCTTCGCCCTGTCCAAAAGGGAGTGGTCAATTTTGCGAGCCATATCGCACTCCTATTTTATGTTTTGGTTAGCTGTTTGAACAAATCGCGAGTTAGCGTTTGCAAGGATGTTTTTGCAATGCTGATTCCTGCATTTCTTAATCAATATAGATTATTCTCATAGAGTAAAATTTGACAGAAAATGTCAAATTCTGGTCGTTATCGAATCGATTCATCGCAAGGCCTCGCCAAAACTCGCCTTTTCCGGGCGAAAATCTTCAATAATTTCTAATTTTTCGGCAAAACGTCTATGAGGTATTCCTATGCTTTTTAACTTGGACATGATCCGGGAACGTTATGCGAAGATTCCGGCACGCGTCGATGCGGCCCGCAAGCTCCTCGGTCGCCCGATGACCCTCGCCGAAAAGATTCTCTACTCCCACCTGATCGACGGGACGGAAACGAAACTCTACGAACGCGGAAAATCCTTTGCGGAATTTCATCCGGACAGAGTGGCGATGCAGGATGCGACCGCACAGATGGCGCTGCTCCAGTTCACGACAGCCGGAAAGTCCAAGGTTGCGCTACCCTCTTCCGTCCACTGCGACCACCTGATCACCGCGCGGAACGGCAAGGAAGAAGACCTGCCGAAGGCTCTCGTCGAGAACAAGGAAGTCTATGGATTCCTCTCCTCGGTCGCCGCCAAGTACGGCATCGACTTCTGGAAACCGGGTGCAGGCATCATCCACCAGGTCGTCCTTGAAAACTACGCGTTCCCCGGCGGCATGATGATCGGGACCGATTCCCACACGGTAAATGCCGGCGGTCTCGGAATGCTCGCCATCGGCGTCGGCGGGGCGGATGCGGTCGATGCAATGGTCGGTCTCCCCTGGGAGCTGAAATACCCGAAACTCATCGGCATCCATTTGAAAGGAAAGCTTTCGGGCTTTGCCTCCCCGAAGGATGTGATCCTCAAGGTCGCCCGGATTCTCACCGTCAAGGGCGGGACGAACGCGATTATCGAATATTTCGGCGAAGGCGCGCGGAACCTTTCCACAACGGGAAAAGCGAGCATTGCGAACATGGGGGCGGAAGTCGGCGCAACCTGCAGTACGTTCGGCTACGACGAATCCATGGAACGCTATCTCCGCGCAACGGGCCGCGAAGCCGTCGCAGACGAAGCGGATAAAATCAAGGAATATCTCCGGGCCGACGCGGAAGTCGAAGCCGCCCCCGAAAAGTATTTCGACCAGGTCATCGAACTGAACCTTTCGACGCTCAAGCCTTACTACAACGGACCTTTCAGCCCGGACCGCGGATTCCCGGTAAGCGAGATGCAAAAGTCTCTCGAAGAGTTCGGCTCCACGGACAAGGTGAGCGCCGCGCTCATCGGAAGCTGCACCAATTCGAGCTACGAGGATCTCTCCCAGGTCGCCTCCCTCATCCGGCAAGCTCTCGACAAGGGGCTTACCCCGAAGGCTCCGCTGATTATCAACCCGGGTTCCGAACAGGTCCGCTACACGGCGGAACGCGACGGCTTCATCGAACTTTTCAAGAAGTTCGGGGCGACCATCATGACGAACGCCTGCGGACCGTGTATCGGCATGTGGGACCGCGCCGGGGCGGACAAGAAAGAAAAGAACTCAATCGTGCACAGTTTCAACCGCAACTTCGCAAAACGCGCGGACGGAAACCCGAACACGCATGCATTCGTCGCAAGCCCTCTCATGGCGGTAGTCGCTGCGCTCTCCGGCTCGCTTCTCTTCGATCCGGAAAAGGACTTCCTCGTAAACGGCAAGGGTGAACAGGTAAAGCTCACTCCCCCGGAAAAGGACGAACTTCCGAAAAACGGTTTCGCCGTAGAAGACCCGGGTTACGTCGCCCCGGCAGCGGACGGTTCAAGCATCACCATATCCGTCGATCCCGCATCGAAACGCCTCCAGCTTTTAAAGCCGTTCGCTCCGTGGGACGGCAAGGACGTTTCCGGAGCGCCGCTACTCATCAAGGCAAAGGGCAAGTGCACCACGGACCACATTTCGATGGCGGGACCGTGGCTCAAGTTCCGCGGACACCTCGAAAATATTTCGAACAATATGCTCATCGGGGCGGTAAACGCGTTCAACGGGCAGACGAACCAGGTGAAGGGAACCGATGGGCGCTACTACGAAGTGCCGACGCTCGCCCGAAAATACCGCGACGAGGGAACCGGCTCTGTCGTCGTAGGGGACGAAAACTACGGCGAAGGCTCTAGCCGCGAACACGCCGCGATGGAACCGAGATTTTTGGGCGTGAAGGCGGTCATCGTCCGGAGCTTTGCGCGCATCCACGAGACGAACCTGAAAAAGCAGGGAATGCTCGCGCTGACGTTTGCCAATCCCGCGGATTACGAAAAGGTCCGGGAAGGCGACACGCTCGACATCGAAGGTCTCACGGATTTTGCTCCAGGCAAGCCTTTTACATTAAGGCTCCACCACGCCGACGGCACGGTCGAAACCGCAACTCTCAACCAGACTTACAACGAACAGCAGTGGGAATGGTTCAAGGCGGGAAGCGCACTGAACAAGATTCGCGCAAGTAAGTAGCGTTTACGCGTTCAAAGCGAAAAGCGGCGAGGTCTCGCCGCTTTTTCTGATTTTAACGCGCTAAACTTTCCCGATAAACCGCTTTAAATCGTCGAAGCGTTCCTTCGCCTCCGCAAAGCCTTCCCGGTAAAGGGCTTCGAGCTTTGAAGCGTTCCGTTCGAGGCGCGCCACTTCGACCGTTTTCTGCGGGCGGATGACAAAGACGTCTCCACGTGCCTCGGCGGTTTCCAGAGCGTCGAGCGTCTCGTTGTAAACACGGAAGCGGTTCTCGCATGCTGCGATAAATTTCGGATATTTCCGATACTTGAAGCGGATGATCGGCACAAGCCTGTTCGGGCTTTTTCGGTAGCCTTTTGCGCGGGTCAGTACAACGATGCACTTTCCGTAGCCCATCCGGCGGAATGCATCGAACGGGATCGAATCGGCGATTCCCCCGTCGAGATGCGGGATTCCGTCGATGTTTACCAGATTCGAAACGAGCGGCAAGGACCCCGATGCGCGAAGCTTGTCCATGTCATCGTGCAAGTCTTTTAGCTCCAAATGCGAACCTCGCCCGTGAGAACGTTTGTCGCCGTCGCATAGCACCTTGTCGAGGAATTCCGGAATGTTTCGTAGTCGAAAGGATCCAACTCGTTCGGAATCCGCTCGTAGCAAAACTTTCTGTTGAAAAGGTCGCCGGTCAGAAGGAGCGAACGGAAACTCATGTAGCGCTTGTCGTTTACATACGTCGCAATCACGCGGAATCCGCGTTTTTCCTGCCGGGAGACGAAATTCACCGCCTGGACGGCTCCCGCACTTACGCCGATAACGCCATCGACAAAAAAGTTTTCTTCCAGAAAAAAGTCGAGAACGCCAGCCGTATAGACGCCGCGCATTCCGCCGCCTTCAAGAACCAGCCCGAGCCGATTGTTGTCCGACATAGAAACTCCCGCGTTAAATTTCGCCAAGAGGGCTTCGCCCCGATAGGCTCTAGGAAACTTAGAAAATTCGGCGTTTCGTTCCGGGAAAGAATCTTCGCTCCGGGGATTTCTTTCGGTTTTCGGGTGTTTTTGGTCGGATTTTACTAAATTTGGGCTATATGAGCGACATTCCAGAATCCTTCATTTCCGAAAAAGTCAAGTCGATTGCCCGTGCCCCGAAATACCGCGGCGCTATTTTCCAGGTCGAAGCGGACGACCGCGGGCTCGCCCTAATCGACGGAAAGGAAGAAAGCCTCAAAATTTACATCACGATCGATCCGGAAAAGGACCAGATTGTCGAAACGCGCTTTTTCACCTACGGCGGACCTATTTTCACGGCATTAGCGGATACTCTCTGCGAAAGGCTCCAGGGAAAGACCGTTTCCGATTTAGAAAAGACCAACGTCCATACCCTCGAAAAGGAACTGCGCGATACGCCGGAAAATCCCGCATTCCCGCCTGCGGCGACGGAACCCCGAAGCCTTTCGAAGCTCATCGGAAAACTTGTCGCTTCCTATCCCGAAAAGAAAAAGGTGGCACTTGCTGCGCGCGAAACGATGGAAAGAATCAAGTACCGGACGCAGACCGCGGAAGGCCGCAGCGAAGCCGACAAGGAATGGGCAGGCCTCTCGGACGAGGAACGCCTGAAACGCATTGCGGAATGCCTTCACGTAAACGTCCGATCCGCCCTCCAGAACGATGGAGGAGACCTAGAAATTCTCGGGATGCTCGATATAAACCACGTCAAGGTCCGATTCCAGGGAGCCTGCGCGGGCTGCTCGGCATCGAGCGGAGGCACGCTCTTCTATATCGAGGATACGCTCCGCGACAACGTCTATTACAACCTGAACGTCGTCCCCGAAGAAACTTTCCCCGGAGAAGTCTAGCCATGAGCGGAGAAGCCTACAGGGAACCTTACAAGTATGGATTTGTCACGCCCATCGAAAACGATTCGTTCGAAAAGGGCCTGAACGAGGACATCATCCGACGCGCCTCGAAAATCCGTCGCGAACCGGAATTCATGCTGAAGTTCCGGCTAGACGCCTATGAAAAGCTTCTCAAGATGGAAGCTCCCCACTGGGCGGAACTCGAGTTCGAACCGGTCGATCTGCAGGACATCGTGTATTATTCCGCCCCGAAGACAAAAAAAGCGCATGATTCCATCGAGGATGTCGATCCGGAGCTTCTCGAAACCTTCGACAAGCTAGGCATTCCGCTGAACGAACAGAAACGCCTCGCAAACGTCGCCGTCGATGCCGTATTCGACAGCGTGAGCATCTACACCAGCCACAAGAAAAAGCTCATGGAGATGGGCATCCTCTTTTGCTCCATCTCGGACGCCATCCAGGAATATCCCGAACTTATCGAAGAATACATGGGAAGCGTCGTCCCGCCGAAAGACAACTACTTTGCGGCGCTCAACAGCGCGGTTTTCGGCGACGGCAGCTTCGTCTATATCCCGCCCGATGTCCACTGCCCCATCGACCTTTCGACCTACTTCCGCATCAACAACAAGGAAGCGGGACAGTTCGAGCGCACGCTGATCATCGCGGACAGGGACGCCCAGGTCAGCTACCTCGAAGGCTGCACGGCGCCCGAGTTTTCAAGTCACCAGCTCCACTCGGCGATTGTCGAACTGGTAGCCAAGGAAAACGCGAGCATCAAGTACAGTACGGTCCAGAACTGGTATGCGGGCGACCGCAAGACGGGAAAGGGAGGCGTTTACAACTTCGTTACGAAACGCGGGAAGTGCGCCGGGAAAAATTCCCATATCAGCTGGACACAAGTCGAAACAGGCAGTGCGATTACATGGAAATACCCGAGCTGCATCCTCCAGGGAGATGATTCCCGCTGCGAATTCTACTCGGTCGCGCTCACCAACGGGAAGATGCAGGCCGATACCGGAACGAAGATGATCCACATCGGAAAGAATACGAAGAGCACGATCATCAGCAAGGGCATCAGCGCGGACGAAAGCTCCAATTCCTACCGCGGGCTAGTCGATATCCACAAGGGAGCTTCCGGCTCGAGAAACTACACGGAATGCGACAACATGCTCGTCGGCGCAAAAAGTTCCGCGCACACGTTCCCCTACATCCGCGTCGCGAATCCGACATCCTCCACGGAGCACGAAGCCTCGACCAGCCGAATAAGCGAAAACCAGCTATTCTACTTCGAAAGCCGAGGTATCCGGCGGGAAGACGCCATCCAGGCTCTTGTCGGCGGATTCTGCAAGGACGTTTTCAAGGAACTTCCCGGCGAATTTGCCGCAGAAGCGAAACAGCTCCTCACGCTCAAGCTCGAACACAGCGTCGGGTAGCCTTTCCCGCCTTCGACGTATTCTTTTTGAATACGTTTTTCAAGCAAAACGAAGCACGCCGAAGATATTTTCGTCGGAAGAAGATATCTTTTTTGACACGGATTGAGCCGTGGGGTTGGAGGAATCTTCTTCGCGGTCCGGATAAACTTTAACGAGGGCGTCCAAAAAGCGACAAAAAAAATTCAATCCGAAGAGGAACCTTAAAACCTAAGCGTTCCTCTTTTTTTGTCCGCAAAAAGCGAAGGAAAACCGAATTAACGTTTTCCTTCCGAAAGCCTGCGCACAGCAACGATTCCCCGCCGCCAGCGATCCATCGGTTCTGCCGGAAATCCTCCGTAAAAGGCTCCCGCGGGAACGCTCTTCGTCACCCCGGCCTTTGCCGCGACAACGGCTCCGTGACCTATCGAAAGATGCCCGGCGACCTGCGCTCCGCCGGCGAGTTCCACGTCGTCTTCGACCACGGTGGTCCCGCCTAGTCCCGACTGCGACGCCATATAGACGCGGTTTCCAACCGAAGAATTGTGCCCGATTTGGACAAACGAGTCGAAATGGCAGTCGTCCCCGATCTCTGTCGGAGCGAGAAATCCCGCGGCGACGACACAGTTCGCTCCAAATTCGGAACGGTTCCCGATGCGGACCCCGCTTACGTGTGGCACCGGATGACGCAAGCCGTCTTCTCCGAAAAAAAATCCGAATCCGCGACTCCCGATGACCGATCCCGCCTGGAAAACGCAGCAGTTCCCGATGGAAACATTCGGGTAAAGCGTGACGTTCGCTTCGAGGACGGTCTCCGCCCCGACGGACGCTCCGCGCATCACGACACATCCCGGCCCGATACTTGCGCCGTCTCCGACCGATCCTTCGACAACCGCCGACGGGTGAACCTTCGCGGATGCGGAAACGGACCTTTCGGGGTATTCGATAAAGGGAACATGCAGTGTTTCGATAATCCGGACCATCGAAGCGTAGGGATTCCTGACGCGCAAAAGCGCGCGGACTTCGGGAGTTCCCGCAAAATCCAGTGGCACGAGGAGGAGCCCCGCCTTCGCCATGCGAAGTTCTCCGGAAACGGAAGTTCCCGTGAAAAACGATACCTGTTCCCCGGTCGCCCGGGCGATCGGCGAGAATCCCAGCACCGGGAAATTTTTTCGGGAAGCGAGCCACTCCACTTCGCCGTGCAACAGCCCCGCAAGGGCTTCTACCGTTGTCGCCTTCATCTTAAAATCCTTGTTCGAGCGTGAGCATCTGGACCCGAGAGCCGTACTGGATGCGGATCTCGGAACCGACACGAGCCGTCAAGTCGTCGCCATCGAGCTGGTGAAATTCCTTTTCGGACGTTCGCAGCACGACTTCTTTCGCATGGACCGTTTTCAGGAACGAACGCTTGTAGATTTTCCCGACAAGGGGGACCGTTCCGAGGGCAATCGCGCCGAGGAAGAAGGGGAGGTTCGGGACCGGGACGACTTCAAGCAGCCCGTCCGCCATGTCTCCGCCGTCAAAGGGATTCGACCCCGACGCGAAACTCGGGATATTCCCGACGATAACCGTCCGAAAGCCGGAAACGTCCTCATCCTTCCACTCGCCATTTTTCAAACGCATCCGGAGCGTCGCCGCTCCCAGGCAATGCCTGCGGTCCGCAAAGAAGCGGCTCACGTAATGCAGCTTGTTCGCTACGACGGACTTGCTCGAAATTTTTCCGAGCGATCGGTCTGAATTGAAATCGTGGGCAATACGCGCATCGATTCCGCTCGAAAAGTAATTGGCAAGGACAAACTCGCCGTTCACCTTCCAGATATCGAACGGCCTGCTTTTCGCAAGTACCAGCCTGCGCACCAGAAAGAGCAGCCCCTTGTTCACAAAGGTTTCGTACAGGTTCAGCACGCGGGCGAGGTCGTTTCCCGTCCCGAGCGGAATCAGCCCGAGCCGCACCTTGCCGACAAGACCCGATTCGAGCAAGACGGAAAGGATTGTCGAGATTGTCCCGTCCCCGCCGACAGCGATCAGCGTTTCCGTCCGCTCGGCGGTCTCGCGGATCTGTTCCCGCAGGCGTCCCCCGTCTGTCAGGGAGGAAGTCCAGTCCGCTGGCGAAAACTCCATCGAGCGCATGATTTCCGGCAGAAACTTCTGGATGGATTTTCCCTGGCCGCCGCCGCTAATCGGGTTGATCAAAAAGCTGAACTTGAACATATCCCCCTCAATCTATATAGATTCTTCGCCAAAAGCATAGGAAGCGAGGTCCAAAAAATAGAGGGGCACGCCACGATTCGACGTGAGAATGTAAAGGTCGTCGTCAAGAACATCGATATCTACGGCATTCCGGATGCCCATATCGGAAAGCCTCTGCCGGTAACGAAGCCCGCCCGAAAGATCGAATACGCCCAGGTAACCGCACTTTGAATCCAGGAGAACGGCAAAGGTCGCGCCAAGCCGCAAACGGGTAGCCGAACAGAACGAGTGGGAGTTCGCCGTATCCGGGGAAAGAGGCGATCTTCCCCGCAAGGATCCATCCGCATCGTAGAGGGAAAAGCGCTCCGGCGCATCCGACAGCGCTCCGGATGTTTCCACGGTCGCCACAAGCCCCGCCCCCCGGGCATCGAGAGCCATCACCCGGGAAGCCGGAAAGGAAATTCCCGTTTTCGAACATCCGTCCACGCCGATTTTCAGTTTTGCGATTCCCGCGGAAGCCGCACCGTAGATATAGGACGCTGTAATGGCCATTCCGGAGAGTGATACATCGCAATTCCATTCGGCATCGTCATAGCGCAAGAGGGAAATTCCGTCATAGTAATAGAGAAACGAGCCAGCCTTTTCGATTTTTTCAGCCATTCGGACGGGAAGCCGCGCATCGGGATTTTCCGGGGTGCGAGCCGGTTCAAAGGCGCATACACGCGCAGCGTTCCGGTCAAAGGCATAGACCGAGCCGTAATTGTCCAGGACATAGAGAGTCTCGCCGTCCGCGGAAAGGGAAATTTCCCTCGCCGCCGAAAAGGGGACATACGAAAAGCGACAGAAAACCTTTGGACCGTCGCCACTTGTCCATTCCCCGCCACAAGAAAAAAGTCCCGAAAAGGCGACGAGAAAACCCAGGTAGCAAAATATCGGGGTCGTTTTTTTGAAAATTGCCTTTCCGGAAACAGCCACGGAACAATAATAACAAACTTTATCTATCTTAGCCCCTGTAAAAGAAATGGTTTCTCCGAATGACTTTTGAAAGGCGTCTCGACATCTTCACCCACAACTGGCCCGTCCCGCTCAGGATGCTCGTTGTTTCGACCAAGGCGTTTCTCTTCCACCATGGAACCATCCGGGCCGCTGCGATGACCTACACGTCGTTTCTCGCGGTCATTCCGTTTTTTATTCTCCTCACCGCTATTTCCCTTTCGCTCGGTCTCGGTTCGTTCTTCAACACGTACCTGCCCGTCCTCGACCAGTTCTTTTCGCTAGGGCTTCCGCTTGACGACATTATGCCGCTCCTCGAAAACACGGAGCACATCCACTTGCGGACTCTCGGTGTCGTTGGATCCGTTTCCTTGTTCATTACCTACATCTTTGCCATCGGGAACCTCGAAGCGAACATGAACGTCGTTTGGGAAAACCAGATGTCGAGACCTTTTGTGAAGCAGTTCGCCGCCTACACGCCGCTGCTCCTCATCGCCGCGCTCGGATTCGCCTTTTTCGCCATGTTCGTAAACCACCTAAAATCCGGACTTCTGCACATCGCAAGCAACACGGAACTCCTGACGACGGAAACCGTCCCGCAGATCATGACCACCTTCTGGACCATCACCATCAATGTCGTCTTCATTGCGCTTATCTTCTTCACCATCTTTCTTCTCCCCTACCGGAAGCACCATCATTCCTATAAAAAGCTTTTCTGGCCGTCGCTTCTCATAAGCCTCGCCATCTGGGTATGCACCTGCGGCTACCTGATCATCCTTATCATCTTGCAGAAGAGCCTTGTCACCCGAATGTCTCTCTTTTACGGTTCGCTCGCCTTTATCCCGCTCGTGCTCCTTTTCGCGTTCGGTTTCTGGGCCATCATGCTCTACGGGAACTGCCTCGTTTGGACCATCTATTCGTGGCCGAAATCCGGGATCAAGAAGTGGAAGTGGGTCCAGCCGGAAGGCTACCTATGATTTCCATCCACGGTGCGCATCTCCGAAACCTGCAAGGCATCGATGCGGAATTTCCCGTCGGGAAAATCACCGTTGTGTGCGGGCCTTCGGGTTGCGGGAAATCTACCCTCGTCATGGACGTTTTGCACGGTGAAAGCCGTAGGCGCTATCTCGAGACGCTCAGCCCGTTTGCGCTCAAGGTCCTAGGCGGAAGGACAACCATTCCGCTAGACAGCGCAGACGGACTCCGCCCGAGCATCGCAATATCCGCTTCGCGCGGAGACGCCCCCCCCAAGGCAAGCCCGCTTTCCCTCTCCGAATGCGGACTTCCGCTGCGCATCCTGTGGGCTGCACTTTCAAGCCCCGCATGTCCCGTCTGCGGGAAGCCCATGCAAAGTTTCTCCCGCGAAGAAATCATCCGAAACGTCTCCGGCTATCCCGCAGGAAGCCGCCTCCAGTTTCTCGCGAAAATCGAAAAAGGGAACCTCACGCTCGGCGAAATTTCCGGGACGCTTCTCCCCCAGGGATATTCCCGCGTGATTGCCGACGCCAAGAGTCTCTCGCTCGGAGACCTGACCGCCGAAGAACAGAAGCAGAAGCCAAGGGAACTCTACATCGTACTTGACCGCATTGTCCTGAGGGATGGAATCCGGACGCGTATCGCCGAAGCAATCGACGCGGCTCTCCGGTTTTCCGGGACAAAGGTAGTCCTCGACGACGGAAATGGCCGGAAAGTTTTCAGCACGGTCCCGCTCTGCAGCGAGCACGATATTTCAGCAAGGGCATTCGAGCCTTCCGACTTTTCGCCGCACTCGCTCCGGACGCGCTGCCCGGAATGCGGCGGAGACGGGGAAATCGCATGCGAGACAGAGGACCGGGATGCAGACGAATGTCCAAAATGCCACGGGCTCCGGCTCGTCCCGAGCATTCTCGCATCAAGCATCGGGAGCGTTTCCTGGAAAGACATCCTCGAATCCCCTTTTGCGCGACTTGAAACGCTTCTTCCCGAAATTTTCGGCCCGATTCTCCCGACCCATCTAAAAAGTACGTTCGACTCGCTCCTGTCGCGCGTCCATGCGGTAAACAGGCTAGGGCTCGGATATCTCGGTGCGGGACGCATCGCAAGTACGCTTTCCGGCGGAGAGCTCGGACGGCTAAGGCTCTCCCCCCTCGCCACAGGACATCTCGACGGCATGTGCATCTGCCTCGACGAGCCGGCGAGCGGGCTTTACAGGACAGATGTCGAAAAGCTCTGGAAAATCTTCGAGGAAATCCGGAAACGCGGAAATACGCTGGTTCTCATCGAGCATAATCCCTACCTGATCGAAAGGGCAGACAAGGTGATCGAAATGGGCCCAGGCGCAGGCGAACTCGGCGGGCGAATCCTCTTCCAGGGAACCCCGGGCGAAATGCTCCAAGACCCGGACTCCCCCACCGGGAAATGGCTCCGCGAAATTTCGGAACCCGCACAGAAAAATCGCCAAGAGACAAGCTTCTTAAAAAACATCTGCGTCAAAAATTTTTCGAAATACGATATGCGGCCCGTTTCCGTTGAATTTCCCGTTGGACATTTTTCCGTCGTCACGGGAGAAAGCGGCAGCGGGAAAAGCACGCTTCTGTTCGAAAACATCTTGCCGAGATTTGAAAATGGCGAATTTAAGCCGCTCGGCCTCCAAAGCGTCTCGGTTCTAAGCTCCAAGGGATTTTTCCGAAACCGCCGAAGTTCCATCGCAAGCGCGATAGGTATCGCGGGCGGCCTACGCGATCTGTTTTCCAAGCTCCCCGAGAGCCGGATCAAGGGATTTACCCCGGCAAAATTCAGCACGGCGGTTCCCGGCGGGCGATGCGAAACATGCAAGGGAGAAGGCGTTCTCCGAGACCCTTCGGGCTACGAGGAATCGGAATGCCCGGTCTGCGGCGGGAAGCGGTTTCGCGACGAAATCCTCGAAATCCGCTACAAGACGCTCTCCTTTGCGGACATCCTGGACCTGACCGTGGAGCGGGCGGTGAACATCTTCGGATTTTCGCATAAATTCACAGACCGCCTGAATCCCCTAGTCCGCACGGGCTTGGGCTATCTGAGGCTCGGGCAACCGACTACGCATCTCTCCGGCGGCGAAGCGGCTCGCCTCAAGCTGTCCCAGGCGCTGTCCCGCGCCAAGTTTCCAAACACCCTGTTTCTCTTTGACGAACCGGCACGCGGACTTCACAAAAAGGATATAGACCAAATGCTCGAACTTATCCGGGAGCTCTGCAAGAACGGGCATACGGTGATAGCTATCGAGCACCAAGAAGATTTCATTCGCGATGCGGATTTTGTATGCCTTTTAGCGAGATCCAAAGCTTAGTGAAGACTAGAATGCATCGATAGGAATGCGGCAAACGGAACACGGAAAGAAGGTTCAACCGGTAGGTCATTTTTTATTTTTCCTCTAATTTTAGTATAATAGGCGGTATGGATTCAATCAAGACAATCATCATCGCCGGCGGCACCCACGGCAACGAACTCACCGGAATCAAGCTCTACGAAAAATGGGCTATCGACAGCAAGTGCTACGCAGACAGATGCCCGTCCGCAAAAATCACCCTGGTCCATACGAACATCGAAGCGACCGAAGCCTGTCGCCGATACATCGATCTCGACCTGAACAGAAGCTTTGCCGAAAGCCTCCTTTCCCTCGAATCCCCGGGAGCATACGAAATCCGCCGTGCACAGGAACTGAACAAAAGATTCGGTCCCAAAGGCCGGGACACCCGGACCGATCTGTTGATAGACATCCACAACACGACTGCAAACATGGGGATCTGCCTGATTCTCTCCGCGCGCGACCCCTTCACGATGCGGGCAAGCGCGGAACTCGCCAACGAATTTCCGAACGCCCACATTTATTACCAGCCGGAAGAACGTAGCGAATCCCCCTACTTCGGGACAATCGCCAAGGCGGACATCTGCCTCGAAGTCGGTCCGCAGCCGCACGGCACGATCGACGCAAAACTTTTTCGGGAGACCGAGCAGGTCGTCCTCCGCTACCTCGAACTCGCCGAGGAATGGAACGCTGGCTCGCTCCAGAAAAAGCCGAGAAGAAAAGTCGATATCTACACGCAATACAGGGACATTGACTATCCGCGGGACAAGTTCGGGCATATTACGGCAATGATCCACCCGGACCGGAGAAACGGAGACTACGGCGAAGTCAAACCCGGAGATCCGCTTTTCCAGACCTTCGACTACAGACCCGTCCCTTACGAAGGCGAATGCAGTGTCTGGCCAATCTTTATCGATGAAAGCGCCTATTACGAAAAAAGGCTCGCGATGAGCCTCACCGTCAAGACCTCGGAGGAATGGTGATGTCCGAAGAAACCAACGAACCCAGGGAACTTTCCACCGACGAAAAAATCAGTTCGCTCCTTTCGCTTATCGAATCCCAGCGCGAAACGCCCTACAGCTCCCGCTTCGACGAAATCCTCGACGGGTTTGAAGACTTCCTGATGACACGCCCCGCCCCCCCCAGGGAATGGCAGGAACGCTTTGACGCATCCGGCAAGAAGTTCGATTACTGGCAAATCGTCCTCCCCGCGGACTTTCAGGATCCCTTTGAAGACGACCTGGGAAACATACGACGTCTGCGAAACGAGTTTTCCGATACAAAGCCATCGATGGCCCTAGAACATCTTCTCATTACGCGGAACTATTTTCTCTACGAAAACGGACATGCCGCCCCGATTCCCGCTCCGCGCCCCATCCTGATGCTCGAAAGCATGGACGACGAAAAATCCAAGATCGACTGGGACTGCTGTTTCACACTTTTCGGCGACGGAAGCTTTTACGCCTACAACCTTGACCAGGACAACGAAGAGGAACTCGGCGAAGATTTCAGAAGCCTCCTCAAGGAGAGAATCGGCACCCTTTCCGAAATGCGGCTAGTCGTTCCGGCAGAAGGCCGCGACTACGGGATCATCACAAATTAACGCCAAGGATTCCCACCCCGATGGAAGCATTCGAACGGGAAATCTACGCCCACTATTTCAGCTACGGAAACATTCGTCCCGCGCCATGCGAACCGCAAAGCGTCCCGCTCGATTTTCTGCTCCAGAAATATGAAGCGTTCTTCTTCGATGCGTTCGGGACTTTCTATGCGCAAAAGGAAGTCCTCTATCCCGGAGCGCTCGAAATGTACCGAAAGGTCCGGGAGACAAAAAAGCCGACGAGGCTCGTGACGAACGCCGCCTCCGCCAGCATTCCACAGCTCATGGAAAGCCTCGCCCGGATGCGGATCCCCTTTGCCGAATCCGAAATCATCTCGTCGGGAAGCCTCTTCCCTGCCTTCGCACAAGAAAACGGCATCCGCGAAGCCTTCTATATCGGACGTCCGGGCGGAGCGTCCTTTCTCGAAGCGGGCGGTGTCGATATCTCCGAAAATCCCGCGGAAGCGACCGTCATCGTCTCCGCGACCGGCAAGGAAGACACCCTCTTTGAGCGCGCCGTGCAGATCCTGAAACGCCCGGGCGCAAGGCTCGTCGTGCTGAACCCGGACGCCTGGGCACCGCGCATCGGAAAGCCCCGGGAAGCCGTTTCGGGAGCTTACGCCCACAGGCTCTACCTCGAAGCCAAGCCCCGGGTCTTCTATTTCGGAAAACCTTTCCGGCAAATTTTCGACAGAGCGCTTTCGACGCTTCCCCGCCCCATGCGCACGGTCATGATAGGCGACACGCTCGCCACGGACATCGGGGGTGCAAGGAACGCACGAATCGACGCTGCGCTTCTCGTCGGTCGGAACGAACCCGCGGCAGAACTCGGCGACGACGAAAGATTCCTAGGCATCCGTCCGAACTACTATTTGACGGCAATCTAATCGGATTCCCTTGCCAAGATTCGGGACTTTATACTAAATTTGGGGAAAATCGAAGACATCCCCATCATTTCGGGGAAACGGAACCCGCCCAAAGCATTTTGGACCGGTTTTTTTGTTTTTTCCGAAAAAGGACCTGCTCAAAATGATTGACAGAAGCAAACACTTGTTACGCCTCGCCGACTGGAGCGAGGAACGCATTCTCGAAACCGTCGAAATCGCAATGCGCCTCAAGAAGGAAGTCCATGCCGGACACTTTTCCGACCGTTTCCAGGGGCAGTCCATCGGGATGTTCTTTGAAAAGCCGTCGCTCCGTACCATCACGACGTTCCAGGTCGGCATGAACCAGCTCGGAGGCTCCGCCGTCCTGCTTTCTCCGGACTCCATCGGGCTTGGAAAGCGCGAAAGCGTCCACGATGTCGCCTGCTGCCTCTCCCGTTGGGTAAACGCGCTCGTCGTCCGCTGCTTCAAGCAGGAGCTTGTCGAAAAGCTCGCCGAATATGGTTCGATTCCGGTCGTGAACGCCTTGACCGACGATTTCCACCCCTGTCAGGCCTTCGCCTTCGCCGAGACGATCCGCGAAAACCTCGGAGCGTTCGAAGGAAAGACCATCGCCTTTATCGGGGACGGCAACAATGTAGCCAATTCGTTCCTCGTCCTCTGCGCAAAGCTCGGCATGAACTTCACGCTCGCATGTCCCAAGGGATACGAGCAGCCGGAATCCGTCATCCGCGAAATGGAGCCGTTCTTCAAGAAGCGCGGAACCGCCTACCGCGTCTTCCACGATCCGAAGGAAGCCGTCAAGGATGCGGACATCCTGTATAGCGACGTCTGGGTCAGCATGGGACAGGAAGACGAAAAGGAATCCAAGCAGAACCATTTCCTGCCATTCCAGATAAACGACGAACTTTTGAAGCTCGCCCCGGAAACCTGCAAGGTCAGCCACTGCCTCCCGGCGCACCGCGGCGAGGAAATCACGGATTCCGTCATGGACAATTCCAAGGTGAATCTCGCGTTCGAAGAAGCGGAAAACCGCCTCCATGCCCACAAGGCAGTGCTCTGGCAGTTGATGAAATCGACCGCGGAACTCGGAAAATAGCCGAACGGGTCCCGTCCGATTCGCCCTGCTCCGCGCAGGGCTTTTTCCGTATCCCAAAGCACCGCCGCCCACAGAAAAAAGGGCTATCTTTTTCCAAAGAAAGTTTATATTGTAGGCAGAATATTCCCTTGCGAGGTTTTCCTTGTTCCGATTGTTTGCGCTAGTCCTCTTCTTACCGCTCGCCGTCCTTGCGCAGGTCCAGTTTCCGCATGGTTCCGGAATCATCGACGTTACAAAACCGCCCTACAACGCCAAGACCGACGGCAAGACCGATGTCACGGAAATCATCCAACGGGCGCTCGACGAGCATCCGAACGGGAACTACGTCATCTACCTGCCGAACGGAACCTACCTGATTTCCCGGCAACTCAGCTGGCCCCAGGCGGAAAAGGATGAAAATTCCTACCGCAGGACAATTCTCCAAGGCGAAAGCGTGGGCGGAACGCACCTCGTTCTCCAGAACAATTCGTACGGATTCGGCAACCCGGACGCTCCGCGCGCGATGCTCTACACGGGCGTCGGAAACTACCCGCACAACCGGAACGCCATCCGCGACATTTCGCTCCACACCGGCAAGGAAAATCCCGGAGCGATAGGCATCCGCTTCAACGCGAACTACCAGGGAACGATTTTGAACGTCAAGATCTTTTCCGGGGACGGGACAGGCGTCGCGGGCATCGACATGAACTACACGGAAGGCATCGGGCCTCTGCTCGTGAAGAACGTGGAAATCCGCGGGTTCGACGTGGGAATCCTCACCGGGTTTCCGATGTACGGGATGACATTCGAGCACGTCACCCTCTACGGGCAAAAAAAATATGGCATCGAGAATCACGACCAGGTCCTCACCGTCCGCAACCTCCGTAGCCACAATGAAGTTCCCGCGATAGCGAACTTCGGCGAAAACGCCCTGCTCACGATGATCGGCGGCGCGCTGGAATACACGGGAAAGAAAAAGGCCAAGGTTCCCGCCATCTACAACGAAGGATATCTCTTTGCGAGAGACATCGCCACGAGCCGTTATGCGAAGGCGATCGAGGACAGGGGACCCGCTAGCGGCGAAGGGCTTTCCGGACCGGAAATCATCGAATACTCGTCCGACATCCCGACAAACCTCTGCCACTCCCCGCAGTATTCGTTCAAGCTTTCCATCGCCGAAACGCTCATTCCCATGGAGCAATCGCCCGACCAGTGGGTAGGCATCGCGGGAGACTACGGCGGAACGACAGGAACGGGCAGCGACGATTCCAAGGCAATCCAGCAGGCGATTGACGACGGAGCGGAAACCATCTACTTCACCCCGGGCGGACGCTACACGATAAACCGGGACGTCATCATCCGGAACCGCGTCCGGAAAATCATCGGAACGGAAGCGACCATCGACGGAACCGGAAAGTTCATCGTCGAAGGCAGCGCGTTCAAGGAAATCTCGTTCGAGCGTTTCGGGGAATTCGGCGCGGGCATCTACCACAAGTCGTCCCAGACACTCATCCTAAAGAACATGAAAGTCAAGGACTATACAAGCGCAAAATCAGGCGCAGGCGACCTCTACATGGAAGACGTGGCGATAAACCACATGGAAATCAACCTGCAACACGTATGGGCCCGCAGCCTCTACATGAACAACGACCGCAAGACGAAAATCGAGAACAACGGCGGAACGCTCTGGATTTTGGGCCTCACCGCCGAAAACGGCAACACGGTCCTTCTCAACCGCGACCGCGGCGAAGCGGAACTTCTCGGCGTCCACGTCATATCGAGCCGCAAGGCGAAGACCGCACCGATGTTCGTAAACGACTCCGCGAGCCTTTCCGTCGAAGGCCTCCGCGAAACGCTTCTCCAGGGGAACGCCTTCCCGAAAATTGCGATCGAAACCCGAAACGGCGAATCCAAGACGCTCGCTTCGAGCGGTCTGCTCAAGAATCCGGACGGCGGCACCATGATGACGCTCTTCGTCGGCTACGTCCCGAAAGTCGGCGAAAACGAACCGCCCGAAGTCGAAGGAGCAGAAGACATGATCCTTCTCCAGTCCGACAAGGCGAAGCTTTCCGGCCAGGTCTTTGACGACGGACGGGGCAACAAGGGCTATTGCAGCGACCCGGTCCAATGGAAAAAGCTGAGCGGTCCGGGGCGCGTCGTATTCTCCGATGAAAACGAATACGAAACCGACGTCACGTTCTCCTACAGCGGAAGATACGGAATCTCGTTCACGGCTGACGACGGCGAGTTCAAGTCTGCCGACACGGCGCACATCTATGTTTTCGATATTCGCACGACAACCAAGGACCACAGCGGAAACGGCGTAGCCTCGGGACGCGGCATGGACACCTGGGTTTCGGAATTCGACACGTACACGGAACACGGCGGCGATTCCCTCTTGCAGATAGGCTACAGCAAGCAAGGCTCCAGCGCAAAGATCTACCTCAAGTTCGACGTCTCGGCGATTCCCGGACCTATTTCCGATGCGGCGCTCCAGCTTTCCGTCCCGGAAGATCCGCGCTACAAGAACAAGAAGAAACCCGTCAAGTGGAACGTCTTCGGGCTTCTCGAAGAACCGGGCAAGGATTTCGGCGACGGTATCTCCCCCGCGGACTGGCAGGAAACCGAGCTGAACTGGTATAACGCTCCCGCAAACCAGAACGCTCCCGGCGGAGCCTATGTTCCAAAAAAATCTCGGGGTGGCGGAATCGATCCGCGCTACACGAGCTATCTCGGAACAATCGTCCCCAACCCGAACTCGCCGTTCGGCTCGTTCCTCAAGAGCGCAAGCCTCACGGAATTCATGAAGCGAAAACACAAGTCAAAGCTTTTTACGTTTATCCTCTCGGCGATCGCCCCGTCCGATTCGAACTACTATGTTTATTCGCGCGAAGCGGGAAAAGCTCTCGCCCCGGCGCTCTACATCAGCTACTTCGATTCGAACCGCACGGTCAGCGGCGCCGCAACCGAAAACGCCATTGCGCTATCCAAGGTGAACATCAACATCGTTTCGCTCGACTGTAATTTCGACCTCACGATCGGAGAGCCGCAATTCGTAAAAATCGAGATTTTCAACGAGTCCGGCAAGTTCATCCAGCAACTGTGCGGACGCGAACTGGAAAGCGAAAAGAAATACACGTTCAAATTCAAGGCGAAGGACTTCCCCACCGGCAAATACACGCTCAAGGTTTCCGGCGAGTCCTTCTCGAAAGAACAGAAATTCTACATCCTGAACTAGGAGCCGCATGAAGATTCAAATTTTTTCCGTTATCTCTGCATTTTTTGCCATCGCGCTTTCCGGCTGCGGAAGCGACAGTGGATCGTCGGCAAGCGAATCCTCCTCTTCGATGAACTCATCATCCGAATCGTCCAGCTCGCTTTCCAACCGGCTAGACGTCACATACGCCGACACGCTCTCGTCCGATACGATCCAAGTTTCGGGCAAGGCGTCGTCCGATGCGTACAGGCTATTCCTCGGCGAATATCCGCGGGGAACGCTCATCGAAATTTTCGCAAGGAAACTTTCCGGAGGACACCTCGACTCCTTCTTTGTCCGCGAGGAACAGGGGGCAAGCCTGATGCCCGAAACGTTTGCGATCGATGCCGGCGATACGATTTACAACACGCGGAACGCCTTTGCCAGATTCGGCGACACGAGTTTCGCCGCAGCGCGCTTCATCACGACCCAAGGCTCGGGTTTCTATTATGTTGACATTCCCCAGATCAGCGGCGAAAAGGATTCCACGTTCGAATTCCAAATCACTGCAAACGTACTTTCCGGCTATTACGCCTACGCAGGCGACGGGGATTCCGTATCCATCGAGCCGGGAGATACGCTCCGCGGATTCTTCCTTCTCGAGAGCGCACCCAGGAAAGCCGTCTTCAAGTTTTCCGCATCGGTAGGGAAAAGCATCAACGTGAACGCCTCAGGCAAGTCGATATCAAAAATCGACCTGCAGAAAAACGGCGCGGTGATGTCTTCGGGAAACGCAATCGACGAACAGCTCCTGCCCGAAAAAAAGGCGGAATATGCCCTCGTCGTCTCGCCCAAAGGCGCCCCCGACTACACGACAGGCCCATACGCCTACTTTAAAATCCAGACCAGCTCCCGCGATCTCGGAAAAGGCGAGTACCTGGCAAATCCCGACTCCATCGAAACTGTCGGCGATACGCTGATAGTCGTCCGCGAAAAGAACGATGCCGCCAAATACTACCTGAGACAAGAACAATACGTGTGGCTCGCCAATTTAGAGAAGGGTGATTCCATCCAGGTTTCCCACGAAATCGAAGGCTACTATTCGGGAGCGAGCTACCCGGCGACATACGCGATTCTGGATTCCGCCGGAGATTCCGTTGCATCCGTTTCGGAGACAAGGCGTCTCTTTGTCGCCCCCAAAAAAGGCGCCTACTACCTGCACTATGTCCGCCTGAATTCCCCGCCAAACTCCCAGAGCCAGATTCTGACGCTCAAGACGACCGTCGAACGATTCGGATACGTCACCAAGTTCTTCTTCTACGACGAGGAACGCGAAGAGCCTCTCGAAACCAAGAGCGTCCTCACCGGAGACACGCTCCGCTTTTCAACGCTCGCCCTCCGAACGGAACCCTCAGATGCTAGCAACAATGCGGTCTGGTATATTCCCTGCGAAGATTTGTACCTCATCCGTTCCGCCTACACGGAAAGCAGCTGTTCTAACTATGGAACGGAGCAGCTCATCGGGGCGACGAACATCGCCATCACGACCGACCCGAACAGCGCAGGCGAAATCATCCGCCTGATAGCCCAGAGCCTTGCCGACCCCCATGCGCGCGATACTTTAAACGTTTTCATCAGCGATTCCGGTACGCCGTAAAAAATTTTCTATCTTTGCTAGTCCCCGGGATGTCGTGCCAAGCTCTGCCAGCATCTCCGGTTTAACGAAAGAGCTTCCTTTCGAGGTAACAATGTCCTATCGTGGACCCAAAGCCAAGGTCGCCCGTTCTCTCGGGCTCGCCATCACCCAAAAGACCCAAAAGGTTCTCGACCGTCGCAACTTCGGCCCCGGTCAGCATGGTCAAGATCGCAAGAAGTCCGCTTCCGTTTACAAGCAGCAGCTTGTCGAGAAGCAGCGTCTTCGCTTCACCTACAACATTTCCGAAGCCCAGATGGCGAAGACTTATGCCGAAGCCAACCGCCGCGAAGGTTCTGCCGGTGACAACCTGATGATCCTTCTCGAAACCAGACTGGACGCGATGGTCTATCGCATGGGTTTTGCCCGCACCATTTTCGCCGCTCGCCAGTATGTCGCCCACGGACACTTTGCCGTGAATGGCGTCCGCAGCTTCTCCCCGAGCCGCCTCATCAAGGCCGGCGACGTGATTTCCGTCCGGGAACGTTCCAAGAATCACGTCCAGATCAAGGAAGCCCTGGAAAGCGCTCCGACTCTTCCGGAATACGTTTCGGTCGATAAAGACAAGATGGAAGGCAAGCTCGTCGCAACCCCGCTCCGCGCCCAGATTCCGGTCCAGCTCCAGGAACAGCTCGTGGTCGAATACTACAGCCGCTAACGTCCTTTTTCCTTTTCATTCAAAATTCAAACAGCGGATTTCTTTGAAATCCGCTGTTTTTGTGATTCTTCAAAACCACCGGCCTAGCCGGTGGTTTTGAAGAATCATAAGAAACCCGCCGGCTTTGCCGGCGGGTACTTTCCACTCCGATTTATTCCCCGAGGCACGCGTCGAGCTTTGCCATAATGTCTTTCTTATCCATGTGCTGCCCGATGAAAACCAGGCGGATTTCACGGTCGCCGTATTTTTCGTCCCACATCTTTCGGACTTCGGGTTCCTCGGCGAGAGCACGTTCCTGTTCGCCCTTGTTCAGCGAAGCAATCCAACGCCCGAGGCAACGAGCGCTCGCATCCTTCCCGGCCTGTTCAAAGATATAGGAATACACGCGGTCGTCTTCGAACCAGAGGATTCCCTTGGTGCGGATAATGCTGTTCGGGTAGTTGTCCAGAAACTTTTCGAGCCTTTCTCGGTTGAACGGGCGGCGGCTCATATAAACGAACGTCCCGATGCCGTATTCTTCCGACTCCCCTTCTTCCTCTTCTTCGGGATTTTCCAGCTGCTTAATCCAGGCCGCAGAACCCGAAACCTTGTTGAAGTCAAACAGCTTCGTATCGAGAATATCCTGGATATCGACCTTGCCGAAATTCGTCTCGATCATTTTCGCTTCGGGTTGGAGAGCGCGGACAACCGCCTTGACATGCTTCAACTCGTCTGCGGAAACGCTATCCACCTTGTTTAGGACTATCGTGTTGCAAAATTCGATCTGCTGCACGAGAAGGCTTGCGACATCTTCCTCGTCCCTGTTTTCGTCGAGGAGCTTTTCGCCGCCGCCGAATTCCGTAGCGAGCCGCATGCAATCGACAACCGAGATGATGCCGTCGAGGTGGCACGGTAGCGGCTTTCCGTCTCGGCTTTTCAGCTTGGAACCCATGAGAGTAATCGTCTGCGCAATCGGAAGCGGTTCGCAGATGCCGCTCGCTTCGATGAGGATATAGTCGAACTTGCCTTGCTCCAGAATCTGCGCGATTTGTTCGAGAAGGTCCGTTTTGAGCGTGCAGCAGATGCAGCCGTTCGAAAGCGGCACGACGGAATCCTTCTGCTGGACATTTCCGCCCTTTTCTATCAGCGTCTGGTCGATGTTCACTTCGCCGATGTCGTTCACGATGACCGCGACATGGTATCCCTGCTGGTTGTTCAGAACGTGGTTCAGGAGAGTGGTCTTGCCCGCGCCGAGGTAACCAGCGAGAAGCGTAATGGGAACAGATTTCATTTTAAACTCCTTGTTTTAAAAATTCGACGCATCGGGTCTCGACAGGTTCGTTACCGGTAGCGGCAATCCGTCCACGGGCGAAACCGTCCGACAAAGTTCCGATTCGCCGAGCGTCTTTTGGAAAGCCTTCTGCAGATTTTCAAGCGTAAATTCGGGAACTTTCTTCCGCAGCAGATGCGTCTTGGCGAGATCTTCCGTATAGGATGCAAGCGGGACGGCGTGATAGTTTCCCGTCTCCTGCTGCGTTACCGAAGCTTCGAGCGTCGCGGCGAGAACTTCGATTTTTTTCCCGTCGGCCTTTTGCGTCTTTCGCACGGCAAATTTCGCCACACCGCCAAGGTTCGTTTCGAGCTGCTGCTGGTTCGAAATGAAATTTCCGAGCGACCAGTAAACAAGCGCACGGTTCCCTGCCGCCGTCGTAAAAATACCGTAAGGCTCAATGACATGGGGATGCGCGCAGACGAGAATGTCCGCCCCGGCATCGATCGCCTGTTCCGCTTGCCGCATCGCCTCCTCCGTCGGAAGCGCCGTGTATTCCGTCCCGAAATGCAAAAAGGCGACCGTCACCTCCGCGCGGGCTTCCGCCTTTCGCACCCGGGAAATCCAGTCACCGTTAGAATCGAGAATATCTACGAGATACGGGCGGTTTTCCGGCAGCTTCTGGCCGTTCAGTCCGTATGTGAAGTTCACAAAGGCAAAGCGGATACCGTTCCTTTCGAGCGTAAAGACAGAATCCCGGTCAGCCTCCGTCGCATGGATTCCCAGAGCCTTCGCCGGCTTGTCCTTCCAAAAGTCGAGCGTGTAATCGACCGCGCGTTCGCCACGGTCTATCGTATGGTTCGTCGCATGGGTCACGATGTCAAAGCCCGCGGCGATTTCGGCAAGTCCAAGCTCTTCCGGCGACCCGAAGCTCGGATAGGACGAATAGCCTTCGCTCCGCGGAACAAAAACCGTCTCCTGGTTCACCACGGCGATATCCGCCGATTCGATGTCCTTTTTCCAAAGGGCGAAAATTCCGTCGAAATGGCAACGGGAAGAATCTTCCGCACAGTTTCTAAAAAGCGGCGTGTGAAAGAGAACGTCCCCGATGGCAAAAAAGGAAACTTCCGAAACCGTCGAATCAGAAACTTCCGGCACTTTCGCGGAACTCGACGAAACGGGAGAATCCGCTGCGGAACTTTCCGCCAAGGCCTCCTGCGCGACAATTCTTTCTTCGGGATTTTTTGCCGTCCCGCTGCAAGCCGCCAAAAAGGCCAGCGGAAGAAGAAAAAGCTTTTTTATCGGCAAGGAAATGCTTGGCATCCGCATCCTCCTTAGGAAAGCGACGTTTCCTGGAACTTGAGCGTCGGGAAATTCTTCTCGGCGAGGCTCAAGCGGTATTCGTTCGGGAAAAGGCACACGAAGCGCTCTTCCTTGTCGCGCATACAGTCGATACCGTTTTCATCGACAAACTTATCCACGTCAGGAGCCGGCCCGACAATCCAGCGGACACCGTAAGACGGGATGCGGTCGAGCGAAACGTCCGCACCGTATTCCGCCATCAGCCGATACTTGAGAACGTCGAACTGGAGCTCCCCCACCACCCCGATGACGGGAATCGCCGATTTGAAAGGCTGGTACAGCTGGGTTGCGCCTTCTTCCGTCAGCTCCTTGAGACCTTTGGCAAGCTGCTTGGACTTGAGCGGGTTCAAAAGCGTTACGCGGGCAAAAAATTCCGGAGCGAAATCGGGAATGCCCATAAAGTTCATTTTTTCGCCCTTTGTGAGCGTATCGCCGATGTGGAAAAGCCCCGGGTCGTTGATGCCCACGATGTCGCCAGCCCACGCCGTATCGATGACTTCCTTATCCTTCGCGAGGAACGCCGTCGGAGCGGCCAGCCGAATTTCCCTGCCGGAGCGCACATGGTAAACCTTGTCTCCCCGAGTAAATTCCCCGGAACAGATTCTAAGAAAAGCGGTCCTGTCGCGATGCTTCGGATCCATGTTCGCCTGGATCTTGAAGACGAAACCGCTAAAATCCGGTTCCTCGGGAGAAACCGAACGCTTGTCCGTTTCGCGCGGCATCGGAGCCGGGGCGAGGCTCGCAAAGGCGTTGAGCAGCTGGCGGACGCCGAAATTGTTCACCGCGCTGCCGAAAAAGACGGGACACATTTCCCCCTTCAGGAAAAGTTCATGGTCGAACGGATCCATTCCGCCCGTCACCATATCGTATTCTTCGCGGAACTGGGCGACCCAGTTTTCCCCGCAAAGCTCGACGAGCCGCGGATCGTCCGGACCTTCCATCTGGAGGATTTCCTGGTGACCGGACTTTTCGTCATAGACGTTGAACGTGTTTTCCGCAATTGAATAGACGCCCTTGAAAAGCTTCCCGACGCCTATCGGGAGCGTAAACGGAATCGCCTTGATTTTCAGGACGGATTCTATCTGGTCGAGCAGATCGAGGACCGGGCGACCGTCGAGATCCATTTTATTGATGAACGTGATAATCGGCGTGTGCCGCATCCGGCAGACTTCCATCAGCTTGATCGTCTGCTTTTCCACACCGTTCACGCTGTCGATCAGAACAAGCGCGGAATCGACAGCGGTGAGCGCCCGGTAAGTGTCTTCGCAAAAGTCCTGGTGCCCCGGCGTATCGACCAGGTTGAACCAGCAGCCTTCAAACGGAAAATTCAGGACGGAACTCGAAACGGAAATTCCGCGTTCCTGTTCGATCTTCATCCAGTCGCTGACCGTGTAGCTGCGATTCGCCTTAGCACGGACATGCCCCGCTTCGCGGATGACCTTTCCATACCAGAGAAATTTTTCGGTAATCGTGGTTTTTCCCGCGTCCGGGTGGCTGACAATGGCAAAGGTTCGCCGCTTCGCGATTTCTGGATTGGTAGTCAAAATGGCCTCGTTCGTTATCGAAGCCAAATATAGAAATTTATCCCGAAGCTACTCCGGGTGACGCTCCAGATCGAGAATCAGGGACTGGAGGGTATCCTCGACCGAGGACCGGAACGTTCCGGAACCGAGGCTGCAGCTTTTGACCGGATGCTCCACGTCCTTTCCCTGGATAATTCGGATGACGGGAAATCCGCCTTCCATCGAAAAAAGAACCGAATAACCTTTCTTCAGCAACTTGTCGATCAGATCGCGCATAAGGGAAAACTCCTGTCATAAAAGTGGAGGTGAAAAATCCGTTTCCGCTAAGATATATTTTTTGCCTGGCAAAGTCAAACGA
Source organism: uncultured Fibrobacter sp. (assembly GCA_934700345.1). Lineage (GTDB taxonomy): Bacteria > Fibrobacterota > Fibrobacteria > Fibrobacterales > Fibrobacteraceae > Hallerella. The sequence continues at coordinate 141,983 of CAKUXP010000001.1, read as the reverse complement.
ATTTTATTCCTCCGAAAAATCGGCGTTTTCAAGGCTTTTGGGAAGACTTTTGGCGGATTTTACCCCGAGATTCAAGAGCTTTTGCGCCTGGGCGGTCAAATTTCCCTGTCCGCTTTTCAACTGGCCGAGAGCCTTATCGTAAGCGTCCTGGGCGCTTTTGAGACCGGAACCGACTTTTCCGAAACTCTCGGCAAACCCTATAAACTTTTCGTAGAGCTTTTCGCCCTGTTTCGCGATTTCCTCGGCGTTCTTGCTCTGCGCCTCTCGCCGCCAAATGTCCGAAATAAGCTTGATGCAGGCGATGAGATTTGTCGGACTGACCATCAGGATGTGCTTGTTGTAGGCGTAATTCCAGAGATTCGGATCGCTCTGCATCGCAAGCAGGTAAGCCGTTTCGACAGGCATAAAGAGGACCACGAAGTCAAGCGTATCGCTTTGCGTCTGTTCGTATTTTTTAGCGGCAAGTTCGTCGATATGCTTTTTGACGGACAGACAGTGTTCTTTCCGGGCGGACTCCTGGACGGCGGAATCGTCCGAATTCAGGAACTTTTCGTATGCGGTCAGGGAAACCTTCGAATCGATGATGATCGTCCGGCTGTCGGGAAGCCGCAAGAGCACATCGAGCCTTCCGCTTTTCCCGTCGGGCATTTTCACGCTTTCCTGCACAAAGTAATGTACGTTTTTCTGGAGACCCGAACGTTCGAGAATCGTCGCAAGCACCATTTCGCCCCAGTCGCCCTGAACCTTGGAATCCCCCTTGAGAGCCTTCGCGAGATTTGCCGCCTCCTTCGAAACGCTTTGCGTCTGCTTCACAAGATTCTCGATTTGCGTTTTGATGGTGGCCCTTTCCCGGATGCTGTTCTCCTTGGTTTCCTGGACCGTCTTGTTGAACGAAGAAAGCCTTTCGCTAAGCGGTTTCAGAAGCGTTTCGATGCTTTCCCGGTTCGTTTCGGAGAACCGATTCGACTTTTCTTCGAAAATCTTGTTGGCAAGTTCCTTGAATTCCAGAAGGGAATTCTTTTTGACTTCAGCCCGGAAAGATTCTTCCCTTTTCTTTTCCTCCTCCCGAATCCGCCTGTCTTCATCCCGGGCGGCATTGGCGTCATTCAGTTTATCCTGGAGATTTTTCATTTCGGACCGAGCCGCGACAAGTTCCCGTTCCGCCGTTGCCGATTTTTCTTCCGATTCGGAAAGTTTCGCTTCGGCACTTGCCTTTTCCTCGGAAATTTCGCGGGCCCTTTGCTGCAGGGATTCCACATTTGCATTGGACGTAGCGAGCAGCGAACGAAGCAAGGATCTTTCCCGCATCCAGAGAAAGCCGAGCACAAGCGCGCCAAAAAGACAACCGGACAAGAACAAAAGAAAGCCCATCGAAACCTCCATTTAACGGGACCAGAACAACATAGATTATCGAATTGACAGAATTTGTCAATACTTCAATCCATCCCGGAATTTTTCCCGTTCAGTTTCCGGTTCAGTTCATCGTAAAGAGCGTAGAGCTTTTGCGTCCCGTTCTCCAAAATATAATAATGGCGGATGTAAGGGACAAGCAGCGCCAGAAAAGCGACAGACAAGGCGAGAATCGGAAGCCCGGGAAACGCATAGAAAAAGAGAATCCCGATGACAAAGAGAAGGGCGAAAAAGAGCGTCACCAGAAGATGCACCAGGCGTTCGTGTTCGAAAAAACGGATCTGACGGACCATGTCCACCAGGGCGGCCTCGCCCGCTTCCAGCGAGAAATCGTTCGCGAGAAAATTTTCCATCCGCACGGTATAGTCCAAAAGACGCTTCTTCATGTCGCAACCTCTAGCGAAAACTTACTATCTTTTCGCCCGAAATGCAAGAAAACCGCACTTTGCACAACGCATTACGCCAGGTCCGGCACCACATCGGCAAGATCCAGATGTGCGGATTTTCCGTATCGGGGCTTGCGACCTACCTGCAACTTCCCGAGCTCGATTTTTGCGTCGATATGGGCGAATGCCCCGTTTCCGCGATAGGAATCAACCATGTATTCCTGACGCACGCCCACGGCGACCACAGCCGCTGCCTTATGCGCCACCACAGCCTTCGCCGGATGATGGGCGTCGAGCGTCCCTCGTGCTATTACATGCCGGAAGACCTGGTCCCGGGAGCGAAAGCCTGGATCCACTCCGAGGCGGTGTTCGAAGGCGTCCCGGAAAGCCGCTTCAAGCTACCCGAAATCGTGCCGATGCCAGCCGGCAAAAAAATTTCCCTCCGCTACCGGAAGGACCTATCGATCGAAGCGTTCCCCGTGAAGCACGCGCAGCTGGGAAAGTCGCACTTTTTGCCTTCGATGGGAGTAACGCTCTACAGCCACAAGAACAAGCTGAAGCCCGAATACCTGGACCTCGAAACAGCAAAGATTATCGAACTCCGCAAGCAGGGCGTATGCATCACGCGCGAAGTGTTCGACCCGATAATTTCCTTTCTCGGGGACGCTCTCGGCGAGAACCTGGATTCTCCCGAGCTCCAGTCCATCTGGAATTCCGAAATTCTCGTTTCCGAATGCACGTTCCTCGACGACGGCGAGGAATCGATGGCGGAGAAAAAAGGGCACACGCACATTTCCCAAATCGCCAAGGCTCTCGAATCCCACCGGGATTCCATGCGCTGCAAGCATATCGTCCTGAACCATTTCTCGATGAAGTATTCCGCGGACCATATCCTGGACACGCTCCAGAAAAAAATCCCCGAGGATTTCCGGGACAAGGTAATCGCATTTATCTAGGGTGAACATGACCGAAGAAGCAAAAGAAAAAGTCGCCGAAAAAAAGGAAATCTGCATTCCCGAATTTTACCGGGATCTCGCGCAAGACAGGGAATATCCGTGTCTTTGGCACTTCGTCCACCGGCACATTCCGGGAACGCGCAAGCCCATCCAGACGGAAGGGAACCTCCCCGACCGGCGACCGATCGACTGGAAGGAAATCTTCCCGAACGAAAGCGGGCGTCTCGAAATCGAAATAGGCTCGGGCAAGGGCGGCTTTCTCGTGGAATACGGCAAGCGGCACCCCGACATCTGCATACTAGGAAGCGAATGGGACCTGACGTGGGCGCACTATGCGGCGAGCCGCGAGATGCGGAACGGCGTCGGCGAAAACACGGCGATGCTCCGGGGCGACGTGTTCTACTTCTTGCGGGACCGCGTCTGCGACAATACGGTCGATGCGTTCCACATGTATTTCCCGGATCCGTGGCCCAAGGAACGCCACCACAAGAACCGGCTGCTCCGAGAAGAATTCCTCGTCGAGGTCGCGCGGGTGCTGAAACCGGGCAAGCGTCTTTTCTACTGGGGAACGGATCACAAAGAGTACAACGAAATCGCGCTCGAAACATTCGACCGATTCCCGACAGCAAAAGTTCTCGTGCAAAACGATGCGCCACCCACCGAAGGCATCATGACGAACTTCGAGAAGAAATACCGGGAAGAAGGCCGCCCGATATACCGCAGCGTCATCGAATTCGAAAAGCCCTGAAAAGCGGACGGAATATGCTCGAGCAAATTGTCATCCGAAATTTCGCCCTGATTGAGAAATGTACGCTTCGGTTCGGAAAGGGATTTTCCGCAATAACCGGAGAAACCGGTGCGGGAAAATCCATGCTGATGGCTGCGCTCAGGACAGTCGTCGGGGGAAAGCCTCCCGTTTCCGCGGTCCGGACCGGAACCGAAAAGGCGTCCGTCGAAGCGACCTTTCGCATTTCGGAAAACAGCGAAGCGAAACGCCTCTTGGAATCCCAGGAAATCGACCCGGACGATGAACTTGTCATCCTCCGCGAGATTCTCGCTAGCGGAAAGAGCCGAGCCCGCGTAAACGGAACCGTCGTGAACCTCGCCACCCTCGAGCGCCTCGGAGAAACGCTCATCCAGATGCACGGCCAGAGCGACCAGCTTCTTTTGCGCGACCTGCAAGTCCAGCGAAAGATGCTCGACAAGTATTGCGGCATCGGGCAGGAACTTTCCGCATACGAAAGCATCTGGACCGAATGGACACGTCTCAAGTCCGAACTCCAGAAGACCGAGGAAAACGCCCGCAACCTTTCGGAGCAAAAGGAATTTCTCCAGTTCCAGAAAACCGAACTTGAAAAGGCATCGCTCCGCGAAGGCGAAGAGGCGGAACTCGAAGCGAAAACCGCGGCGGCGGCCAAGTCCGAAGCAAAGGTCCGAGCGGTCGAGGAACTCCGGGAACTCTTTGACGGAGAGAACGGTCTGCGTTCGAAATTCGATACATTCAGCGCGAGAACGCGGCAACTCGCAACAAGGCTTCCCGAACTAGAAGAATGGTCGAAGAAGCTCGCCGACGCATACGACTCGCTTTCCTTTGTCGAAGACGCCCTCAAAGACGCCGAAAGCTCCTCGGATTTAGATCCTGCGGAACTCGACCGGGCAAATTCCCGGCTCGCCCAGATCCAACGGCTAAAACGCAAATACCATGCGGACGAAGCGGGGCTTATCGAACTTTTCTCCCGGCGGAAACGCGAGCTCGAAAGCCTCGAAAACCTCGACGCGGACCTTGCCTATATCCGGGAAAAAATCAAGAAATGCGAAGCCCGCCTCGAGGAGGCGGCCGACTCGCTTTCCGAAAAGCGCAAGGCCGGAAAGATCCAGCTCGATCTCAAGGTCGAAAAGGCGCTGCAGTCGCTCGGAATGCCCAAGGCGAAATTCATCACGTCGCTTACCGAAGAAGCCTACTCGCCGACGGGAAGGGACCGTATCGAATTCTGCATCGCACCCAATATCGGCGAAGGGGAAAAGCCTTTGCGCCAAGCCGTCTCCGGCGGTGAACTTTCCCGTGTGCTGCTCGCCTTCGAATCGGTACTTGCCGATCTCGACAGCGTTCCCGTCCTTGTCTTTGACGAGGTTGATTCGGGTATTAGCGGCGAAGTCGGAAACCGAGTCGGCGAAGCGCTCCGGAATATCGGCGAATTTCACCAGGTCCTCGCAATTACGCACTTGCAGCAGGTCGCCTCCCGTGCAACATCACACCTTGCCGTCGAAAAGCACGAAAACGCAGAGGGGCGGACCGTTTCGACCGTAAAATTGTTATCATATCAAGAAAGAATCGTGGAAATCGCACGGATGCTCGGTGACGCAAAGTCCCCCACGTCAATTGCCCACGCCAAGGAACTGCTGGAGGAAAACCATGCCTCTGAGTGAAAAACTTCTGAATCTCCGCCTGAGAGGGCGCGTCTGGCGGATATTCCGCGCAACGCTTTTCATTCCGCTTATCGCCTGCATCTGGACGGAACACAACTACTCCGCCGCGATGCTTACGTTTGTCGTTCTGATTCTAACCTGGCTGAACACGTGGCAGCTCCGCGTCCAGGATACGGAAGCGCCTTACTACCAGCTGTGGCTGAACGTCATCGAAGGCATCCTTTCGGTGACGGTGATGTCGAGCATCCTCATCCGGAACTACATCAAGGACGACGATTTCGAAATTCTGCTTTCCGTCGGCTGCGTCTTCCTGCTCGCCCGCGTCATCGCACATTCCCTGCTTTCCCTTTCCATTTTGCGCGAAGGCAAATCCCTTCCGGGACGGCATGTCTGGTCCAAGATTTCCACTGTGGCGATTAACGCGACGATGCTCGTCTATATCCTAGGCCTCGAAAGGTTCCAGCAGATTTTCATGGTCGCGAGCCTTCTTTTGATGGGCGCCGCCTCCGCCTCCTACATCTACTGGTATTACCGCGACCCAGCCCACCGGAAGCCACTTTCCATTGCAAGCCAGTTGACGATGACGCGAATCGTGCTGACTCCGTTCTTCCTGTGGGTTTTCTTCTACGACAACGACCTGAACTACACGAACAACCACATCGTCTTCAAGGTCCTCGCCTTGGTAATGGTCCTCGGATTCATGCTCACCGACTTCCTGGACGGCTACCTCGCCCGGAAATGGGGAGAAGTTTCCACGCTCGGCAAGTACCTAGACCCGTTCAGCGACAAGATTTCGAACATGACGATATTCCTCTGCTTTATCGCGACGGGATACGCCCCTGTCTGGATGGTCGCGCTCATCTACTTTCGTGAAGCGAGCATTGAAACCCTGCGAACCCTTGCGGCAGCCGAGAACATCATCATGCCTGCACGGCGCAGCGGCAAGTGGAAAACGGCCATCCAGGGAATCGGCATCGTGACGATCCTCGTCGGCGCGCTTGATCCCATCCAGCAGATCGAAGGTTTCAAGGCGGTCTGGAACGTCCTCCCCTCCATCTCGATGGGGATTATCACCTTCATCACCCTGGCGAGCGGAATCGACTACTTTGTCGCCTCGCGGCATATTTTGCAAAAATATGTCTAAATGAAGGGCTAAGACCCTTGACAGCGCCCGAAACATTTACTATATATGGTTCGTGCTTGACGGCACGCACCTCGACGCGGGGTGGAGCAGTTGGTAGCTCGTTGGGCTCATAACCCAAAGGTCGCAGGTCCAAGTCCTGCCCCCGCTACTAAAAGACTCGGATATTCCGGGTCTTTTTTTTGTTTCAAGAAACATTCCTTCGCCCCCGATATTTTCTAGGATCAAAAAGCCTCCGGTTAACCGGAAGTCAACCGGCCTTATCGATTTTTGGGTTAAACCCGGTGAAGTTCCAGGGCGACCGCGTCGTCGAGCTTTACAGAAGCAATCCGTGAAATACCCTTGATTTCCTGCGTAACGCCGTAAAGCATGTCCGCTGAGGCCATCGTCCGCTTGTTGTGCGTGACCAGGATAAACTGCGTCTGGTTCGAGAAGTGTCGGAGAAGTTCCATGAAACGCCCGATGTTCGCATCGTCTAGCGGACCGTCGACTTCGTCTAGGACACAATAGGGAGAGGGCTTTTCCATGTAGATGGCAAACAGGAGCGAGACGGCGGTCAGGGCGCGTTCCCCTCCGGAAAGAGCGGTTACCCCGCGCATTTTCTTGCCGGTCGGGCGGGCGTTGACTTCGATGGTCGCTTCAAGCGGATCGACTCCTTCCTGGAGAATCAGCCTCGCTTCGCCATTGATCATGATACGCCCGAAGACATCCTGGAAATTCTTCTGGATATTGCGGAATGTCGAAAGGAACCTGTTGCGCGCCCGTTCATCGCAGATAGCGATAGCCCGCTCCAAGGAAGCCCTCGCCTTGTCTAGATCGTCGAACTGCTTTTCGACTTCGGCTAGGCGCGCCTTTTGCGCGGCAAAATCCTCCATCATGTCGACATTGACGGGTCCGAGAGCCTTGATCTGGCTTCTCAAATCCGAAATTTCCTTTTTTGCGCTTTTTTCTTCGTATTCGATACGCTTCACGTCTTCCGCATGGTCAATGTTAATTTCCCAGTCGGCAAAGATCCGTTCCCGCATCCGATCGATATTCGTCCCCAACGCGTTGATGCGGAGGGTTACGTCGTTAATGTCCGAAGAGCGTTCCAAAAGCTTGGAATTGATCGCGTTCTGCTCGGAACGCCAATCGTTTATGTCGCCCGCGACAATGTTGTAGCGTTCCTGGGCGGCGTCCCGATCCGCTTCTTTCCCGCGCAAGACTTCATCTTTTTCCTGGATGCGGTCAGAAAGCCCCTTTTCCTTGACAAGAAGTTCCTCTTTCTGGATGTCCAGTGCGGAAATTTCCTTGTTGCGGCTCGCGACAATGTCCTGAAAAATTTTAATCCGGTCACCGATCGCGCGGATTCTCGAAAGGTTGTTCTGCAAAGTCGACTGGGCGGAGCCGACCTCGTTTCGAAGCTCGCGGACATCTTCTTCCTTATCCTTGAAAACCTGGTCCTGTTCAGCAAGGGACTCCATGACCTTAGAATACTCGTTTTCCAACCGAAGCGTCTCTTCTTCGGCACAGGCCAATTCCGCATCGTCCGAGCGCGACATCTCCGCTTTCCGGATCCGCTCCTCCGCATTCGCCAGTTCCTGTTCAAGGTTTGCAAGACGCCTTTCGGTATCAAAAAGGACGCTCCGGTGAATCTTTTCTGCGGCAACCCCGGAACGCACCTTTTCCTGTGACTCCCGAATCGATTCCTCCGTTTCGGATAGCAGCGCACGGGCTTCTTCGAGACGCTCGGCAAGACGTTCGCGCTCGTCGGCAAGCTTTTCGACTTCTCTCCGGAGCGATTCCAGTTCCGCCGAATTTTTTTCCGCTTCGGCCTTTCTCGCGAGGATGCCGGGCGATTCGCTTTTTCCGTGCCCGCCAAAGACCAGGCCTTCCGTCGAAACGTAACGTCCATCCAGAGAAAGGAACCAGTATCCCTGCCCGCGAAATTCCTCTGCGAGGCTCCACGCCACAGAAAAGCTTTCCACGAGAATCGCATGGGAAAGGAGCCTTTCGACAAGGCGCTCTACCGCGGCATCCGCCTTGACAAACCGGGATGCGCAGCCGATGACACCGTTTCGCGCAGGAAAACTGTCAAAGGATGTTTCTCCGGGATCAAAGGCGAGGAAGGAGGTTCCCGCCCGGGAAGAATCCAGAGCGTCCAGCAAGCCGTTTACAAAAGCGGGTTCCCGGCTGACAACGGCATCCAAGGCGTTTCCAAGGGCAAATTCGACTGCCGATGCGTATTCAGGTTCCACGTGGAGCTGCGAGCCTAGCAAGCCGTAAACCTCGGCAGACTTGCCGCTTACGAGAAAGTTCGCGCCGGCACCCGCATCGGAATCCATATTCTGCAAGACCTCGATACGGGATTCCAGACCGGCCTCCCGACTTTTCGCCTTTGAAACTTTCTCGTCATGAAGGGAAAGGGCGTTCGATAGATTTTCGATTTCCTCATCCCTGACATTTTTCTGTTCCGAAAGGAGCTCGATTTCCCTTTGCGCATTTTCAAAACCGGCAGCGATGGCAGCCAAGTTTTCTTCGGATTCCGCCTTTTTCCGCAAAAGTTCGCTTCTCTCCCCCTTCCACTTTTCGACGCTTGTGCGAAGCATTTCGGTTTCGCCGTCGAGCCGCTGCCACCGCAGCCTGAGATCGTTCGCCTTTTTCAGGCTCGAAAGCCGCGCATCCGAAAGGGTCCGGGAATGTTCGCGAAGTTCATCGACACTGTCCCGCAAAACCTGGAGAGCTTCCTCTTCGCGAAGAAGTTCCTGCTCCTTGGCGGAAATCGCCTCTTCGGAACCGAGCATCCTGGTCGCTTCTTCTAAGCGGTCGTGTTCCTGCTTCAGTTCCGCAATCTGCCTTTCCGCATCCGAGATTTCCGAGCGGTACTTCTGCACGTTCATCTCCGCTGCGCCTTGCATTTCCCGGTTTCGCGTAAACTCGTTGTTCAGATCCTTGAGTTCTAGCTCCTGCCGGTTGACCGCCCGGTTGAGTTCGTCAAGATTTTCCTTGTCGTCGGCAATCGCGAGTTCGCGTTCCGCAATTTTCGCCTGGAGTTCCGCAAGGCGCGCCTTGCCCGCCTCCTGCTCGTGTGAAAGGCGGACGTTTGCGTCATTCAGGACGGTCAGGTTCTTCCGGCAGTCTTCGTACTTGTCGAGGCTCACGGAAAGGTCTAGCTCGCGTAGCCTGTTCCGAAGCCTCTTCCATTCCGCGGCCTTTTCCGCCTGCTTTTCATACTGACGGACCGCGGCGCGTTCATGGCGAAGGTTGTCCTCGACGCGTTCCATGTTCGCCCGGATTCGTTCTAGCTGGGCGAGCGATTCCTTCCTGTCCTTCTTGTACTTGCTTACGCCGGCGGCTTCCTCGAAAAGGGTCCGGCGGTATTCGGGACTGTCCGCAAGAACGTTCCGGATCATCGTCTCGTTCATCTGGGAATAGTTGCCCGAACCTAGCCCTGAATCCAGAAAGAGGTTCTGGATGTCCTTGAGGCGGCATTCCTGGTTGTTTATCAGGTATTCCGTGAGCCCGTCGCGATGCGCCCGGCGCGTGATCATCACTTCGGAATATTCGGAAGAAAGGTTGCCGTCGCTGTTGTCGATGACCAGGGAAACCTCGGCGATGCTCATCGCGGCACGCTCTTCCGTTCCCGAAAAGATGACGCTCTGCATCTTGTCCATGCGAAGAACCGAAGCGCGCTGTTCCCCCAGAACCCAGCGAATCGCATCGACGATGTTCGACTTGCCCGCCCCGTTCGGGCCGACGACAGCCGTAAGGCCGCCCCCCGGAAAGGTGACCTCGGTCCGCTGCGCAAACGACTTGAATCCGAAAATCTTTAGCTTGGTAATCTTCACGACGGTTCAAAGATAAATTTAAAGAACGCTTTCATTCGAAATCTAAAACCCAGATACTGTCTTTTCGCGAAATTTTTGCGAGTTCGCTTCCGCCGTCAAAACGGACCTTCCCCAGCTCAACGGGAATCCAACGCCCTCCCGATTTCGCTTCGAAGACGATGTGAAACGAGCCGACAAAATCCCGCTCGTGGACGTACGAAAGATCTCCGGGAGCGACTTCTTCCGGGATCCAGACCAGCGTATCGCTTCTTCCGGCGACAGAAAAATTCCGGATGGCGGAGTCCGAAAGGTTCCTTATCTGCAGGCGTTCCGTAGATTCAAGTACGAGATGCGTACAGCCGAGAAGCAGAAGTAGCAGGGCGTTTAATACCAGGCGCATCATCTTGCATCCTCCCGGACGATTCCCTTTGCGGTGATTTCGCGCGGAGAAGGTTGCGCTTTCGAGCGGGACGCCTCGAACGCCTTTTCCCGTTCCTCGCGACGCTGCTTCTTCACTTCATCGTCCGTTTCAATTGTCCGCGTGATCATCGGCGAGGACTTCGCCCCGTTCAGGCCGATAAACCTGTCAAAAATTCTCTCGATACCGAAATGGAACTGTACGATAAAAGTCCCCCGCAACCCGAAGACATTCTCGATTTCACTTGCGTGGTTGTAGGCGACGCGCACAAAGGGTAGTGTCAGTCCGCCGCCCCAGATTAAATCGCCGCCATCCTTGCGGAAGCATGTCAAATCGACAGAGACAACCTTGGACGGGTCCGGGTAATACTTAAGAGCGAAAAAGCGGAGCGCCTTGTCGGGAAAATAGAACGCAAGTTCCGCATAGAGCCTTTGCGCAAAAAGATTCTGCTCCCAAAAAAACCGGGCGGAATCCCGGACGTGGGACTTCCCGCTGTAAAAGGCGAAGTCGAGATTTGGCAGGTAGGTTGCAGGTCCCGAAGGCTTTCCCTTCAGTATTTCCTTGGATTCCAGGTTCAGCGAAAGGCGCAAGTGGCGAAAGTCCGCATGGTGAAAGCTAGCCTGTACCGACACAGGTCCGCATACGGCCATCGCCCATTCGAAGAGGCTGTCGGATTCCGCTTCATAGACCTTTCCCACATGTTCGGGATTCATGTACTGGATGCCCCCGGCAAATCCCAGGTTCAGGTCGGGACTTGCCACGGAAAAGCCTGCGGTCTGTACGCTCCGAACCAGGGAGAACTCGCTGTAATGCGGAAACAGCAAGAAATCCTCGCTGTCCCAGCCATGGCGTTCCACCCACCAAAGCGCCCCCAGGTCCCAGCCGCTCTTCCCCAGTTCCTCCGCGAAGTAACCGGCAAAGTTTTGCCGCAGCACATACCCTTCGTGCTTTCCAAAATCCGTCGAAAGCTTCGACTGGCTAGGCAGCGGAAAATAATAGAGGTTTAGCCCGACATAGCCATCGACACCGGGCCGAAAGACCGAACCGAATTCCCGGAGCTGCAGATCGCGGACTGCGCTTCCGCCGGAAGACACGCCCGTCGTCGACACGTTACTCGCAAAAGAAAGAGAAGCGAGAAGGAGCGCATACCGAACGATATGCGCCACTCCGAACTTTTTTCCCATGAAATAAGCCATCTAGTCCAAGGTGTGGACAAGCAAGCCGTCGCGAAGTTTCGGTTCAAACCAGGTACTCTTCGGCGGCATGATTTCTCCCGCATCCGCAATGGCCATCAGCTGGTCGAGCGTCGTCGGGTACATGGCAAACGCGACAGCCCATTCCCCGGAATCGACACGCTTTTCCAGCTCGGAAAGCCCGCGGATCCCACCGACGAAATCGATGTTTTTCGCTGTCCGAGGGTCATCGACCCCGAAGAGAGGCTTCAGGACAAGCTTCTGGAGCAGCGCAACATCGAGACTATCGACCGGTCCGAGATTCTGCAGATATTCCGGCCTGAACGCGCAGGAATACCATTTTCCCTGCAAATACATGTTCACCATGTTCTGACGCTCCGGGTGCGCGGCGGCGGACAGTTCGCTTACCGTGCAGACCTCGCCAAGCTTTTCCATGAACTGTTCCGGCGTGCGACCGTTCAGATCCTTGAGGACTCGGTTGTAATCCAGAATCTTGAGCTGGGTGCTGGGGAAAAGGATCGCGAGGTAGCGGTTGTATTCCTCGGTTCCCGTATTGTCCGGATTCTGGGACGCCCGATATCCCGCGGCCCGGGCGCCTGCGGCACTCCGGTGATGCCCGTCCGCGATATAGCTGACAGGAACCGAGTCAAAGGCGTGACGGATTTTTTCGATTTCGGCATCGTCATCGATCACCCAGACCGTATGACCGAAGCCGTCGCCTTCCGTTACGAAGTCATAGACGGGTTTCCGGCGAATAATTTGATCGAGAAGGGCGAACTGTCCCTCATCGCGGTACGTGAGGAAGACGGGTCCCGTATTGGAATTCGTCGCGAGAATGTGGCGCAGGCGATCGTCTTCCTTGTCCTTGCGCGTCAGTTCGTGCTTCTTGATGATGCCGTCAAAATAATCCTTGGCGGGAACCGTACAGACAAGGCCGTACTGTTCCCGACCGTTCATCGTCTGGCGATAAACATAGAGACAGTCCTTCTTGTCGAAAGCGATGACACCGTCCGCGATAAACTTGTCGAGGTTTTCCTTGGCATGGGCATAGACCTTCGAGTCGTATGCATCGACGGAATCGGGAAGTTCCAGTTCGGCGCGCGTAATGCGCAGGTAGGAATACGGGAACCCCTTCGCCATTTCCTTTGCCTCTTCGCGATTCATCACGTCATAAGGCAGGGCGGAAATGTCCTTCGCCTGGAGGGGATTTACAGGCCGGAGTGCTTTGAACGGAAAGATATGCATGTGTTTTCCTTTTTGCTTGGCTTCTTTCAAGACAACCTCGTCTTCCGAGATCAGCTCGTGGATATACCTGTTCTTCACCTGGATATGTCTGCGCTTGCGATAGGAGACGATAAAGTAGGCGGCGATACCAAAAGCGAGACCGAAGACAAATGCGACGATCGTAATTCCGAGAAGAAAAGCGAGCAGGTGACCGGCAGCCTCGGTCCAGAGCTTCGAAACGACATCGGTCACGTTCCGGAACGAAACGCTCTCGATTTCCTTGAGAAAGTCGAACGAAATCTGCGCAGGCTGGAGGATTTTCTTGCCGATAAAGTAGCCCGCCGGATAGAAAAAACCGAACTGGGTCAGAGGGTTCGCGATAAACGAAGCGACCACTCCGGGGACCTTGGGCAACCTGAAAAGAGCGCACACCGCGACGGTCAGAATGATGGCAACGCCGATGGTCGGCCAGATACCGATGAAGACTCCCGCAAAAACGGAAAGCGAAACCAGGAACGCATCCATGCGCTTGGGAAACATCCGGTTGAAATAGACGCGCGAAATGCGCTTGAAGCGGGACTCGTTCGATTTCTTTCGTCTGTTATTCATTCGTGAGGAACCTCCAGGGGTCGAAAGCAAAATAGAAAATTTTGAAATCCTAGCGATTCTTTTTCAAGACGCCGTGCACGACATTGCGCCCACCGGGAAAACCGCGCAAAAGATGTCGCTGCATGAAAAGGAAGAGCATGACCACGGGAAGCGTGGAAAGCGTTGCAGCGGCCATCATCAGATCGAAACGCGAACCGAATTGCCCGAAAAAGAGACGCATTCCGACAGGAATCGTCGCCGACGAAAGGTCGAACGAGAAAACCCAGGCGAACATCAGCTCGTCCCACGCAAGAATGAAGATATAGACGCCCGTCGTGAAAATTCCCGGAAGCGCCGACGGGAGGGCAACCCGGAAAAACGCGGAAAGCGGCGTGCAGCCATCCATCAAGGCAGCCTCCTCGATTTCGCGAGGCAGCATCCGGAACATGTTCAGAAGGATCCAGGTCGCCATCGGAAGGAAAAGCGCCGAATAGAGCAGGATAATCCCGATCCTCGTATTGAGCAGGTGAACCTGCGTGTGAATCTGCAGGTAGGAAAGAATCAGGAATGACGGGATGAGGAACAGGATGTTCGGAATGACCTGGCTTGCGACCAGTCCGCCGTTCAGTGCGTGACGATGCCGGAAAGACATGCGGGCTAAACCGTATCCGGCAAGCGAACCGATCAGGAGGCAGATGAGTACCGTCGAGAGGCAGATGACAAGCGAATTGGCGAGGAAGCGTCCAAAAGGAATCATCCGCCACAGGTCCTCGTAATTGCGTAAATGGAAACGCATCCTTCCTTCGGGAAGCGCATAGCGCGCATCGACGCTTTCCGCCGACATCCGGACTTTCGCAAGCATTCCGCCCTGCATTCCGACAAGGATCTCTCCCCCATCAACAGAAAGGCTCGTCGCGGTTCCACCGACCGAAACGGATTTTTGCGCCTTTACCTCGGACAGCAAATCCCAGAGATTCATTGAGACAAGCCCGTCGGAAATGCCAAAAAAGACCTTGCCGTCAAAACTCTTCACCGCCGAGATATCCGACGGAAACAGGCGAGAATCCGCATAGAGCCGTTTCACGGCCTGTCCAGCCCGGAAATCAAAAAAGACCATTTCCCTGCCGCAGGAAAAAATTACCGAGCTGCGGTTTACAACCGAAATTCTCAAATCGCGCCCATTGTAGAATGGAAGTCCCGATTCTCCGAAGGGATAGTTCGAAAGGACCTTTTTCGCCTGGATATCGACGAGCGAAAAGCCCTGGTCATGCGCGACGAGAACTTCCCTGTCAGAAACTCGCAAAATCCGCTGCACGGAACTCGATGGGAGCCCGTTTTGCGGAGTCACCCAATGGATGACCTTTTCGGGACTATTCTTTTCGACGATGGCAATTCCCGGAAAAGGTTCCCACCACATTCCCACGCACAAATAATTGCCGGCAACCGCGACCGAAACGCCGTGATCGCTTGCCGGGACGCGGTTCACCCAGATAGGCGTCCACGATATCCGGCGGTAAATAGTGAGCATCGAAGGGATCCGTTCCGCAAGACACCAACGGAAAAGTTCCCGGTTTTCAAAAGCGGTCCGGTTCCTTTTCTTAAAAAGCTTCCCGATAGCCGGATTTACCCAATCCGTTTTCCCCTGCCACTCGGAAAGCACCCGGGCGAGAAGCTTCGGCTTTTCGAGAATCCCGTTCAGCGAACCTACCAGAGCGCTGTCCCGCGGAAAAGATTTTCCAAGCATGTCGGCAAGCGTCCAATTGGAATTTTCGACAAGCGGAACGGAATCGAGCATCGCGCCGAGTCTCGCGAACTCCTTTTCCTGCGTCTGGTTCGGAACAAAGAGGAACGGGGTGAAATCGCTCCGTTCGAACGATTTTTTGAAATCGCGAAATGTCCAGGCACGCTTTTTCTGTAACCGCAGAGGATCAATCGAAAGAAGTCCCCCATCCGAAGAAAACGCGTAAAGGCTTGAACTGTCACGGGCATATCCCACGGTTGTCGTGCGCAGGTCGAGACTCTTCGGTGAATTTTCAAGCGAGCCATTCTCGAAGCGGTAAACCTGCCCGTGAAGCGTCCCGGCGACAAGGCTCCCGTCCGGAAATTTTTCAAAAAAAACCAGGTCGTTCGGGTAAGGGTCGGGGAGAATCTTTCCCTGCATGATTTCGCTCGCCCCGAGCAGCGAACTCCACGCCATCCACAAAAGCGGAAAGACGTTCAAAAGGGCGAAAATCCATGCGAGGATCTTAAGCATTCAACGTATCCCTAGCGAACGCCCGATACCAGAGATTCACGCAAAAAAGCATAAAGACCATCATCAGCGTACCGAGCGCCGCCCCGGCCCCGAAATTCCATGTCGAAAAAGACGTCCGGTAGAGATAGGTCATCATCAGGTCACCGAACTTTCCCGGGAAACCCGCACCGTTCCCGAACATCATCGCGACGAGATTGAAGCTATACATATTGATGACCAGCGTTTCCAGGATGACCAAGGCAAAGACAGGTCTGAGCATCGGAAGCGTAATCCGCAGGAACCGGTCGCGGAGAGGAACGCCGTCAAGCTCGGCGGCCTCGTAGATATCGCGAGGAATCGCCGCAAGCCCAGAAAGGAACATCATCATGCAAAACGGCCAATTGCGCCAGACAGCCGGAACGATAATCGCCCAGATGGTATTCGGGCCGGTAAGCCAGTTGGGCTTGATGAGCGTACCGTCTGCGGTATATTTCCAGACTGCGCCAAAAAGCCCGGAGATCCGGTCCCAGTGGAGAAAATCAAAAAGAATCATGTTTACGATTCCCTCGTCCTGCTGCCACATAAATCCCCAGAGCAGCCCGACGATATAGGTCGGAACAACCCATGAAACCATCAACATCGTCCGGACAAGCCCAGCCGTCGGAAAATTTTGCGAAACGAGAAGCGCCCCGAAAAGCCCGAGAAAAATACACCCGCCCGAAACGCAAACCGTATAGAGGAGCGTGTTGCGGATAGCATCGAAAAGCCCCTCGCCCGAAGCGGAAGAAACCGCCGAGACGAAATTCCCGACACGAAACTGTACATCGGTGATGTCCGGTGCGCCCGGTTCAACGGAAAAAAACGGCAAGACGATGCCAAAGAGGACCGGCACAAAAAAGAAAGCCGAAAGGAAAAGGAGAAAAGGCAGGACAAACAGGTAGCGACGTTCCATCAGTCATCGCCCCTTTGACGTCGAATGAACCGGTTGATTTCCCCATCCGCTGCCCGGATTTCGGCGAGAATCTCCTTTTCCGGCCAGACATTTTCCGGGCTAGAGGTTATCAGGTCGAAAATGTTCCCAAAGCGCCGCAAAAGGATTTCCGTTTCGATTTCGCCCCAGTAGGGAACCGCCGGGTAGGAGCGCAAGTGGAAAATCATCTGCTGGAAAACTTCCCTTCGCGCATCTTCCTTGAAAAAGGGATACTCGTATGTCGAAAGAAGCGCAGGGAGAAATCCCGTTACACGGGCGAGAGAAAGCTGGACGTCGGACCGTGCGGACAGATACTTGACAAGCGCCATCGCCGCGCGGCGGTGCTGAGAAAAACGAAAGACGGAGAGGTTCGAACCGCCGGCAAAATAATATGGTTCCTTGCCAGGAGGCGCAGACGGCGGCAACATACAGGAATAGTTTCTCGCCGTGACATTTTTTGACGACCCACCCAAAAAACGGGGACTGTCCAGGTAAAGCGTCTTGTTCGTCACGTCAAACCAGAAAGCGAGCCGTCCTTCATCAAAATCAATGCTGACCTGGTTCGTGTTCCTCGAAAGATTCCGCCGGTTGTTCAACCCGTCGCGGACAAGCCCCAGGTAAAACAAAATCCCGTTTTCGCTTTCCCTCGAAGCCAACCGGCTTTCACGGGCAGTCGAATCGAGAAAATCCCCGCCCGCACCCCAGATCCAAGGGGCAAAGTTATGGATGACATTCCAATCGTGCTTTCCGGGATAGCCAATCGGGGAAATCGGGAGACCTTCGATGTTCAGGTTCGCTTTCCGAATTTGCGAAAGCGCGTTTCGAAAATCGTTCCTGTTCCGGATTTTTTGCGGGTCGATGCCGATTTTCGAAAGAACGTCCCTCCGAAAATAAAGCGGTCGCACGTCCAGGAACCAGGGAATGGACGTTACGTGATTCTCGCCGACAGGCTTTGCGAACTTCATGGAAACGGGAGCAAAGATGGAATCTCCGCCGGAAACGTCTAACAGGGAATCCAGCGGAAGGAGCGCATCCATCGCCGTAATCGACGCAGCCCAAGTCGTCGGCATCTGGATAACGTCGGGTCCGCTCTGGGTTGAAGCCGCCGCCGTGATACGCGTCCATGCGACACTCCAGTCGAGAACCGTTACCTGTACCTCGATTCCCGGATTTTCCAATTCGAAATTGCGCAACAGGTGCTGCACATCCGTCAAAGGGTCCGGGCTGTTCGGCATGATCCAGAACTGCAAGACTTCTTTCCTGTCCGAATCGTCCGCCGCGCACCCGAAAAGCGAGAAGGCGAAAAGAACCGCCAGCATGTCTTGGAAAAAACGCATCAGCGGATACACGCCCCGGTCGAAATGTCAAACAGTCGGAGATTTTTTTCGGAAAGCGAAAGGTAAATCTTTTCCCCTACCGCAAAGCGTTTTCCGGACGGGACGCGTACGACAAGGCTCAGGTCGTTCACCTGCGCATAGACAAGCGTTTCGTAGCCTAGATGCTCCAAGACCTCAATGGTCGCGCAAATCGCATCCGGCGAAGCCTGCGTCACCGTAAGGAATTCGGGCCGGACGCCGACTAGCAATCGGGGAATATTCCGGAACCTTTTTCCGAAATCCTCCGAAACAGGAAAAAGAAAGGCCGCCTTTTCGAAAAAAAAACCTTCGGGAGTCCACTGCGCGGCAAAAAGGTTCATCGGCGGGACCCCGATAAAACTTGCGACAAACTCGTTCTCGGGATGTTCGTAAAGCTCCATAGGCGTTCCCGCCTGTTGGATTTTTCCGCCGGCTAGGCAGACGATCCGGTCGCCCATCGTCATCGCCTCGGTCTGGTCATGCGTTACAAAGACCATTGTCGCCTGCAAGCGGGAATGTAAACGTCCGAGCTCGACGCACATCTGGTTTTTCATCTTGGCGTCGAGCCCCGAAAGAGGCTCGTCGAAGAGAAATATTTTCGGTTTCCGCACAAGGGCCCGGCCTAGCGCGACCCGCTGTCTCTGCCCGCCGGAAAGGTGCCTGGGTTTTCGGTCTAGAATCGGCTCTAAGTCCAGGATATCGACCGCTTCGCGAATGCGCTCCCGGATTTCCGTCGCTGAATAGTTTCCCTTGATCCGCAGACCGAATTCCAGGTTGCCGCGTACGGTCAAGTGCGGATAAAGCGCATGGCTCTGGAAAACCATCGCAATATCGCGTTCCTTGGGTTCTAAACTCTTCGCGTCCTCCCCATGTAAAAAAAGTTTCCCGGACGAAGGTGCCTCCAATCCGGCGATCATCCGAAGTACTGAGGATTTCCCGCAGCCCGAAGGCCCGACAAGAACAACGAATTCCCCCTCCTGGATTGAAAGCGAAAGGTCGCTCACCGCAAGGACGTTTCCCGGATATTCCTTGGAAACATGCGAGAGCTCGATCGCAATTCGGGAATTCGCCATCTTACTCCTTCAAGGCGTCCTCGCCAAAACCTTCGTCAAGCCCGTCCAGTTCGCTTTCGGACTTCGGCTTCTCGATTTCGAAAAGCTTGCGGAGCGGCTCGATTTTGTAGCGGTTTCTCTCCTCGGGAAGCGTGAACGGGGCGAGATTCAGGGCGACGAGAATCGAATTCGGGTAGTTGTTCACCTTCTTGACAAACTCCGATTCCGAACATCCCTCGTTGTAAAAATCCACGACGAATGTGTCCCAAAGTTCCTCGTCGAGCTTCTGGAGAGCCTCGGCCTCGGTTGCGACGCCTTCCACAAAGGCTCCGGTTAGAAGTCCAGAAATCACCTCGACGGCGCAATTTCTGCGGTTCTCGTCGCCTTCCCAGAGGAGAATCCGGCGAGAGCTGTAATCACGCGGTTTCATCGCGTTTTCGATATTGTCCTCGTTCATAAATTCGGGGATTTCCTGATCCAGGAGATCGTCGAAATTCTGGTTGTCCGGCATAAAGCTCCTTTTTGATGAATTTAGCAAAAAATTTCGTCGATGTCCGCATCCGAGAGATTCGTGAGAGCATCCAGAAACTCCACCTGCATGCTTCCCGTCCCCCGGGCGGTCCTGCCCGCGATTTCACCGGCAAGTCCCATCGTCGCCATGCCACAGACGGCAGCAAGAAACACATCGTCAGCGCAAGCGGCAAAGGCTCCAACCATCGCCGTCGCCGAGCATCCCATGCCCGTGACACGACCCATCAAGGGATGCCCGTAGGGAATGCGTTCCACGCGTTCCCCGTCGGTAACGACATCGACGGCTCCGCTCACGACAACGACCGCCCCGGTTTCCTTGGAAAGTTCCGTCGCATAGGAAAGCGCCTCGTCCGAAGACGCCGTGCTATCGACGCCCTTGGTTCTCGTACCGGCCTTGGCGAGCGCCATGATTTCGGAAGCGTTTCCACGGATAATCGAAAGTTTCACTTCCGCGAGCATCTTCAAGCAGACCTGGAGCCTGTAAGGCGTAGCTCCGGCACCGACCGGATCGAAGACAATGGGAATGTTTCTCGCCATCGCGGCTTTCCCTGCGACAAGCATCGAATCCACCCAGGCCTTTTCAAGCGTCCCAATGTTTAAAACAAGCGACGAGGCGATACTCGCCATGTCGGCGACCTCGTCTATCGAATGCGCCATCACGGGAGACGCCCCGATGGCGAGTAGTGCGTTTGCCGTATTGTTCATCACGACAAAATTCGTAATATTGTGAACCAACGGCGAAACGGAACGGACATTCGCGACAGCCTTTTTCAAAACATCCTTGGAAAGCATAAAACCCTTGATTTTAGAAAAAACACCCCAGATGGAATTCCGGGGTGAATCGTTTAAAGACGGCAACGCTTAGGTGTGGGCATCGACCCACTCTGCATTTTTCCGGCAAGCCTCGACGGACTTCGCAAAGGCAACCTTTTCCTCGTCGTTCATCTTGACTTCGAGAATCTTTTCGACGCCGTTTGCACCGACGACGACGGGAACGCCGCAGTAGAGGCCCTTCACACCGTATTCGCCATCGAGCTTCGCAGCGCATGAGAACACGCTCTTCTTGTCGAGAAGGTAAGCTTCCGCCATGTGGATAGCGGAGGTCGCCGGGCTATAGAAAGCGGAACCGCGTCCGAGCAGGTTCACGATTTCGCCACCGGCACCGGCAGTACGCTTCGCAAGTTCGGCAAATTTTTCCTTGATCATCAGCTGAGGCAGAGGAATGCCGCCGACCGAAACGCATTCGTAGATGGAGACCATCGTATCGCCGTGGCCGCCCATGACCAGCGCCTTGACGTCTTCGACGGATACGCCGAGTTCGTCCGCGACAAAGCAGGCAAGGCGGGCGGAGTCGAGAACACCGGCCATACCGATGACGCGGTTCGCCGGGAATCCGGTTTGCTTCTGCATGTTATAGACCATTGCGTCGAGCGGGTTCGTGATGACGATGACAAATGCGTTCGGAGCGTTTGTCTTGATAGCTTCGGCAACCGTCTTGATGACGCCGCAGTTCTTGTCTAGAAGATCGTCGCGGCTCATGCCCGGCATACGCGGGAAACCGGCTGTGACGATGACGACATCCGCCCCCTTGATGTCCGCATAATCCGTAGAACCGGAGAGATTCACGGAAGAATTGATGACAGAACGGCCTTCCATGATGTCAAGAGCCTTGCCCTTCGGCATGCCTTGCGTCTGCGGAATGTCGATGAGGACGACATCGCCGAGCTGCTTCTGGGCGAGAACCAAAGCCATCGTTCCGCCGATTTGACCTGCGCCGACAAGCGCAATTTTCTTTCTAGCCATAAATGAACCTTCCTTCTTAGGACAAAAATGTTGGCCACAAGATAGCAAATTTTACAAGAAAAAACTCGCCATTTTCCGAAAATCGCCCGGATAGGCCAAAAGTCTAGCGGAATTCAGGCGCAATCGTGCAGATAAGGACAAAGCCGGAAAGCCCGTGAAAGCCTATCTGCAGCCGGAAAAAATACATGTCGGGCTTGCGGACCCGAACCCCGAATCCCCAGGAGTTCAAAAGTTTTTCGCGGTCAAATGTATGCCACGTTCTCCCGTACATCACGTATTCGTCAAAGATCACCCCATCGACAAGCCTGTCGATAGGCCAGCGGTATTCAAGCGAAATTCCCTTCATCGCGTAATCCGTATAGACACGACTGTAGCCACGGAGCGGATAGCGCGTATTCGCCGTCGAAAAGGCCGTAAAGGGGGTTCCCCCCTTTTCCATTTCCCACATTTGCCGCAAGCGGAACTGCACAGCGAGCACTCTCCGGTTGAGAAGGGTCGTCCGGATGTTTTCGGGACGCCAGAGCCGGAGCGTCTCCTCCCAGGAAAAATCCGTGTAGAATTTTCGAGCCATGCGGGCCTCCTTGACCGAAAGCCCGTACTTCGACGAATCCTTCCCCAGATAGAAATAATGCTGGGCGACAAAGTCCAGTGCCTGGTAGTCGTGGGAAAACTCGTTGGACCGGAGTGAAGAATTTTTACCGCCGTAATCGCCCACGTGCGTATAGTTCCACGAAACGGACAGCCGGGAACCTCTCGTCGGAACATAGGGCGCATCGAGATTGTCGTAAGTCAGGGCGAGCTTTACCGGAAACTGGTTGTACCTCTGGTAAAGGCCCCGGTCATACGGATTGAAGAGCGGGTGCTGCGAAAGGACGGTATCCCCGACGTCCGGAATATCGAAACGTTTTCGAACCACCCCGAAAGTCGCCTGAAAATCCATGTTGGGAATCATCGGGAGCGGTCTTCCCACCCGGAATTCCGCGGAATAGGAGGAATCGGTGTAGGAAAATTCTTCGTCGGAATCCGCAAGCGTGAGGGAACGCGGCAATGACATTCCTGCATCCCGGTCCATCTCGAAGTCGAAGCGACCGCCGACAAGAAATTCCGTGCCGAAGACGTTGCGTTTCGTGTAGCGCGCGGAAAAGTCCAGGTCGCTGTTTGCAAAGAGCCCCGCCGCGAGCACGAAATAATCCTTTGCGAGAACCATGTTCCGGTGGCGGTAGGCAAACCCTATCATCGTCGTCGCACCGGGCCGCAGGTTGAACGTCGGGTAGATAAAGATGTTCCGGTCCTTGCCGAACGTAATCGCATCGACCCCCGTTTCGACGACATCGTTCTTCACCGCATAGTGGATAGGTGCGGAAAAAGGAAACACCAGGATGTTCAGCGCAGGCTGGATGACATGGGAAAAGGGCCACATCAGGTATTCCGAAAGCGTCATTTCCGGTTTGTCGGAAGTCTCTGCAGAATCCGCAGGCACAGACGGTTCGCCCGCACAGAGCGAAAAAAACGAAAGGAGCAGGATTGCGGCGGTTCGAGACATTTCCCGGACAATTTAACAAATCGCGTCAAAATAAAGTTTTCGTGAAAAATCCCCTTCCCGATTTTTTAGATTATCGTCCGATGTTTTCCCTGCTCCAGAGAATTTTGCGCAGCGCGCTCAGGCATCCGAAAGCGGTCCTCGCCTTTTCATTTTGCCTGACCGTCCTTTCCGTCTATCCGGTAACGCATCTCAAGTGGGAGTTCCACACCATCGACATGCTCCCGGACTCGTCCGAAGTCAAGCGGACAAGCGCTATTGTCGAGGAGAATTTCGGCGGATTCGGGTCGCTCGTCGTCGTCATCGCCTCGGAGGACAGCGCTAGGAACGACCGACTGGTTAGCGGGCTTGCAAAAGCCCTCGAAGGGAGCCGTTTCGTAAACTTTGTCGATTACAAGTCCGATGCGGAATTTTTCGAAAAGAACAGCCTTCTCTACATCCACACTTCCGACCTGCGGCGCATCCGTAACCGACTGTCCGACCTGCGCTCTCGCTACAAACTCGAAACGAATCCGCTCTACGTAAACCTGCTTTCGGACGATTCCATCCTGAAAGTCACCCGGGATTCCATCGCTCGGGAAATTTCGGACTCGCTCTCCATCGCGGAACTCGAACGAAAGTATCTTTCGCCGTTGAAAACCATGTATTCCAACGAAAACGGAACCATTCGGGCACTTAACATCTTCCCGAAAAAAAAGGTTTCCGATCTGGACGCTTCGCGAAAACTCATCCATGTCGTAAACGGCGCGTTCGAAAGCCTCCCGGAAAGCGATCAGGCGAAAATGTTCATGACGGGAAAGGTCTTCCAGACGGCAAGCGAAGGAAGGCTCGTATTGTCCGAGGCCCGATCCACGGGAATCATCCTCGCCGCCATCCTCGCACTCTTTCTCCTGTTCCGGTTCGCAAGGCGGCCCGCGCTCTTCCTGCTTTCCATCATCCCCATGGCGCTAGTCCTGGTCTGGACCATGGCCGCAGCCTGGATGCTCTACGGGCGCATCAACCTGTATTCCCTTGTCCTCGCCATCATCCTTCCCGGAATTTCCTCCCGGGAAATCATCCACCTGATGACGCGCTATGCCGATGAACAGCGAAAAGGGTTGGGTTACGAACTGAGCCTCGAAAGCGCGCTCCTCGGCATCGGTCCGACCATCGCCGTGTCCGCGTTTTCGATTGCAGGCGCCTTTCTCGGACTACTCTTCGTTCCTCTTGCCGGGATGCAGGAACTAGGCGTTCTCGGGGGAATCGGTTCTATCCTCAACTGGGCGGTTTCGGGACTTGTGTTTCCAGCACTTATCGAAGTCACCGGGCATTACCGCACGTTCCTCGTCTTCGACAAGATCAAGGCGCGGCTTTCGGACTTCAAGGAGCGCCCCTTCGCCGGCTTCAGAAAATACATCGTCCTGGTACTTCTCCTCTCGCTGGTCCTCCCTATCCGGGGCGTCTATCCCGAATTCGACTACGACTTTTCGCACACCGAATACAACCCGAAGACATTCGAGGCCGACGAGCTTTTAAGCCATACGAACTTCTTAAAATACGATCCCGTAGTCGTCGTCCTGCCTAGCGCGGAAAAGGTCCGGGCGTTCTACAACCGGATGAACCGGGAAATCGAAACGAATCCCGATACGAAAATCCGTGCGGTCGCCATCTACCAGAACCTGCTCCCGTCAAACCAGCAGGAAAAGATTTCGCTCATCCGGGAAATCCGCGGGGAACTCGACCCCGAAATCTTGAAACGGCTGAGCCCGGCGGATTCGGACAGAATCGAGGGGATCGTCCGCGAATGGAACGACGTTCCCGTCCTCTACAAGGATCTTCCCGAAAACCTTCGGCGCATCTTCGGGGAAAACAGCGGAGGATTCGGGGAATTCGCATTTCTCCTGCCGAACTTCGACCCGGACGACGGCCTCGCCTGCCGAAAGCTCGCAAAGGAGCTTGAACCCGTCAAGTATCCGAAGACCGGGACGGCGCTTGTCCGCGCGGAACTTCTGAACAGGACTCTTCCCCACTTCCACAAGGCGATTCTCTTCGGCATCGCGAGCATCTTTTTTCTGACGTTCCTCTTTTACCGGAAAATCTCCTTTTCGCTCTTTACGCTGGCCTCGCCGATTATCGCGTTTTTTTGGCTGCTCTCCCTCCTCCGGCTTCTCGGAATCGAGCTTTCGTCCTACAGCTCGCTCGCCTTCCCCATCCTTATCGGCATGAGCATCGAAGGATCCGTACAGCTCTGGTCCGCCTACTACGAGCGTTCCACAGGAAGCATCTACTACATTCTGAAAACGACGGGCCTGACCTGCCTATTCTCGGAGTTTCTCACCGTAACCGTCCTATTCGGGCTTTTCCTCTCCTCGCATCCCGGGGTTCGGGAAATCGGTCTCGTATCCGTCCTGGGAATCCTATGCATCACGCTTTCCCATCTGTTCGTATTTCCGCTCCTCGCCGGATGGCTTGACGTCCGACGAATTAGAAGGAGAAAAATAAAATGAAAGATCTGTCCCGACGCGTCCGGAATATCGCCCCGTCGCTCACCGTCGAAATCGATACGCTCGCCAAGAAGCTCAAGGCCGACGGCAAGGATATCGTATCGCTCGGCGCAGGAGAACCTGACTTCGATACACCGGAAGAAATCCGGGAAGCGGGAAAGGCCTCAATCGACGAAGGCAAGACGCGCTACACCTCGCCGCAAGGCATCCTCGAAGTCCGCGAAGCGGTCGCCAAAAAGCTCCTCGATCAGAACGGTCTCCGCTACTCTCCTGATCAGATCGTCATGACAAGCGGAGCGAAACACGCCGTATTCGATTCGCTGCTCGCGCTTCTCGACCCGGGCGATGAAGTCATCATCCCGGAACCGTACTGGGTGACCTATCCCGAACTGGTGAAGCTTCTCGGCGGAACGCCTGTCTTTGTTCACACCGAACCTTCCAGACACTTCCAGATGTCCGGAAGCGACCTTCGGAAAAAGATCACGCCAAGGACGAAGGCGGTCATCCTGAACAATCCGACCAACCCGACGGGAACGCTCTATGCCGAAGACGTCCTCGATTCCATCGCAGAGGCCATCGTCGAAAACGATCTTTACGCGGTTTCGGACGAAGTCTATGAACATTTTGCCTACGAAGGAAAATTCAAGAGCCTTGCCGCGTGCCGAAAAATGCTTGACCGAACGATTCTAATCAACGGGCTTTCCAAGTCCCACTGCATGACCGGCTGGAGGGCCGGCTTCATCGCCGCACCGGAACCGATTGCAAGGCTCATCGCCAAGGCACAGGGCCAGACGACGCACCACCCGTCAAACATCGCCCAGTATGCGGCAAAAAAGGCACTCGAAATGCCGCTAGACAGCGTCCGGAAGATGCGCGACGAATTCTGGAAGCGAAGAGACTATGTCTTCCGGGAAATTTCGGCGATTCCAGGCGTCCATGCGGACCTGCCGAACGGAGCCTTTTATCTCTTCGCAAGCGTCGGTGAGCTTTTCGGAAAGAAAACCCCAGAAGGAAAGCGCATTGAAAATTCCGTCGAATTCTGCACCTACCTGCTCGAAGAAACAGGTCTCGCCATTGTCCCCGGGAGCGCCTTTGGGCGCGAAGGCTATGTACGGCTTTCGTACGCCGCATCGATGGAAACGCTCGAAAAGGCCGTGCAACGCTTGAAGCGGGCCGTATCCGCATTGCACTAGAGTCCAGGATTTTCATGGCATCCACATTCTTTGTCCAGAGAATCCCGAAAGAAAAACCTTTCGTCATCGGACGCGGAAAGAACGTCGATTTCGAGCTGAAGGATGCCTCCGTTTCGAGACGCCATGCGAGAATCGAATTCCGGGAAGGCCGCTGGATCTTTACGAACCTGAGCGAAACCTCGGGAACCCTCTCCCAGGGAAAAAGCATCGAGACTAAGGATATCGAGGACGGCGACGTTTTTCTCCTGGGATTGCAACAGCTGCGTTTTTCCCTCAAGGGCGGTGAACTTTCCCTTTCCCATGTCCGCACGCTAGAAGACGTCCCGGCAATTCCGCTATCGGAAAAAGTCTCCGTAACGCTTGGCCGCGGATTGAACGACGATGAACCGGGCTCCATCCTCCACCCGGCATGCCCCAAAAAGCTCGCTACGGCAAGGCTGGAAGGGAAACGCCTGCGGCTCGACTTTTCGAACCGTATTTTTTCCCGTACAAGGTATCTAGAAAACCGAGGGACACTGAAACTTCCCTGGTGCCTCCTCGAATTCCGCGACGGGAACCTTTTCCTCCACCAGAAAGACGTCGGCTTTTCCCTGACGGTTTCTGACGTTTCCGTGGAAATTTCCAAAAAAAAGATTCTCGACGGCATCCGGTTTTTCCTACCCGCGGGAAAAATCCTTTCCATCATCGGCCAAAGCGGCCAAGGAAAAAGTACGTTTCTCGAACTTCTCGCAGGAAAGGTCCGCCGCTCGGAAGGCAGCGTCCAGCTCGACGGAATCGATTACGAAGAGGGGGATGTCCAGCGAGAAATCGCCTACCTGCCCCAGGAACCGCTTCTCCGAAGCTCCTTGACCGTCCGCGAAACGCTCCGCCTTTCAGCGCGGATTTCCCTTCCGAAAGACTACACAGCAAACGAAATCGAAAGCCGTTCGACCAGGCTCCTGGAACTCCTGCGCATTTCGAGTCTCGAGAACCAGAAAATCGCGTCCCTGTCCGGCGGGGAACGCCGCCGCGTCGCCATTGCGGCAGAGCTGATGGGCGCCCCCGGCCTGATTCTTCTCGACGAACCGCTTTCCGGCCTCGATCCACTGAATGCGAAACGCCTCTGTTCCTACCTTCGGGAACTATCGTCCAAAGGCCACACCGTCATCCTCACAACGCACAGCTACGAAGCGCTGCAGATTTCCGACGATGTACTTCTGATTCACCAGGGGAAGATGGGGTTTTACGGAACCCCGAAAGACGCTTTCCGCTTTTTCAACGCACCCGACCCCGAAGGCATCCTGGAAACACTTTCCGACCGGACTTCCGAAAACTGGAAAGAAGCGGGCATCGGCAGTCACTTCGAAATTTCGGAACCTCTCGATTCGTTTTTTCCGAGATTCTCCCGGAAAAATACGTTCCCCTATTTTTTCACGGTCCTTTTCCGGCAATGGTTCCGGGACCCGGGAAAAGCCGTTTCGCTCATTCTGCAACCGCTGGTCATCGGATTTCTCTTTTCCCAGATTTTTTCAAAAAGTTCCTCGCTCTGGGTCTCGGCATTCGCCCTGGTACTTTGCGCGAACTGGTTCGCCCTCTCTCTTGCCGTCCGGGAAGTCGTGCAGGAAAAGGCTCTTCTCCTCGACGAATTTCGCAAAGGCGTCTCGCCGGGAAAAATCCTCGCGGCAAAGCTTTTCTTCACTGCGTTTTTCGCTTTCTTCGAAACGGGAATTGTCTATGCCTTTCTTGCCGGGAGCGTCACGGTCCCGCCATCGGCTTCTCTCTGGATTACCTTGTGCGCAACGATACTTCCCGCTTCCGCGGCGGGTCTTCTGCTCAGCGTCTTCGCGAGGAATCCCGGGCAGGCGAACGCTTTTCTGCCCCTCATCATCCTCCCGCAAATCGCCCTCTCCGGCGCGCTTGTCCCCAAAGACCAGATGACGGAAATCGCCCAAAAACTCTCCCTTGCCGTCTGGACGCTTTACAACCAGTCCGCCATGCAAGACGTTTTCACGGATACGAACATCCATCCATCCGACTGGACTCTTCCGATTCTCATCGCCTTCTTAATTTATATTGTATCCATCATCGCCTTAAAACACATGAAGAAAACAAAATGACGACAGAAAAATTTCCAAGACCTTTCAACGACGACTACGAACTCTTGGGCGTCCTCGGCAAGGGTGGCATGGGATATGTCTATAAGGCCCTGCAGAAAAACCTGAAACGCGAAGTCGCCCTCAAGGTCCTCGACGCGTCATCCGACAAGGAATCCGTCGAAAGGTTCTACATGGAAGCCCAGGCGATGAAGGAACTCGACCACCAGAACCTGGTGCAAGTCTTCGACTTCGGCAAGCAGGGAAACCAGCTCTACATCGCGATGACATACGTCAAGGGCAGCACTCTTTCGGAAGTTCTCGAACACCGCCGCCGTCTAGACTTCGACGCCATCGAGATAATCACGAAACAGGTCGCCCGGGGACTTCTCTATGCGCACAGCAAGGGAATCGTCCACCGCGACGTAAAGCCTTCGAACATCATGATTACGCACGACAACCGCGTCTATCTGATGGATTTCGGAATTTCGCACATCCAGTCAGCGGAACGCCTGACGATGACCGGCATGACAATGGGGACGCCCGAATACATGTCGCCCGAACAGTGCCACGGCGACGACGTAACAATCGGCTCGGACATTTACAGCCTAGGCGTCATCCTTTTTGAAATGACCTGCGGGCGCCTGCCGTTCACCGGTTCGAAGCCCATTGAAATTGCCATGAAGCACGTCCAGGAAGAGCCACCCAATCCAGAGAACTTCCGGCCCGACATGCCCAAAGGCCTCGCGAAGCTCATCCTGAAATGCCTCAAGAAGAACGTCGGGGATCGTTTCAAGAACATGCAGGACTTTTTGAATGCGCTCGATATCGTCTTCGCCCCGCTCCATCCCGGCGAGCAGCACCACGGGCACGACACGATGAGCATCCGCAAGCTTATCAAGAACCGTCCGCTGATAACAAACAAAGTTTCCGACAATGTACGGCGCTTTACGAACAAGCACATAAAGCTCTTCGCCATCGCCCTGTTTCCCCTCCTAATCCTTTTGCTTCTAGCCTTTCTCCTTTCCTACAAGCCCCCAAAGACTCTCCAGGAAATCCAGAACGTCGAAATCCGCGCGACGTACGAAGAGCGCAACATGGAAGGCTCGGGCGACTATTCGAAATCAAACCTCACCGACAAGGATCTGAAAACCGCCTGGCTTCTTCCGATGCCATCCAATTTCAGGGCTCCGATTTTCATCCTGAATTTTTCATCGCCCACGATTGTCACGGCGATAGGCTTTGCGAACGGCTTCCAAAAATCGAACGACGACGAATTCGGAGACCGCTTCCGCATTTTCAACAAGCCGAAAGCGCTTTCCCTCCTCACCCGGGAAGGTTACCGCCAGACGATCCAGCTCGAAGATATGAAAGGCGTCCAGTATCCCGAAATGAAAGCGATGGAGACAACCGAAATCCAGGTTTTTCTCGAAGACTCCTACACGGTAAGCGAATCGGCGGACCTCGCCATTTCCGAAATCCGCATTCTCGGACTTCTCGCCCAATGATTTCCCGAACGGCAAGCCGGAACAAGCAAAAAGGACGCTTTGCGGAGCTTCACGCCGCAGCATACCTCTGTCGCCAAGGCTGCCGAATTCTCGCCCGCAACTACCGCTACCGAAACGGCGAACTCGACATCGTTGCCAAAGATTCCGCGGGAACGATCCTTTTCGTCGAAGTCAAGTCCGTCTGGAACGAGCGAAAAGGCTCCCCGGCAAGCCGAGTAAACGAACGCAAGCAGTTCCGCATCTGGCGAACAGCCGCCCATTTTTTGCATTTCAACGGCGGAGAAAACCAAAAAGCCCGCTTCGACGTGATTGGCATCGACCTGCGAGACGGAAAATTGCAGCTTCGCCACTATCCCGACGCCTTCGTCGCTTCGCGCGTCATCCCCGAATGTTAAATTTATCCGCAAATGAGACTTGAAGTACATCCACAGAATCCACAGCCGCGCTTTGTGAAACAAGCCGCGGAAGTTCTCAAAAAAGACGGGCTGCTCCTCTACCCCACGGAATCCGGCTATGCCATCGGTTGTTCCGCGGAATCCACCAAGGCGATACACCGGCTCTACCAGCTAAAAAAACCGATGAAGAAGTTCGTCATGGCGATCATTCTCCCCGATATCCGCACGGCGGCGGAATACGCACATGTCAGCAACTTCGCCTTCCAGATTATGAAGCGTCGCGTTCCGGGACCTTATACGTTCATCCTCCCGGCGGATCCTTCCGTTGCGAGAAAGCTCGACGTCAAGCGTCCCGAAGTCGGCTTCCGGATGCCCGAACATCCGTTTTTCAAGGAACTCTTCCGCATTTTCGACAAGCCTATCCTGAGCACGGCGGCAAAGCTTTCGGATGACACGGTTTATACGGAACCCGATGATCTCTGGAACCTCTTCAAGCACAGCGTCGATCTGATGGTCGATTCAGGTCCCATCGAAATCCGCCCGACAAATATCGTGAGCCTCGTTGACGACAGGATTGACATCATCCGCGGCGACCTCCTGCCCGAACCGTGAACTAGCCTGTGGGCAAAAGCTTAGAAACGAGCTTTTGGTTGATAGAGAACAGTCGATCGACGCTCCACACCCCGCTTACCGTTTCCCGAGAGCCTAGACGTCGGCGGGCGATTTCCTAGTCCCAGGGAGCTTAAGCGTTTGCGGCTCCAAGCTCTCTTGACATAACTTCTCACCTCGCAAAGGAAAACATCCAGGCAAACGCCCAGAAAACCGCTTGGACAAGGCGCATTTCTCGACGGCGAGAACGCAAAACAAGCGTCAAAAGCGGGAGCGCAACGACAGCAAGCGACAACGCGCGAAAATTCACGTCGCGGTAAGAGAGGGAGAGCATTCCGAAAAAATCCACCCACAGCCAGAGACATGTCGAAAGCGCACCAAAAAAACGCCACCGGTTTTCAAGAAAAAGCGTCGAGAAGCAAAGGCTGAACGCCAGCATCCGAAACGGCATAATTTCAAAATACGGGTATTCGATCGGAAACGCGAACCAGGTAAAAACTTCATCGGCGAGAAGAACCATCGCAAGAAAGGCTCCCCGAAGCGGAAGCGACATCTTCCCGCGGAAAAGAAATGGCGAAAGCGCCATGGCAAACAATGCCGAAAGCATATACGAAAACAAGTCAGTCATTTTCCAGCCGACTCCCCCTTTTCGGCAAGACTTTTAAAATAATCCGCCAGGGCCTTGGCTTCGCCCTCCGTTACGCGTCCGGCAAAAGAACGCATATACCGTCTTCCAAAAAGAATCACTCGAGAAATCGAATCCGCCCCGATGGAATCCAGGCGGGAAACCGAAAGCTTCTGCGGCAGCGGATAGAATTCATGCACAAACTTGCGGTTGAAAGATCCGTCCTTTCCATGGCAGACCGCGCACCGGGCATTCCACAGTGCAGCCGCGCCGGCAGGCGACGAAACGTCAAAAGGCTTTTCGCTCCGCACCACGATTCCCGGTTCCGCAAAAGAGGTTTCCCGTCCGCGATAGACAAAGCCGAAGACGCCGAGCGCAACGATGAAAAGACAGGCGGCAAGGGATAGCACGCGACGCTTTCCCCAGACTTCGCACGCGGCAAAAGCGGAAAGCAGGATTCCAGCGGCAAGAACCGTTACGGGAAGTAGGAGCGGGACTATCCGCACAAAGGGAAACTCCGGGGCGTTGCACACAAAGTAAATCGCCAAGGCCGAAGCGGAAAGGATTCCAGCGGCCAGGGAAATTCCAAAAGGCTTTCCGGCAAATCCCGCGTTCGCCACCATCGCATCGCTTTCCGGCTCCCGTCGCTTCCGCAGCAATTTCTGCACGCCAAAATTCGCCAAGGAAAACGCCACGCAGAACGCTCCGACGCCAAAGGGAAGAAATCCCCAATCGACCGCGGTCCATTCGAGCATTCGCGGCTGCACAAGGGGAATCCGTTCCCACCACAAGGCGCCAAGAACCGAAACGGATACCGCAAAGCGAGCAACCGGGCGTTCGCGTACCGCCGATAGCCAGAGAAGCTGCGGCAAGAGAAATCCGAAAACGAGAATCTCGGAATGCCAGAGATTCTTGACAAAGACTTCCCAGGCCCAAAACCCGAGCATCGCCCAGGAAAAAGCAAGAAGGAGATCCTCGACGCGCCTCACCCTTTTGCCAAAGAGTACAAGCAACAGCAGGACCAGCGCGACACCCGAATACAGCGCACCAAAGATAAAGTAAAGCGGGAAATAGCCACCGCTCCACTCCGGCACAAACGTAACGGCAAAGTCCATCGAGACAATCGTGTGCACCCAGAGGACAAGCGGAAAAAGCATCCAGGCAAACGGCTTTCGAAATTTTTCGAGAGAGGAATACCTTGCGGCAAGCAGATGGAGCAAAAGATAGAGCGAAGAAAGCGTCGCATAGACGAGAATCGCCACGAAGTCCCAGACCAGCGGGGACTCGACATTTACAAGAAAGCGGCGGATGTTTCCGATGGGAACCATTTCGTAAAAACGCCCGGGGATTCCCAGATGGATCAGCGGGAAAATTCCCGCAACGCAAAGGGACGCGAGGGTCGAAAGCTCCGCGGTCAAGGCAACCCGCCGTTGCCAATTCGCGCCCAACACAAGGAGAATCGCCGAAAAGAAAGTCCCCGCATGGGCAAGGCCTATCCAGAAGACGAAATTCGCTATCGGCGCTCCCCAGAAAAGTTCTTGGGAAACCGCCCAGGATTTCGGTCCATCAAAAAGCGCCATGTCAACGGAAAAGATTCCGCCGAGAAGGAGCACAAGCCCGAACAGGAAAACCTTCCGGTTCATCCTCTCCCCCGCAAATAGACGACCGCCGGTGAAAACTTCGCCACGGATTCCGGCGCATAGACAGTCCGGGTTTGCGCGGACCGGACAAGAAGCGAATCCGGGTCAAGCCAGTTGCCAAAGAGAATCGCGCATCGCGGACAGGCTTCCGCACAGGCGGTCGTTACGTTTTCGCCGTTCCATTCCGAACCGAAAGTCCGCGCAACGGTTCTCGCCTTCTGGAGTCGCTGGATGCAGAGCGAGCATTTTTCCATCACGCCCCGCGGACGTATCGGAACTTCCGGGTTGAATTTCGCAGCGAGCCCTTCGCCAACCGCATCCTCATAGTTGAACTTCCGAACATGAAGCGGGCAGTTCGCGCCGCAAAACCGAGTTCCGATGCACCGCGGATAGACCATCGCCGAAAAACCGTCCGGACTTGCAACCGCAGCCCCCGTCGGGCAAACCCTTTCGCAGGGAGCGTCTCCGCAATGCGCGCACATGACGGGAACATTTTCCCGCATTTCAAGCCAATGCATAAACCGTCCCTTTCGGGCCTCGTCTGCACTCACTCGCGAAACGTTGTTTTCCAACATGCAGGCGAGCGCACACTTGCCGCAGCCGTCGCAGATGTCCAGATCGATCGCCATCCCGAGTCGCACAGTCGCCGAAGGAAACCGGGGATGCTTCCCCGGCATCGGAATCCGCACCAGGTTTTCCATCCGCAAATTTCGTTTCCGCGAAAGCGCCAGCTCATCTTCCCAGAGCGAGACGTCGGGCTTCGGCAAAAAAGCCCTGTCGCTTTTTGTCGGGGACTTTTCCCTGCGGCAGCCGAAAAGGAAGAACGAGGCAAAAGCGCCACCTAGAAGCTTTAAGAACGATGCACGCGAAATCTTCACCGGTGACACCTCGCACAATCCGTCGAAGCCTTCGGAAACGCCCTTTCCCCGGAATGGCACGCCATGCACTCCTGCATCCGCACTTCCGGTCTACGGCCCGCATCGATTTCGGAAGGCGACCCGTGGCAAGTTTCACAGGAAATTTTCGCTTTTGCGTGAAGCCCGTGCGGGAAGAAGACGTTTGCCGGCATCCGGCTATCGAAGCCAAAAGGCCGCTCCGACGCCTCGGGAAGCGCCCTTGCAAGCCTCTCGATTTCCGGAGATTCCGAAAGCGGCAGATTGTGGCAGTCCATGCAGTCGGCCCGCGAAGGCATCGTCGCCCGGATTCCGAAATAGGCGCCCGGGTGGCACTTCGCACAGTCCATGCCCAGGTTTTCCCCGTGCTTCTCGTGGCTGAACGGAATTTCTTTCGACGTTTCGTAGGGATATTCGGGAAAGGCGCGCAAATCCCAGACGACAAGCGAGACGCCGCATACAAGAAGCGCGAGCATCCAGAACCGGGATTTGGAGTTTTTGAATTTCAAGACGCCACCACAATCCTTCGGGAGCCCCGAAATTCCGCGGGCCGCTCCTTCGCGAAAAAAAATAACTTTTTGCGAAATCAAAATCCAAGTTTTCTATATTTGGTCCGTTGAAATTCCAAACAAGGATTCACTTTATGAAACGTACACACAACTGTGGCGAACTCCGCGCAGAGGACATCGGAAAAACCGTCTCGCTCGCCGGATGGGTCGATCGTCGCCGGGACTTGGGCGGCGTCATTTTCGTAGATCTTCGGGATAAGTATGGAAAAACCCAGGTGGTCTTCAACCCGGACCGCAACCCGGAAGTCCACAAGCTCGCCGACAGGCTCCGCAACGAATACGTCATCTACGTGACAGGTGAAGTCCAGGCCCGCCCCGCCGGAATGGAAAACGAAAAGATCGGAACCGGCATGATCGACGTGAAAATTGACAAGCTCGAAATCCTGAACGAGTCGCTCACGCCGCCTATCGCCATCAACGACCCGAAGGAAGAGTGCAAGGAAAACGACGACTTCCGCCTCACCTACCGCTACCTAGACCTTCGCCGTCCGTGGATCCAGAAGAACCTGATGCTCAAGAGCCGCTTCCTCAAGGCGGTCTATGAATTCTTCTACGCAAACGGATTCGAGAACATCGAAACGCCCGTCCTCTGCAAATCGACGCCGGAAGGCGCCCGCGACTACCTGGTCCCGTCCCGCGTAAACCCGGGCAAGTTCTATGCACTGCCGCAAAGCCCGCAGCAATACAAGCAGCTCCTGATGATAGCCGGCTTCGACCGCTACTTCCAGATTGCAAAATGCTTCCGCGACGAGGACCTCCGCGCCGACCGCCAGCCGGAATTTACGCAAATCGACGTCGAGATGTCCTTCGTAAACCAAGACGAGGTCATGGAAATGTTCGACAAGTTCGTGACCGAAGTTCTCGGAAAAGTCTGGGATTTCGAGCCCCCGCGCCATATCCGTCGCATGAACTGGCACGAAGCGATGCTCAAGTACGGTTCCGACAAGCCCGACCTCCGTTTCGACCTCGAAATTCACGACGTCTCCGAAATCGCCGCCACGTCGAACTTCGGCGTCTTCAAGAACGCGGTCGCCGCCGGCGGAAAGGTTCGCGGACTCGCCGCCAAGGGCTGCCTGGACTTTACGCGCAAGCAAATCGACGATCTCACCGCCTATGTCGGAAAATACGGCGCCAAGGGTCTCGTCTGGATGCGCGTCAAGGAAAACGATACGGTGGAAACCCAGGTCGGCAAGTTCTTCACTACGGAACAGCTGAACGACCTGCGCGATGCCGTCGGCGCGAAAGACGGCGACATGATGTTCTTTATCGCCGGTCCCGAAAAGGTCGCCGCGACAGCGATGGGACAGCTCCGCCTCGAAGTCGCCCGTATCAAGGGTCTCCGCGATCCGAAAAAGCGCGAGTTCGTGTGGATTACCGAATTCCCGATGTTCGAATACAGCGAAACGGAAGGCCGCTACATGGCGATGCACCACCCGTTCACGAATCCCCTGCCGGAACACCTGCAGATGATGCTCGACGGAAACCTCAAGGACTGCAACGCCGAAGCCTACGACCTGGTTTTGAACGGTGTTGAAATCGGCGGCGGATCCATCCGTATCCACAACCCGGAAGTCCAGGAAAAGGTTTTCCGCCTGCTCGGGCTTTCCGAGGAACAGGTCAAGGAAAAGTTCGGCTTCTTTGTCGATGCGTTCAAGTTCGGCGCGCCTCCCCACGGCGGTCTCGCTTTCGGTCTCGACCGCGTCGTCGCGACGATGGAAGGCCAGGACTCGATCCGCGACTTTATCGCCTTCCCGAAAAACACGAGCGCCTCCAGCCCGATGGACCAGAGCCCGAGCGAAGTCGATGTCGCCCAGTTGAACGATCTGCATGTCTCCATCAACATGGCCGATCCGAAAAAGGCGTAAAATTTTTGGAAAATGCACAAAAAGTCCGGCGACAAGCCGGACTTTTTTGTAAAAAAAACGAAAACAGAGTTAACCGATCCGCAGAAATCACGTTTCAACAAAAAATCAGCCGTTCTCGTTCGAAAACGGCTGATGGAGGGTGTGTGTGGTCTTGTGAACTCGAATCGTTCACCTATTAAGCTAAACGATTTTTCCCCCAAGCGTCCCCGCCCCGAAGACAAAAAGCGTTGTAGAGATTTACAACATCACAGGACAAAGAGTATAACCGCAAGCGACGGTAGCGCAACGAATCCCGTCGCCGGGAGAATCAAGCGCCGCATTTCTTTATCGCCAAAGAAGTACGCAAGGCCTCCCTTGCAGAGCGTATTCGAAAAGCTCGCGATAGCAATCGCCTTGCCCGCAGGAGGAAGCGCCACGGAACCGAGCTTCACCATGTCCAGGACGGAAAGCGTAATCGCGTCCATGTCCGCAAGCCCCGTGATGAAGCACGAAGCGAACAGCGCACCGCTACCGAAAAACTTTTCCGCAGCGTTCGCGATGAACAGCACCACGGCAAAGACGACGCCGAACTTGATCGACGGCAAGAGTTCGAACGGATTCGTAAAGTTGGTCATCGGCAAAGAATGCAGGCGCTTGTCGCGGCGGTGCAGGAAATAGGCGAAGAGAAAACCCGGAACCGGCGGAACCAAAAGCGCCAAGGCGAGGTTCGGAGCGATTTGCGGCACAAGCGCGACGCAGATGAGAAAAAGTCGCAGATACATCACCGACCAGGCGATAACGATTCCCTTCGACAGCGAGCTCGAATATTCGGGATTCTGCCTGCTCCGCTGCGAAAGGCTGAGCGTAAGCGCCGTACTCGAAGCAAGACCGCCAAAAAGCCCCGTGAGACCGATTCCCTTTCCCGGACCGACCCACTTGACCAGCACGTAGCCGATAAAGGAAATCCCGGAAATGAAGCAGACAAAGACCCAGATCTTGTAGGGCGAAACCACCTCAAGGCCCGCGGGACCGTAAGAGCGTTCGGGAAGGATCGGGAGGATGACCGCAGAAATCAGCGCGAACTTTAAAGTCGCGATGATATCGTCCTTCGAAACCTTGTGGGCAAAGGCGTGGAGCGGAGCCTTTAACGCGAGAAGCCCCAGCACGCAGACAGCGACAGCGACGCTTTCGAGAACTTTGCCATAGACGCAGAGACCGCCGAGCATAAAGACCGAGACCAGCGCCACGCTTGTAGTCATTCCCGAAGCCTTGAAAGATGCGGAAAGATGCGTCGCCGCAAGGACAAGCCCGAGTACGACCAGCAACCCGACAAAGGGAGCCGCCGAATCCATCTGCAGAGACATCAGTGCGGCAAGCGCCCCGAGAATTCCCGCTATCGCGAACGTCCGAATGCCCGCCGGATGAAAGTCTTCGTTCTGGTAGGTATTCTCTCGCTGCAACCCGATGATGAGCCCTATCGCAAGCGCACACGCAAGCCTGTAAAACAGATTGAATTCCATACCGGAAAATCTATATTCTTCCGGCTAAAAGCGTACTAGCTGCGGGTAATCGTAAAGCGCAGCTGGATAGCGTTGGACTTCCATTCGAGCCCGTCGTAATCGACATCGTCACCGGAAACATAGGTATAGACGAGATCGACTCCCAGGGACCAGTTGTCACCCACCCACCATTCCTTGCCGATTTCAAGCGAAACGCCGAAACCTGTCGCCGTATTGGAAGAGACGCCGTCACCGTCATCCCACGAAAGATAGGCACCGTCCAAATCTATCCCGCAAATGCCAAGCCCGAATGTCGCGCCGATGAAGAAATTGTCCATGACGCCACCCTGCACCGGATAGAAAACGATGCCCGGCCCGAGAATCAAGCTTAAAAGCATCGCGTCCGATTTATCCGAATAGTAAGCGTTGCGGCTTTTTACTTCGCCTGCAGCTGCCGAGAGAGACATCGCCCCGACAATCGCCAGATGCGGGTTCACGGCTCCGCCAAGCTTAAACGCCAGGCTCTGGGATAGCGGGCTTTTCAGATCGACATAGGAGTAGTCCGTCTTGTCCGACTGCAGATCCATATACCCGATCCCCGTCTTGAAGTTCATGTAGAAACCATCGTGTACATACGGCTCGGCGAAAACGATAGCGGAAAAAGCCAGGATGGCGAACAGGATTCTTTTCATCGGAACCTCTACAGGGATTTCATTTCTTATCGGGAAGAATAACAAACCGATACGGTTTTTGCAAGTCTTTTCTTTCCATGTCTTTCTAAATTTAACTCATGGACCTATCCAAGCGCATCAAGCGGCACGTTACGGCGATACCCCACGACTTCCGGGCAATCTGCCATCCCGGATTCGAGAAAACCTGCGAGGCGGAATTCCGGACGCTGGGATTTACAGCCCCCATCAAGGTTTCCTTCGGTGCGCTGGATTTTACGGCAAGGCTCGACGAAGCTTGGAAACTTTCGGCATTTTCCCGCACATGCACGCGTATCGTGATGCGCATCGAAAGCTTCTCCGCCGAGAACTTCGGACGTTTCGAAAAGAAGTCGCAGAGCATTCCGTGGGAACTTTTCTTTTCCAAAAACTCCATGCCGCGCATCCATGTTACGAGCAAGAAATCGAGGCTCTACCACACGGATGCTGTTTCGGAACGCATCGGACGCATCGTCCGGGAAACGCTCGAAAAGGACGGAGAAAATTTCGGCAAGCCTTTTCCGCAGAATCTCTTTGTCCATTTCGAGAACGATCGCTGCACGCTTAGCGCAGACCTCGCCGGCGTTCCGCTCTACAAGCGGGGATTCGAACGTCACGTCGAAGCGGCCCCCATTCGCGACACGCTCGCCGCGTCCATCCTTCTCGAAGCGGGACTCCCGTGCGCAGCGGAGCTTTTCGACCCGATGGCGGGAAGCGGGACCTTTTCGAGCGAAGCGGCTCTGCTTCTCGCCGGAGCGAACCTCTGGAAGACCAGAAGCTTCGCCCTGCAGAACGCGCCTTCGTTCCGCCCGAACGCATGGAACTTCATGACGCGAAACACTCCCGGACTAAAACTTTTCCCCGACCTGAAAATCCATGCCGGAGACATTTCAGGAAAGGCGTTCGAAACGCTCCTCTACAACCTCGAACAGGAAGGCGCCGCTCCGTTTCTATGCGGGATTTTCGAAAGCGCGCTGGAAATTTCCCTATCCGACTTTTTCGACCTGCCCAAGGCAAAAGCCTCGTCCCTGCTCGTACTGAACCCGCCATACGGCAAGCGTATTTCCGCAGACATTCCGCGTCTCTACCGGGAAATCGGAAAGAAGATTCGCTCGGACTTTTCCAGTTCAAACGCAGCGGTCATCGCTCCGAACGCCGAAGCGGAAAAGGCCCTCGCGCTTTCTCCGAAGCGGAAAATCAGGACGCTCCACGGCGGCCTCGACGTCTGCGTTCTTTTCCGTTTTGCCTAAAAGCGGAGCGAACGTTATGCCGAATCCTTCCTCTCTCTCTCTTCCCTGCGCATCACGAGGCTCTTGACTAGCCCGAGGAGCGCGCTCATTTCAAAGCGCGTCGGAGCGAGCCGCTGTAAAAATTCCCGGACAGCGGATTCCGTCCACGTGTTGTGCTGGTAGCGGTCCGTCAGGTTTTCGTGCAGGTATTTCAAAAAATTTTCAATCTGCCCGATGTTCGCCTTTTCGATGCGGCCACGCTTCAAGGGAACCCGGTCGGTCCGAAGCCCCGAACCATCGAGAAGTCCCGCCCGGCAAAGCTCGTAACAGGCGACGGTCACCGCCTGCGCGAGATTCAGGCTCATCTGCCCCGGGACGGGTATTTCGCAAACGATTGCGCACCGTTCGATATCTTCCAAGGAAAGTCCGCAGGATTCGCGTCCGAAGACAAGCGCAACCGATCCGTCGGGAAGCCTTTCCGGCAAATGCGGAAGGGAAAGGTTCGGGACAATCGTGTCGAAGCGCCGACGGGAAAACGCCACCGCATAGTTCGAGGTCGAAAGCGCATCGTCCAAGGCGGGGACGACCTTCGCCGCGTCGAGGATGCTTGCCGCGTTGTGCGCGGTCCGGTAGGATTCCGGATTCACGGTATCGCGTTTCGCATAGACCAGGTATAGTTCCGAAAGCCCGTTAGAGCGCATCGCCCGGGCGACAAATCCCACGTTGTGCGGATGTTCCGGCTCGACGAGGACAATTCTGAATCTAGACATAAAACATTTTACCTTCCGATAGGCCAGCGGAAATTTTCTCCGCGGATTTCGTTTTTCACGCATTCCCCGTCTTCGATTTTCGCTCCCGGAAAGACAATCGCGTGGTCAAAAGTCGCCGAAGAGGGAACCTTGACTCCGGGCATCCAGACAGTCGCCTTCGCCCGAGACATCGCGCTTTCCGGGACCCCGAAATTTCCCACGCCAAGCTCTTTTCTCCGGAAGTCGCTCGCCCGCATGAGACCATCGGGAGTTCCCATGTCTATCCAGAGGGAAAACTTCTGGCTGTCGTCGATGAAGGGCGAACGCCCGCTTTCAAAAAGACGCTTCCAGAAAAGGCGCACGTCCGTCTCGTCTTCCCGGATTTCCGCAAGGGCGCGCTTCGAATACCAGGAAATTCCAGAAAAGGTGACACGGTCCCTTGTCCGGTCGCCAAAGCGGTCGCGGATTCCCGCGAGGATTCCGTTCCGCACATAAATCGAATTCACCATGGGATTATCGACAGCGAGAAGCGCACATGGCGCCCCCGAAGAGCGCGCAAGTCGCACGAACGAGCGCAAGTCGAAACGGCAGAAACAGTCCGAATTCATCACCAAAAGTTCATCGACCGGATCTTCCCGGTTCATCCGAAAAAGCGGACCGCCCGTTCCCAGGGCTTCGGGAAATTCCTCCCAGACCTTTTCAAACCCGAGGGCGGTCGCCTCGGCGCTTAACTTGTCCGAAAGATAGTGGGCGTTCACATGGAGAACGGCTCCCGGAAGCGTCCCGGCGAGCATCGCCTGGTGTTCGAGAATCGTCCGATCGACAACGCGGACAAGAGGCTTCGGCATCTGGAGGGTGAGCGGGCGAAGGCGTGTTCCAAGTCCCGCGGCAAGCAAGAGCACGCGCATCAGAGCACCCCGTTCTCGATGAATTCCCTGCGGAACGTTCCCGAACCGAGCAAGATGTCGATGGGAAGCTTCTCGTATTCGTATTCGTATGGTGGAGCCTTCCACGCGAAATCCTTCGGGTATTCGTGGAAAAGATAGCGCAAGATGCGGACCGCCATGTCGAAGGAGCGGAACCTCTCGCGGTCAAGGACATGGATCTGCGCGCCACCGCAGATTTTCCCTGCGCCCTTGTGGAACGTCGGCTGGAAATAGTTCTCGCGGAAATAGACTCCCGGAAGATGCAGACCGTTCAGGTAACGGCAGAGCTTCTTCGCGTCGATGAAAGGCGCACCGAAAAGTTCGAAGGGGCGGGTCGTGCCGCGGCCTTCGCTCACGTTGGTAGCTTCAAAAAGGCACATTCCCGGATAGACCGTCGCCGTATCGAGAGTCGGCATGTTCGGCGACGGCATCACCCAGGGAAGCCCGGTCTCGTCGAACCACATCCGCGGATCGTAGCCTTCCATCTCCATCACGTAAAGCTCGCAGTCCGGGAAGCGTTCCGCCCGAAAAAGCTTCGCGAGTTCCCCGATCGTCTTTCCATGCCGGACGGGCAGTTTCCAGAGTCCGACGAAACTTGCGTAATCCAGGTCGAGAATCGGACCTTCCTCGGTGCAGCCAAGCGGATTCGGCCTATCGAGAACGACAACCGGGATTTTCGCCCTTTCGCAAGCCTTCATGCATAGAAAGAGCGTCCAGATAAACGTGTAGTAACGCGCACCGACATCCTGCATATCTACAAGGAGAACGTCGATGTGCGAAAGCATCTCCGGGGACGGTTCGCGCGTCTTTCCGTAGAGGCTATAGACCGGAACGCCCAGTTCGGGATCGACCGTTCCTTCCCATTCGATCATATTGTCCTGGGTATGTCCCAGGATGCCGTGCTGCGGACCGAACAGCGCAGAGAGCCTAAAGAGCTTTCCATCGTAAAGACGGAGGGTTTCCAAGGTATGTCGCAAACAGGAATCGACGGACGCCGGATGCAGAAGCGCCCCTAGGCGCATTCCGCGCAACTCTTTCGGGAATGCGTTTTCAAAACGGGACAAGGCAATTTTTACGCTCATTTTTTTTGCTATATTTGAAGTGGTTATACCTAAATATAAGTAGATATATCACACAAAAAGCAATCCTATTAGGAAAAACACAATGCCCTATCTCAACAAAGTCATGCTCATCGGAAACATCGGCAAAGATCCGGAAACGAAAGTCACGCCGAGCGGTCGCAAGCGCGTTTCCTTCTCCCTAGCCACATCCCGCCGCTACCGCGACGCAAACGGAGAAACCAGGGAGCAGACCGATTGGCACAACATCGTCGGCTGGGGAAAAATCGCCGACATCATCGAACAGCTCGGAGTCCACAAGGGCATGACGCTATTCGTGGAAGGAACGCTCACCTACCGCTCCTGGGACGACCAGAACGGACAGAAGCGCTATGCGACGGACATCAACATGGAAACCTTCCAGCTGCTCACGCCGCGCAACAACCAGAACGGAA
Organism: uncultured Fibrobacter sp.; assembly: GCA_934700345.1. Taxonomy (GTDB): domain Bacteria; phylum Fibrobacterota; class Fibrobacteria; order Fibrobacterales; family Fibrobacteraceae; genus Hallerella. Next base: position 98,496 of record CAKUXP010000001.1, on the reverse strand, counting down.
ATTACTACCAGAACCAAAACCAGAACGCGAACTACAACCGCCCGGTCACGCAGTCGGCGATAAACCCGAATCCCAACTACGGACGGAATCCGACAATCATCAACCCGACGCCGATTCCTCCCGCTCCGATGGGTGCAAGCCCCGACGCAGACGACGATCTTCCGTTCTAATCCAAAGTTCTAGACTTGTCCATGCCAGCCTTTGATCTCATCAGCCTTTCAATCCTGTGGTGTATCGGGCTTCTGGCGATATTGCAGGCGATCAATGCGCGCGGAGCTATCCGGGCGGCCCTTTCGGGAATCATCACGGTCCTCATTTTCGTCATTGCGGGATTCTTCACCTACATGAAAGTGGAGGGCTACGGTTCGTTCGTCTCCGAGGAACTTTCGCCGCGACCGCTGGTCGCGCTTAACGAGGCCCTTTCGGGAAAGGATTGCGAAGCCTTGCCCGAAACCGCCCCGGAGATAGCATTGAAGGAATCCCCCAAGAACAGGGAAAACGGAACGGCGCTGCGTCGCTACACGACCCAAGCGCAAAAGATCGCAAACGAAGGAATCGCCATCGCCGAGCAGATCGAAAAGTCCAAAGCCATTTCTAACAGGGCATCCGAACAGAACCGGGAAATCGCCGAAAGCAAAGCGCTCGCCATCCGCAATTCGACGGCAAAGGTAAACAGCCGGGCGACCTCCCTCTTTCACCCGAAAAGCCTCAGCGAACTTCACGGGCAGCTGGTACGCGCCTCCGAATCCCTGCGCCTCGCCGGGTATGCGCTCCACGCCTATACGACAATCGAGGATTCCGAAGAACGCAGATCGCAATTCGAACAGTGCAAGCGCCAGGCGACGCTTGCCGCCAAATCCTTCGCCACCTATCTTTCGTCTATCGAAAAAATCCAGTGAATTTACACAATCCAAACACAAAGGTCAAACTATGAGTCGTAACGTTGCCATTGTCGGTGCCACCGGCGCCGTTGGACAGGAACTGATTTCCATTCTCGAAGAGCGCAACTTCAAGCTGGATTCGCTGAAGCTCCTCGCTTCGAAGCGCAGCGCGGGCAAGAAGCTCAAGTTCCGGGGCGAAGACTTGACAATCGAAGAACTCACGCACGATTCCTTCAAAGGCATCGATATCGTATTCTCCTCTGCGGGTGCGACAATCTCCCAGGAATTTCTCCCATCCGCGGTAAAAGCCGGAGCGGTCTGCATCGACAATACGAGCTTCTACCGGATGGATCCGAACGTCCCGCTAGTCGTCCCCGAGGTAAACCCGGAAGACATCAAGCTGCACCACGGAATCATCGCGAACCCGAACTGCACTACCATCATGATGGTAGTGGTCCTGAACCCGATCGAAAAGATTTCGCACATAAGGAAAATCCATATTTCCTCCTACCAGAGCGCAAGCGGGGCCGGAGCTGTCGCCATGGAAGAGCTGAAGCAGCAATACAAGGACCTCCTGGAAACGGGATCGACCTCGCATATCAGCAAGTTCCCGCACCAGCTCGCCTACAACGTCATTCCGCAAATCGACAAGATGACGGAAAACGACTACACGAAGGAAGAGATGAAGATGTTCAACGAAACGCGGAAAATCATGCATTCCGACGTGCGCACCAGCGCAACCTGCGTCCGCGTCAGCTCGCTCCGCTCCCATTCCGAATCCGTCTGGTTCGAAACGGAACGCCCGGTCTCGGTCGAAGAAATCCGCAACGCGTTGAAGAATGCTCCCGGCGTAACTCTCAAGGACGACCCGCAGAACTACGTCTATCCGATGCCGCTCGAAAGCGCGGGCAAGGACAATGTCTTCGTCGGACGCATCCGCAAGGACCTCGCCGACGACAACAGCAACACGCTATGGCTTACCGGCGACCAGATCCGCAAGGGCGCAGCGCTCAACGCCATCCAGATAGGCGAACTGCTCTAAACTTTTAAGGAAAATTTCAAGCCTCGCATTCGCGAGGCTTTGTTTATGATGGATGAAACTTGAAATCCGTCAGGTTCCGCATGACGAAACATCGAAATCGTTCGGTCCCGCATTGGAAAGCCCGAGCCTTTCGAGAATCTCGAAATCGCCCCGAATCGTCGTTCCGCTAGTCGTGAGCATGTCCCCGGTGATGCTCGCGCTTGCGCCCGAAAGGAAAGCCTTTGCGCCAAAGTCCGACATAATCTTTCGACCCGCGGCAAGGCGGATATTCGCTTCGGGATTGATGTAGCGGAAAAACGCGATTGTGCGCATCAGGTCCGCGGCGGAAATCTGCTTCAAGTGTTCGAGCGGAGAACCGGGAATCGGCATCAGGGCGTTGATGGGAATCGAATAGACTTCGAGTTCGGCAAGGCTTATCGCCATATCGAGCCTGTCTTCCCAGGTTTCCCCCATCCCGATGATTCCCCCGGAACAGATGCACAGGCCTTCGTCCTTGACCATCCGGATTTCGCGAACCTTGTCCTCGTAGGTATGCGTCGTACAGATGTTCGGAAAGTTGCGACGGCTCGTTTCGATATTGTGGTGGTAGCTGGTGACGCCCGCCAGGTGCAGACGGTGAAGCTGCTCACGAGAAAGGAATCCCATGCTCGCGCAAAGCCCGATCTTCAGCGTGCGGCGCATCTCCTCGAAAGCCTCGATCGCCGCGTCAAAGTCCTTTCCCGTCAAGGCGCGGCCCGCGGTCACAATCGCAAAGCGGTTCACCCCCATCCGTGCGTTGCGGGTCGCTTCGGCAAGGATTCTTTCCTTGGGAAGAAACGGATATTCGTCGCAGCCCGTCTTGTTGTGCGCCGACTGGGCGCAGTACTTGCAGTCTTCGGGACAGCGACCGCTCCGACCGTTGATGATCGTACACAGATCGACATGGTTGCGACGAAAGTGCTTCTGGATCCAGCCGGCGCCTTTTTCTAGCTCTTCCAGGTCGCAGGTGAGAAAAAACGAAAGGTCGTCTCCGCGGCGGATGCGATGACCGTCGATAATCCGCTGCGCAAGTTCCAAGAGATCCACGTTTGCCATAGAATCGCTCCTTATTGCTGATTTTTTCCCGGCAAATCTTCTTTTTTGAAAACGAGCTTCTTTCCGTCGGAGGCCGCGTCGATTCCTATCGTCGAAAAGTCCGTAAAGGTCCCGAGCAGAAGCCCTTCGGAAAGTTCGTCTTCGACCAGTTGCTGGATGCTCCTGCGGAGCGGCCTTGCACCGAGGGCAGGATCGTATCCGTGCTCCGCGATAACCTCTTTCGCCTTTTCGGTAAATTCGAGCAGGATTCCGCGTTCCGAAAGGTTCTTCTGGACATTGCCCAAAAGGATATCGACAATCCGAACCAAGTCCGATTTGTTGAGGCTGCGGAACACGATCTGATCGTCGATACGGTTCAGGAATTCCGGAGAGAAGACGTTCTTCGCCTCTTCCCGGATAGTCGTTTCCATCCTTTCAAAATCGTCGCTTTCCGAGAGCTTGGTAAAGCCCATGCCCGCGCTGTGCTTGACTTCGCGCGCTCCGACGTTCGACGTCATGATGATAATCGTGTTCTTGAAATTGATCTTCCGACCGAAACTGTCCGTCAGCTGCCCGTCGTCGAGAATCTGGAGCAAGAGGTTATACACATCGGGATGCGCCTTTTCGATTTCGTCGAGAAGGACCACGGAATACGGGCGCTTGCGGACTTTCTCGGTCAGCTGTCCACCGCCTTCCTCGTAGCCGACATATCCCGGAGGCGCGCCGATCAGGCGGGAAATGCTGTGCTTCTCCATGTATTCGCTCATGTCGATTCGTATCATCGAATCTTCGGAGCCGAAGAGCGAGAGCGAAAGGACCTTGGCGAGTTCCGTTTTCCCGACACCTGTAGGCCCGAGAAAAAGGAAGCTTCCCATCGGTCTGCATGTATCGCGGATTCCCGCCCGGGAACGCCGGATGGAGCGGACGACGGCATCGACCGCCCTGTCCTGCCCGATGATCCGCCGCTTGATTTCCCTGTCGAGGTTCAGGAGCTTTCTCGTCTCCTCGCCGGCGAGACGCGAAACGGGAATTCCCGTCATCTTGCTTATCACGTCGCGAATGACATCCTCATCGACGACCTGGCATTCCGTCTTGCGCTTTTCGAGCCAGCCGTCCTTGACCTCGGCGATTTTTTTCTGGAGTTCTTCCGAAGCGTCGCGACACTTGGCGGCGTCCTCGAATTTTTCCGTGCGCAGCGCCTCTTCCTTCTTCGCATTCGTCTCGGCCAGTTTCGCTTCCATGTCGCGGAGTTCCGGCGGTACGGCCATGCTTTCTAGGCGTTTTCTCGCCCCCGCTTCGTCGATGACGTCTATCGCCTTGTCCGGCAGGAATCGCTCCGAAAGGTAACGGTCCCCCAAAACGACCGCAGCGCGAACCGCTTCCGGCGTGTACTTCACCTTATGATGCTTTTCGTAGCGATCGACAAGCCCGTTCAGGATGATAACGGATTCCTCGACCGTCGGAGGATTCACCAGGATCTTCTGGAAACGGCGTTCGAGCGCGGCGTCCTTTTCGATATACTTCCGGTATTCATCCACCGTCGTCGCCCCGATACACTGGAGTTCCCCGCGGGCGAGCGCCGGCTTGAAGATGTTCGAAGCGTCGAGGCTTCCTTCCGAACCGCCAGCACCGACAATCGTATGCAGCTCGTCGATAAAGAGGATGACCGCGTTTTCGTTTCTTTGAAGCTCCATGATCAGGGCCTTCAGGCGTTCCTCGAACTGCCCGCGATACTTGGTACCGGCGACCATCGCCGCAACGTCCAGCGTGATGACCCGTTTGTTTTCGAGAATCTCGGGAATCTTCTTTTCGACAATCTTCTGCGCGAGACCTTCCACGATAGCGGTTTTCCCGACTCCGGGTTCGCCGATAAGGACCGGATTGTTCTTTTTGCGGCGGCAGAGAACCTGGATCAGCCTCTCGATTTCCGCAGAGCGTCCGATGATCGGATCGAGCTTTCCCTGGCGGGCTAGAGCCGTGAGGTCGCGCCCGAAATGATCGAGAATCGGCGTCTTGGACTTGCTTTCTCGCTCCGGACGGCGCGCGGCGAAATTCTGGATGTTCGAATCCAACCGCTGCGGGCGGGATTCATCCTTGACATTTTCGATTGCCTGCTTGAGCGTCGTATATTCGACACCCGCCGCAGAGAGAGCTGCAGCGGCCTGGCATTCGGCAATTTTCAAGAGAGAGAGGAGAACATGCTCCGTACCGATGTAGCTGTCGTCGAACATCTGGGCTTCGCCGGCAGAAGCCTGCAATACGCTCTTCGCATGCTCCGAAAACGTTAGTTGGGTACCGATGGTCATCATGCCGCCGTTTCCCGAAATGGAACGCTCCACGTCCTGCGCGAGATTCTCCAGATCCACCCCGAGCGTCTTTAACGCGGCGGCGGCGACTCCCGCACCTTCGCGGACAATGCCTAGCAACATGTGTTCCGTTCCGACATGTTCCGAATTCAGGCGACGCGCTTCATCCCGTGCATACTGCAAAACTTTCTTTACTCGATCCGTAAAACGGCCTGGCATCAGGAAGCCTCCTTTGAGAATGGGACAATTTTTCCTCCGTGCATGTGGACGCGGCTTGTCGCGTATTCCGCCATGCGCTCGTCGTGCGTCACGACCAGCAGAGTTTGTCTGTAGTCTTCGTTAATTTGTTTAAAAAGTTCATTGAGCATCCGGGCGTTTTTCTCGTCCAGATTCCCGCTCGGTTCGTCGGCAAGGAGAATATCCGGCCGGTTCATCAAGGCCCGCGCAACGGCAACGCGCTGTCTTTCCCCGCCGGAAAGCTCCCGGGGCAAGTGCTTCATCCGATCCTTCAGGCCGACAGCCGAAAGGAGCTCCTCCGCCCGAGAGCGGATTTCCGAAAGCGGTTCCCGCGCATTCCGAATTCTCGCCGGAACGCAGACGTTCTCGATGGCGGTAAATTCCGCAAGCAGATGGTGGAACTGGAAAACGAACCCGACTTTTTTCGAATGGTACGCATCCTTTTCCGACGCGGACATTTTTCCGAGGCTCTTGCCTTCAAAGAGGATTTCCCCGGAAGTCGGCGTGTCCAGCGCCCCGACGAGATTCAGGAATGTGGATTTTCCCGATCCCGAAGCACCGGTCAGCACGCAGAAATCATGCGCTCCAAGGGAAAAATCGACGCCTTTCAGGATTTCAAGCCGCTCGCCCGTTTCAGCAAAGACCCGGGTAAGCGCCTTCGTTTCAAGCAAGATTTCATTCATGGCGAATCGCTCCCACAGGATCGAGTTTCGAAGCCTTCCAGGCCGGAAGAAGCGTCGAAAGGGTACAGAGGAAAATACCGCAGGCAAAGACCAGAACCACGTCGAGCGGCTCGATCAGCACCGGAAAATAGGGAAGCACGTACACGTCTCCGGGAAGCTTTACAAAGTGATACGCCTGCTGGAGCGCACAGAGGACAAGTCCGATAGTCCCGCCGAGAAGCGTCCCGCCGATACCGATAAAAGACCCCATCAGCATGAACACCCGCATGATGCCGCCCTTCGAAAGGCCCATGCTGCGGAGAATCCCGATTTCCTTCGTCTTGTCCGTCACGACCATGATGAGCGAACTGATGATGTTGAACGCAGCGACTAAAATGATGAGGCAGATGATCGCCGCCACGATGAACTTCTCGTAGTTCATCCACTTGAGAAGCGTGACATTTTTTGTCTTCCAGTCGATGAAGTAATAGGGATAGCCGACGACAGAACCCGCCCGGGCAACGTTCTCTTCCGCTTTCCACTGGTCCTTGACGCGGAACTGAATGCCCGAAACGGCATCGCCCATCGAAAGCAGTTTCTGCGCCTCGGGAATTCCTATATAGGCGATGTTTCCGTCGTATTCATACATGCCCGTTTCAAAAATCCCGGACACGACACACGAAAGGATTTTGGGACCGCCCGAAGAAAGCGCGGATTCCGTGCTCTGGAACGTCTGGATGATAATCTTGTCGCCCACGAGAACGCGCAGCCTGTTCGCGAGCGAAACGCCTAGGATGACCGCAGGGCGAAGTTCCCCCATCGCATCGGGGAGGCTGTCGAGCGAATACTTGCCGCTCACGATATTTTCCGAAAGGTTCGTCACCTTCGCCGAGCGTTCCGCATCGATTCCGTAGAGGACGATTCCGTCGTTCACCTTTTTCGAACTGATGCCCGTCTTGTAGATGATGAACGGAGCGCTTGCGACCACGTCCGAATCGTTCGCCATCACCTGGAATGCGAGCGAATCGTAACCCTCGACCGGATCACCGTGGTAAGCGTACATTTCAAAGTGCGCATCCTTGCCAATCATCTGCGCGGTAACTTCCTTTTCAAAGCCGTTTACCGCCGAGAGCGCGACAATCATCGCAAACACGCCGATGCTCACGCCGAGCATACTGAAAATGCCTATCAGCGAAATGAAAAGGCTCTTGCGCTGCGCGCCTAGATACCGCCAGGCGATAAGCCATTCTAACTTGTTCATAGGACTCCGAAAGGAATCGCCGACGCACCGCGTCGGCTCTTCGCCAAACTAGTTTTCAGGTTTCATCAGCGGGAAAAGGATGACGTCGCGGATGGTCTGCTGGTTCGTGAGAAGCATCACCATGCGATCGATGCCAAAGCCGACACCGCCTGTCGGAGGAAGCCCCGACTCCACCGCATGGATAAAATTCTCGTCCATCGGATGCGTTTCGCCTTCACCGCCGCGACCGCGGCGGACCTGGTCCTCGAGAAGCGCGCGCTGGCGAATCGGATCGTTCAATTCCGTGTAGGCGTTCCCCAGTTCCCAGCCGTTTGCATACGGTTCAAACTGTTCGATCAGGTCGGCGTCCTCGCGATGGCTCTTGCAGAGCGGCGTGCTTTCCTTCGGCATGTCCTTGATGAACGTCGGCTGGACGAGCTTCTTTTCCACCGTGAACTCGAAAAGCTCGATGATCGCGCGACCGCGGCTCCATTCGCCGTCCATCGTCGCCCCGAGCCGTTTCAGTTCCGCCTTGAGGTCCTCGTCCGACATGGACTTCACGTCGTATCCGGCATACTGTTTCAGGGCGTCGTACATGGAAATGCGCGGCCACGGCGCCTTGAAATCGATTTCCGTCCCCTGGTAGTTCACCTTCGTCGTACCGTTCGCGGCAATCGCGGCCCGCTCGTAGATGTTTTCGAAGTGGACCATCATATCGTTGTAATCCGCATACGCCTGGTAAAATTCGAGCCCCGTAAATTCCGGGCTGTGCGTGCGGTCCATGCCTTCGTTCCGGAAATTCTTGCTGAATTCGAACACGCGTTCCATGCCGCCGACGATGCAACGCTTCAGGTAAAGTTCCGGGGCGACGCGGAGGTAAAGCGTCATGTCCGCCGCGTTGTGGTGCGTGGTGAAAGGCTTCGCGTTCGCTCCGCCGTAAATCGGCTGAAGCGTCGGGGTTTCCACTTCGATAAACTTGTTTTCGAGAAGGTATTCCCGAATCGCCTGCAGGATACGGCTCCGCTTGAGAAAAACGTCGCGGACGTCGTCGTTCAGAGCCATGTCGATGTAACGCTCGCGGTAACGCGAATCGACATCTTTAAACTCGTTGAAAACCTTCTTGTTACCGTTCTCGTCGATGATTTCCTTCGGAACGGGCAGCGGGCGCACCGCTTTCGAAAGCATAACGATTCGCTCGGCCTTGACGGAATACTCCCCCGTCTTCGTTTCCATCATCGTCCCTTCGACCCCGAGGAAATCCCCAAAATCCGTCATCTTGACGATTTCGTAATCCTGTTCGCCGATGATATCCTTCGCGCAGACAATCTGCAGACGCCCGTAGCGGTCCTTCAGGTGCATGAAGCAGAGCTTTCCCTTGCGGTTGTAACGGACGACGCGACCCGCAAACGAAATTTTCTCGCCGGATTTCAGAAGCTCGTCCTTTTGCGCACGGAGCATTTCGGACGTATGCGTGCGATTGAATTTATGCGGATACGGGTTTACCCCCATTTCCTTGAATTTTTCCAGTTTGTCGAGCCGAGCCTGTACCTGATCGTTCATGTCTTGCATGTTAGAGAATCCTGTAAAAAGTTTTCGCGGAAAAGATAGAAATTCCTCTCCCGAAAAACCGCCTGCGATGCGGATTTAGCGGCTTGGGTTCAGAACTTAGAGCTGAGAGCTTAGTTGGTAGTTGACAGAAATTAGGAATTAGGAATCAGTGGAGTTAGTTAGGAATTAGAAATGAGGAATGAGAAATTAACTGTTGAGCGACCTGCCGGTTATCAGGAATTAGTTGTTTGATGAGCGTTCGAGTGGACATTCCATCCAAGCGGTCATCCGTTCCTGAAGAAAGTCTTATAGCCATTAAAATAATTAGTCGCATATTCATGGAAAGTCACTTTGCCACATCGCTTAATCCAAAACGTTTTGTGCTACGAACAAAGCATTTAATGTTGACATCATATTGTTTGACGACATTTTCTCTGGCGCTGCTAGACATAAGGAGTTGCTCCCAGGTAAATGTTTTCAATTTCGCCATAGTATACAGAAGATCAAAGTAACCTTTGCAGCAATTGGGTCTATTGAACTTAAAGACATCAGAATAGAATGAGATACCTTTGTCTTTAGTGTTCATATATCGAATAATGTTGCAAATTTTCTTATTGTTTCTGATAAATTTTGTGATTTTAATCATATAAGATACTCCTTGTTTTTGAGTTACATAAAAATTAAAAAAATTTATTTTATAAAATATAAAAATTAAAAAAATTTGAAACTAAAATTTTGTTAGTTTTAAGCAAGTTAAGCAATGTGCTTTATAGATAGCAATCGCCATACCGTCTGTAGTATAGCTGACGACATTCTACAGTTGCAGGACTTTCATTAGACAAGCCATTTCTTCTCAAAATCTGTTTGAATTCTAAGCACATAGTCGTTTGTATTTCTTCTTTTGTGCCGTAATATGAGCCAGCTGTTTGAGCAATAATATCGCTACAACTGAATTCACGTGTAGTAGGACCTTGTTCTTCTGTGTTAGCAGAAGTAATTCCATTGCTAGAACATGCAGTGAATAGCACCATGAACATGATTGAAAGAACGGTTAGAAAGTTTTTCATATTGAATTTTCCTTATTGTTAAATTCTAATACTAATATAAAAAATTCTATATTATGGAGAAATATAAAATTTCTAATGAATGAAACAAGATATACTTATTGTCTTATCAAATATAGATTTATTAATGATTTTGGCAACCCGGAAAACATGTGCGAGCAAAAGAACTGTTTGCAGATATGCCATTTGCTGAAAGTATTCGCCTGTACTCGTTGCATGATCGTTCTACTGCATTGTTTCCATAGAAGTATTCATAAGATATTTGACTTGTAATATCCTTACAGCTAGGACCTTGTTCATCCGGATCAACAGAAATTCCATTGCTAGAACATGCAGAACATAGCATGATGGAGAGGAGGGAAAGGATGATTGAGATGGTTTTCATGATTGACTCCGTTTTTTGTTTTGGTTTTTTGGCTTGAAGTGAGTGAAATATTTCCTCCTTGATATCACGTCTTGGATGTCCTGCGACGTCGCCCTATCGAACTCGGCACAGGCTTTTGTTACGAGAGCTTTTGGCTCTACGGTTCCCGGGAAAGCGTATTCAAGAGAATGCGGCCAGAATCGGTATAGGTGCGGTCGTGCTTGGTGAGCTGGCTATAGATATAGCCCAATTCACCGATGGAACGGACAAAGGAATCGCGGGATAGGCGGTAGTAGGGCATGGTTAGACCTCTAATCCAAGCCATGCTTTACACCGAAATCAGAAACATTTGCATCATTCAAGTTATCATCATTTTTATGATCAATGCATCCGTTTGGATATTCCCAATATTCAATCGTTCCTGTTATTGGATTATGACAATTCGGGCATTCTGCATCTATCTCTGCAGAGTATATTTTTTCGGTGCCCATCTGCCTGATATCGCTGTTGACATGTTCGTATTCGACATCCATTGCAAATTCTTCGTTGCACTTGTCGCATTTCATTTTTATGTCATATAAAATCCATTTGTTAAAAATTGATTTAAAACTTAAGCTCACAGCGCTTACACGTGTTGTCAGCATAAGTTGGGCAACCAGCGGCAAAGCTTGCCGGTCGGATTGTTCTTCGCCACGAGCAGCGGCTTCTTGTATTTTTTCATAATAACCTCATTCGGTTAAGTGTTCTTGCTGCGTTTTGTTATACCCATCCGTTGCAGTATTCGGATAGACGGGTTAATCAAAGTAAGACTTCAGTTCCTTGACCTTCTTTATTTCTTTTTGGATTTGTTCCGGGGAACAGCCATTCTCTGTCAAAAAAGCTCTTGCTGCCTTGACAAATTCTTTAAAATCCACGCCCTCTTTTACAGCCTCGAAAAAAGCCTCTCTAGCCTTCGCCTTATCGGACGGATGCCTGGCAAATAAGCGGTCTACCATTCCAAAAGATGCTTCTAAACACTTCTTCCAGCTCATCGAATTCTCCTTGTTTCGTTGTCGATGTTTAACACTTGCCGCGAATTTTTCCATGAAATCTCATTCCAGTATTTTTGGGCAATTTTTTTACTTCTTTCGATTCGCATTCGCAAGTACCTAGGCAAAGAACTGTTGAGCGATCGCCCCGGAATCGGCGTGTCCGTTCCAAAAAGGACCCTATCCGCAAACCCTTCTTGAAGAAGAGCCGGCAAATGCCCATGCGGCATAAAAGTCGTATCAACAAAGGCGTTCGGACAGCTCCGCAAAACATCCATCGTCTGGGCAAGCGGACGCCCGTGCGCCAAAATCACCTTGACTTCCGAATGCTTTTTGATGACCGGCTCATACATTCCCGCAAAGCATTCGTCTTTTTCGCCCGTGTGGAGCATCACCGCCAGATTTCTCTCCTTGGCAATGTCAAAAACTCGGGCAAGCAACTTTTCGTTCGGTCGCCATTTCTCGGAGCTGCCGTGAACTTTCAAACCACGGATTCCATCATCGAGATACAAGGACAAATCCCGAGACTTTCGCAACATGGAATGCGTCACCCAAAGAAGCGCAACAGCCCGACCTCCAGAAAGTTCACGCATGGCTGCGCTCCTCCCGCATAAACGCCGGATCGTCCGTCACCACATTGGAAGTACTGGAGTAAGCGAAATGGGTTATTCCCGCACACTTTAACGTGCGTAACACCCTGGGAGGCGTATAGTAATCGTCAAAATACTGCCCCATGTGAACGTGAATATCAAACAGCATCACAACTCCCCATTTACGCCCAAATACCGGCAACCGCACCAGCGGCTGTCGTCTTGACAGAAAAACTTTCGGAAAATAATCTACAGGGAAGTGTTGCTAGGCACGCCCGAACCGGGATATGGCTACTGCTCGAATGTACAGCCCCCCCCTCCCAGCAATATTCATGCCAAACAGGCTATTTTGAACGATAAAATCTTTACTTTTGTAATATTTATTGTCGTCAGTAACGTTCAAAATATCTACCGTATGAACCATCAGTTCAAATATATACAATTTTTACAAAGAGAGTACACAAAGTTTGAATTTTTTTGGGATTTTTTTTCGCGGATGTGTCAAAAGTTACGGAGCTAGGTAAAACCAGAAATCAGGAGACAGGAGACAGGAGACGATTAGGAATTAGCAATGAGGAATTGACAGTCTAGCGAACTGTAAGTTGTCAGGAATCAGTGGTTAGTGCTTAGTTGGTAGTTGACAGAAATTAGGTATCAGTGATCAGTGACTAGCGAGCAGTCAGGGAACAGGGAGAAGGGAATAGGGATTAGAGACGATTTGCAATTAGCAATGGGCAATGAGGAATTGACTGCCTAGCGTGTTCAGAACTTAGAACTGAGAGCTTAGGGCTTAGATTTGCAGAGACTTACGGTCTGCCCCCCAAAAGTTTAGACGTCCGCGAACTAATCCCTACTCCCTGTTCCCTAATCCCTAAACTTAGACGTCCACGGTTCTAAGCACTCAGTTCTCTCAACTAAGCTCTGAACCCCGGGAAGGCGCCCACATCGCCGCCAGACGAAAAGTTCGCTTTGCGAAAAAGCCTTTCGGCTAGAAAAAAGGCCGCCCGTGCCGAGCGACCTGAAAAACATCGAAATGCAAATTTTACTTGCGGTTCATCCGGCAACGCTTTTTCTGGAGCGGAGTGAGACCTGGAGCTTCGCACGGATCCGAAGATGCCGCCGGAGCGACTGTCGAAGGCCTCGTAGCGGGAGCCGCCTGGGCTGCATTTTTCTTTTCCGCCTCCTGCATCGCCTGGAGCTTTCGCTGGCGCGGGGAGAGGTTCTGCTGTTGGGCTGCAGCCGGAGCCGCCGTCTGGGCATTGCGGCGGGAATTCACCTTCGCGGCTGCGGCGATGGAATCCTGGCGAGCCTTTTCATTCCGGCGGGCTTCCGCCTTGCGATTCTCTTTCGCAATCTGCGCTTCGCGTTCCGCCTGTTCGGCTGCGGCAATCGAATCGCGACGAGCCTTGATTGCGTTCTTCTTCTGGTTTGCGGCTTCAATCTTCGCGGCTTTTGCCTGGGCCTTGGAGAGAGGCTGTGCCGAAGCCTGGAAAATCGCATTCGAATTTTCCGGGTTCTTGAATACATCGCCCGACTTTCCGCGCTTTCCCTGCGCATCGGCCAAGGAACCCGTCGCCCACGAATCGTTCGTAATCGGCGGCAGCAGCGTGATTTTCAGGTCCTTGATCCGCGTCGAGAAGTCATCCGCCTCGTCCGTATAGTAAATCATCAGGTCGTAGATTCCCGCCTGGTATTCGAAACCGTCCGAACCTTCGATAGGCGATGGCGAATAGGCGACAACGATATAGAGCTGATCGTTGTCCATGCTGTTGAACAGCAAATCGACATCTCCCTGGGGCGCCTTCACATCGCCTTCGGCGACAAACGCCCACGGCGCATAATCGACCCGAACGATGAAGTGATGATAGCCCTTCGAAGCTTCGCCCAGCTGCAGATAGTCCGCGTCAAACGCCTGGAACGAAGGCTTGATTTGCGCAAAGGAAAGCGTCGCGCAAACAAGAAGAAAAGACATTGCCAGTTTTTTCAGCATATTGCATCTCCTCGATCAAGATATAAAATTACTTGCCAAAGAACAGCGCCTTGGCAGCCTCGAACATCGCGTCCTTTTCGGATTCCTCGCGGCACTCCGTATAGATGCGGACCTTCGGTTCCGTTCCCGACGGACGGATGAGCATCCAGGAATCGTCTTCGAAGATAATCTTCACGCCGTCAAGCGTGAGTACTTCGCGGACGGACTTTTCCTTTTCGCCGACCTTGACCTTCGAACCGACCTTCGCCTTGTCCGCAACGGCCATCACCTGGGAAACGAGCGGTGCGCCGACAAGGGACTTATCGACTTCGAACCCCGCACGGTTCGGGTAGAACTTTCCGAATTCCTTGTAGAGGTCGTCGAGATATTCGCCGAGATTCTTGCCCGTCGTCGCCATGATTTCGAGAGCGATCAGAAGACCGAACTGGGCGTCCTTTTCGAGCGTATTGTTCAGACCGGAAATTCCGTCGGACTCTTCGAAGGCGATAAGCGCCTTCGGGTTAGCCTTGCGGGAAAGCCACGGGCGGAAATTCTTGAAGCCTACCGGCGTTTCCATTACGGGGATTCCGAGCTTGTTCGCGATGACGTTTACAAAGTTCGACGTCGCGACGGACTTCGCAACGACCCCGACTTCCTTGCGCCACGTCACCATGTAGTGGAAAGCAATCGCGCCGAAACGGTTCATGTCGATTTCGCGGGTTCCGTCGTAGAAGCGCACACGGTCGCCGTCCGGGTCGAAAATGCAGCCTAGGCGATACCAGCTCTTGCTCTGGTCGAGAATGCGGCGGACCCCTTCTAAGTTCTTGGAGCTAGGTTCCGGAGCGATGCCGCCGAAAAGCGGGTCGTCCTCGGTGCGGAGACAGAGCATACACTGCGGATTTCCGAGAATCGCGTTCGGGCGTCCGCGGGTCGCGCCGTGGACGTGGTCGCACACGAGGGTCAGACGGCCTTCGTCGATAAGCTTCTGGATGCGGGAGAACTTGATAGTCCCCTGCCTGTGCAGGAATTCCTTGTAAATTTCGACGGAATCGATTTTCTTGAACTCGACCGGGGAAAGCTCCTCGCGGACAAAATCCGCCATCATTTCGTTCGAAAGGCGCGTGATGACGCTCGTGATTTCCGGGCCGGCGGGTCCGCCGTCCGCCGGGTTGAACTTGATTCCGGCATAGTTCGACGGGTTGTGGCTAGGCGTCATGTTGATGGAGCACGCCGCACCGAGCATCTCGATCGCCGCCGAAAACTCGGGCGTCGCCATTTCGCCGCCATAGTAAATCTTTACGCCGGCTTTTGCGAAAACCTGCGCCACGGCCATGCAGAACTCGTCGCCGAGAAGGCGGTTGTCGTGACCGAGCACCAATCCGCGCTCCCTGAGCTCGTCAAAATTCGAAACGCCAAGGGCTTCAAAAAGAGCTGCGTCTGCTTCCCGATACATGCGGACAATCGCGGACGCGATAACCTCGACCGTGCGAAGCGTAAACTCCGTACCGATCTCGCCGCGGAATCCGGACGTTCCAAAGCTCACCTTGCAAGGCTCCACGCTCGAAAGCGCGATTTTCTTCACGTCTTCGACAAGGCCCATATCGGTCGCCGGGTTGAATTCTTGGGACTGGATTTTTTTCCAAAGTTGAGAAGCTGTTTCCATCGGTGTTCCTATAGGAATGAATTTGACAGACATAATCTAGAAAATTTCTATTTTTAGAACATGATCAAACTTAAAATTGCAAAACATGTCCCGGACAATGTCTCCGCGCACGTCCTTTTCTTTGTCAAGAAATCGATCCAGTTCTCGTCCGTCCTCACCGAAGAGGGCGAAATCCAGGCGTCAAGGACGCTCGCCGATATCGAGAATGGAATCTGCACCGACCTGGAAATCGTAGAAATCGACGGTCACCGGACCATTTTCGTCGATGCAGCCAAGGAACGCGGCCTTTCCGACCTCGACCGTCTCCGCATGGCGGGCTACCGGCTCGGAAAACGGGCGGAACAAAAGCAGTTCAAGACGGTCAAGATTCTCCTCGCGGACGCTGCGGACGAGCAGTTCCGGGCGATTCTCCACGGACTTCACTACAGCGCATACCGCTTTGAAAAGTATAAGAGCAATCCGAAAAAGAGCTTCGAAGTCACGTTCGAGATTGAAGCCGGGGAACGCACCAAGGATTTCGAAAAAATCGCGGAAATCGTCGAATCCGAACAAAAATACACGAACCTCTGCAAAGACCTGGTAAACACGCCGGGCTCAAAGCTCTATCCCGACGCATTCGCCCACTCGGCAATCCGCGTCGCCCACCAGGTTCCGGGACTTTCGATAACCATCCTCAACTCGAAGATTCTCGCGCGCGAAGGGTTCAACGGACTTTTGACCGTGGGGGCAGGAAGCCGCTTCGAACCCTGCATGGTAAAGCTTTCCTACAACCCGAAGAACGCGGCAAAGGACAGGCACCTGGCCCTCGTCGGAAAGGGCATCACGTTCGACACGGGCGGAATTTCGCTCAAGCCCGCCAAGGGGATGAAGGAAATGCAGAGCGACATGGCGGGCGCAGCGACAGCCCTCGCCGCCATCTGCACCGCGGCGGAACTCAAGGTTCCCCTCAAGATGTCCGCCTACCTGTGCCTCGCCGAAAACCGGATAGGTTCCGGGGCGGTTCTCCCGGGCGACATCTTCAAGGCGAAGAACGGCAAGACAGTCATGGTCGATAACACCGACGCGGAAGGGCGTCTGGTCCTCTCGGACGGCATCTGCGCCGCGGTCGAAAGCGGAGCGACCCACATCGTCGATGTGGCGACGCTCACCGGGGCGATGGTCCGCGCGCTAGGAAACTCCATCACCGGATTCTTCGCCAACGACGACGCTTTCGCCAAGGCCGTCATGGAAGCGGGGCAGGCCTCCTGCGAAAAGTTCTGGCCGATGCCCCTCGACGAGGAATACGCCGACGAGCTCAAGGACAATTACGCCGACCTTTCCAACGTGGGAAAAAGCGCAGGCGCGATTCTTGCCGCCCTGTTCCTCCGCGAATTCGTACCGGAAGAGATCAAGTGGTCCCACTGGGACATCGCCGGCACCGCCTACACGACCCGCCCCTGGAAATATACCGCCTACGGAGCGACGGGGACCGGTGTCCAGACGCTCGCGGAACTCGCCCGCAAACTCGGAGAAGAAGAGTGAAAGCAATCGATACCATCGCCGTTCTCGACTTCGGCGGTCAATATGCGCACCTGATAGCCAATCGCGTCCGCCGCCTCGGGGTCTTTACCGAAATTCACTCCCCCACGGCAAGCGTCAAGGAACTCGAAGGCGTCAAGGGAATCATCTACAGCGGCGGCCCTTCGAGCGTCTATGCGGACGATGCTCCGGCCTACAATCCCGAGATCCTGGACATTCCCGTCCCGAAACTCGGCATCTGCTACGGGCACCAGCTCCTCGCCTCGGAACTCGGCGGAAAGGTCCTTCCGGGAAAGGTCAAGGAATACGGCATCGCGGACCTGAAAGTTTCTGTTCCCTCCGATCCGATTTTCGAAGGCGTCCCCGCGGAATCCCCGATGTGGATGAGCCACGGCGACAGCGTATCGGAACTTCCCGAAGGCTACCGTATCATCGCGAGCACTTCCGACTGCAAGGTCGCGGCGGTTTCCTGCCCGGAGCGAAAGCTCTACGGATTCCAGTTCCACCCGGAAGTCACCCACAGCCGATACGGCATGAAGGTCCTCGAAAATTTCGTCCGCTACTGCGGTTGCCAAAAATCCTGGGACATGAAAAGCTACCTGCCGCTCATCACGGAACGCATCCGGGAACAGGTCAATGGCAGAAAGGTCTTCCTGCTCGTCTCCGGCGGGGTCGATTCCACCGTGGCGTTCGTCCTTTTGAACCGCGTCCTCGGTCCCGAAAACGTCCTCGGGCTTCACATCGATAACGGCATGATGCGTCTAGGCGAATCCGCCAAGGTCATGGAATTTCTCGAAAGGGAAGGGATGAAGAACCTCCGGATCGTCGATGCATCCGAAGATTTCATCAAGGCGCTCGAAGGCGTGACGCTCCCGGAAGAAAAGCGCGCGATCATCGGCAAGACGTTCCTCGACGTGAAGGACCGCGAAATGCAGGCGCTCCGCCTAAATCCCGACGAATGGATGCTCGCCCAGGGAACCATCTACCCGGACACGATCGAAAGCGGCGGGACGAAAAACGCAGACAAGATCAAGACGCACCACAACCGCGTAAACGAAATCCTAGACCTTCTCAAGGAAGGCAAGCTGGTCGAGCCTCTCGCGGACCTCTACAAGGACGAAGTCCGGATGCTCGGCGAGGAATTGCGGATTCCCCATGCACTCGTCTGGCGCCACCCGTTCCCGGGTCCCGGTCTCGGCGTGCGGCTTTTGCTGTCGGACGGTCGGGAAGACGTTCGCGCGGAACCAGCTGCGGAAAAGGAAGTCGCGGAGTTCGCTGCGGCAAACGGAGTTTTCGGGCAGATTCTCCCGGTGAAAAGCGTCGGCGTCCAGGGAGACGGTCGGACATACGCCCACCCGTACCTCATCCGAAACCCGGAATTTTCGTGGAAGGACTGCGAAAGGTTCGCGACAGAAATCGTCAACCGGTTCAAGACGGTGAACCGTGTCGTCTGGCAGGTCGGAGCGCTCCCCGGAAACCCGGAACCCGTCGAGCAGTTCGCGACAAAGGAGAACTTCGACACGCTCCGCGTTTTCGACAACATCGCGACGGAATTCCTCCGCGAGAACGACCTGTACGAAAAAATCTGGCAAATGCCCGTCGTGATGCTCCCCCTGAAAATCCAGGGCAAGCCCTGCATCGTGATGCGCCCCGTGAACAGCTCCGAAGCGATGACCGCGAACTTTGCGGAAATCGACAAGAACGCCCTCCGGAACCTCTGGCGACGCTTCGAGGAAAACGGTGCCGGTTCGCTCTGGTACGACACGACGCACAAGCCGCCCGGAACGATCGAGTGGGAATAGGGCAAGTGTTTAGAGCCTTCTGGATTTTATCCAGAAGGCTTTTTCCGTTGACCAAGTAATCCACTACCCGATGCCGACAGATACTTTATTTTTTCCACACGTGTTCGCGATGATAGTTTAAATATGGTAAATGATGGGGCTCAATCCAACGGAGTTGCATACAGGAATTAATTCCAATCTTGCCAAGATTAGCGTCTTTCAGTTGCGACGATAGCATGATATTGCCCTCATCGTCGAAGGTGATTAGTCCCTTGTCAAAAAGAGCATCCAGATTGGCAGAGAGCAGGAATCCATTATACACGTCGAGGCGTTCTTCGGCGGAAGCGCAATCCTTCCACGGCTTTGCATGGCTCGCGCGAAGGATTTCCGGAATAGTGCTATTCGTGACGGCGCACGCGCCTTTCCAATAATTCATCAGAGCTTCGCGGTACACGTCTTGACCGACGCGCTGCCTGACGGTTTCCTCGGTTTCGGTAGCCGGTAAGCCGCTAGCGACAATCTGTCGCCAACGCATATTATATATTTCAATCGGTGTCGGCGGCAATGCGATGAACAGCTCCTGCATACGGTGCAGTACACGGCGAAGCGACTCGTACTCACGTTCACGAATAACAATTTCTTGGCCGACGATATCGAAGGCTCCGGTAATACGGAGTTCCGATTCATTGAACGAAGCCGTAAAGGTCACGTCCATTTCGTGGTCGCAACTCTTGATAGTGGCGCGTTCATTATGCGAAGCGCTGCCCAGAGTGACGGAATCCGGACCGTCGGACTCCACGATGCTCCAGCCCGAATCGGCACCGGCCTTTTTAATCAGTTCCCGTTCCGTGAAGGTCATACTAAGCAGCCCTTTCTAAAGAGTTGCACAATATTCAGACATATTGAATGTCGTCTGAAATACAATTTTCTGGAAATATTTTTCTTATTCTGTCGAAACACCCGTTTCGTTGCCAGAAGCAAACCTGAATTTGGCGTTTTATATGATAAACGGCACCATTTGCTTTATCAAAATGCAGTATTTGGTCTCCTCCTAAATCCATTCCGCCTTCAGCTAATGTGCGAATCGAATCAAATTTTTTCGATGACGGATTACTTTTCATCGAAGCTCGAAAAAAATAAATCACCTCGCTTAACAATTCTGGCTTACGGCTTTTACTCTTAACAAAAACTCCAATTATACGCTCAATCAACTCAATATGGTCAGGATTATCAACCAAATTAAGGCAACCTGCATTAACACCATAGATATATTCAAGTGTGTAAATTGCGTAGGCTCCCCCGCAATGAGTTTTACCCCAATGGTGAGCATGACTTTTAAAACCTTCCCAAAAATAATAACCATCCCCTAACCATGGTCGATAACCGATATGTCTTTTTTCATAATCAGTTACGGCATTGGCTTGAGTAATCTGCTTGCTAAAAATAGGAACGCACGGTGTTACGTTCTGTGGAGGAGGTTCAGAGACGGTTTGATACAAGAGTGCCATCAATCAATCTCTGTTGTATTCTTCTTTACAAAATCCTTGATGCCAGAAAGGTTGGACAAAGGCAAAATAATGGCGCAACCAAAATTAGCCTGTTGAGAAACAAGACTTACGTAAGCGCGTAAATAAGGGTAAATGATGGCGATTCCATTTGCATAAAAGAAGTCTGGAATGTCAGAAACTGTTTTTACAGATTCACCAAAAACATATTCACCACAACATTTGACTCTAAAAAATGGTTTTTCGGCACTTCCCGTAGATGCAGTAAATGTCACTTCCAATATTGCAGAATGCGAACTCTTGCTAAAGATACACTTCGGCCCGAAGTCCACCCTTATATTTTCGTTCGGAACAAATCCCTTTGATGTAAGGACAATATCATCGAACCAATAGCGTTTTAATGAAAAGGCAGGAGCTTGAGCTTCCATTAGGCAACCATCACATAGCAAGGAGCGTTGTAATCAGATTCAACAGATAAAGATACATTGGAATAAGCATTTGCCGCTAAAGACGACAAAAAACAACCATGCATTGTATCAAGAGATAAATCAAAACCAAACGATTCGCCATTATCTCTTTCTTTTGCCATAGAATCAACAATAGAGTCAAACTCGGTTTGGCTCATCGAATCGAGATATCTTTCAAAATTATTCAAGAGTTCTTCGTATTCGGGCTTCATTTTAGCTCCAGTTGTTCCTTTTTTCATGACAAAAATACAAAACATTCGAAAATGCAGACGATTGTTCTTAATAATTATCGCCTAAAAAACTGCTTTTGTCAACACTTTTTTTGTTTTTTCACCTCTTTCTACTTAATCCATCCTATCCCAGGCCTCTAATACCAGTCGCCCAGTGCGGTATTCGCCGTAGGTGGAGAGTTCGGCGTCCTTGAGGACGCGGAAGGTTTCGCTGGGGTAATCGTCGCCCATGACGGCTTTGGGGTCGAGGATGTATTCGAGGTCGCGACGGGATAGGCCGTAAAGCCTTGCGAAGTAGGCGTCGAGTTCGGCGCGGAGGTTCGCCCGGTGCGCGTCTTCGAAGACGATAGGCGGAATGGAGGCCGGATCGAAGTTATTTGCGGCAAGGGTTTCGATGTCGGTGCCGGTTGGCAGATCCTTGTGCTGGGCAAGGATGAGCTTGCGGAGTTCCGGGCTGGCATCATTCCACAACGCACGGGCCCATTCGACGATATCGGTAGCGGTGTAGGTCAGGGCGAATACACGCGGAACAATAAAGTTGACGGCGGTGTCGGTATAGGCTTCTGGACGCAAAATTGGGAACTGACGCATATATCCATACGTCATATTCGTTCCGCCCAATTTCAAACGAGTTACATAATCCAGCGGAATAGATGCCATATTAGAAATTAGGCATGCATCAAGTACCGCATTTTTATTGGTTCCGAAAAGTAAAATTGAATGCCCCGCACCGCATAACGGTATAACTGAGGCAATCAATGTTCGTGCATTAGTCGCATTTGATATGTTCCTATACCCCATCAGATACTTGGGACAATATTCTTCGGCGGCGGCAAGCAGGTCCTGCACGATATCGCCACTCCCCGAGGCATCGAGATACACCTTCTGCAATTTGCTGTCCGTCTCCGTCATGGCAAGGCGCTGGCAGAGTTCACGCAGTTTCGGTTCATCTTCTTTACGCAAAGCGGCGACAATAGAGAAATCAAGGTTGGTGGCGCGGAGTACGGTTTCGGTATAAGGCACCCAGTATTCTGGCCGGGCGGTAAAATTTACGTCAGCCTTCTGCTCTGTTGTTACATCTTCGGGTTTCTTTTCGGCAAGGAACGTAGCCCAGCGGTGATCCATCTGGTGCATCATTTTAGCTTCGTACAGCGGAAGCATCGGCTTGCCGTCGGGGCCATTGCCCGGAGCCTTCGCAAAGAAATTACTTGCAGATGTCATATTATACATCTGTTGGAATTTGACGTCCCAGGGATTTCCGTTCTTTTCATCAGATTCACGGATAAACACGCCCGCCTTGCGGTATATCTTCTTCGCAAGTTCGGCATCTTCCTGGCTACGGAATACAGGACATGTATGTGTATTCGGATTTATCAAGTCGAAATCTTCCGCAGACATCGAGAAATGGCGTCGTTTGTCTTCGAGTTCGGGCACATTCTTGAGGAAGAACGCAAAGTCACCCGGCGTATTTCCGGCTGCAATCGTCAGCAAGCAGAACTTAAACATTCGATGCACGTTAGGGAATATGCCTTCCTTGTTTTCGAAGTCATAGAGACTGCGCAACATTCCCTTGGAGGCGATTTCACCAAAGAATTCCTTGGTCGAGTCGTCGGTCGCAATGCCCGACGGACATACAAACCCGGTCGTTCCCCTTTCGTTACGGAGACGCAGGTTGAGTTCGGCAAATTTGGAATAGAGATTGACTTTACCAAACGAAGTCAGCGGGAAACGTTCGCTTTTTCCGTAGTAAGAGTTTTCAGCTTCTAAGGCGTGCTTCCTGATTTCAAACAGTTCATAGATATGCGGCCTGTTTTTTTGTAACTGATCGATCGCAATCTTTCGGTCGTTGCCGTTTAACTGTGCGATTTCAGGTAAAAGCTCCGCAAAGAACTCGATTTCGCTCAGCTGAGAAACATCCCACGGCGGATTACCCACCACGCAGTCGAAGCCACCCTTCTCGAACACTTCCGGGAACTCCACCGGCCAATGGAAGAACGAGTATTCCTCGCTCAGCCTGGCAGCCAGTTCACGGATGCCCTGTCTGGTTTCTGCAAGGTCGTTCATTACGTCGAACAGGTCACGACTGGTCGGCACGTTCGCGGCATCGTCCTTCTTGGCAAAGAATGCGGCCGTATAGATGTCGCAGGCGATCTTGTTCTTCACATAGACGCTGTCTTGCCGCAATTTCTCGTAAAGTTCGCGTTTCCGCTCTTCCGCCCTGATGTCGTCATTCGGCAAGGCTTCAATCTGCCTGGTCAGCGCCACCAGACGGTCGTTCGTAATGGGGTTCTTCTTTTCGAAGGCGCTAATCTGCCCCTTGCCACCACGTTCCTTTTCGTTCGACTTCTTGAGCAAGGTGCATACGGCCTTGTCGTCACCGGTAAGCGCCGTATATGCCGCTGCTGGCATACCATTGTTCAAAACCTTGAGGTCGAATACGCCTACGATAGAGTTGCCCTGCTTGATATGGTGATTCAGGAACGAGAGCGGCTTGCCCGGTTCATAACCTTCGAGCCAGAGCGCGGTGCGAGCCAGTTCCACGGCCATTTCGTTCAGGTCCACGCCGTAAATGCAGTTGGTAATCACGTCGCGGAGCGCCTTGCGGTAGGTTTCGGCGGTCGCGCTCTCCCCCGTCTTTTCGAGGCGCTTTTCGCTGAGGACTTCGGCCAAGCGGCGGCTACCGGCAAGCAAAAAGTGCCCAGAACCACTGCCAGCGTCAATCATACGGAAATCAAGGATGGCGCGTTCGTAGTCCGGTTCGCGGTTTTCCTTACGGGCAAGGTCCTCTTCGGCCTTGAGTTTCGCTTCGATGGCGGGTTCAAGAGCCGTCTTGATGAGGCTCTGCACAAGGCTTGCATCGGTATAGTAGCTACCACTGAGCTTACGGGCGTTACCCTTGGTCGAACCGTCTTCGATAATGCCGTCTTCGTCGCCCACGCCCACAAAACTGAACGTCTTGGCCTGTAAATCCACATGCGGCACAAGTTCCAACAGACTCTCGTAAACGGAGCCGAACTCTTCGGTGCCCATGTTGCGGTAATCGGTAAAGGTCTTCACGCCGTCGATATCGTTGTAGCGGAGCTGACGGATGGCCTTCATCAAGTGTTCGTTGTCGAGTTCGCACGCATCCAGTAGCGGGCATTGGTCGGCCTTGAACAGACCGCCAAGCGGCATCAAGTCCAGATTGTCGTTACCTTCCTGGAACGCCTTATAGACCACCTTCACGCCATGCCACAGGTCGGTATAGCGGTCGGTACGGATAGCTTTCCCCGCGCGTTCGGCCAAGCGGTGGACGCTGTAACCAGTCCAATAAAGTCGATGGGCGTTGCGGAACCTGGGTTCAAGTTCCGCGTCGGTGCCGGATTCGCTCGGATGGGCAAAAATAAGGCCGCGTTCCTCGATGGTGCTAAGGAAGAGGAAACGGTAAACTTCGCGGAGTAGCGCCTTGTAGAACACCTGTACGGTATAGGGAACTCCATCCGGGCGCTTGCCTTCGGCAAGGGAGTTCAGAAGCACATTGTTGCCGGGGCCTTCGGTCTTGATAAATCCTGCGCCAAGGTATAGGAGCGCATTGGTGACGCCGGTACGCAGGCCTTCGCGCACGCGCGTACCCTGCAAGATGCCTTCGGTACGCCACTGTTCCCATACGTTCACGCGGCTTGCCTGCATAAAGCACCAGAACGCCACGAAATCAGGGTAACGGTCTTCCTTGAGGATGGATTCGATATTGAACGAGAGGTAGCTAGGACGAACTAGGCTTTCGGAATCGCGGAGCAAGCGGAGTTCCTTGCCATTGGTGACAATCGCCCATGTACAAGGTTCGCTTGCGTTCAGGAACATCTGGGCTAAGGCATAGCCGCTCTTTTTGCGGCTAGTCACGCCTTCGATGGTGAAACGGGCATCGGCCACGTCGAGCGAGAGGTCGGCTGGCACAATCACAAGCGGAACATTGGGCGTCACATAGGTCGTCACCGGGTATTTCACGCCGCCGATGACAGCAAGACGCCCCTCGGTAATGCCAGTATAGTCGAGTGCGGTTTTGAACAGTTGAAAGATAAAGTTCTTCAGGGAGTCATACGACGCATTCTTGGAGGCATATTCGGCATAGAGCGCCTTTGCAATGCTGAAGGCGCGGCTGGTCTGGTCGCTGAACTTAATTCCCGGAGGCAAGTTGTAGTCCTTTTCGGACTGGGCCGAACACTTGCGCTGGGCAATCTGGGCGATACGGTCGCTCACAAAGAGGGAACCGACCAAGTCAATCGTCGAAAATTCAATCTGGTTCTTTTTCATCTGAGTATTTCCGGGTTCAGCAAAAATTCTGTGAGCTTTACGTGCAAAATGCCATCATTGTCCCTGAATGTTTCGGGGATGTCGTTCTGCACGATGATTTTCGAAAAGAAATCCTTGGCGAGTTTTAGCGAATCGAGTTCCGCCTTGATTTTTTCGTCGGTGTTCATCTGCCAAGCCGACTGAATATAGATACGCTTGTCGCCGTGGTTTACCACAAAGTCGATTTCCTTTTGGACCCTTCCGCCTTTATTCCTGTCAACAACGACACCCACATCTACCGAGTAGCCTCGCGAAACGAGTTCGTTATAGACAATGTTTTCCATCAAGTGACCGGAATCAATCTGACGGAAATTCAATCGGGCGTTGCGCAGCCCCACATCGGTAAAGTAATACTTGTTCGGATAATCGAAGTAATGCTTGCCCTTGACATCGTAGCGCTTAGCCTCGCTTACGATAAAGGCATCCTTGCAATGTTCAATGTAGTCGCTCACTGTGTTCACGCTCAATTTTTCGTTCTTAACGCTCTTGAGTGCATTCGTGATGTTGGTCGGGTTCGTAAGGGAACTTATCTGGGAACTGAGATTATCCAGTATGTCTCCAAGAATGTCGGAACGCTCCACGTTGTTGCGTTCCACGATATCCTTGATATAGACTTCATCAAAAAGCGATGCAAGGTACTGCTTTTGCTGCTCCGAATTTTTCAGTTTCAGCAAATAAGGCATTCCACCGTAAAGCATATAGGTGTCGAAATCGTCGCGGACGTGTCCGGCCCTGTACCCGTGAAATTCGGCAAAGCTCAGCGGATAAACGTGTATTTGCGATGCGCGGCCACGAAATTCTGTCGCGATGTCCTTGGAAAGCATCTTAGAATTGCTCCCCGTGACATAGACATCCAGATTCTTATAGTCCTTGAGTTCGTTCAACAAATCATAAACGGTGATTTCGTGCCCAGCATTGTCGGAATCCGGAACAGAATAGCAGAACTGGATTTCGTCGATAAACAGGTAATACTTTTTTCGGCGGTCCTTAATTTGTAACTCCACATATTCGGCAAGGACAACCGGGTTCCTGAACTTCGCGAACTTGCGCTTATCAAGTTCAAGCGTAATGATGTTTTCTGCCTTGGAGCCTTTTTTTAACAGGTAGTCATAAAAAAGATGAAACAGGATCGTTGATTTTCCACAACGCCTAATACCTGTAATGACCTTAATCTGGCCATCCCACATATAATCGACAATCTTCTTTAGATACCGTTCGCGATCAATCATTAACGCCTCCATCCTAGCGATGCCTTGACTGAAAAGTTACGCCAAAAATGGCAAAAGAATTCAGTCATAATATAATAAAAAAAGACTCGCCATAGGTCATTATAGGTCGTCTCCGGGAACGAGCACGTAGCATCCAATCAAGTCAACCGGTAGGCACGGTTCCACAGTCACTGAACCGTAACGCTGGGCGCTAGCCGAACGGACCCGCGAGTGATCTTCGGACAGCACGGCTCCACGTTTTTGAGCAAGGTTTGCAAAAAGCTGGAAATTACCCCGGTAAAAATCAAGCGCCCGAGCCACATTGTCTCGGATAACGGACTCGTCAAGATTTCCTGTCGGACTTTCTTCGAGCAATGCGTTTACGTCGCCATTTTCAAGAATTCGAGGCTCACCAACCAGATTGACAGCCACCGCCACGGCCTCTTCAGCCATCATCAATTTGGGGGTATTCTTACCGGTATTGCGCAACTGGTAGCGGACACGGAGCAAGTAAATGGCGGTTAATTCGCCTACAGCATCCGATTCATAGGCACCCGAACGAGCCGCAATATCGTTCTTGCCAGAAAGAGCGCCTTCTAACAGATAATTGGACAGGCTCTCCACGATAGGATTCGTGCGGTGAATAAAGGCATAGCCTTGCGGCGGCGGATACGCAAACGATATTTTCAGAGGCTTTTTCAGGTCCTTCTTGGGGAAAGACGCCGAGAGCTGGCTACGGATTTCGAGAGGCAATGTCTTGACATCGAGGGTAAAGGCATGCTCCGAAGCGCGTTCCTTCGCCGCGTTCAGGCGCGTCGTCGCCACCTCGAAGAACTTCTGCACGTCTTCGGAGTCGCCAAGGGCATCCTTCGTTTTGTTCCATTCCGGCATGATTTCTTCGGGCTTGAGGGACTGTTGGCTGAAAATGGTGCGGTTGCGGCGTTCCTTGTCGATGGCGCGTTGCCAGTTCCGTTCCACACGGTTCACGTCAATGGCAAGCTCTTCGCTAAAATCAAGTTCAAGCTGACCGTTTTTATCGGTTGCCACGTACTTCTTGAGCAGAGCCGCCTTCACAAGTGCCACGCGAATATTGCCGTTGTCTTCTGGGACCGGAACAGAAATACCAAGGTCTTCCTTGATCTTTTCGGCCTTGCGGAGGATTACATTGAAAATCAAACCGTCCACCGGATTGTCGGCACCATAAAGCATGGTACACCAGACATCCTTGCACTGTTGACCGAAACGGTCCACACGGCCTTCGCGCTGTTCGTGACGAGTCGGGTTCCACGCCAAATCGTAATGAACGACGGCGTTGAAGTAGTCCTGAAGGTTGATACCTTCGGATAGGCAGTCCGTCGCCACGAGAATCGGCGAATCGGATTCCGAGAGTTCAAGGACCTGTTCTTCGCGTTCCTCATTAGTAAGTTCACCGGTAACGCATGCGACGCTGCACTTGGGGAACTCAGCCTTGAGCTGGTCGGCTACATAGTGCGCCGTCGCGATATACTTGCAGAAAATGACCGGGCGGTAACTGTCGCCCGACTTCTTCAACATCTTGAGCATGTCGTCAAGATGTTTGGCAAGACACTTGAACTTCGGATCTTCAATCTTGCCTCTCAGGGATTCGGCCTTCGCTATCAGGCGCTTGACCGCTTCGGAATCTTCCAGAACCGGGCTTACAAACTGGTCGTTGGCTTCTGTATCGTCTTCGCCGTCGTAGGTTTCTGTAATGTAGCCTTCCAGAAGTGCGGCGTTTTCAGCGGTTTCTTCGGCCAGCTTGGCATTCTCTTCGATGCGATTCAGTCGAGTCGTAAGGGCACTTTTGGCGGCAAGCGGACTAGAGGATATGCAACGCAACAAAGCGAGCGTCGCATACCACATCATTCGACCCTTGAATCCGTCGGTAATTTCGGCCCTATTCGCAATATCCACGCAGTATTCGCGGACCTCGTTAAAAAAGTCGCCCCATTCACCCGTCAGCCTGTAGGTGATTTCCTTGGTCTTGCGGTCAGGGAAAGCGGCCTTGCCGGGATAGTTCATCACGTCAATTCGGCGACGCTGCACCAGATGACGGCCCAAGTCCTCACGGAGTTTCATCTTTTCGCTGGAAGAATGGTCCACAGACAGGTCGTCAAGCCCGGCATAATCCTTTTTCAATAGCAAAAGAAGGTTGTTGAAGGCGTGTTCGTCGCCGGAATGCGGCGTTGCCGTCAAGAGGATGATATGGCGTTCCTCGTTCGCAGCCAAGTCCTGCAACAGGGAGAATCGCAACTGACGGCCACCGCCCACGCAACAGGTATGAGCTTCATCGACCACCAACATGGCATCGTCGATATGGGTCTTAAACCAGTCGCGGTGAGTGTCGCTCTTGATATAGTCCAGCGAAATGACCGCCGCCGGGTAGTGTTCGAAGAACTGTTCCGTCTTGCTGACCTCCTTTTCGAGGTTAGCAATAGAACGCGCCGTAATACCGACAGCATCGATATTGAAGTGTTCCTTGAGTTCCGTCACCCACTGAGTCACCAGATGAGGCGGGCAAAGAACGACAAACTTGGAGATTTCACCTCGTTCGTAGAGTTCTTTCACGATGAGCCCAGCTTCAATCGTCTTACCGATACCTACGTCATCGGCAATCAGCAAGCGCACAACAGGCATTTTTAGCGCCATCAGGAGCGGAACCAGCTGGTAGCTTCGCGGTTCAAAGGCCAAATAACCAAAACTGCGGAACGGCCCGGCGGCATTCGTGAGCTTTAGCTTCAGGGCATCACGGAGCAGCTTGGCGGATTCAAAACGTCCGATATCGGTCGTATTCGGAGCCGGGAATACGGCACTTTCAAGTTTCGTATCCTCGATGGACGGCATGATAACCTGGGTTTCGTCGTCGGTTCCTCCAAGCGGACGAAGCTTGATGCAATCCTTCAAGTCGCAGGGTTCCACGACCCATTCGCGTCCACGCACTTTGACAAGGGAGCCTAAAGGGTAAGTCACAGTATCAGCCATCTTAAATCCTTCAATCAATCAAAAGTTAGAGTTCGTCAGTATCGCAACCGGGGAACTTGTTCCTATTCTGCATTATGGCACGTTCCCATTCTTCCGGGGTATTGCCGATAACGATAAAGCGATATCCCTTAGCATCAAGATACTTTCGCAAGGAATCCTCCGGTTCTTCTGCCAAGAGCACCAGACGCGAAGTCTTCCACAACGCCAAAACCATATAGGATCCGCTATTGATAGCCTTGTTATAGGCATCCGGCTTTACGCAGAAAATCGAATCCAGAATGTCGTCGAGCGACTTCGCGTATTCATCTTCGCGGACGGTCGCCTGTGCTTGAGTTTCAACTTTTTCAGCCGTAGCGTTAGCGAGTTCGACCAAAATCTTGAGCGCGTCTTCGTCATGACGGTCAATGACGCTATGCTGGGGCTGGTTATAGTAGCTCAATAGGCATCTGTAGCACCCTGCCACGCAGCGTACTTCAAGCGGTTTTGTCTGTTCAAGATCATTCAGTTCATTGACAGACTTGGGCGAAGGTCCTCGGCTCGGGTCTTCTGCAGCACTATTCCATGAAAAGTGCATAATCGAGAGCGCACGGCGAGCTATACGCGCCATAGCCGTGGAATTACGCAACAGTTCCGTCAATACGCCGGCACCGCCTTCGGAGGCCTCGTAGAAGAGTAGACTTGTGCATTCCTTCTCGTTCGGCATCTGCTTTACAGAGAGTTCGGACTGTTCGATCTGGAACTCTTCTTCGATGGCACGCTGTAGTGCGGAGGCTACCGTCGCCATTGTTGTTTGCGAATAGGGAGCCGTATCAAGCAAGCCTCGCTTGGGTTCATAGACCAGAATGTTCTTTGTGTCTTCGACAAAAGGAACAATACGTTGCGGCTGTACCTTGGAATTTTCCTTATCATCTTGATCCAGCGCATCCGTATCGCCGGGGTCGGTTTCCCAGCGGCCCGTCATCGGGTTGATATCAAAACCCTTCACAGACATATTCTTGCGCTTGCGCCAACCGAGATTAAGCATCCACAACTTGGCATTCGGACCATACGTCAGTTCACCGACACAATCGCCGTCCAGCATCATCTTCGACTGGTTATAGCAAAGAATACCCTTGTCACTGGCAAAGCGATAAACCGTCTGAAGGTCATACCCCTTGCGAAGGCGTTCCTCCTCGTTTGCCGAGATCCGCGTACTGGGTTTGGTTTCTACTGTCTCGATCTTGTAGAGCGAATCGATCGCCGTTCCGGCGGCAAGCGATTGTCCGCACTTTTCGCAGCATTCAGCATTCACGCTCACGTGCCCATAGCCGCAACGGTCGCAAATCACCATTGTCTGGGTGGCAAGTTTATCCGTTGCCGTCGCCTGACCATTACCGGAGTTCAGCTTCGCCTTGAATACCTTATATCGACGACCTTCGTGGTAAATGATGCTCTGAGGGCCAAATTCGGATATGGCAAGGAAGCGCGGACGGCTTACCATGGAACCGGCATCATCCTTCTTACCGGCGAGATTGCCCCTGACCGACGGAATCCACGCCATCAGCGGAAGGCGCGGGAAATCATACCCCGGAAGGAAGCCCTGGCTTGCCAGATAGCGATACGGGTAAAAATCATTGTTCTTGTTGGCGGATTTACCAATCAAGACATTCAGTTGCTGGCTGGCATCGAAGTAGCGTCTCTTGGCGCGTTCACGCTCGATGGCGGTAATGCTGAGACTCTGGACTATCTTATCGGAATCGGACATCTGTTTCTTGATAGACCGCAATAATGTGCGCCAACTATCAAAAGCGGCGTTAAAATCCTTGGCGACATCGTCAATGACCTTATCGACGTAGTCATCCTGGATCCACGGCTGTTTCTGTTCGTCTTCGGACAGAGCCTTGCGAACATCGGCCAAGACGTTCTTGGCTTCCTTTTTCGCAGCCTGTTTTACGCTTTCGTCGTTAATCCGTTCCAGTAGATCTTTTCGAATTTCAAGGCGCAAGCCGGATTCCGGATCCATCACGTTATCATAGATGCTCTGACCCAAGCCGTAATCGAGTTCCTGAAGCCAGACTGCGTGAATATGGCTCGTTATCAAGTCCTTGTTCGTGATATCGAGCGTCGGAGCATTCACGATACCAGACACCATATCGGTTCGCTTCTCAAAGAACCACTGGTCGTGGGGACTCATAGAGGAGCTATAGGTAATCACCAGAGCCGGTTGACCGGATCGACCCGCACGTCCACTACGCTGGGCATAGTTGCTCGCCGTGGGCGGCACATTACGCATATAGACTGTGTTCAGGCTGGAGATATCGACACCCAGCTCCATCGTAGGAGAACAGTAGAGAACCGGCAAGCGCTTCAGCTCAATCCCCGGATTGTCCAGGTGCCATTCCTCGATATCCTTCCTAGTGAACCGGAACTGACGCTCTAATTTCTTGCGGTCTTGAGCATCCACCTGGGCTGTATGTTCATGGGCGCTGTAATCAAAGACATAGCAGCTTTGATTGTCGATTGCAGACTGTACAAGCGCATCCTTGACGTTCCTATAGACCGCTCCGAAGTATTCATTGTCTCGGATACCGGTGTTAGAAACATCCGGGTTTCGACCAGAATGCCATTCCATAGCATTGGCGTGTAACTGCCAGCCATCCGGAGTCCGGTGGACGATATCGGCGGATCGGGCAATCTCGAATGCGGTTACGACAACTCCGCGAATCAGGTCTGCACTCCTCTTCGCCTTAATCTTGGCTTCAGCCGGTGTTCCGGACCATATACCAGAGTTCTTAATTGCCCTAGAAATCTGGGAGGTCTGAGCCAACGATACCGTCGTATAGTCTCGTTTTCCAGTGCCACGAGCCTGCTTTCTGCCGGAATCGTCAACATAGTTGAAACCATCGGGTTTCTCGTTATAGGCGAAACCCCACTTTTCAAGTAGGTCAAGATAGGACGATTCCAGAACCTTCTGCTGTTCACTTCTGTTCAGATAGAATGAATCCACGCAGAGCTGAGCCTTCATTATCTGGAACAAGATATGATAAAACTCTAACCTCTTGGCCTGAGTCAAGCAAGCCAGTTCATCACAGCTTGCAAATCGGTTGTCGTCGCCACAAAGTTCACGCAATCCCTTGTACTCAATGTGGAGCATTCCCAACATTTCGAGCGGCGGATTGTTGTTGTACCAGCCAGAGGCCAAATCCTTCATCAGACGGTAACCGAGAATAAACTTAGCCTCGTTCTTGACATTTTCGAGTGCATTAGGCTGGTCTATCTTCGGATTGACCATGTATTCCTTGAGCACTTCCTTATTGCGCGAATCAAAACCCAGAGTCGCGAATACGGCACCGGAAAGTTGTTCGTACGACAATACGCCGCCATGCTGCTCCATCGCGCCAAGCAATGCGGATCGGAGCGTCACGGTGTAAACGAAATCGTTAAAATGCCCGGCCTGTAATGCCGCATCCTGGCGGTTGTCGGTAAAGCCTAGCATCTTGCGGACATCGTTATCGCCAACATCCTTGCCATAGGGATTATCGCGGAACAGCTGGTTAAGTACGGCCAGCGTAAGTACAGTGGTTGCCGATGAACGACCTTCACCGCTCAAACCAATAAGCCTGTTACGGTCAGTACCAAACAGTTTGTATTCGTGACCGCAACATGGGCAGAAACGGACCTTGCCTGGAATATACCAGAACTCGGTATTATTCGGCTTCTTTTCGATATCGCGAGTACCGTCTGCCTGAACATACATCGGAACCGGTTGGAACGGAGCGTAGTTTTTGCGGACTCTCGGATAGCCGTCCTTGCCCGGCTCCCACCAACTTTCAGGCAGGTCATCTGTAGTCTGGAACTTGAAACCAACCTTCTTCGGAACAAGAAAGCCGTTAAAATCGCTGTTGTCTTCCGTCGGAACCTCGCCGATATCGCGAGGTTCGAACACCTTGCGTTCATCATTGAAACGGACCGGAAAGA
Organism: uncultured Fibrobacter sp.; assembly: GCA_934700345.1. Classification (GTDB taxonomy): domain Bacteria; phylum Fibrobacterota; class Fibrobacteria; order Fibrobacterales; family Fibrobacteraceae; genus Hallerella. The sequence continues at coordinate 64,854 of CAKUXP010000001.1, read as the reverse complement.
ACTCTTTGCCACATTCACGACAGAAGTGAGCATTGAAAAGTCTTACTCCATCACAGCCAGGGGCATAAACCTGGGCATCGAGAGTCACACGGCGTTTGCCTTCGGGTTCGAGGGTACACAGTACGCTACCGGGGCCACTGATGAACTGGTGCAGTTTGAAGGCAAACGGTTTACGGCCATTAGGGTTGGTCAGGGCATGGGCCGCCATCAGGTAATCCTGCAAGGCACCCAAGGCGCTATTCAAAGACACGTCCGCATCTTTGGCAAGTTTTTCAGCCGCCATACGAAGCGTAATAGGCTTCGCTCTTTTGGCCTTGCCTACAGCCGGTTTGTCAATACCGAGCGTCAGTTCTACCCAAACCGACAACGGATCATTCCGAAACTCATCTAAGGACGTAAACGGGGTTACACCCTTTGCGATACGCGCACTCAGAAGCGGCCTTACCTTATCCAGATTTAAGTGTTCATCCGTCGCTTGAGCCAGCGTTTCGGTAATGACGTTCGACGGCGGGATTTCGGCACCGAACAGTTTAGACGCCACCGATGCCACGGCTCGGTTCTGGTCATCCTCGGTTCCGGTGTTATCCATAGTCGCCGATGTTCCGATGCAGATTAGATTATCAGCCTTAGTCTCACGACGTAGGCGGCGTACAAGCAAGGCTACATCGGCACCTTGTCGTCCACGGTAAGTATGCAATTCGTCCAGTACGAGAAACTGCAATCCGTCACAATGCGCCATGACGGCCTTATCGACATCGGAACCACGAGTCAGGATCAGTTCCATCATCATATAGTTCGTGAGCAATATGTCCGGCGGATTGCCTGCTATGCGCTTTCGTTCATCGGCGGACTCCTGACCGGTGTACCTAGCAACGGTGAACATGCCTTCACATCCAAGACGGAACTTGTTGATTTCCTCCATCTGGCTATTGGCCAAGGCGTTCATCGGATAGATGATGATGGCGCGTGTATGCGGAGTCTTGTCCAGTTCCTTCGCACGCAAGAGAGAGTCCACGATAGGAATGAAAAAGGAAAGACTTTTGCCTGAGCCGGTACCCGTCGTGACAACAAAACTTTGATGTTCCTTGGCAAGCGATATGGCGTGCATTTGGTGCTGGTATAGGGACATCGGCTTGCCGCCTAACCCCTCGTTATCCTTGCCAACCTTGAATATGTCACGGCATCTAGGAGACAGTTCGCCTTCGTCACAAAGCTTGTCAATTGAGGCACTAGTCTGGTAATTCGGATTAATCTGGATTAACGGATCCGGCCAATAGCGGCCATTGGCGTACTCCGCATCGACGACTTTCTTGATATCATCCGCCGAAATCTTCGTAAAACTGCGCGAGAAGCGGCTATACTCATTGACAACCGCATTGCGATAACTAAATACATTCTGCGCCATAAAAAAACGTCCTATACGCGCACAACAATATAAGAAAAGTGAGGAATTACACTTCGCTTTTCGAGTACGGTTTTCGTATTTCCTGGAAATTGGAAATCCAATCCTAAGAAGCTATTTTCATAAGCGCCAGAGCAGCCTACCCGCGCAAGGCAGGCCTTCGCCATGCGCCGTACCGACTTTTCCGTCGGGTATTGGAACAGGTTTTGCTTCTCGAAGGTTTCGACGATATCGTCCCGCGCCACGCCCTTGTCCAAAAGACGGCACACCGTGCGCATCTCGTAAAACAGAAACGGCTCCCTCGTGAGGGAAGATTTATACAACACCTCGGTCATTTCGGTATCTACTAACAGCCTCGGTTGAAATATAACCAAAACCTGCGAACAGGCGGGTAGCCGGTGACCGAATCCCGCCATTTTTCAGCATAAACCAAAAATAGTTCATTTTTTAACTAAAACCATTAATGAAATTTCAAGGCAAGTGTAGCTTATACAAGAAAACAATGGAGAACCGCCATGATCACAGCTTTTGGAAAATTTTTACGGAACTTGCGGATGGATATCGGAGAGCTTCTGCTGCAGATGGCCGAAAAGCTAGACGTCTCCCCGGCGTTCCTCTCCGGCGTCGAAAACGGAAAGCGAAAGATCCCGTCCGACCGGGTCAATCGAATTTCCGCAATCTACCACCTCGACGAAGCCGAAAAGGCCCATTTGCAAGAAGCTTTCTACGACACGAACAATTCCGTCGAAATAGGACTGGGAAAGCTGCAAATCCCCCGGAGAAACCTCGTGCTTTCCTTTGCGCGAAAGCTTGATCTCGGATGACGAAGCGGAACAAATCAACCGGATTTTAAACAAGAGGAGAAAATAAGGCATGTCATTCAACGGCTTTAAAGCCTAGCCGATCAGCAGGAAACAAATCCGCCCGATTGTGAAAATGATCAAAAGGAAATGCGGTCTAGAAAAAGTCACCAAATTTCCGGTATGCGGATTTTTTGAATTCATCATGGGAAAACTTTTTCCGGACTTCGAATGGGAAATCAGATCCAAAAAGAAAAAGCCCTACTCAAAAAACCTCTGCGGAATACATCCAAAACCGAGTGCCGATTTTCGACATCGATAGGAAACGGTACGAACGAAGCAAGCGAAAGGAAGCCGAGTTCAATGAAAACTGGATGAAACAGAAGGTGAATTTAAATGAACTGGTCGATAAATACGCTCCGAAAGCATAACTTATTTTAAAATCAAAAGACCGGAGGAAATGTGATCGCCGCAAGCCTTATTCTCGACTTTACAGGAATCGAATGTACATACGGAAACATCCCCAATATTCCGCAAGAGCCCGATCCGCGAATCGAAGAAATTGTTTTCGATAAAGAATCCGACTGCCAATTACTGGAAGATTGGCTTGAAAAGCAATTGGCAGGAAAGCTACCGCATCGCCTATCTAAAAATACAGCATCTATCCCGATTACCACAAGATTTGCAAGGAGGCTGCCTAATGTCCAATGCGAAAGAAGTGTATTCTTCTAAAGCAAGCGAATACACATCGGGAATGTCAAATGCCCCCGAAATCGTTCGCAAGCGCTTTGAAAGAAGTCTATTGAAAAAAGAAATGTATCAAGGGAACTGGGAAAAAGTCAACATCAACGAGCTTGTGGAAAAATACACGCTTGGCATAACCCCCACAACTAGCGGAACAAAATTGATGACCTATTACGGAGAAAAAATACCCAATACGCCATTTCCGCCGGACTCAAGAATCGAAGAGTTTACGCTCAATGAACAGGATTGCGAACTTCTTCGCGAAGATTTTGTCGATTCCATCAACGACTATTGCGACACGCTTCTCGAATTTGCGAACCGGGCGATAAAACTGGGAACGGGAGTAGTCGTAGAGCTGTGAAAAAGTCATACAAATTATTTGGCACTCTTTGGGATGGCATCGAAACCCTGGAAAAAGAAGACAAAGCTCGGCGCAGCTTCTGTCAAGCCCGCAAGAATCCGAAATTTCAATTTCGCTTTGCGTTGTTGTCATTGCCGTGACTGTTCAAATCCTCTGCAGGCTTTTCCTGGTTTCGCGCTTTAGAGGCTTCAATTCTTTTCTTCATCGCCTTCTGATAAAGCCGGGCATTTTCTTTGGATTTTTCCTGCGCACCGCCATCTAGATACCGATTTTTTTCAGGAGAATTCTCTTTCGGGAAATAAGCCTCGGAAGTATCGACCGGAGCCGGCATTTCCGGTATTGTATCTTGGATTTGCATCTCTGTAGAAAGCGCAGGTGTCGTATCTTGTCGTATTTCTGCCGATCTTCTAGATAGAACCTCTCCCCGGCCACTCTTTTTAAAAACAATTCCCATTCCAGAATAGGAACAAAAAGAACGCTTGCTGATTACAAAGGAAAAAAACTTTATTTCATCAATCCGCTCCGTAATCGAGACATCTACGATTTCATCATATTCACCAAATTGACGATAAAAATCCATAACCGGACAGCCATGGGGATAGCTGTTTTCCCAGCGAAGATTTGGCATGATCCTCTCATATTCAACGCCATCGCGCATACGACTTCTTCCATACTCGTTATAATATCTGGTTGTCGCGCATCCCGCAAATAGCAATCCGGCAAATACCAAAGCAATTCCTTTCAAGATATCCTCCAAATCAGGCATTCCATATAACGAATCTATGTTAATATAAAAAAAACGCTTTTATCGTTTGCAAAAAAAAATGTTCTTCACCTGTCGCCCAAATATCCCTTCATCTCGCCAAAAATTATTTTATATTTCTAGAACCGATAGGAGGCTTTTATGGCAAACGAACTCGACGAAATGACGGGAAACGTGAACGCGAAAGGACGAGACATCAATGTCATCGAAAAACAGATTCCCGTCCGCGTGGGCGTGGGTTCTCTCATTTTCGAAATTCTTCTCTGGCTTTGCGGCATCTTGCCGGGCGTCATCTTCCTCTTCATGAAAATCGGGGCGAAGAACTACTTCCAGCAGCTGCAGCAAAAGATCCAGGCGGACGCTTCGACGATAGATAACTATCTCGAACAGCGGGTGCAGATCTTGCAAAATGTCGCGCCGCTCGTAAACAAGGCCATCGACCTCGACAAGGACGTAATGAAATCCGTTGCGGCTTTCCGCGGCGGGCATCTTTCCGAGGAAGCCCGCAACACGGTTTCGAGAGACCTCGACAGAAGCTTCGGACGCCTCTTCCCGCAAGTGGAAGCCTATCCCGAACTGAAGGCACATGCCGCAATCGCCGACGCCATGCAGCAGAACAGCTACCTGCAACGGGAAATCACCGCCGCCCGGAGCCTCTACAACGACACGGTAAACCAGTGGAATACGGATGTCTTCGCATGGCCCACCAAGATGATCGTCGCCGCCCGCGCAGGCTACACGACGCGCATTCCCTTTACCGCTTCCTCAGAAGTCAAGGCTCGCGCCCGCGAAGCGTTCTTTTGATTCGGCAAGCATTTCGCACAAATTAAGTTTCCAGGGGGAAAGCCGTGGAAGACACCGTTTACGATCCGCTGGAACGCTACAAAAGCGTGTATCGGGATGAGTTTCTGAAAAACGCCCAAGCCGCATTCGAATCCCTTTCCGACAAGGCTTGTATCGACAAGGAAGCGAACAGGCAGCTTTGCGGGGAAATCGCGCAGCTTTCCGAAAGCCGAAACGAACTTTCATCGAGCCGTTCGAAATATTCCATTTTCCGCGTCATCTGCTGGATTCTCGTCGCCGTTCTCATTTTCCTCAGTGCGATTTCCGAAGCGCCATCCTCTGCCCCGCTCTATCTCGCCCCGGCACTCATTCTCATCGTTTTCAACTTCGCTTTTTTCAACAAAAAAATTCGGGAGCTTACCGAGGAAATCGAAAATTTCGATGAAAACATCCGAAAGAAAAAGAACGAAGCCTGGAAACAGATGGAGCCGCTCAACGCCCTTTTCAGCTGGGACATTCCCGCAAGGCTCATCGAAAAGACCGTCCCGAAGCTCCATTTCGACAGGTTCTTCACCCAGTCCCGAATCGATGAACTGGTCGAGGAATTCGGATACGACGGTTCGCTCAACGAGAACGCCTCCGTACTCTTTTCCCAAAGCGGGGAAATCAACGGCAACCCTTTCGTCATCGCCGACCTGAAGACTTTCGAAATGGGCGAAAAGACATATACGGGATACAAGACCATCCACTGGACGGAAACCGTGACCGGATTCGACGGCAAGCGCCGCCGCGTATTCCGCAGCCAGACACTCTCGGCTAGCGTCACGAAACCTTGCCCTTCCTACGGAAAGCTCGCCTTTGTCCTATACGGGAACGATGCCGCGCCAAACCTTAAGTTTTCCCGGAAACCTTCCGGACTCACCGAAGACGGTTTTTTCCAGAACTTCCGGCGCAAGCAAAAGCTCCGCGAGCTGCAAAAGTTTTCCAGGAACCTCCAGGACGAATCGCAGTACACGCTCATGGGGAACCGGGAATTCGAAACGCTGTTTGAAACCAAGGACCGGAACAACGAGGTGGAATACCGCCTGCTCTTCACGGCGCTCGCCCAACGGCAAATGATCGCCCTGCTAAAAGAAAAGACCGACGCCTATGGAGACGACTTTTCCTTTTTCAAGAAAGAAAAAATCAACGTCATCGTGCCCGGGCATCTGAACGATTTCAATATGGACACAAACCCGGAACGCTTTGCCGGCTACAGCTACGAAGTATCCAAGAGCAACTTTATCCGCATCAACCAGGAATACTTCCGCGCCGTCTATTTTTCGATGGCGCCGCTCCTATGCATTCCGCTCTACCAGCAAATCCGGACTCGCAAGGAAATCTACGGGGACATTCTCCAAAAGTCCTCTTTCTGGGAATGGGAATCCATCGCGAACTTTTACGGCGTAGAAGAATTCAAGCACCCGAAATGCGTGACCGACTGCATTCTCAAGACCGCGGCCAAGGCTTCGGACAAGGACGGAAAATCGACAATCGAAGTGACGGCCTACGGCTATTCGGGCAAGCAGCGCCTCGATTACGTTCCGGTTCTTGGCGGAGACGGGAGAAGGCACAACGTGCCCGTACAATGGATAGAATACAACCCGGTTTCAAAAACCCGGGAAATTTCCATCCGCGAAAAGGCGGACAATTCCAACGACATCCAGCAAGAAAAAAACTCCCGCCGTGACGCAGGAGAAGTTTTCCGGCGCGGAATTTTCGCCAAAATCTAAAGCAAAAATTTTCGGAAAGGAAACTAGCGGAGAACGATCTTTCGAGCGCCCAGAGAGCCGACCTTTACCATGTAGATTCCCGGATTCATCCTTTCGAGCGAGACTTCGGCGCTTTTTTCAAAGGACGTTTCCCGAAGGACTTCCCGACCGTCTATCCCAAAAATTTTCACGCTTCCGAGCGAACTTTTCGCCGAAATTCGGAGCGTCCGGTTTGAAAGCGAAACGGCAAAACCAGGGATTTCCCTCCGCACGAAAATCTTCGTAGCCGTCTCCCCGGAAGTTTCGTCATAGCGGGCGGCTAGCGCCATCAGATACCACGTCGAATGCGGAAGCCACTGTTCGATCCAGCGCCAGTTCTGCCAAGAATCGTAAAAGCCCGCCCCGGCGACATCGTTCCAGATAATTCCCGAACCGTCCGAGTTCTTTCCAGTGATGCCGTTCGCGATACCGCCTTTGAGCATTCCCTTGCCGAGCGTTCCCTTGTAGGTCGGCGGATTGTTCTTGCCGACGCCTTCCATGAAACTGATGCCGTAAGGATTCTTCCCGAGGATCCAATCGAGCTGGTCCGCCGCATAGCCAAACGCTGAGAGCGAATCCGAATAGTCCAAAGCCCGAGACGCATAGACGGCCGCGGCGGCAAGCGAAGCGATTCGCGCACTTTCCCCCTGCCACCAGTATTCCGCTTCGTTATCGTGCGGAATGAAGTATCCCGTCCTAAGCGAGTCCCCCGTCCGGTAAACCTGTTTCGCATAGCCGAATGGATTCGAAGCTTTGTCCGTAACGTCCACAAGCCAGGCGAGATGCTTTTGGGCTTCGCCAGAAATTTTCGCCGCAACGGAGCGGTCCGGTTCGAGTTCCAGATAGCGGATAAGCGCTACCAGGGGAAGCCCAGCATCGCTTGCATGCCAAAAGGGACGCATACCCGCATCGTCGCTGAAAAAATAACCGTCAGCACTCAAGCGGGAAACCAGTCGCTTTGCCCGGTAGCGGGCAATTTCCAGGTAGGATATAATCGCGGAATTGTAATACAGCCTCGACGCATCGTAAAGTTCACAGGCCGCGAGAAGAGCCGTGTAGTCGTCGATGATGTTTTCCTTCCCGTCGTCGCAATAGGCGCAGATATCGGCCGACTGTTTTTTCTGCAAATGCGCAAAAGCCCGCTCCGCGCCGGCAAAATACTCTTCCGACGAAAAGTCTCCGCTAGCACCGAGCGTCGAAGCCCGAGCAAGAGCGGCAATCGCCATGCCGCCGCCTTCGCGGAACGCCGCCTGGTAATCCACGCTTTTTACACCGTCCTGTCCGCTGAATGCGCATAAAAAGCGTTCGCCCGAGCCCCAGTTGTCAAAGACGGTCATGTAAAAGAATCCCGTCGAATCGAGCATCCGGACCAAAAAATCCGCTCCGTAAAGGGCTTCGTCACGGGCAAAAGTTTCCCCGGAAGCCGCTGCGACTTTCGAAGGGATCCGCTTCGCGGCAAAGGCGAGAGTCCACGTCGTGAGCGGAATCTGCTGCGGATTCAGGTAGTTCGCATAGGACAGGTGCGAAAGGTACTTGCTCACATCGCCCGAAGCATCGTTCCAGCCCCCATGAACATCCCGGGTTTTTCCTCTACTGCCATACACCGAAACGGCAATGTCCAAATCCGTATTCCGGTCGTTTCTGAAATAGGAAAGGACCGGTTCAAGCGTCCTCTCCGCCAGCGCATCGTCGAGAATTTCCAGGTCCTGCGAAACGGCAGAACCGTTTTCGGTAAAGGAAAGCGTATAGGTTCCGGCTTTCCGGACATCCGAAAAGTCGATTGGGTAGAAAACCTCGGTCAGTCTCCAATCGCTCGGGCGAGAGCCGTAATCAAAACTTCCCGAAGCGACAGCCGATCCTCCATTTTTCGGAACGATTGTCCAAGACCCCCCGGTCAGAACATCGATCGATCCGACGACAAGACTCTTGGGAAATTCCGCGTCGTAGCCGGCATAGTTATAGTAAACGGTCGCCGCCGATGCAAGCGAAACCGACAAGAGGGAAAGAGCTAGCGTTAATTTTCTCATAACGTAAATATACTTCTTTTCGAAATTTTTCCAACAACGCTTCCGGCAGGAAAGAATTTTCCGCACCAAGACGAGAAGTTTTTCGACAGGCGCAAGAATCTTTTTAAATTTGGCGCATGCTTTGCGAATGGATTTATCACCTGACAGAACTTCCCCTTTTTGACAGCCGCCTTTTCCGAGCGGGCCTCGCGGCGATGCTCTCCATCGTCCTCGTCCTATCGACGATGCCTTCGTATATCCGTCTTCTGCAAAAGTCCGATGCGACTTCGGACTTTGACCTCGGCGGCAAAACCAAGGCTCCGCCGATCATGGGCGGACTTCTGCTCGTCGTCGTGGTAGTTATCGTCTCCCTTCTCACCTGCAAGCTGAACGGTTACACCATCTCCACGCTTCTTGTCCTCGTCGCCTTCAGCGCGGTCGGCGCCATCGACGATATTGCGAAGGTTAAGACCAAGCGTCTCATCGCAGCGGGAAAGGCAAAGGCTGCATCCTACATGGAAAAGGCCGATGGAATTTCGAGTTCCGTCCGCCTCGGGCTTTACTTTCTCTTTAGTCTCGTCATCGCCATTTTCTGCTACAAGTTTATCCCGGATCTCCGCGGAAACCTGACCGTCCCATTCGTTCCTGTCGATGTATTCCAGATATACCTGCCTAACTGGGTGTTCATCGGATTCATGACCTTCGTCATCGCGGCGACCGCCAACGGTACGAACTTCACCGACGGTCTCGACAGCCTCGTCTCCGTCCCGATTCTCAGCAGTATGATCTTTGTCGGCGTTGTCGCCTACGTTTGCGGGAACTTCATCTTCAGCAACTACCTGAACGTGCCGTTCCTTCCGGGGTGCGACGAGCTCTTTCCTCTAGCGATGTCCGTTGCCGGAGCGATTCTCGCCTATCTCTGGTTCAACAGTCCCCCGGCGGAAATCTACATGGGTGACGCGGGTTCCGTCGGGTTCGGAGCATGTATCGGTATCATGTTCATCCTGGTCCAGGCCGGGCTCTTTCTCCCGATTGTCTGCGCGATCATCATCGCCGAAGCCTGTTCCGTCCTCTTCCAGATAGGCTACTTCAAGTTCACGCGATTTAGAACCGGCACCGGAAAGCGCCTTTTCCTCTGTGCGCCGCTCCACCACCATTACCAGAAAAAGTGGGAAGGGCGATTCGCCTCCAAGCCCCTGATGAACTCGAAAATCGTCTGGAGAATGCATCTGGTGAGCATCTTTGCGCTCATCGTCAGTTTCGTCATCTTCTTTGGAATCCGCTGATGCCCACACCCGATCTGTCCCTTGTCCAAAAGCTCTACGCCAAGTTTTCAACCGAAAACCCCGCAACCCCGCAGGCAGGCGAAAAGATCAGCCCGATGCCGTTCACGCTAGCCTCGGAAGACAGGCGACTTGAATTTTTCCTCGAAACGGGCAACCTTCTCTTGAAACAGGGAGCCGTCGCTGCGTTCTCGCTCGCCGGCGGTCAAGGTTCGCGCCTCGGATTCGACGGTCCGAAAGGCGCTTACGACTTTGGTCTTCCCAGCCACGCGACACTTTTCCGTTTGCAGGCGCGGCGTCTCATGAACCTGGGCGCAAAGGCGGGAAAGCCGATTCCCTGGGCCATCATGACATCGCCTTTAAACCGCCAAGCGACCGTCAGGCATTTCGAGGAACATTCCTACTTCGGATACAACCGGGATTACATCCGGTTCTTCGACCAGGGAACGCTTTGCACGCTAAGACCCGACGGCACGCCTCTCACGGACGAAAACGGGAACTACGTCGAAGTCCCCGACGGAAACGGCGGATGCTTCCGCGCGCTAGCCCTGAGCGGGACTCTCGCCTGGCTAGTCGAAAAAGGCGTACGGTTTGTCTTTTTGCACAACATCGACAACGCGCTAGTCAAGATGTGCGACCCGGCATTCGTCGGAGCTCTTGCAGCAAACGGAATCGCCCCCTGCGCGGCAAAGGTTGTACACAAATTAACACCCGATGAAAAGATAGGAATCTTCGCCTATCGGAATTCCAAGCCCACGGTTCTCGAATACTCCGACATTTCCGATGAGCTCCGCACGGCAAGACTCGCGGACAGCTCGCTCGAATACGATGGAGGCAACACGGGAATGTACGTTTTCCGTATGGACGCCCTCCGAAAAATTTCGACGCAGGAGCTTCCCTGGCATGTCGCCCGAAAAACCGTAAACGGAGTAGAAGGCTGCTACAAGTTCGAACAGTTTCTGCTCGACGTATTCCCGCTTCTCGGAAAGCTTCTCCCTTACGGCGTAGAACGCGAAGACGAATTCGCCCCGATCAAGAATGCGACAGGGAGCGATTCCCCGAAATCCGCACGCACGATGCTCGGCAGGCTCCACCGCTACTGGCTCGAAAAGGCGAAGATCGAGACCAAACCGGGGCAATACTACGAAATTTCTCCCCGGCTGACTTACGCCGGAGAAAATCTTTCCGAAGAAGTCTTTAAGCGGGAACTCGGACGCGGCATTTTCGAGTTTTCCGAAAGCCCGGTCTAGAATTTCAGTTTTCGTCTGTGCGAAAAGCCATGCGGATTGCGTACAAAATAATTCTCCTTGCGCTTCTGTACATGCCGAAGCCTTTTGAACTTATTTTGTTTGAAATCCTTTATCCGATATACCGTTTATCGCACAGGAAAAGAGCCTGGGGACGCGTGAAGAAGCATCTCGAAGCGACTGGGCTCGACAGGAAGACATCCCCGAAAAAAGCCTTTTTCGCCTTGTACACAAATTATCTGGATTCGCTGCGCTACCTTTGCCGCTTGCCCAATACGGTCAAAAAGGTTCGCTTCGAGCGGGAAGAACTCATCCGAGAACCTCTCGCGGGCGGAATTCCGGTCGTCGCCATGGGGGTTCACTTAGGAGCGTTTGAAATCATGCATCGCATCCTCACGCGCTACTCGGATCATGTCTATCTTTTTACGCACAGTTTTAGGGACAAGGCTCTCACACAGCTCCTGCACGACATCCGAAAAGCCCCGGGACTCGAAGAGCGCGAAACAAGTTCCGTATCCCAGACGATTCGGGATTTTTTCAAGAACAAAGGCATCCTCGCGATGCTCGTCGACCAGGCAACAGACGGCCGCGGAATCCCGACACAAATTCTAGGAAAGCCTTCGGAACTTTTCCTGCGGCTACCGCTCAAGGCCCTGTCGATGGGAGCGGGCATCGTGACCTTCCGTATTTTCCGTTCAAAAGCCGGGCATACCGTCCGGTTCGAAACATTCTACCCGCCCAAGTCCCATCCGGGACAGACGGCGGAAGCGATCGCAAACGAAATTTCCTCCTGGATTTCCGAGCATCCTGACGAATGGACATGGAACTACCACCGAAACTTTACCCGAGGAGAATCTCATGAACGATGAAATGACCGAAAACGAAAAGCGCCAGCTCGAATGGATGGATCGTCACCCGCTAGAAGACAAGGACTTCGCCACCGAAGCGGAAAGGCGCGAAGAGGAAAAGCAACGCGCACAGACGAGCAAGTTCAAGAAGCCGCGCAAGAACCCCGCAGCATGGAACTTCCCGGAACCCGAGGAGGAAATCGACCTCCACGGCTACGTCGCCGAAGAAGCCGCGGCAGCCGTTGAAAACCTGATGGACGGCATGGCGCGCGCCGGCCTCTCCGTTCTCCGCATCATCCACGGTGGCGGAAACCCGGAATACGGGAATGTCAAGCACATCATCGACAAGAAAGTCGCAACCGTCTGGCGTCATCGCGTACTTTTCTATAAAACCGAGCCGAACAATTCCGGTTCGAGCATCATGAAAATCGGAAAGAGCAATTCCTTTTGCGTCATTCCACGCGATAGAAGACGAAAATGAAATAATTTTGCATTTTCCCCTTGCGAACTCTCAAAAATTTTTCTAAAATAGGAGCGTCTCCGGAATATAGCTCAGCCTGGTAGAGCGCTTGCTTCGGGAGCAAGAGGTCGTGGGTCCGAATCCCGCTATTCCGATTAAGAAGAACATTCTAAAATGTTCTTCTTTTTTGTTTAAGCATCTTGCGGGACGAAGACTCCGGGACCGATGCGAAAGCTTTTTCTTCCATCATCCGACAGTTTCTGTCAAATAATTATTTTATACTTTAAGGAAACCTTTATCAAGGAGGACGCCTTGGCTTTCAAGATAACTTTTCCTTCGCGAATGCTCTTCGGCACATTTCTTTGCGCCGTACTCGCCTGCTGCTCCAAATCTTCCCTGTCACCGGAAAGCACCGTTTTTACCATCATCCCAGGAGAAGACATCCAAGTTATCGACGCCTACTTTAACGGCAATAGCGGTCAATGGGTAAACCTCGTCATCAAGAGCACCCGGGATTTCAACCTTCCCAGCTTTTCGATAGACTACTCGCTTTCTTGCGACAACGGCTACAAAATCTATGATTCGGAATACTTCAGCCTATCCTCCAACGAGCAGGACAGCCGGCTTTTCCTGGTGAATTCGGGTGCAACGTCCTGCACGCTGACAATTACCGCCATCCGTCCGCAATACAAGGAAAATTACACCGACTGGACGGGTTCCTACCCGATTCAAATTCAAAAACAGAATTCAGGCGATACTTCCAATTAAAAAGCAGGCGGACATCCGTAAGAACGCCCGCCCGCCATGCAGGAATTTTCCCGTCCGTTCCTAAAACAATCTAGAACTTCATTTTGACAAAATACGACAAAAGGCGAATTTTCGAAAATTCGCCTTTATTTTTTACCTTCAAAAGCCGCTACTCTTCCGCGACCTGCTCGACCGGCGGAAACGGCAGTTCCAGATCCACGCTTATCGGGCAATGATCCGAACCCGGGACATCCGAGTGAATATTAGCCTCCGTTACATTTTTCGCAAGCCCCGCATCCACAAACGCATAGTCAATCCGCCAACCGATATTCCGTTCCCGGGAATTCGCCCGATTCGACCACCACGTATAGGCGTCGGAAATTCCCGGATGAAGCACCCGAAACGTATCCTCGAATCCCGCAGCGATGTATTTGTCGAGCCACGCCCTTTCCACCGGAAGGAACCCGCTGACATTCTCGTTTTCCCGAGGCCGAGCAATATCCATTTCCGTATGGCACGTATTGTAGTCGCCAAGAGTCACCACGTGTTTTCCGCGCTTGAGCCAGCCAATGCAGTTGTCCAGGAATGCGTCATAAAAACGCAGCTTGTAATCGACCCGGTCTTCGCCTTGACCGCCATTCGGAAAATAAATGGAATTCAGGACCCAGTCCGGAAAGACCAGTTGCACCACCCGACCTTCCTCGTCGAATTCATCGATTCCGAAACCATACTCCACCGCATCGGGTTCAATCTGGCTCAGGACAGCCGTTCCGCTGTAGCCTTTTTTCTTTTGGCAGGGATTCCAGTAGCAGAAATAGCCTTTCGGCGCACGGAGATGTTCCGGCACCTGGTCGGCTTCGGCACGGATTTCTTGCAGGCAGAGAACTTCCGGTTGCGTCTTTTCGAACCAGTCGCCAAAACCTTTCTTTTCCGCAGAACGGATTCCGTTGACATTCCAGCTATAGATTCGCATTCTTTTATCTCCAAAAGGAAATTTCCGATTAAAAATAGTTAATCACGCGCCATGCAGCGCCAAAACCGGAACCGTTTCGACAAAACACGCTGCGGAAAGGATAAAAGCAAAAGATTTTCCGGATTCGTCACCTTTTTGCAAGTCTTGAATTTATATTCTGAAACATGAGATTTTGCGCTTTGCCCGTTCTTTTGAGTTCTGCCCTGTTTTTTCTATCCTCCTGCGGAGGAACTTCCGACGGCAAGGACCTAGCGATGCCCGAAGACATGCCGCCAGCCTGCCGGGACATCGACTTTGTCGCCCAGCCCGATATGCGCGAGCTCTGCGGTGTCCGCGTCGTCCGCTTCAAGTCGTATCGGAACATTCCCAAGGAACGCTATCTGGTAAACCCCAAGGACGCCAAGATCGTTTTCGCCGAAGAGAAGATGGAACTCCGCATCCCGGGCAACTACCCCATCGAGCTTTCCGGGCAGATTACAAAGGACATTCGCTTCGACCAGAACGCGCGTCTGAAAAAACTCCCGAACCGCTATGAATACCACGAAGGTTACCTCGGCACGGAAAAGAAGCGCGAGAATCGCATTCGGGCATTCCGTCTCACCATCCCGACCGATGCGGGAACCGACTACGAATACTGTTTCCGCATTCCCGAAAAACTCGGGAACGACCGTACGCGGAACCAGGCGATGGGCAATCGCCTCGAACAGATTTCCTGCGAAGATTTCGACTTCCTCGCGCACAAGGGGAAATGAATTTCCGGCTAGATCGGATTGTCAAGATCGACAAACCTTGCGGGAATGAGCAAATCTTCCGCAATTTTTTTTGCCAAGGCTCGCACGCCAAAAATTTCCGTCCGGTGATGACCGCAGCTTATCAGGTTGAAGCCCAGCTCTTCGCACGCTATCGGTACGGATTCCTTGATTTCCCCCGTGACGAACGCGTCCGCACCCAAACGGATAGCTTCCTCGATGCCGCTCGCGCCACTGCCGCTGCATATCGCCACTCGGCGGATGCTTTCCGTCCCGAACATCAAGGCATTCTGGACGCCGTGTTCAAAGGCTTTCCCGGCAAGTTCCAGAAATTCGCCGTGGGAAACAGGACGTTCCGTCTCGGCGACAACCCCGACAGTCCGTTCGCCTTCCTTCATGAATCCCTGCACGACGCGCATTTGCATCGCCTTCGCGATCAGCGCGTTGTTCCCGATTTCCGGATGGCCGTCAAGCGGCAGGTGAAAGCCGTAAAGGGAAATTCCATGTCGGAACAGTTTCGAAAGTCGTTTTCCGTAACGCCCTACCGGAATCTTCGGTTCGTTTTTCCAGAAACCGTTCGGGTGGTGCACGATGATAGCATCCGCCCCTTCCGCAACCGCCGCCTCGATCAGGCTGTCCCGGAAGCTCACCCCGGTCACCACGCGCGTCACGTTCGGCGAGGCTTCGACGCAAAGTCCATCGACGCAAAAATCCTGGAAGGCTTCCGGTTCGAGAAGCCCGGAAAGCCAGTTCGAAAAATCCTGCAATTTCATTATCCCAAATCTAGATTTCCGTTCGCCGATTCGAAAAGGGCGGAAAAATAAAGCGTGCCGTTGCCACTGTCTATGCGTTTTTCTAGATTTACGCATAGAACGAAATAAAAGGAACATTATGGCACACTATCTTTTCACATCGGAATCCGTCTCCAAGGGCCATCCGGACAAGGTCGCCGACCAGATTTCCGACGCCATCCTCGACGCAGCCCTTACCAAGGACAAGGAAAGCCGCGTCGCCTGCGAAACGCTCGTGAATACGGGCCTAGTCGTCATCTCGGGAGAAATCACGACCAAGGCGGAACTCGACTACCAGGCTATCGCGCGAAAGACTATCGAAAGCATCGGTTACAACGACCCCGAGCTCGGCTTCGACTCCAAGAGCTGTGCGGTCATCGTCGCGGTCGATAAGCAGTCCCCGGACATTGCGCAAGGTGTCGATGCAAAGGCCGCAGAAGGCAAGAAGGACGACAGACAGGGCGCAGGCGACCAGGGCATGATGTTCGGCTACGCCGTAAACGAAACGCCGGAACTGATGCCGCTCCCGATTTCGCTTTCCCACAGACTCATGGCGAAACTTCAGGAACTCCGCGAATCCGGCAAGATCAAGTGGCTCCGACCGGATGCGAAAAGCCAGGTGACTGTCGAATACGACGAGAACGACAAGCCTATCCGGGTCGATACGGTCGTCATCAGCACGCAACATGCGCCGACATACAAAGGCAAGGACCTCACCCACGCCCAGATCGAAAAGACAATAATCGACGAGCTTATCCGGAAAGTCGTCCCCGCGAAACTTCTCGATAGGAAGACGCGATTCCTCGTAAATCCAACGGGCAAGTTCGTCGTCGGAGGTCCTCACGGGGACTGCGGACTTACGGGCAGAAAAATCATCGTCGATACATACGGCGGAATGGGACGTCACGGAGGCGGAGCGTTCAGCGGAAAGGACCCGTCGAAAGTCGATCGTTCCGGTGCCTACGCGGCACGCTATGTGGCAAAGAACATTGTCGCGGCGGGGTTGGCGGATCGCTGCGAAGTGCAAATCGCCTACGCAATAGGCTATTCCCATCCGGTCTCTCTTCTCGTAAACACGTTCGGAACCGGGAAGATTCCCGATGCGAAAATCGAGGAAATCGTGGCGAAAGTTTTCGATCTCTCCCCGGCAGGGCTTGTGAAAATGCTCGACCTCAAGAAGCCAGGCTACATCGAGACCGCTGCACTAGGACACTTCGGTCGCACGGGAAAGCGCTTTACGTGGGAAAAAACAGACAAGGCGTCCCTGCTGAAAAAGCTCGCCAAGGGCTAACGGCGGAACCGGGAAACGAAAAAGCCTAGGCGTTGCGGACGTCTAGGCTTTTTCGTTGAAAGAAATCAGCTCGCTCCGCAAACCATTCCTAATTTCTCGTTTTCTTAGAAGTTCGCGGTTCTAAAGTTTAATTCTTCGGTCGGCGGTATCCCCACTTCGAAAGGATCCGGTCGTCGCCCTTCCGTACAAAACCGCGCTTCGCATCGGGCAGGTCGCACCGGAGTTCGGAGCGGATCTTGACTTCGGTCTTGTAGATATACGCGCCGCTTCCCAGCAATCGTCCGTCGGAATTTTTCAGGAAGCCGTCACCATCGGGCTTGAGTTCAAAATACATCTGGATTCCGCCGGTCTTATCGACATAATCCGGCGTGATTTCCTGCGCAAACGAATACTCGTCGACAAAATCTCCAAGTGTCGTAAAGAGCCAAATTCGAATCTTGATGACCGTCGAATAGAGGCTGGCGGAGCTTCCCTTTGTCAGATATTCCTCGCGGAAGTTAAGCGAGCAGTAGTTTTCGACAAAATCCTCGACAGTCGTCGTCGTACGGTCCCAGCCTCCACCGCTGTCGAGAGCGACATAACCGTTTTCCAGAATGCTTTCGAGCGTCGAAAGGGTTCCCGTCTCGTCGATAGCCGGAGCCTGCGCCGAAATACCGAGCGTCACGCCAAGATGCTTTCCCGACATGCCTTCGTAGGGTTCCTTGTGCGAACCTTCCTTCTTGCCATTTTTCGAACCGACCTGCGTTTCCTCTTCAAGTCCCGTCTTTGCGTTGCGAACGCTCAATGCGTAGCTCGTCCCATCTTCGCTGTTCGAAGCGGACACGAACTTATCGACCGTTTTCCTGTCCGGGGCGACCAGCGGATTTTCAACCTTTACCGTAATCAGTTTGCCCGCCTTGAGGATTACGACCACCGTATCGGAAGCCTCGTTCCCGGCCTTGTCCCGATAGGTGCGGATGATCAGGTTCTTGCCTTCGTTCAGTCCTTGGTAGTTCAACGTGTCCTGCTCGATATCGTTCACCGTCCAGCGGACTTCCACAGAGACATTGCTCAGCGTCGCCAAGTTTTCCGGCGAGAGGATTTTGACGCTAGGCGGAACCGTATCGACAATCACCAGTGTTGAAGCCGTTGCCGAATTCCCGTAAGAATCCGTGTAGGCGTAACCCACCGTATAGTTCATGTTCCCGTCCGCATCGAGCAGCTTTTCTCCAGCCGAATTGATTTTGTACGAGATAGTCACTTCGCCCATATTCGCGCTGCCTGCGCCCGACACGTTCTTCTCGACATAGCTCACCGTATAAATCGTCTCGCCGTTCGAATCGCAAGCGACCGTTCCCGAAGCATCGACCGTATAGGTCAGAGTCACCCGCTTTCCGCTTGCATCCGTATAGGTGTAGGAAACTTCATAATACGGATCGCCGTTTTCGTTCAAGAGACGTTTACCCGAAGCATCCGTTTCGTAAGAGACCGTCACGACAGTTCCCGAAGCGGTCTTTTCTTCGTAGCTGACCTTCACCCGGTCCTTTCCCACGACAGAATGCTTGACCTCGACGCTCGGCGAGAGGTCCTCCACATCCGAAAGAGTCACCTTGCCAATCGTTGATTCCGCCCGCTTGATATTTCCGGACGTTACCCCGGCCGTGTCTAGGCGAAGCTTAAATCCATAAGAGACCGTCTTCGGCTTTTCGCCCGAAGAATCCGTCGCGGAAACAGTAATCCGCACAAAATTGGAGCGGACATAGCTTGCCGAATCGCCCGCGTCCTTCGGTTCGACAATCGTCACGCCGCTAGGACGTCCTGTCGAATCGTTCGAAGCGGAAATCACCACGGAAGGAATTTTCGTGCCGAGAAAAACGACCAGACTGTCCGAACCGTCCTGGTAGCGGACGCGGATGACGTTTTTCCCTTCGACTAGCGAAATCGTACTGTCCTTTTCGCCTGCGGGAGTTGTCCATTTGACATAAATTGTCGAATTATTCGTATAGACCGTATCGGGATCTTTCCAGGAGGAATCCCCCGATTCCGCGTGCGTAATCTTCACCGCTTCGACCTGGTTCAAGACCTTGATTTTCACCGTCGCCGTATCCGAAAGACCGTCCGGATCTTCGACTTTCACGCAAATCGTGTAGAGGGAATCCTTTTCGTAATCCAGGACTTTTCCTTTTTTCAGGGAAACCGTTCCCGTCGCGGCATCGATCTGGAAAAGCCCGCTCGAATCCGAAACGATGCGGAAGAGAAGCTTGTCGCCTTCCGGGTCCGAAGCCGAAATTTTTCCCATCGCGGCGCAGGAATTACAATCCTCGGGAATCGTCAAGACAGCGTCCGAAACCGTCGGAGCCTCGTTCACGTCGAGAACCTTGACCGTCACCGTCGCCGAATCCGAAAGACCGTCCGGATCTTCGACTTTCACACAAATCGTGTAGAGGGAATCCTTTTCGTAATCCAGGACTTTTCCTTTTTTCAGGGAAACCGTTCCCGTCGCGGCATCGATTTGGAAAAGCCCGTTCGAATCCGAAACGATTCGATAGGAAAGCGTCGAAAAGTTCGGATTCAAAGAATCCGGATCAAATCCCGAGACAGTTCCGATTTCCGTTCCGGGCAAAGCATCTTCCCTGACAAAAAATGTCGTATCAAAAGCCGTCGGTGCTTCGTTTACATCGAGGACGCGAATTTTTACCGTGACCGTCTTCGAATTCAAGGCTCCATCCGTCGCATAGACTTTCAACGTGTAGAGCGTATCGCCGGATTCGTAATCGAGAACAGCCTTTTTTACCGTAATCTCTCCCGTCACGGAATCGAGCGCAAAGATGTCACTATCGCCGGAAGCGACACGGTAACGGACAACATCTCCCACGTTCTTGTCCATCGCATGGACTTTTTCGACAAGGGTCCCGACCGGGCTGTTTTCCAAAACGGTAAATCCATAACTCGACTGGTCGAATTCCGGGGGAACATTGTCGTCCGCGTCCTTTACATACAAAGTAAAGTAGCCTTCGCGTTTGTTTCCGGAAAGGACGGCCCCGCTCATGTTGAAAACATACATCCGGAAGCTTTCGTCCCCTTCAACGATTCCATCCGTCACCGGCGTCACCTTGACAGAATTTGTCGGGAGAGTTTTCCCTTTCTTGAACGAGACGACCCCCGAATCCCCGGAAACGATACCGTTCGAGACCGTGCAGACCGGCATCCCCGAAAGGTTGAAGTCCGCCTTGTTCGCGAGCTTCTTCGCATTGGCATTCGCTTCCGAACTTAAAACAAAGCAATAGTTGAACGAAACGTCCGTAATCGGGCTGACCGAGAGACGGATAGGCACTTCCTGCGCCTTGTCGTTTTCAAGGAACTTTCCACTGGCAAGCGCGGTCGGGTCGATATCGAGCAGCGGCGGGTCAAAGGGGACGTAGCGGAAATCCTTCGCCGAGAAGTCCGCATCGATAAAAATCGACTTGGCAAGGAACTGGCCTGCAAAATCCGTGTGCTGGGCAATCTGAATCGATCCGCCCGAAATGAACGTTCCCTGGACATGTTTCTGACCGGCGCCCATGCTCAGATCGTTCGGCGTATAGAAGAGAAGGTTTCCCTGGTAATTCGCATTTTCGACAGGCGTAATCTTCGCCGTATTCCATGTGGAATCCTGGGCATTCCAGTCGTCGAGCGATTCCGCGACAGCGACCGTGATGTCCGTCCCACCCGTGGAACCCAGTCCCGAAATCGAGTTTTTCACAAAGACCTTTGTCAAGCGGCCCGCCGGCGGCATCACCACGACCAGGATCCCGTTGTTTCCGAAGAAAATGGACTGCACAAAATAGTTGAAAGAGGCGGAATCCGTCGCCGAATAAGGCGGAACAAAGATGTAGGCCTTTTTGCCGTTCGCCGAAATTCCCGGATGATACTGAACCGTCTTCAAGAAGTCCCGGTCGATTTCGGGAACGTCGAGTGTCGTCTCCACCAGCGGTACAATATCGCCGTTTGCACATTCCGCAGCGGTCAGCACCTTTCCGTTCCCGTTCGCAAGTCCCGCCTGGGCGTTTTCGTTAAAACCACCATCGAGGCAGTAGTTTCCCCGAAAACGATTCGAACCTTTCCCGTTTGAAGATGGTGCAAACGAACCTTTGAAGCGTACCGGTCCCGTCATCAGCGTGTCGCGACCCGTTTCATTCTGGAAGCTTCCGCCGAAAAGCACCGGACCGCCAAGCGCATGGTTCGAGTTTCCGCCCATCCTAAAATTGCCGGTTGCGCTTCCCGAGTAGCCGACCGTATCCGTGATAAAGATGTTTTGCCCCTTGAAAACAAGCCCGGTCCCGTCCGAAAGCCCGGTCGCAAAGAGCTTGTACTTGACAAGCAGGTTCCAGGTCTCGAGCTGCTCCGCGGAATCGGCGGGATTCGCAATCGAATAGAAACGCAGCGGAAAAACCGTCTTCCCGAAAGTCGTCTCGCTCCAACCGGAAACCGCAAAAAGGCTCAGGGCAAAAAAAGCCCACCCGAATTTCTTGATACTGGCCATACACTCATCCTCAATCCACATGCATCGAAGTTTCTTTGCGATGCATCCGTAACAAAGATAAATCTTTTTATACATTATTTCAATTTGTTTACACAGTTTTTATACTTTTTACGGCAAAAAATTCTGTTTTTCCGGAAAAGTCTCCCATTTTTCCGATTTTTTCTATATTTAGCTGTCCCTAGACCCCAATCAATGACTGTTTGCGGGCACCCCGCCAGAGCGAAAGCAGCAACGGACTTGCGAATTTTTATGTGACTGGGTAGTCTAGGGATTTTTATTTTGTGATTTTATGATTCTCTGGACGCTCCGACATACCAAGCCTTACAACCCGAACGACGTCTGCTACGGACAATCGGACTTTGACGTTTCGCCCTCCTTCGAAAGGGAATTTCCGCCGGCGGTGGCCGTGCTCAAGGAAAAGTGCCAGGCCAAAAGCCTCTATGCAAGCCCGCTCAAGCGCTGCTACAAGCTCGCCGAAAAAGCCTCCGAGGCTTTGGGGCTTCCGATCATAGCCGAAGACGCCCTGCGCGAAATCCATTACGGTTCTTGGGAAAACGTCAAGCTGTCCGCTGCGCCCAAGGAAGAAATGGCGGCCTGGAAAAACGACCTGCGCGGCTACAGGTTCCCCGGCGGCGAATCGTTCCGCGACGTCGATGTCCGCATCGGAGACTTTATCCGGAAAATCCTCGACAAGCCCGAAGTCCTCTTCGTCACCCACGCAGGCGTCATCGGGGCGATTGAACACTCCATTTGCGGCGTTCCCGACGAAGACTTTATCGAAGGCGAATTTCCCTATGCGATGGTTACACGCTTTGAAATCCACAAAGCGGCGGACGGTACGCTCAAAGGCTCGTTCGAAAAGCTCTACGGCGGAATCGAGCAGGCGTCGCTTGCCGAAGCGATTCGGAAGCTGGGTTAAACGAGGAACGAGGAGTGAGGAATGAGCACTCGAGCGGACTTTTTTCTTTTTGCCGAGAGGCTTTGAAAAGCAAGAATCGGTTGTTTGAAGGGATGCGGCTGTCCTGCTTTGATGTTTGTGAGAAAACAACTTCTTGTCCGCGGCCTAATATTTCCCTAATCCCTGAAAGACGTTCGCTGTTCCAAGCTTCAAGTTTTCCCAGCTAACCTCTGAACCTGCGCAAGCCCAGAGGGTGGTTGCAAGTTATCGGAACATCGTGCTTCGTATAGAGAACTTAGCTAATAATAGACCGTTGTTAATAACAGTCTGTTCGCTTCAAATTTCTCGTTCCGAATCTAACCGCCAGCTATCCTAAATTCTAAGCTCTCTCAACTAAGCTCTGACTATCCACTAAGCCTAGACGTTTGCAGGTCCATTTCTCATTTCTCATTGCTAATTGCTAATTGCTAATTCCTCATTTTCTTACCCGTCCGCGGCCTAATCCCTGTTCCCTCTTCCCTACTCCCTAAATATAGATGTGCAAGCTTAGCAATCCCCATCAAAAATCGAGAGTAAGCGCCGCTTCGAGTCCCCCGCGGAAATCCGGCCCGAACACAAAATGGAGCGGGCTGTCAAAGTCGCTCATCATCGCATCGACAACGGCATCGCCGATGGAATACAGATAGATAAGGACGATACCCCAGATATACTGGTTGCGGTTTTTCCGAAAATAAAGAATTTGTTCGTTAATGCCGTCGAGATTATCGCTCGTCGGATCTTCCCGCTCTAGAGCGTGCTTGCGGCCCAAATAATAGTTGATGACATTCTGCCGGGAATAGATGCTGACCGAGGCGCCGAACATTCCCATATAGACAAGCCCGGCCTTTCCGTATTCGTCGTTGTAGATTTGCCCCCAGCCCGGAACGAGCGCGCGCAAAAGGGCGCCTGTCACCGGACGGTTTTCCACGCTGTGCCCCTGGTTATTCTTCCAGATTCCAAAGGCGTCAAAAAGGCTGTAAAGGTGGATGCCGAGCATCCAGGCAAGTTCCGACTTCCGAAGGTCCTCTTCCTCGATCTTGTGGTCGCTGAACGAACGGATTCGCTCTGCGAACTGGTTCCGCTTCGACTGGTAATACGAAAGGCTGTCGTGGTTCCGGAGCATCTTGCGGGAATAGACCAGCACGGAATCCTGGTATTCCCGGGCCTGGCGAAAGCGGCGCTTCTTCTGGGAACGCTTGTTGACAAAAACTTCGTAGGCGAGCCCGAGTTCGATCGCCGTGATGAATCCGCCGCGGATATAGTGTCCCGTGTAATACTGTCCCCCGCCTGGAAAGACCCCGAAAAGCAGCGTCAGAGGAAGCGAAGTGTGCGACGTTTCGACGTCCCATTCGTATGTCGGGAGCGAATCGATTCCGGGAACTCCCGTCTTCCCCTTTTCCGCAATCTGTTCCGCATCGGCTCGCGAAAAGGCAAAGGCGAGCGCCAAAATAACGGGAAAAAGCGAAAACGGAAAACGCATCGGCACAAATTATAACAAAATGCCACAGGAGAAAATCTATCTTTGACGGCAAATTTTGCAAAAAACGGGATTTGACAGGACTTGACAAAAAATGTCAAACCATATTGCTATCTTAGCGGTCAAGGAAACGAAATGAAAACGGTAAACGAAAACAAAGTCGCAATAGTGAACCTCGGCACGGAACTCACCCAAGGCTTCACGCTCAACACCAACGCCCACCAGATGGCGGGCCGCCTGCGCGATCTGGGCTTTGAAGTCGCCTACGAAATCACGCTCCCCGACGACGCAAGCTTCTGGAAAGAAACCTGGGAAATGATTTTAAGGGCGAACGTGCACACCGTAATCCTCGGCGGAGGCCTTGGCCCGACCGAAGACGACAAGACGCGGCATCTCGTCGCCGATACGCTCGGGGAACCGCTCGAATTTCGCGCGGAGTGGATTCCGCAGATAAGGGCTTTCGTCGAACGCCGAGGACTGAAATATTCCGAAACAAACGACATCCAGGCATTCTTTCCGCGGACGTCCGAAGTTCTAGACAACCCCGTGGGAAGCGCACCGGGCTTTCGCTTGACGAAAAATTCCGTCACGCTGTTCGCCGTCCCCGGCGTCCCGTCCGAAGCGCTTGCGATGTTCGAACGTCACATCGAGCCGTTCCTGAAAGCGAAAAATGTCGCGCCGACCTTTTTCCGCGAACTCCGGATTTCGGGAATCTTCGAATCCGATATAGCGAAACGTTTTGGGCGGGTCCGCTTTCCGAAAGGCGTCTCCTGGTCGAGCCTTCCCGAAAAGGACGGCATCGTCTTCCGCACCTACACCAAGGAATCGCCCGAAATTTTGGAATTTCTCGAAAAAGAGCTTCTTTGCGCCCTAGACGAACCGCAAAGCGTCATCTCCACCGACGGGAAAAACCTGACTGAAACCGTCGCAGAGCTTCTCGTAAGGAGAGGGGAAACGCTCTCCACGGCGGAATCCTGCACAGGCGGGATGATCGCGAGCGAAATCGTGAACCTTCCCGGAGCGAGCCGTTTCTTTTCGGGCGGAGCCTGCACCTACCGGAACGAAGCCAAGCGGGACATTCTCGGCGTTCCGCAAGCGACCCTCGACGCCTACACCGCCGTCAGCCGCGAAACGGCGCTCGCCATGGCCGAAGGGGCGAAAAGGATTTACCGCTCGGACTGGGCGGTTTCTACGACGGGAATCGCCGGGCCGGACGGCGGCACGCCCGAAAAACCGGTCGGAATGGTCTGGATTGGAGTGGCCACTCCGGAAAAAACTTTCGCATTTTGTGAAAATTTTTCGGGAAACCGTGTACAAATCCGGGAAAAAAGCGTCTTTAAAGCGCTGGACCTCTTGCACAGGGCGATTCTTGAACACAAAAGCACTTGCACAAAAGTTCAGTAGTTTGTATATTTAACACGAAACAAATCCAAATTGGAGAAAAACATGGCAAAGAAAACCGCAGCGCCGACACTCAACAAGCCTCTTTCGTCCGAAAAGGCAAAAGCCGTCGAAGCCGCAATTGCGCAAATCGAAAAGAATTTTGGCAAAGGTTCCATCATGACCTTGGGCGGCCAGCCCGAACAGAACATCCCGGTCATCCCGTCGGGCTGCATCCAACTGGACATGGCGCTCGGAGTGGGAGGCTTCCCCCGCGGACGCATCATCGAAATCTACGGACCGGAATCCTCCGGCAAGACCACACTCACGCTCCACGCCATTGCCGAAGCCCAGAAACAGGGCGGCGTCGCCGCCTTCATCGATGCGGAACACGCCTTCGATCCCGTCTATGCGCGCCATCTCGGCATCAACATCGACCAGCTGCTCGTTTCCCAGCCGGATACCGGCGAACAGGCGCTCGACATCGCCGAGACCCTTGTCCGTTCCGGCGCTATCGACATCGTGGTCATCGACTCGGTCGCGGCACTCGTTCCCCAGGCGGAAATCAACGGCGAAATGGGCGACAACCACGTCGGACTCCAGGCGCGCCTGATGTCCCAGGCTCTCCGCAAGCTCACCGGCATTCTTTCCAAGTCCAACACGTGCATGATTTTCATTAACCAGCTCCGCATGAAAATCGGCGTCATGTTCGGAAACCCGGAAACGACGACCGGCGGAAACGCCCTCAAGTTCTACGCGTCGCAGCGCATCGACATCCGCCGCATCGCCCAAATCAAAAACGGCGAAGAAGTCATCGGAAACCGTACGCGGGTCAAAGTGGTCAAGAACAAGGTCGCGGCACCGTTCACGCAATGCGAATTCGACATTCTCTACGGCCAGGGAATTTCCCGCGAAGCGAGCATTCTCGACCTCGGCGTGGAACTCGACGTCATCGAAAAGAGCGGTTCCTGGTTCTCCTACAACGGCGAACGCATCGGACAGGGCCGCGAAAGCACACGCCTCTTCCTCAAGAGCAACCCGACCATCTGCGCCGAAATCGAAGCGAAGATCCGCGAAAAGATGAAGGATGTCAAGATGTTCGACATCAGCGAAGACGAGGCTCTTGCCGCCGACGATTCCGACCTAGACTCCGACGCAGCAGAAGCCGCCGTCGAGAATTAGTTCTCCCTAAAAAGCCCTTTTCCGTTCCGGGCCTCTCCGGTTTCGCCATATTCCGAAAGCCTTGCGAAGCGGAAAAGGGCTTTTATCCGATTCTAGAAGCACCTTTTCAACCCTTCGTCAAAATTTTCCCTATATAAGTACATCAAATTTTTACGGCGCCGCTTTTAACTTTTGGCGGCTTTTCTTTTTTCGTTTTACTCTCCGACAATATTTCAAAGCGTTGAATAATTGCCTTGGGCAGGCAACAAAAACTCGAGTAATCCGCAAAAGATTTTTTTCGGCATCATGAAATCCAAATCGCTGTTCCCAAACGATTTCAGGGATATGGATCACTTCTAGCGGGAACCCGAAACGTAGAATATTACAACAACAAGCGAATAAAATCACGCCTAAAAGGAATGAGCCCGGTACAATACCGGACTCATACGCAGTTTTATCCTAACATTAAACTGTCCCACTTTTTGGGGTCAGTTCAAAACAGGGAACCTTTTATCGCTATTGCGCCACGCAGATCGCCGTCACGGTAGTCGTCACCGTGTACTTCTTGCCCGGAGCGCAACCCGCCGGACTGAAATAGGCAAAACCGGAAAGTTCCGTATCGGAATCCCAGTAAACTTTCAGATTCATATAATCCGCACCGACCCTAGGCTTGCAACCGACCGTACAGCCCGACTTCGCTCCGGCAGGAATCTGCACCGTCGTCGCGGTCTGCGCCGGGATAAAGAGGGAATCCGGCAGAGTCGGAAGAATCGTTTCCCCATATTTAGAAGAATTATTGATATCACCAAGCGGGAGCACCAAATCGACGGACTCCGGATCGACAACCGTCACCGGGTCGCAGGAATAGTTCACCGCGGAATTGTCCGCATTCGAAACCTTCACCGTCGCGGCCACGGACTTCTTGTGCATCGCGGAAGTCGCAAGAAGCGTTCCGCTTTCGCCCGAACCCGCCATTTCTCCATACGCAGAGGTCCAGGAATATCCCGTAATCGGGGACTCCGAAGTTGCGCTGACCTTCCACGTAATCGTCTCGCCAGCCTTGGCGGTCGCCTTGTCCGGCGTGCAGGAAGCGACGACGATGGGAATCCCCTGCACCTGGAGCGGCGAACAAGCGACCTCGTTGCCGTCAACATTCAGATAAGCCTTGAACTTCCCCGCTTCCGCATACCGGACATTCACCTCTTGCAGGCCATTTCCCTGCAGGCTCGTCGTCGATGAGCCTTCGAACGCCCAGACAAAAGGCGCGAGAATCTGATTTTCAAGAGCTCCCGCGCTTCGGTAGAACTTCCAGGTCGCGAGTTCGCCCTTCTTGATTTCGGAAGTTGTCGGAGCGCAAGTTCCGTTCACCAGATTCTTCGGATCGTTCAAGACCTCTTCGCTGCTGGTCGTTTCCTGCGCCTTCGACGACGAAGACTTTACCACGCTTGCGCTGGAAGAAGGCTTTTCGCCCGATGCGCTCGAACTCGAATTTTCGACAACCGTTCCCGAGGAAATTTCCACATCCGCCGAAGAAACCGGAATTTCCGGGTCGGAGCCAGACGAAGAATCCCCTCCGCAGGCAAAAAGTCCAAAAGAAAGCGCAAGAGCGCCTATTCCGCGATAGAACTGGCAAACGTCCAAAAATTTCATGCTTCTAAATATATATATCCCGCCTCTGTTTTCGTTTGTAATATTTTGAATACGAACTTTCGCACGCCTTTTAAATGAGTTATTTTATGGCGGGATTGTGTGATTTGTGTCTGGATAAAAAAGGAGCTTTTGTGCCTGTTTTGCCTCTTGTGCTGCTCTTTGCGGCATCGCTTTTCGCTGTAGAACAAGAACAGCCTACCCCATACGACCTGATCCGCCCCGTGTGGCCGATGACCTGGGACACCTCCGCAACCGATGATGGCGGTACGGTCGAAAGCTTCAGCTCTTACGTTCCCAACAAGACGAAACACAATGTGGTCCCGCCCGTAGGCTCCATGCCGCTCGACTTTGTCCCGAACGGCATCATTCCCGACTCCCTGAACCAAGCCTACCGCGACGCCCAGAACGTGCGCATCGGGCGCATCCGCGTAAACCAGGCGGGATATCTCCCGGACGATGCGGAAAAGCAGTTTTACTATGTCTCCGGCAACAACTGCAAAGAGACATTTTCAATCGTCGATCTCGAAGGGAACGTGGTAGCGGACGGAGGAACGTTCGTAAGCTCCGGCAAAGCGACCGAATCCTCGTACACGATCGTCGCCGGGACAAACGCCGCAACGAACAACCAGAAACGCTACACGGTCTCCAAGGACGGACCTTCGGGAACCGTCTGTATCGGAAACATTTCCCAGCTCGGCGGACTTGCCGAAAACACGCGTTACCGTGTCAAGGTCCTGAAGCAGTATTCCGCGACATTTATCATCAGCGACAAGGTCTATTCGATGGTCCGCGACGCGACGCTCAAGTTCTACGGGATCAACCGCAGCGGCAACTCCGAATCCTGGTTCCACAAGCCGAGCCATACCAAGGACGGCGGCGGAAATTTTGTGAGCGGGACCTCGGCGGTCAGCGGATTCACACCGCTCGAAGGCGCACTCCAGGGCGGCTGGTACGACTGCGGAGACCATCTGAAGGAATCGCAGACTCAAGCCTACGCCTTTATGGTGCTCGCAGTGATGGCGGCTTCCAACCCGGACAAGGACGAAGACAATTACGCCTACAACATGGGCGAGACGATTAACACCGACGGCATCCCGGATATTCTCCGCGAAGCGAAGCACGGTGCGGACTTCTTTTTAAACTCCTATCGTTTTGCAAATGGCGTCATCGACAACATGGTCGTCTCCGTGGGAAACTTCGGCGCGGACCACGGCTGGTGGGGACGGCCCGAAAACCAGGACGCTCTCCCGGCGACACTTACCGGACGCGGCGGACCGCATGAGCGCGACCTGCGGCTCGGGGAGCTGGGTTCGAACATCTCGGCGGAAATCGCGGCGGGGCTTGCCATCTTGAGCAAGAACTACGCGGAATACGACAAGGCGTTTGCAGATTCCTGCCTGGTCGTCGCCGAGAAGATGTATGACTTTGCAAAGAACCTGAAGCTGCAGGAAAAAGGTCTCGGACCGGGAACCTACGACGGCGGAAAACCATACGTCTATAACAAGGAAGCGGACGGCTGGGCAAGCGCTGCTTATAACGGCAATAACGAATCCCACGACGACCTCGCCATCGCGGCGATTGCGCTCCACTATGCGACTTACGAAAAGACGCACAAGATGGACTACCTGAACGATGCGGTCGAAGACAAGACGATCGGTGTAGAACAGGAAGCCTCCGTGGGATTTTTCAACGGCGGATGGATGGCGTGGAACCGCGACGGAATGCGCAAGTCGTCGAAGAACACGAGTTGGGCGAACGCCTACACCTACACGCTCTACGGCTTCTACAAGATGCTCCTGAAAGACGAAGCGACCGGAATCAAATACGGAATCGACAACAAGACGCGCCTGAAATATGCGGAAAACGTCGCCCTGACTCTCGGGACAAACATCAGTAGTCTTAGCGGCAGCGGTTCGGACGGCATCTCCATCCCGACGCTCAGCGAGCCGAGAACAGTAACCTGGGGCGACCTCTGGTACAACATGACGACCGACCAGACCTGGATTTACAACCGCTACCAGGCGGGCAACATCTTTGAAGTTCTCGCCTACTCCGACGTGACCAAGGACCTAGAAGGCGTGCAGCTCCCGCAGAAAGGCGTGCAGAACTGGAATTCCCAGGCAATGCAGAAGCTCGGCATCAACCAGCTGAACTACATGCTCGGCGTAAACCCGTGGGACATTTCCTTTTTGCTCGGCGTCGGCGACAAGAACGACGCGCACCCGCACCACAGAGCGTCCAATCCCGAAGGCAAGAACATGCCGGGCGCAAACTATAAGTACAACCCGCCGACCGGAGCGCTCTTCGGCGGCGTGACACCGAACGACCAAAGCGGAAACGCCTGGGCGCCTTCCACCATGAGCTGGGAAGACTACCACCTCTCCGAAACCTGTATCGATGCGACCGCGATGTTTGTCGCCTCTTGCGCCGTGGCAGTCAGGGAAGAGGACCGTACAAAGGCTCCGTCCCAGGTGAATGTCGAAATCCGCTATGTGGGCTACGATTCCGCCATCGTGAAGATTTCCCAGGATATGCGCGGCCCCGCGATGATCCTCTACAGCACAAGCGAAACCGGGCCTTTCAACAACATCTTTAAAGATTCCCTTTACAGCGTAAGCCACGAAATTCACATGACGGGCTTAACCAACGGAACCACTTACTACTTCAAGGTCGTCGCCATCAACGGTCGGAGCGAAAACTATTCGACGAAATGGCTTGTCGATAGCTCGAGCACGCCGTTTTCCTTTACGACGCTCGTAAGCCCGCCGGCAGACGCCGATATCCAGAACGTCAAAATCTGCAACCTTTCTTCCGACAGCGCGGAAGTCATGTGGTACACGCCGAACGGCCAATACGAATCGAAAGTCTATTGGGATACGGTCCTCACGTCCTACGACCAGATGACATGCCCGGTCGCGAAAAACGGCTCGTGCGAGACCCAGGGGAACGCCGACGTTTCGGGAATTCCGACGAGCTTCCACTATGTGAAAATCGGAAAGCTGAAGGAAAAGACGACTTATTACTACTGCGTCGAAAGCAACGGTTCGAGGCGCTGCACCGACGATAAGGGCATGCCGCTCAAGTTCACCACCCCGGTAACGTCCTACGATTTCGAAGTCAAGACCTACCAGTATGAATTCGGCGGACTCGATTTCCTGAACATCAACATCTACAACAACGAGGACCGGCAGTTCGACAGCCTCACGCTACGCCTTTACGTCACCGCGAAACCGGAACAGATCGAAGCGCAAGCGGGCGTGAACGGCCAGCCGGGATCCTGCCCGCTCCTCCTCGACCTCGACATCTGCCAGGCGTATGACGAAGCGGGATTCAACAAGCCTTGCGAAACCGACCGGGAGATCCGGGACCTTCTCCGCGGAGCCGTCCCCGTCAAGCTCGAAGATACCTACAACGCGGCGACAGGAACTTACGACTGGTACATTCCCGTCCCGCTCGGATCCACCACGATCAAGTCTTCTTCGAGAATGCGCATGGACCTGGGATTTTCGAGAGGCATTTACCAGAACGGCAAGTGCGACCCGCTCCGCAGCGCTCCCGATAAGAGAATGTCCGCCACCTCGGGCGACTGGACCTGGGCACCGCACAAGCGCGACATCGACGGTGCGGACTACGCGGGAATGCCTGTCTGGGGCAAGGACGAAGGCGACCAGGACGAAGCGCCTGTGAACCCATACGTCGTCGTCTATCGCAAGGATGAATTTGTCGTCGGATTCAGCCCGTCCTATTCGGAAATGATCCACAAGAAGGCGAATTACGAGATGACGGTATCCTTCGATGCGCCGTTCAACGTTTCGAACGGTTCCTACATCCAGCTCGACTCCACCATCAGCACGATGCATCTCAAGGGAACGGCTCTCATTTCCGAGAACGGTTATGTCACGGGAATCTGGGTGAACGGAGTTCCCCTGTCCAAGGAGGCGCTGAAGACCGCCGCGGTTTACAATCCTCTTTCCGGAAAGTTCGACCTAGACATTCCGGCCAAGATGTCCATCGGAACGAATAAAGTCGATGTCACCATCTTCGCGGGCCCGAACCCGGAATGCTCCGAATGCCTCGAAAACGGCGGTTGCGCCTTTGTCAACCGCACCTACTACGTCCAGTTCAGCAAGGGCGACCGCACAGCGGGAAGGCTCCAGCTCATCCGCGAAGACGGCAATTCCGTTTCAAGCCCTGTCACCGAAGACCCGATGAAGTTCAAGATCTTTGTCAGCGACAAGGACAATGCGGGGCGCGAAACCATCAACGTGGCACTTAAGAATTCCCGCACGGGAGAAACTTCCGATCTGAAGCTCAAGCGCACGAACGCGACGCTCGGATACTTCGAAAGCGAACTTCTCTCGGCGGTGAACCGCGCCGACGCGAGCCTGCCAAACGTTCCGCTCCTCGGCGGCGACACGGTGACCGTCATCTATATCGACGTGGAAGATCCGGAAGACTCGACAGCGCAGTCCTTCTTTGCGGATCCGACCACCCCGATTCCGCAAAAGGCGATACTCGCCGACAACAACTGCAATTCCACGGCGGACATTCTCGCCTTGAGTTTCAGCGGCAGCCAATTCGACGGGTCCTCGATGAAGCTCGACAGCGTGACCGTCTTCTTAGATTCTACAAAGAACGCCAAAGCGACAGCTCTCACCCTCTACCCGAAAGCTCCGATTGTCGGTGCGGAAGCATCCTTTGACCTCGACGAAAAGCTCATCCCGAAAAATGCGGCTCCCGCCGGAAAGGTCACGGTCTTCATGACGGAAAAAGGC
The DNA here is from genome assembly GCA_934700345.1 of uncultured Fibrobacter sp. GTDB lineage: Bacteria > Fibrobacterota > Fibrobacteria > Fibrobacterales > Fibrobacteraceae > Hallerella. The sequence continues at coordinate 31,935 of CAKUXP010000001.1, read as the reverse complement.
GTCGCCAAGACGGCGGACAAGGCGATTACCGACGGAATCGCTCCGACCCTTTCGAGCGTCGCCATCCTCGAAAACGAAAATCATGCGAACGCGCAGGACACGCTCCGCATCCTCTTCTCCGAACCGGTCGTCATGGGCGCCTCTTGGCCGCTCGCCATTTACAGCGAAGGAACACCTATCGACCAGAGTTCTATCCGGGTCATCAGCTCGAAATCCTCCGACAACGGCAAGACATGGGAATACGTCATCGAAGGCAATACGAACGGAAACTTTGTCAAGCAGGGCTTCCAGGCGGAAATTGCGGCGGGATTCAGCGTCGTCGATTATGCGGCAAACGCACACTCTGACTGCAACGGCCCGGTCACCATCATCGAATCCGTCAGACCGGTTCCCGTCAAGTATGCGAAAATCGAGGACAGGGAAGGCGACGGACAGCCCGACGAAATCACCATCGAATTCACCAAGGTTCTCCGCGAAAAGGACATGCTCGATACTATCGACGTCTATTGGGGAAATCCGGAAATCTACAAGGCGTTCGCAAAGCCCGCTTCCGGCTGGACGCTCGACACCCTGCTAGGCGAAAAGACAGCCCAGCCGATTACCCGGCTCGATTCCGCTAACGGCAAATGGGTACTAGGCTCGGTCAAGAAGGAATGCCTCCGCTACGAGGACAAAATTTCCTTTGTCATCGATACGACTAGAAACATCGATTCGACAGTCACTCCATATGACACGACCATCGTGCGAATCGATACCGTTTCCTCGACGACGACGCAGGTCTGCGCCCAGTACACCCAGACGCAGGATTCCACGTTCGTGCCTCAAATCGATACGGTCGGATGGGATTCCGTCCAGAGCCAGGCTACGGTCATCCGCATTCCGGTTCCCGAAGGCACCTTTGCCAAGATGACATACGGCAGCCGCGGCGGAAACGGCATGGTGCTTCCGCGACAAGGACCAATCGGCGGATTCTTCGACGACAACACGGCGACGCTTTTCGACAAGTGCCCTCCGATTATCCTGGGCGCGACCATCACCAAGCCCGTGGAATCGCTCTTCATCCTGCGGGTGAACCTTTCCGAGCCGCTCACGCTTGTCGATTCCTCGGATGCAGCCGGACGCTACTACCTGCAAAAGCGGCGCGATTCCGACATGTTCTACTTCTCCAACACGGGACGCTTCACGAATGCGCAGACCACGTGGACGTTCTCCTATTCCGATGCGGGTTCCGAAAACGAAATCCATGTCGGCGACTACATCCGGCTGCCCATCGGCGCAGAAAATTCGATTGCAAGCGACGGCTCGAAGAATTTCGCCGGCGAAAAGAACCCGTGGGTTCCCGTACAGGGCGATATCGAAAGCGTTTCGTTCAAGGTAGCGATGCGCTCGGGCGTCACATCCGTGCCGACGGACGGCGAACTTTACGCGGGCAACGTCCCGACAAAGGACGAAACCTTTAGGCTCTCCTACCTCGCAGGCGACAAGGAAACGCTCATCGCCAGCGGCAAGAAGAACCTGGAACGGATTTCTCCCGTCACATACGACACGATAAGCTACGTCCACGCCGGCCCGACATTCGACATCGATGTGGAAATTCCGCTTCTCCTGCAGCTCGATTCGCTAGGAAAGCCCGCCTGGGATGCGACGCTGAAAATCTCTGCGAACATCTACAACAATCTCGGCGATGCGGTCACCAAGACATCGGGGACCATCTCGCTTTCCGATTTGAGCGAACAGGCGCTTACGTCCGACGGCAAGATAAGGCTCCGCCTCGAATGGCTCACCCACAACGGAATCGCTCCGCTCGCGGACAACAACCGCCACATCGGAACGGGTTCGTTCATTTCGCAGTTCTCGTTCAAGGCGCACGAAACGGCGATAAACAATACGGAAAACGGCAAGTATCGCAAGGGAGCGACAAAGAAGCAGTCGTCGAGCAAAACGAAATCCTTCGGATTCCGCCGCACGAACCGGAAGTAAAAACATTACTGACTTTTTAGGGAACCGCAAGCCGGTTCCCTTTTTGCATTAGAACATTTTGGGAACACTTTGAAAAGTTTATCGATAAAAAACTGCCTACAAAAAATTGTCACTTTCGGAAAAAGATATTTTTAGACAGGAAGTGTCAGAGTTTAAAGGAGTTTCCATGTTCCGATTTTTCCGGGCGTTCCTCGTCCTCGCCGCGATTCTCTTTGCCGACGACCGCATCCCGAACATCGACTTTACATGCGATACGTGCAGCAGGCGCTACCTTGACAGCCTGAATGTTTACGACAGGCCCGTCATCCGCGTAAACCAGGTGGGATTTCGCCCGGCGGACAACCACAAGTTCGCCTTCGTCGCCGACCCTGGCGCGACCACGTTCAAGGTGATCGACGCTTCGAGCGGAGCCTCCGCCTGGGAAGGGACGCTTTCGCCGATCGGCAACTGGACAAAGCCGAACATCTGGGTAAACGGAGCTTTCAACTCCATCAGCTCCGTCTATGAATTCGGCTCCGCGGACTCGCTTTCGAGTTCCACGGAAAACCTCTACTCCGCCGACTTTTCCAAGCTTACAAGCCCGGGAACCTACTTCATGGTCGTCGGGAAGGACACTTCGTTTCCGTTCATCATCGACGAATATCTCTTCAACGCGGTCTTCGAGACGACGCTCCGGTTTTTCGGCATCCAACGCTGCGGAAAGACCAATTCGCAGCTCCACGGCGCATGCCACGTCAAGGACGGGCAGTCGCTCGGACACGACCTTTCCGGCGGATGGCACGACTGCGGCGACCATTTCAAGGTAAGCCAAACGCTCGGGTATGCGGCATTCGTCCTCTCGCTCGCCTACAACGTCTATTCGGAACGCGCCGAGGACAATTACGGAGCCTCCTACAACGACACGGTGACGACCGACGGCATCCCGGACATTCTCTGGGAAGCGAAGGTCGGGGTGGATTATATCTACAAGCTCTACAAGGCTTCCAAGGCGGACGGCCTTATCGACCGCGGCGACATGTACCATTCGATAGGCGTCGGCTCCGCAGACCACCAGTTCTGGGACGTTCCCGAGCACCAGGACGCCCAGAGCCCCGCCAAGGGAGGCGCACCGCGACCGGTCGCCAAGGGAATCGGAACAAATGCAGCCGGAATGTATGCGGCGGCTCTTTCCTTCTTCGCCGTCGGCTGGGAAATGTACCAGACGGACCATTACTCGGATTCCCTGATTGCGGCGGCCAAAGATATCTACCGGAACATCATCGCCAAATACGCTCCCGCGGGAAAAACGACCGACGAACTCCAAGGCTTTTACACGGGAGGCGGACCGCTCTACGACGATGCGGCGGCTGCGGCACTCGCCCTATGGTATGCGACACGCGATTCGAGCTACGCCTTTGACCTTTACAAGAACACGGCGATAAACGACAACGCTTCGAACTACAAGTACAACCTCCCCTACTTCCGCGGCGGCTACCTCGGGCACCAGAGCGGATTCTACCCGGGCGGCTGGATGACCGACTACGAAAACATCCACGCCTATGTCCTCTTCGGCTTTGCGAAACTGATCCTCCCGACAGCAGCCAAGGCGCAGAGCTACGGAATCCAGTCGGACGAACGCGACACGCTTCTCACGCGTCTGATCGCCACGATGACGCGCCTCACCGACGACGGTACCCAGGGAGATTCCGTCGTCAGCACGAACCCTTACGGCAGCTTCACGGTCGTCCCGCCTTACAACCTGGTGTGGACATCTAGCGACTGGGGATTCAACCGCTACAACATGGGCGCGGCAAACGCGGTCTTCATGCTCTACGACATGACGGGTGACGAACAATACCTGAACGTCGCGCTCGACAACTTCTACTACAACATGGGCGCAAACCCGTGGGGACTTTCGTTCATCATGGGCGCAGGTTCAAGAACCGAGAACCATCCGCACAACCGCGCATCGAACCCGGACGGCTACAACGCAGGCGGAATGCCCTACGAATACAGATGTCCCAAAGGTGCGCTGATGGGAGGTTCCGCTCCGCACAAGACGCTCAAGGACGACTGGAATGACTACACGGCGACCGAAACCTGCATCGACTTCTCGGCGCAATTTATCATCCCGGGACTGAGCCTTTCCAAAAAAGTTCCCGAAGACGTCGAAGGACCGCTCTTCTCGAACATCCAGGGAACGCCTATCACCGATACGTCGGCGGTTATCAGCTGGAACACGAACGAACGCGCCATCGTCACCGTTTACTACGCGACATCTCCCGACGGCGCAAAGGTCGATTCCGTAACGGCTCCGGGCGGGGTCGGCGGAGCGGTCACCATCGGCGGATTAACTCCGGGCAAAACCTACTACTTCTACCTGGTCGGGCACGACGTCAAGATGAACTTCACCACCGACGACAACCACGGCAAGTGGTATTCCTGGACACAGACGCTTGAAAACGCAAACATCAGCGGCGTGACGATTTGCCAGGTGACAGACAAGAGCGCGCACATCTACTGGTGGACGGGCGAGCAGGCGACAAACGGCATCGTCCAATTCGGGGAAAGCGCAGGGAGCCTTTCCTATTCGGCAGTCGCCGATTCCGGCAAGGCGGTCCGGTTCCACGAAGCGGTCCTTTCAAACCTGAACGCCGGGACAACCTACTACTTCGACGTTTCCTCCGGAGCTTCTACCGACAACAATTCGGGCAAGCATTACAGCTTCACGACGTCGAGCGAAGCGACTTATGCGGATTTCAACGTCTATATCAAGCCTTCGTCCTACCAGTCCGCCTGCAGCAGCTGGGAAACCTGCAACACCCTCTTCGTCTCCGTGACAAACAACGATACGGTAGCCTACGAAAACGCGGAACTCAGGCTCTACCTCAAGACGTCGAACCTAAGCCCGGTCAGCTACATCAAGTCCGTCTGGGACGGAACCGGAACCTCTGCCGGCATGGGTGACGTTTCGTTTGGAACACCCCAGAGCGACGGTCTCGGGGGCTACTACCTGCCGATTACGCTCGTCGGGACATTCGCCGTCTCGGGCCAATACCTTTTCCAGCTCAAGTTTACCGCCGCGACATTCAAGGACCTAGAAGGTTCCTGGTCGCTCCGCGAACATAAAGGCGCTTCCGACCCGGTCCCGTTCGAAGGGATTGACCTCACCAAGGGTCCCTACTATTCGGGCTCCGAGACTACCTACCTCGAAGAAGTGAACGGAACAAAGGAAGTCGCCTACAGGAAAGTTCCCTACGTCACGATTTTCTACCATGGGACGCATATCTACGGTTACCCGCCCGATTACGACGCCTCTTCGAGCGATCTTTCCATTGCGCGGACGCTTTCGCTCGACTTTTTCACGCCTTTCAAGTCCCCCGCGACATCCATCGAGGATACGGCCCGCTCGGCGGTTTACACCGGTGAAAGCAAGGTTTCCCCGTCCGGATTCCTCGACGATTTTGAAGGCAACGGAGTCTCCTATTTCGGTTCGAACACGGAATATGTCAAAAAATACGATAGCTACGTTTTCTCCGTTTCCAAGAACCTCGCCTACGGGAACAACATGGTGGAATGGGTGACGTGGCACAACCACGGCGCAAACGCGAAAGGAAGTTACGACTGCGCCTGCAAGGTTGTCCGATCAAATGTCGAATGGGATTCCATCACGACGCCGCTCGAAAAGCGATTCCTGCGCTTTCACATCGACACGGTCCGGGCGTATGTCGGAAAACGCGCCCAGGTGACCGTCTCCCTCTACGATTCCACAGGGGCGCTCCTCGACGGCGAGAATATCACGATCAAGCTCTCCGTCGCCGAAGGTTCCGTTCTCTTCTACACGTCCGCGACAGCCGATATCGCGACCACTACGCTTACGCTTGTAAACGGAAGCGCGACATTCTTTGTCTCGGGCGATACGCCGCTCGAAACGCATCTCTATGCGACAGCGGCTTCCTCCAGTTCCAAGTACAGCTATGCGTCCGCCAAGGCGCAACTTTTCATCGAGAAACTTCCCCCGTGGCCCATCATCTCCTCCGCCGAAATGCTCGATACGGATTGCGACAATGTTCCGGACCAGATGAAGATTGTCCTCACCGCCGCCTATACCGAATCCCAAAAATTCCGGTCGGTATCCTTTGAATACCGAGGCGATACGATTGAAGTTTCGAATGCGGACATTTCCGATTCGCTCGTTACGGTTTCGTTCAAGCCAAAGGATGCGGCGACCTTCACAAACCCGCAAGGATCCGTCACGCTCCAAAGCGACATCGCCGGAGAAATCAAGTCCAGCACGGACTTTTACCGGGACGCCATTTCGCCAACCGTCCTTTCGCTCTCGGTTCTCGAAAGGCTCGACACGGCAACAGCCGACAGGATCTACATCCAGTTCTCGGAACCGATTTCCGCACCGGGACTTTCCTTCCCACTTGCACTTTTCGACAAAAACGGACAATCGCTTAACAGAATTCCGAATGTCACCTCCGCAAAGCTTTACAACGAAACGCTCAACGTCTGGGAATTTACCGTCTCCTTCGATACGGATAAAAGTTCGCTCGTCACCGAAGGCATGAAGGGACAGCTTCTCGCAAATTCCACGATTACGGATATTTCGGGCAACGGGGTTTCCACGACATGCACCGCTCCGATTCTTCCGTTCATGCTCAAGATTTTGCCGGTTCCGCTCAGATTCGCGAGCATTTCGGATGCGGACGGAGACGGTCGCGCCGAACATGTCGTCGCGAGCTTTGTTTCGCCGGTTGACGAAAAACACGCGCCGGACAGCATGGCCGCTATCTTCGGCAGTGCGGTTCCCGAAACGCTCTATGCAAAGACATTCTCCTGGAACGCCGAAAGGACGGAAGCGACGCTCGAGCTGCCTGCGCCGTTCAAGTTAGGCAATACAAGCGGAAACTACTCGGGACTTTCCCCCAAGGGAGGCGACCTCGTCGGAGCGGGACTTCTCGTGCAGCACAAGGGAAGCGGAGCCCACTACGAAAGCGATTCCACTCTCGCCGAAGATCTCGCGGGTCCTGTCATCCTAGGCGGAAAGGTCAATGCGGCGGGTTCCTTCGTCTCGCTAGTCGTCGAAACGAGCGAGCCTCTCGTCGTCGGCGATTCGAGCCACGCGCCGATACAGAGAGAGCGCAAAGGCCCGGTAAGCGTCTTCCCAAACCGCTATACGCTCGGAAGCAAGACGTTCAACATGCTCTACATGCAAGATGCGGAAACCGCCGTCCAGGAAGGCGACCGGATTCGCTTCACGCCGCTAGACGAAACGCTTTTCCTCGACCGGAGCGGAAACAGGCCTGCCCGGGAAAATCCGTGGGCGGACGTCACCGGGGCCGGAAATCCCCGGATAGCCTTCAAGTTCCATCCCGAGTATCCTGTCTCGGACGTTTCCCCGTCAAGATCCGAAACCTGTAGCGAAGAACGCGCCGATTTCCGTTTGCTCGTCCTCGACCAGGAAACCCGCAAGTGGGATATCTACGAAAACGGCGATCTAGTCGCAAGCAAGGACACGTCGGGCTATCCCTTTGACGGAATGTCCTTCATCGCCGAAATGGGAGTCCCGCGCGGGACAAGCATCGGCGAAGCGCCCGCCTGGAAGTCCCTTCTCATCGACATCGACCTGCCCTTCTATTCTAACCTGGGAAATTTCGTAAACCGCTTCCACGAGAATTTTGCGCTCGCCCCGAAATACCTGTCTAGCGACAACCTAGTCTCGATGCGCATCGAATGGCTCTCCCGCTGCACAAAGGGACTGGTTTCGACCGACGGCAAGGCGGTAGGCACGGGCGCTTACATCGTCAAGGCATCCCTCAAGACGCAATTCGTACCAAACCCGGAAGGCGACGAAGAAACCGTCCGCCGCTTTTCGACAAAAGACAGCTACCGAAAAACCCAGACATTCGGAATCCGACGCATCCGTTAAATCCTTCGCCGGATTTCCAGGAAGTACGTATCGACGAGTTCAAGCGTGCGTCGTATAGCCCGCTTCAAAAAACCTTGGGTCTTTGCATTCGCCAAGACTCACGGACACTCTACTTGCCGTAAACCTTTCTATTCCGAAAAGAGGAAGGGAGGTTTCCCGTCTCTAGCGCATCCCGTTTGATATGTCCCAGATAGCGCCCCCTGACATCGAAAACCCGTGCGGGAATTTGCAAATCGGTTGCCGTTTTTTTCCTTGCCACCGGAGTAGATTCACCCGGCAATTCTTGGTTTTCAACAACATCCGTTACCGAAACCGATAGCAGTTCGATGACGCTTTTTTCACAAGTGAGGCCCAGTGACATTTCCGCCGTAGAGGCTCCTGCGTTCACCGCCCCATAGTGATACACACTGCCATCGTTCGCCGTAATCTGCGCCAAATAGGAGACCGTGTCTTTCCTGCGGAAAATTTTCATCAGCACATCGGCATTTTGCATAATATGCGCAAAATCCTCCCATTTCCAGTCAAATTCATAGGAAAACGTTCCCATATTGTCGAGCGCGTAGGCGTCTGCGCGCAAAAGAGTCGTTACGCCATCAACCGATGAACGCACAATGTAATTATCCCAATTGTTTGCGATATTTGCATCGGCAGGACCGTAAACCGGCTTGTTTCCATAATTGACGAAATGCAAAGTTGCGTTAAAATCGCCCGTAACCCTGTAATCGGGCGTTTTTTCAGCATTAAAAGCCGAAGTATATTCACCGCCATCGTTGATTGTTCCGATAGCGATACGGTTTTCAAGCTTACCAGTCGCAATCCGATCGATTTTGAGTATGGCCTCGTCCGCGCCTAGCAGGATTTCGTAATCACCATTCGGAGTTCCCGTAGCCGTGACCGCATAGACAAGCGAATCCGAGCCGTCCGTCGCCCTTCCACGCAAATAAGCATACACATGGATTAGCGCATCATCCTTTTCGATGCGCAAGCGAACCTTCGCCCCGTCAAACGCCTTGTTGAACGAAGCAAAATCATTTCCCCAGGCGCTCCAGTACTTAACCGAATTCTCGCCACCGAGCGTTTCCAGGGAATAGCTGTCAGCGCGCAGATACCACATTCTTTCGCCTGTCCTAAAAACCAAAACCCATTTATTCCAGTTTTCGGCGGTTTTCTTTGTATTGTGCGTAAATTCAAACTCCGCCATAAAATTTCCGGAAACATTCACCTTTTCAAATTCTTCGAACGCATTCCATGCGATGCCAAAATCCTCTCTACCCACAACCCTAGTGCTGTCTCCACGGTAAAGTAATTCACGAAGCACTTCGGTTTTCGGAACGCGATATCCCCAAAGCGACAGGTTTCCCGCAACGTTCATCGTACTGAACGAAATCGTACTCTTGCTCACATCGTTCTGGAGCTGTTCGAGCAGCACGCCTTCGTAAATCGAACCGTTCAAGGACAACGTCAAATAGCTGCGCCCCTTGCTGTTGTCATATTCCCACTTTCCCGTATAGGCACCAGCCACCGAACCGTCGGCATACAGCTGCATGTCCTGTTCTTCGTTTACCGCCACGGAATCTTCCCAAGTCAAAGGATTGTTCTTCGGTGGGCGATGCGCAATTACCTTGTATGAACCGACGATATTGTCCCGCGAAAGCATTTCCCTAGGAAGACCGTAACCTTCCCGATACTCGAAAGGCGCGGCCACTATCCAGCCCATACGATTAAAAAACAGCTGGTGAGTTTCCACATTGTGCCAAGCCGTATGATTGTTGAACTTGCGATGATACACCAGATACATAGCGCCGTCCTCGTCACGCAAAAGCGAATTGTGCCCGTTCGCTATCTCGGCTTGATCTTCCGCCCAGAAATTCCAGCGGTAATTTCCCATAATCGGAAAGCCGCGATCCGTATTTCCCCAATAATTCAAAACATACCTTTCAAAAACGGCAGAATTCCCATTGACATCGATATATGGCCCCTTGACATCCTTGCTGCGAAAGACACGCATGCTGTAGCCGCCCTCGGGAGAATAAAAACCATAGCTCACAAACAGGTAATAGTAGCCGTTTCCGTCGCCATCTTTAAAGTATTGGATGTAAGAGCCTTCGCCGCTTACATAGTAGCCGCCCCCGACATGGATGCCCATATACGGATCTTCTAAAAGCGACGTTCCGCTCCAAGTCGCATTGTCGCCATTTCCATAAAGATAGCCATAATCCCGAAGGCCTGTCGATTCATCAAGTCGGACAAGGAAAAGCCCTCCGCTCCAGGAACCGTAAAGGAGCCACAGGTTACCCTCTTCATCATAGAAAACATTTGGATCGATGCAGCTAGATCCGTAGCCACCGTCCCATTTGCCAAGATTCGTGATACCATTGTTGGCTGTGTAGTACCGCGAATCAATCGTTGTCTGCCCTGTCGCTTTTAAATAGTCGGCATTCGCCGCAGAACCGACAGTCTGTCCGTCCATGCCGCCATAGATAACGCTCCCCTTGTATTCATACGGACCTTCAATCCTGTCCGACATCAAGAGAACGATGGAACTTTTCCAGTCCTCGCCAGCCATCGAAAAGTACAGGCACCATTTTTTCAATTTTCTGTTCCACACGATATCGGGGGCCCAGAGGTTTCCCTTGGCTGCAGCTGTGCCGGAATGTTCCGCGTAATCGGCTTCCGCCTTGAAAACGCTGTAGTAATCGTCGGCCGCCTCGTCGCCGGTAACATATACCGTTCCGTTCCGGGAAAGTTTCGGAGTGAACGCCGTCCAGTCCAGCATATCGCGGGAATAAGCGGCGCTATTCATCGTGCCGAAAATATAATAGTATTTGGTCCGCGATTTTGACGCATCGTTTTCCGGATAAGAATTTCCCGCAGCGTCCTTATAGACAACGATGACGGAAGGATCGTGAACGGCTACCGACGCCGCCGAAACAATAGCTACCGCAAATGTCAAGGCAAACGCTATCGCCCTAACGGTTTTCCCGATACCCATGCGAACCTCTTGGAAACAGAACCGATTTTTCGTTGATACGTTTCCAAATTAGTTCAAAATCCCTTTCGAGAAAAAACGTACTAAAAAAAACGTTGTCTAAAGACTACAAAAAAAAATCCGCGATGCGGGCAATCCCTTTTCAAATCTCAGCGGTTGTCGAGATAGGATTGCAAGATATGCTGCGCGGCGAGCCTATCGACAAGCCCCTTGTCAGCCTGCTTCTTTTTCTTCTTCAGGTAGCTTGTTTCCGAAAGAGCCGTAACGGACGTATAGGACTCATCTTCCGTCTCGATGCGGATATCGGGAAAACTTGTACGCAAATTCCGAACAAACTCCTCGACGACAAGATTCTTTCCGTCCATGCGGCCATCGGGACGATACGGCATCCCGACGACAAGTACATCGACCTTGTTCACCCTGACTAGTTCCGCAAGGCGCGCCATCAGGTCCGTCTTCTTCTGGTCAATCGTCTCGCGGGCAAAGGCCCACTTGAGTTCGGAATCCGCAAACGCGATTCCCACCCGATGTTCACCGTAATCGATGCCGAGGTAATTCATGCGCCAAATATAAAAAGGGAACTCGCACTTTAAAATTTATAGCCCGCTCGACAAATCCGTACTGACGTCCCATTTCTAAATCCTAGCATTCTCCGCTCCCTTACATTTCAGACAAAAACGTAACATTTTATCGTCGTTTCCAAATCCTTTTTCGTGAAATCGTTAAAATTTCAAAACTCTTCCGCCTTTTTTTGATAAATTTGGGGTATGCCCATGGAAGTTCTACAGCCCTCCCAAGAGCACATCATCCAGGTGCTCATGAAGAAAAACCCTGCCCTAGACGAGCAGAAACTGCGGACGGCAGTAGCTTTCATCGCCGAAGCGCACAAGGGGCAGTTCCGGAAAAGCGGAATGCCCTATACGGAGCATCCCTACGAAGTGGCGAAAATCCTCGCCGAAATGAAGCTCGATACATCTTCCGTCCTCGCGGGTCTTTTGCACGATGTCGTCGAAGATACCCCGCATACTCTCGCGGAGATAGGATCCAAGTTCGGCGAAGATACCGCCTTTATGGTCGATGCGGTTACGAAGATTTCCGCAGCCCAAAAACAGGGAAACAAAATCGAGCAGAAGGCGGAAACCTACCGCAAGTTCATCAATGCGATGGCGAAGGATCCGCGCGTCATCATGATAAAGATCGCGGATCGCCTGCACAACATGCGTACGCTTCAATACATGAAGCCGGAAAAGCGCAAGATCATCGCCCAGGAAACCCTCGACATCTACACGCCTCTTACGCATCGTTTCGGTCTCTACCAGCTGAAATCGGAACTAGAAGACTTGGCGTTTAAATACCTGAATCCGGACGAATACAAAAAAATCGTCGATCACCTCCTTTCCACCAAGGAAGAACGCGAGCGTTACATCAAATCCGTCGTGGGACCGCTCCAAATAAAGATGGCGCTCGAAGATTTTGACTGCACGATCCAGGGACGCACCAAGAACATTTACAGCATCTACGGAAAGACCCTGAGCCGAGGCTGCAAGCTCGACGAAATTTTCGACATTTTCGCCATCCGGATTATCGTGGAAACGATTCCCGAATGCTATCTCGCGCTAGGCTACGTGCACAACCTCTGGACGCCTATCCAGGGGCTCTTCAAGGATTATATTGCAACGCCGAAGCCGAATCTCTACCAGAGCATCCACACGACGGTTATCGGGCCGGAAAACAAGATGGTCGAAGTCCAGATTCGCACAAAGGATATGGACCTCACCGCCGAAAAGGGATTTGCGGCGCACTGGGCGTACAAGCTCGAAACGAGCCGGAGCGGCGAAGAGCTCGAATGGCTCGGCAGACTGGCAAAGCTCCAGGCGGAAATTCCCAATTCCGTCGAATACCTGAACTTTCTCCGGATGGACCTGAAGAACGAAGGGGTCACCGTCTTTACGCCCAAGGGCGATTCCATCGAACTTCCCGAAGGAAGCACGATTATCGACTTTGCCTTTGCCGTCCACACGGAATTAGGACTTCACTGCGTCGGAGCGCGCATCAACGGAAACGTCATCAGCGCGACAAGCGCGGTCCCAAACGGCGCAACAGTCCAGATTCTCACCAGCCATAACCAGAACCCTCTGCCTGAATGGCTCGAAATCGTCCGGACGGAAAAGGCAAAACAGGAACTCCGCCGGTGGATGCGTACGAGCATCGACAAGGAAGCCCAGACTCTAGGCAAGGAGCTGTGGCTGCGCGAACTCCGCGTCTTTAAAATCCAGAAGCCCGAAGAACAACCGAAGGCAGAAGAGATCTGCGCATTCTTCGGCGTAAAAACCGTCGAGGAGTTTTACGACAGGCTAGGCCAGGGCAACATGGAACTTTCGGAACTCGAACGGTTCATCCAGAAAATCCATCCCGAAAAGTTCCGGAATGCGGACCCGGCGTCTCCCGTCCGGCTCTTTGTCACGGACGCGGCGGACGAATCGCAACTTCCCGTCGAAGTCGGGAACGAATCGAGCCTGCTCATCCATTTTGCAAGCTGCTGCTCCCCCATTCCCGGCGAAGCGATTGTCGGAGCGCTCATTCCGAAACACGGCATCGAAATTCACCGTAAGGACTGTCCGAAGCTTTCCCTCATCCCGGAAACCCGGCGCATTTCGATGGAATGGAACCGGGATTCGAAGCAGGAATTTTTCGTCCATCTGAAAATCGAGACGGACGACCGCAAGGGAATCACCGCGGACATCCTGAACGCGCTTTCCGAAGCGAAGGTATTCATCGAACGCATGAGTGTCGTTTCCGCCAAAAAGTCCGGGCGAATTCGCCTGGTTTTCCGCATCGCGAGACGCGACCTGCTCGAACATCTGATGGACGCAATCCGAAAGGTTCCCGGAGTCCACGAGGTAAACCGCCTATGATGACCCTCTCGCTAGCGCATCCCGTCGAAGACGAAACTGTCAGAAACCGGGCGTTCAACTGCCGGATGCGAAACCGCCGCTACGAGGAGGTTTTCTACGCCTTCAGCGCGCTTACGCCTGTCATCATGCGGAAGGACGTGAAAAATCGGCGGGAATGGTTCGCCTCCATCGGGGAAAAGGTAAGCGTGTGCGAGAAGTCGCTCGAAGCGTGCCTCGAATACGCGCAAGCGTCCGTCTTCTTTGGAAAGATCGAAAAGATCGGTCGCTATTCATCCGAGAATCCGCGCGGAATCTTGCAGGAAGAACTTTTGCTCGTGTACTTTCTAAGCGAGCTGCAATCGACAACCCGCTACCTGATTTCCCGCATCGAGACGGACAAGGAACTCCAGAACATGGATTCGGAAATGGAAATCAAGAAAAGCGGGGCCTATGTTTCCGGATTCATTTCGAACATGCACAAGAACCTGAACGCGCTGAACCTCGCTACCGAAAAGGAGTTCCGAGACCTCCATGCGCATATCAAGGAACGCTTCGAAATCGGAAACGAGCTGTTCGGAACGCTCCAGGATGTGCAACACTTTTACTGACAGGACTTTTCACGAAACGCAAGGATTTTACCCATGGAACTTTCTGAATACTTTATCCTGATATTTTTCCTGTTGCTAGGCGCGCTTGTCGCCGGGGGCGCCATCCTCTGCGGAAAGCTGCTCGGTTACCGGAGCAAGGATTCGAGAAACAAGTTCGCGCCTTACGAATGCGGAATGCAGACCGTCGGGAATGCCAGGATCCAGTTCAAGGTCGGCTACTATCTTTTTGCGCTTCTCTTTCTCGTTTTCGACGTCGAGGCGCTTTTCCTCTTCCCCGTCCTTCTCGAATTCGGGTCGATTGTCGCCGGGAAAACCTCCCTTTCGCCCGTCCTCGTCGCGATTGACCTTGTGCTTTTTCTCGTCGTGCTAACCTCCGGCCTCGCCTACGCCTGGAAAAAAGGAATCCTAAAATGGGAATAATCAACTACCTGCCAAAAATTCTCGACCCCGTTCCCGGCGGCAAGTATCTGGTGAACGCGGTTGATTATGCGGTGAACTGGGCCCGCGCCAATTCCCTGTGGCCGCTTACCTACGGGACGAGCTGCTGCGCGATCGAAATGATGTCGAGTTCCATGGCGCGCTACGACATCGCACGTTTCGGCTCCGAGGTCTTCCGAGATTCCCCCAGACAGGCGGACCTATTTATCCTCGCGGGGACGATTACCGAGCGGATGGCTCCGGCTATCCAGATGCTCTGGGAACAGATGCCCGGGCCCAAATACGTCCTGGCGATGGGCGCCTGTACGATTTCCGGCGGACCATTCTATTACGACAACTATTCCGTCGTACGCGGCGCGGCGAACATCATCCCGGTCGATGTATTCATCCCGGGATGCCCTCCGCGACCCGAAGCCCTCTTCCACGGACTGCTCACCCTGCGCAACAAGATTTTAAAGGAAACGAGCCGCTCGCCCTGGCACGAAGGCGCGCTTGACACCGAAGACCTCGGAAACCGCTATGCGGAAGCGAAGAAAGCGTGGGAAGCTCTCGAAAAGCTCAAGGACGAGGAACTGGCGGAAGCCCGCGCCAAGTTCAAGGAGGAGAATCCCGACTACAAGTCCGGCTACAAGGCTATCCGGATCCAGAAAGAAACATTTCCCGAAGTTCCCTACAGCCCGCGCAAGCGGCAGGGGCTTTCGCAAAAGGAACTGTTCCACGTGGCGATGGAAAAGTTTCCGGAAATTTCGCTCTACGGAACAAAGGAGTCCGCGGACGAAGCGCTTGAAGCCCTTCCGACCGATACGCCGCTCGACATAAACGTTTCCGCAAAGGATTACGCTCCCCTCGTCGAGTTTTTGAAGAACGATCCGCGGACGTCTCTCGACTTTTTAATCGACGTTACCGCAGTAGATTGGAAGGACCATTTCGACGTCATCGCGCAGCTGATGAGTACGGAACTCGGGCATAAGCTATTCGTGCGGCTTTCCCTTCCCAAAGACGATTCGATTTCCGAAGAAAAGCGCGCAACGAGCATTCTCGCCAAGGCCCCGAGCCTTTCCAAAATCTATCCGGGAGCGAACTGGAAGGAACGCGAAGTCTATGACATGTTCGGGATTTCCTTCGAAGGACATGACGATATGCGACGGATTTTCCTCGACGGAGATTTCCTGGGCTTCCCGCTTCGCAAGGACTTTACCCATCCGCACATCATCCGGAGGGAAGCATGAATATTGCAAAGAACGATTCTCCGTTTCTTCTCCCCGGATTCAAGGAAGAATTCCATGATCCGAACAACGAGGATTTTTACATCAACATGGGACCGCAGCACCCGAGTACGCACGGGGCGCTGCGTCTGCAGATCCGTCTCGACGGCGAAACGGTCATCGAAATAGTCCCCCATTTCGGATACATCCACCGCGGCATTGAAAAGCAGGCGGAAAGCCAGAACTACGTCCAATACATCCATCTTTCCGACCGCCAGGACTACCTGACAGCGATACAGAACAACCTAGGCGTCTGCCTTGCGCTCGAAAAGGGAATGGGCGTCGGCGTCCCGGAACGCGGCGAATACATCCGCGTGATGATGGCGGAACTCGGGCGAATCGCTTCGCATCTCGTCTTTTACGGCTGCTTCGGCGGGGACCTCGGCGGACAGACACCGCTCATCTACGGCTTCAAGGAGCGTGAAATGATTCACGACATCTTTGACCAGGAGACCGGTTCGCGCCTGACGACCAACTTTTTCCGACCGGGCGGTTCGCGCTTCGACGTAACGGACGCATTTCTTCCGCGGGTCAAGGATTTCCTCGAACATTTAAAACCGACGATGGACGACTACGAGCGTCTTCTCTCGACAAACCTCATCGTACTCGAACGCTCCAAGGGCGTGGGACTTCTTTCAAAAGAAGACGCCCTGGCTTTCGGATGCTCGGGCCCCGTGGCGCGAGCTTCGGGAGTCCGCTACGACGTTCGCAAAAACGATTCCTACAGCATCTACGACACCTTTGACTTCGATGTCCCTGTTCGCTCCGAGGGAGACTGCTACGCGCGTTACCTGGTGCGCATCGAGGAAATCCACCAGTCGATGAAAATCCTCGAACAGTGCATTGCGCGCTTTCCCAAGAGCGGTCCGTATCGCTCCAAGGAAAAGCCTGTGCGGCTTCCCGCCGGAAGTTACTATGCGGCTTCCGAAACGGCAAAGGGTCTCTACGCGACATACGTCGTCGCAACCGGCGGAGACAAACCCTACCGCATCCACACGCGCGGCCCGAGCTTCGCAAACCTCGCCGCCCTGAACACCATGGCAAAGGGCCAGAAAGTCGCGGATATCGTCACTATCATGGCGACGCTCGACCCGGTCATTCCAGAAATCGATAGGTAAGCGATGACACCTTCCATTACAAATCCCATCGGCGACTTTATCCGAGCAAACGTTCCCATTCCGGAACTGGCCTATCTTATCAACGCGGTTCTCTGCATCTGCGGAGTCTGCGCAGTCGCTTTCGGAGCGGCGATCGTCCTCGTCTATATGGAACGCAAGGTCTGCGCCCACATCCAGTGCCGTCTAGGGCCTATGCGTCTCGGTTTCCACGGAAGCATCCAGGTCGTCGCGGACGCCATCAAGCTGATGTTCAAGGAAGTCTATGCGCCGAAAGGCGCAGACAAGCTTCTCTTCTACATGGCTCCGATGATCCTGCTCACGGCTCCGTTCGTAAGCCTCGCCATGATTCCTTTCGGCCCGACGCTCCAGGTCGCGGATGTTTCCGTCGCGGTCCCGCTTATTATTGCGGTGAACGGTTTCGGCATCCTGGGAATTCTCATCGGCGGGTGGGCGTCGAACAACAAGTATTCCCTGCTCGGTTCGCTCCGTTCCGGAGCGCAGATGATAAGCTACGAGATTTCGTACGCGATGATTCTTCTCCTCATCGTGATGCTCGCCGGTTCCGCAAGCCTCCGGGAAATCACGCTCAGCCAGGCGGGGACGGTTTTCGACTGGTGGATTTTCAAGGCGCCGCTCATCGGAATCCTTGCCTTTATCCTCTTTCTCGTCTGCTCGACCGCCGAACTGAACCGCGCACCTTTCGACCTTTCGGAAGCGGAACAAGAACTCACCGGAGGCTACCACACCGAATACAACGGAATGGCCTTCGCCATGTTTTACCTCGGCGAGTACATCAACCTGGTCACGACCTCCTCGCTTGCTACGGTCTTCTTCTTCGGCGGCTACTTTCCGCCGTGCATCGGAATTTCCGCCATCGACGGAATTTTCAACATGATTCCCGGCGTCATCTGGTTCTTCGCGAAAGTCTTTGCGATGATCTGGGTCTATATGGTCATCCGATGGACCCTGGTGCGCCCGCGAATCGACCAGCTGATGTCTCTCGAATGGAAATTCATGCTGCCGGCAAGCCTTCTCCTCCTCGTTCTCGGATCGGTCGCGGTCTCTCTCGGATGGATAGTCAAATGAGCGAAAAGAAAATTTCAGCCAAGGACGCGTTCAAGCGTTACTTCAAGACGGTAGCCGGATCGGTCAGCTTCCTCAAAGGCTTTTCCGTCACTATCAAGTATTTTTTCCAGCCGAAGCGCATTGTCACGGAACAGTATCCCGAAAACCGCAAAACGCTAAAAATGTATCCGCGATTCCGCGGACGCCTCGAAATGATCGAGGACGAAAACGGCGAAAACAGGTGCACCGCCTGCGGCATGTGCGAACGCAACTGTCCGAACGGTTCCATCAACGTCCTTTCGACAAAGAACATCGCCGGGAAAAAGGTTCTCGGCAAATACATCTACCGTCTGGATTCCTGCACGCAATGCGGACTTTGCGTCGAAGCGTGCCCGTTCGGAGCCATCCGGATGAACCAGGATTTTGAACTATCCCGCACATCGCGCGACGGTTTCGAAATGAAACTCAACCAAAAGGAGGGGCGCGCCTAATGAGCCTGATTTCCGACGCCCTTTTCACGGATATCGTCTTTTACGCCGTCGCGCTTCTGATGATCGTCGCATCCGTCGTGACGATTACGGCGAAAAACCTGCTCCGAAGCGCAGTGTTCCTCATCATCTCGTTCATCGGGACTGCGATTTTCTACCTGATGCTCCACGCGGAATTTCTCGCGATGGCGCAGATCATGGTCTATGCGGGAGGCGTCGTCATCTTCGTCGTCTTTACGGTCCTGCTCACAAGCCATCTGGGGGAAACCGCCTTCAACATCAAGCTTCCCCGGAACTTTATCGCCGCGGCGATTTCGTGCGGGTTCCTTTTCACCATGGTCCGCTTTCTCTTCAAGGCAGACCTCGACGCGACAGACGCCGCAGCAAGCGACTACGCGTCCCTGCCGAGCCTCGCCCTGAGACTTCTTTCCACCGACCCGGCGGGATTCATCATCCCGTTCGAACTGGTAAGTTTCGTCTTGCTCGTAACCCTCGTCGCCGCGATTACCATCGCTAGAAAGTTCAAGGGGGAAGAATGACTCTCGAACATTGCCTAATCCTTTCCTTCGTCCTCTTCGGCATCGGAATTTTCGGGCTTTTGCGGAGACGCCACATCGTCGGGATGCTCCTTTCGATAGAAATCATGCTGAACGCGGCGAACATGAACTTCATCTCGTTCGCCTACTTCAAGGCCGCGGATGCGACAGCCGGTTCGATTTTCGGTCTTTTCGTCATCGCGATAACCGCCTGCGAAATGGCGATTGCGCTTGCCATCGTGGTGAGCATGTTCCGACGCCACCATAGCCTCGACATCAACCAGCTGAGGGACATCCATGAATGAATTCCTAATCTCCCATAGCTACTGGATTCTCCTCTTTCCGTTTCTGAGCTTTCTCGTAAACGGCCTATTTCTCTGCAGAAACCACCGGAAAGCCGCAGGCGCACTTTCGGTTTCGCTGAGCGGGCTTTCGATGCTCTACGCAGTCGCTTTGGTCGCCTCGTACTTCCTGTCCGACACCCCGGAAAAAATCGTCGCCTGGAAGTTCACGTTCCTCGCCTTTTCGGGCAAGTTAACCGCCGACGCGGCGTTCCTTCTCGACCCGCTTTCCGCGATGATGCTCTTCGTCATCGCCGTGATTTCGTTCTTCGTGAACATCTACAGCCTGGGATACATGCGGGAAGACCGCGCCGAAGGAAGATTCTTTTCGCTGCTTTCCTTTTTTACGTTCTCGATGCTCGGCCTGGTCGTCGCCACGGGACTCTTCCAGATGTACTTTTTCTGGGAACTAGTCGGCATCGCGAGCTATCTCCTGATAGGCTTCTGGTATGAGCGTCCCAAGGCGGTCGCCGCATCCAAGATGGCTTTTATCGTCACGCGCTTTGCGGACAGCTTTTTCCTCCTCGGTATCGTCATCGTATGCATCGTCGCCGGGACATTCGACTTCGGGACATTGAACTCGATAAACCCGCAAATGGCAAGCGGGACGGTGTCGCTCGGATTCTGGAACGTAAAAATTTCGGATGCGCTGATTCTCGGCTCCGTTTTGATGTTCATCGGCGGCTGGGGCAAGAGCGCGATGTTTCCGCTCCACATCTGGCTTCCGAACGCGATGGAAGGTCCGACTCCCGTATCCTCGATCATCCATAGCGCGACAATGGTTGTCGCAGGCGTCTATCTGGTCGCAAGGCTTTTTCCGTTCTTTGCCGCCTGTAACGGCACGCTCGAAATCGTCGGTTTCGTCGGAGCGTTTACGGCACTCTTTGCCGCAGTCATCGCCTGTACCCAGAAGGACATCAAGCGGATTCTCGCCTACTCGACGCTTTCGCAGCTAGGCTACATGATGTTCGGGCTTGGAGTCTCGGCAACCGCGGCGACGGCATTCCATGTTTTCAACCATGCCTTCTTCAAGTGCATGCTCTTCCTTGTCGCGGGATCCCTCATCCACCAGGTTTCGACAAATGATCTAGACCAGATGGGCGGTCTCCGCAAGAAGATGCCGTGGACCTACTTTGCGGCGCTCATCGCCTGCCTTTCCATTTCGGGGATTCCTCCGTTCTCCGGTTTTTTCTCCAAGGACGAAATTCTCTCCGGTGCGCTCCAAAACGGCCATCCGGTGATTTTCGCCGTCGGACTTTTCACGAGCGCGCTTACCGCCTTCTACATGTTCCGTTTCTTCTTCCTTGCGTTCCACGGAAGCCCGCGAAGCGAAGCGGTCAAGGCCGGGCATGTCCACGAGGATTTCGCGATGACTCTTCCCATCGTTTGTCTCGCAGTTCCGTCCTTTGCCAGCGGGTTTTTCTGCAAAGGAATGTTCGGAAAATTTCTCGGAACGGAAACGGTGTCCCAGGCTGGCGCGGCAATTTCCTGCATTCCGATAATCGCATCCGCTACGGGAATTTTGGGAATCGTCCTCGCCTGGATTCTCTACGCAAGCCCCAAGGCGAACGTTTCCCGCGCGCTCGACGCGACCAACCGCGGAATGCTCTACCGAACCATCTACAACAAGTTCTATTTCGATGAAGGATACTACGCGTTCGTCCGGCAGTTCATCTTCGGCGGCATCGCACGGGCAGCCCGGGCATTCGAGGATTTCGTCATCGGAGCCCTCGTCGCCGGAACCACCAGGCTTATCAAGTTCGGAGGCATTCTTGTCCGGGAACTCGAAACGGGAAACCTCTTCATCTACATCGGGACATTTATCGTCGGCGTCATCCTGTGGCGCTATCTCGGCGGGCTTCCCGTCTAAGGGCATCGTATGGTTAGCACGATTCTTTTCAACCTCATCTGGATTATTCCGCTAGTCGCCGTCCTGGTCTGCGTCCCGATTCCGCGCACTCGCGTCAAGGCTATCAAACGGATTCACCTCGCCTCCGCCGGAATCGCGCTCGCCATCGCATCGGGACTTGTCGCCTATACCTACAGGCTCACGATGCCGCTCGGCATCCCGACAGGGAACAAGCCATTCGTCCAATACCTGACGGACTTTGAATGGCTTCCCGCAATACACGCGCACTATATCGTGGGAACGGACGCACTCGGGATTTTGCTGGTCTTCCTCACCGCTGTCATCGTCTTTACAGGAATGCTCGCAAGCTGGAAAATAGACCACCAACAAAAAGAATTTTTCGCCCTGATGCAGATTCTCGGCACGGCGGTCTATGGCGTTTTCATGAGCCTCGACCTGGTTCTCTTCTTCCTCTTTTATGAAATGGAAGCGCTCTGCATGTATCTGATGATTGCGGGCTGGGGAACAGGCAACAAGGATTACGGCGGAAAAAAGCTCACGCTCACGCTCGCCCTCGGAAGCGCCATGGTCCTTGCGACGCTTTTCGGAATCTTTATCGAGAGCGGGGCTTCGACCTGGAACATCCTCGAACTCGCCGACGTACGGCTACCGATGGATTTCCAAATGTGGGCATTCCCGATGCTCTTCATGGGATTCGCCGTTTCCGGGTCACTTTTTCCCTTCCATTTCTGGTCGCCAGACGGCCACTCTTCCGCCCCGACAGCCGTTTCGATGCTCGCTGCGGGCGTTATGATGAAGATGGGTCCGTTCGCCTGTCTGCGCATCGCCATCTACCTGATGCCCGAAGCGGCCCGCTTCTACCTGCCCTACATCGCCTATCTCGTGATTTTCAATGTCGCCGTCGCCTGCTTCATCGCCATCCGCCACCGCGATCTCAAGTACATTACGGCCTACAGCTCGATTTCGCATCTCGGACTGATATTCCTCGGACTTGCCGCAGCGACGCCCCTCGCATTCCGCGGAGCGGCCCTCCAGATGCTTTCCCACGGTTTTCTCACCGGCCTTTTCTTTGCAAGCATCGGGATGATTTACAGCCGGACGCATACGCGGAACATCGACGAAATGGGCGGACTCATGCGGGTAATGCCTTTTCTCGGGGTGGCTTTCACTATTGCGGGATTTGCCGGCCTAGGACTTCCGGGACTTTCGGGATTCGTCGCCGAATCGACGATTTTCATCGGCAGTTTCCAGAGCCCGATTCCCCACGTCCGTGTCGTCACCATCCTAGGCATCCTTTCCATCACCGTCACCGCAGTCTATATTTTGCAGACCGCTAACCGGATGCTTGCGGGACCTATCCGCGAACAGAAATTCGCAAAGCTCTCCGATGCGGACCTGATGGAAAAAATCGCACTCGTCACCATTCTAGTCTGCCTTTTTGGAGTGGGCATGTTCCCCGGCTGGATTTCGGACTTTCTCGATACGGCCATCGCCCCCATCTACGCAAACTTTGTGAGGTAAGAAGATGTCTCAATTGATTCTGCCGGACATTCTGCTTCTGCTCTTCCCATTCGCGCTCATCCTGCTCAGACAATTTTTCCCTGGCCGAAAGGAGCTGCCGTTTCGGGCTTCCGTCATCTTTTTCGCTGCGCATTTCATCCTCTTGAACGCGCTCCTCGTCGGCGACAGCCAGACCTATCTGTCCAACTGGAAAATCGACAGCTTCGGTATCCTGATGCGCGAAGTCCTCGTACTGGGAACGCTTCTTGCGCTGTTCTTCGCGAAAGACTATTTCGACCATCCGGCAGACGGGAAACCCGAACTCCACCAGTTTTCCGAATTCGCAGCGGTCCTCGCCGCCGCCACGTTCGGGGGCTTTACGGTCATTTCGGCAAGGGAGCTGCTCACGCTCTTCCTCGGATTAGAACTCGCCACGCTTCCCATGTACGCACTGACCGCATGGAACAAGAAAGATCCGCAAGGTTCCGAAGCCGGGACAAAATACATTCTGATGGGGAGCGTCGCCTCGGCGTTTGAACTTTTCGGCATCAGCTACCTATACGGCTTTTCGGGCAGTTTACACTTTGACGTAATCGCGGACGCAGTGGCATCAAGCCCGGTCGATCCGCTGCTCTGGATTTCCGTCCTGTTCCTCTTTTGCGGTATCGGTTTCAAGCTCACGCTCTTTCCTTTTCACACCTGGGCGCCCGATGTCTATGAAGGAGCACCAACTCCGGTCACGGCAGTTCTTGCGGTCACAAGCAAGACGGTCGCTATCGCATTCCTCACCGTCCTCGTTTATGGTCCGCTCGCCGGGATTCACGACAAACTCATCCCGTTCCTCTCGCTGCTTGCCGGCGTAACGATTCTTTCGGGAAACCTCGGCGCGTTAAAGCAATCGCGCCTCCGCCGCTTCATGGCCTACAGCTCCATTTCCCAAGCAGGCTATATCCTCGTCGCCCTGGTCAGTTCTCCGGAAAATGCCAAGACCGCGATTCTCTTCTACCTCCTGCTCTATGCGTTTTCCAACTACCTCGCCTTCTTCGTCTTCGGAATTATCGGGGAGCACCGAGCGGAAAGCTTTGATTCGCTTGCAGGGCTCTCGAAGGAATCCCCGAGTCTCGCCGTCGCCCTTGCCGTCGCCGCGTTCAGCCTCGCCGGGATTCCGCCACTCGCAGGTTTTCTGGGAAAGTTCTTCCTTTTTGAAAGCGCAGCCTCGTCGAAATCCTATTTCCTAGTCGCATTCGCCTGCATCAACAACGTCATCGCGCTCTACTACTACCTGCAACTCGTCAAGAGCGCCTGGGTTTTGCCAAGAAATCCGGAAGCGCATCCGCTGAACGTCCGGCCACGGCAAAAATTCTGCGTCATCGCGCTCACGGTCTGCGTCCTCTTCGCCGGGATATGTCCCTTCATCAGCTCGAACATCGCAAGAATTCTTTCCCTATAACCCTCTCCGCCCGGAACGTCCAAATCCCGGGCGGAATTTTTGTATCTTAAAACCGATGAAGATTTTCCGTGGACTTCTAGCGTTTTTTACGGCAGCGTTTTTCGTTTCCTGCTCCGACACTTCGAACGGCGACGACTACCGGTTTGAACGCGCCGTCCAGGACCTATCCATTATCCGCGGTTGCGCTTCGAAAAACGACACGGCCAGATCCTGTTACCAAATGCGCTGGCGCATTCCCATCGAGACAAAGAATCTCCTCCGTTTTCACGTTTGGATAGACACGCTCGATGTCAACGATTCCACAAAGGATGTCCCGAGCGGCGCCACGGACAAGTCCATCCGAATTCCTTTTGAAAATCCGGAAAGACTCTACGATACGCTCGACTTGACGGAACATGTCAAGGAATATCTTCAAAGGGATAGCCTCGCCATCGCCATCTGGAGCGAATACGGGGACGGCGACCCATCGGGAGACGTGCAGCACCTCTATGTCCACTTTGGCGACGACATCCCGCCGGCGATCGTCACGATAACCGATTCCTCGTGGACCACTGGCGTCGCCATCGACTGGGCGCGCCCAACCGACCAATCCGATTATTACGCCCCCGAAAGCCTCTCCGGGAAAATCGCAGGATACAACATCCTCCTCTGGGCGGAAGATACGAGTCAGGACATCCGGAACGCGAAAGTCCGCATCATCCACGACGGAAAGACGGATTCGACAGGCAAGGATTTCTGGCTGAGACATCACCGTTTCCGTTACACGCGGGACTCGCTCTGGATAGACACGACATCGACTAGAAGCAGAAACTACCTGAGACTCGCCGTCATCGACGGCGAAGGTTTCGACTTTTCCTCGGACAGTGCGAACCGTTACCGAATGGTAGTGGAAGGCCTCTACCCGGAAAGCAACTACACGATAGGAATCATCGCATGGGATTCCGCGGGTAACGTTTCCGGTACGGGTTCCGTGGAGACGAACCAGCTCTTTATGACGACGGACCGGATCGCTCCGCTCATGGGAAGCTCGCTCTGGGCGCGCCCCGATACGACGGATCCGACAAGAGCCTCGCTCGATTCCAACCGGGTCATCATCTTCTGGCCGCGCAGCGTCGATCCGCTTTCCGATTCGAGCGGTATCACGGCGGACTCGGTTCTCCACATTCCAAGCGACTGTTTCGAAGGCTTCTGCTACCGAAACGTCAAAAGCTATGACGTGGAAACCTGGAACGGCAGATCCTGGGAAAAGGCAACCGGAGCCGGAGGGCTTTCGGACGAAAAATATCGGACCTCCTATAAAAAAGACGGCGATTCGATGACCGTTTCCACAACCGGCGAGTTCATCGCCGACACAATCCGCTGGGTAATCCCGGGAGACACGCTCATCTTAAGAATCCGAGCCATCGACTCGTCGGGCTACTATTCAAAGGCCCTGACCGATACGCTCGCCGTCACGAAAGGCCCGGAAGCGGACCTCGACTGCCCGGAAGGCTTTGTCCCCGTCCGCACTAGCGATTCAACGCGTTTCTGCATCGAAAGGTTCGAACACCTAGACGACGATTCGACGTTCGCCCACAACATCCTTTACAGCGAAGCGGTCGCCGCCTGCGAAGCCGTTTCCGCACCGGGATTTGACGTTTCGCTCTGCAAGTCGCAGGACTGGAAAGCGGCATGTCTCGCCCAGGGCAGATCCTCTTACGGCGTCATCGAGGAATCCGATTTTTCCGCAGCGGAATTTCTCTACAGGAATTGCGGCGTCGGAACGGACGACTCCACGACAGCGCTCGACATTTCCAAGCGGAACAAGCTCTGCGCAAGCCCGGACGGCATCCGCAACCTCTCCGGAGGCTTCCAGGAATGGGTCGCGGGACCGGACACGCTCCCCCATCTGCTTCGCGGATCGAGCTACGTCTATTACACGGGAGAATCGCGCGAATCGCTATCCAAATGTACGACATACTTCATCCCGAACCGCACACGAGTGGCCTACACGCAAGATACGATCTATCTTTACCGCGAAGGTTCCAAGGTCGATACGAGCCTCGTCCAGGACACGTCCCGCACGCTTTACAGGATCCTGACGCGTAAGGATTTCAAGGATTCCATCCAGATTTTCAAGGTTTCCACGGCATCCGGCGATTCCCTTGGGGAAGATTACGCGCCCCTTTCCGAATACAGAAAAGGCGGCGAAGCGTGGCTGAAAAACCTCGCCGGGAGCCTCGCCTACGAACCGAGCCGCATCGAAGCCGTTTTCTTCACCGGCGGAACGGTTCCCTACCGCGGTGCGGCGGCATTCTATACCGACCCGTCCATTTCGTTCCGCTGCTGCGCATACCCGCTGTAAAAATTCATGCACGTCATTCCCTGCGTTGCCGAGAAAAGCGCATTTTTTCACTTTTCAAAGCAAGCGTCCTGATTCGACATCGGCTGCATCGCTATACAATAGCTGTCAAGGCATGTGTTTCGAATCCAAGTAGAAGGGGATGCAAAATTATCAAAATATGGCAAAATCGATCCTTCTGTATAATTAAACCATTTTGCAGAATCCTGTACCGGAAATATATTGACATAGATTCCCTGAAAATCGATTACACCAACATTTACGCTTTTTACGGAATCACCAGTAAATAGTTCCAAAGTTAATTGGGCCGGTTTCAATTCAATTTTATTAAAAATCGAACTGAAAGAGCAGATAAATACATCCCATCGAGAGCTATCTTCAAAAAACTGACAGCGATCTGTGAAAGCCGCTTCTATCAAGCTTAAATAGTCGTCTCCAGAAGATAGTCTACAAATCGTAAATTTATCCCCTGTCAAGTTTCCATAGCTAGCCAAGATATTCAACGAATCGACGGAACGTCTACTTCCATCGCAAATTTTTACCCCATCGAGATAAAAATAGACACTATCAATTTTTTTATTCGATATATAATTCACACTCCCAAAATTTTTAATATCAAAACACTCCGTTTCCGTCCAATAACATCCCGCCAAAGCAAAAATCACAAAAACGACACACAAAAGCTTTTTCACCTACCAACACCTCTACTTGTCAAAGCAAACATCATCGTCAGGCATCGGTACTATTGCAGCACAATAGCCAGCAAAGCAGCCATATCTTTTTGAAAGAGCTGGAGCATCGAACCACTCAAAAGAGGGCAGTATTGGATTTTCAATGTAACCAAACCAAACCACGGTATCCTGCACAGGGAGCATATTGATAATATTTCCACCATCAAAGACTGTATCCACTCGAATTCTTTCTTCCTTCCCTTTATCAAAAACATGCATTTCCAAATGAACGGACGACATATTTATTTTGTCTTTGGGCCGTCCCAAAAAGCAATGAAAAACAAACCACATCAGAGAATCCTCTCCATATTCCCTTTCCCAAAAAAAGAGACCCGATGCCAAATCCTTTACAAAAAACATTGCACTATCCTGATGGCAAACATGCCGACCATCCAAAAAGATATCGACACTATCCACTTTAGATGTCGTAATAAAATTTACCTCCATAAATTCTTCGCAAGGAAAGCACTCTATTTCCGTCCAATAACATCCCGTCAAAATAAGAATCACAAAAATGCCACACAAAAGCTTTTTCACCAACCTACCTCCCCTCGAAGAAATTTACCGCATAGAAAGGCGCTTCCGGTATGACAAAATTATCGACAAGCATCGGCTGGGTTTCTTCAAAAGGAACCCAAGTTACCTTTGTGTCTTGGTGGACAACGATTTTCTTAGCGTAGATTGCTCCAAAATAATACTTCCCCGACTGGCCGATTACAACTTCCGCATTTGGCGCAACAATCGTTCCTGCAAAATTCGCATGGATATACACTTTTTCCGTTCCATAATAATAAACCTTAATTTTCCGGGCAGCCGCCACCATGTCATCCGTCACAAGAGAACCGTTCCACAGGAAATCGTTTCCCACATAAAAAGTCACGCCACTAGTTGGAACATTCAACTTGGCACCACGTTGAAATTTCAGGGAACCGGCAAACAAACTTCCGGCGACATTAAACTTTAGTTCTGAACCCGAATTAAAAGTATAATCGACATGTCCTGAAGCCACCCCAAAGATTCCCGAATAGAGAAGTTCCCCTGAATCGACACCCCGATGGGAAGTAATCGAGAAATCATCATAGCCCAATACAGCGGTATTTAGAAACGACGAATAGACATTTTCATAAATCTTTCCCCGTGTCGAATTTTCAATTACCCGTCCAGCAACAACAGCTGTCGAACTCTGCCTCACTACGGAAATCGCCGTTTCCAGATTTCCCTGTACAACAGCCCGATCCCGCAAAAGGACAGACTTGTATGAATACACGGTTCCCACCCTGGCATCGGCACCAAGGCTTACTCCATATTCTCCACCAAAATCACCGCCAAAGGAAACTACAGGACATAGCGAACCATTTAGCGACACGCAATTCATTCGATCGTTCAATCGAAGACTTTCCCTAGCGAGAAGTGCAGCCGAATAGTCTTTGCAAAGAGGCTTTACACCTTCGGGATACTTGGTTGCGTCAAAACGGCTACAATTATGCTTGCTGAAATTACCGATATATCCGCTTTCCTGGCTATCGCAAAAACCGTCTCCATCCGAATCGGGATCTATCGCCACATGCAGCCCATCTCCGTCAAAATCAGATTGCAAGATGTACGACATCTGGGGAATATTGACTGGTTGAGTAAAAATTCCCGATCCATCAAAAACAAGAGGCATGTAATAATCGTTTTTTGTCTCGCACAACTTGTAATCGAGAATTTCCCGAAAATCATCAATTCCATCTCCATCAGAATCCGCTTTTGACGCATCGGTTCCAAAGCGCTCGTATTCGTCAATATCCATCATACCGTCCCCATCCGAATCGATAAATACACGGGCATCCGCATTTCTTCCCTTTGCATAAAGAGGCGGTATATAATAAGAAAAGAATAGGTCGCCACCGATATTCGTCCCAGCAACCATATCGATCACATCACCGATTCCATTGGCAATCGCCCTGATTAGCGCATCGAGTCCAAAGAACGCCACACTGCAATAATACCGCCACTCGGAATTACCGAGATTATCTGTATTCAGCAAGTGAACATAGACGCTCCCATTGTTTGTAATCTTGTAGCCATCCAAAACCATGGAATGCGCTCCATTCGCCCCGCCATTAA
The DNA here is from genome assembly GCA_934700345.1 of uncultured Fibrobacter sp. Lineage (GTDB taxonomy): Bacteria > Fibrobacterota > Fibrobacteria > Fibrobacterales > Fibrobacteraceae > Hallerella. The sequence goes on along the minus strand of CAKUXP010000001.1, from coordinate 2,298 downwards.
GTTGGGATACGCCAATGACATTTCCCATCTCAATCGTCGTGATAATCGTATGGAGTAAAGGCGTCCCGACAAACCAGCCATCTACAGACGGGAAGATACCATTGGATTCATACGCATTTTTTATAGCCATATAGGTCGCTTGATTCCATGTACTTTGATTTAATGCATAGTTTACCGCCTGCATCGTCTCGATAGCGCCCCCGCCATCCGTATTTCCAAAACCACCCCGAACTCGATAAAGAATTTCGTCGGACGCCATATTTCCGCCTTTATAGTGGTTAAGCATTTGCGCCATCGTCAACCAGCAACGATTGTTAACTGCATTATTTGGTTTTCCTTCTATATCAATTCGAAGAAATACCTTGTTCCAGTTAGCCTCATTAAACCCCGTTCCCCATCTGTCGGCAAGCATCCTGGAATCCTTCATCGCACAAAAAGCGTTTTTCCCAAAGCACTTATCTGTTAATGAAGCTTTATAAACATATGGAGTCACATATACATCTTTCAACCATGTCATATCCTTTTTGACGTCATTTCTCGATATATAGAGTGTTTCCTGGTGGAGGAAAATCTGGATGAAGCCAAAAGGATTTGCATGATTCTTGATGGATGACCAGGTATTCGAAAAGGCGTTTTCTCCATAGATTAGGGAATATGTGACCGGTGCAAAATGTTTTGCGGCCCGTTTCACCGTGGTTTTTGACCACTTTACCACTTTCCTCCACCATGACCGTTGAAATACAGGGGAATTTCCTCCACCACTCCATTCCGCTATTTCATCATCACCCGAAATAACATAGTACTCCTCCCCCTCCCTATCGTCATCCATCGCGACTTCGTGCAGCGGTTCAACAAACCATAAATAGTTCCCTGCAGCAAGGACAGGAATTTTTACAGAAGTTCGTTCGGTAAATAACGAAACGGTCGTATCGGTAAACACCACAGAATCCCCGACCAAGGAATCCCGAAGTACAATCAGACGGTACCAATCCGCGCCATCGACAGGACTCCATTCCAAATAGATGGAATCGATATCGCTTTCGTCGTACTGCATCAATGGCGAAGACAAAATAATGGGCATTGAATTTTCACCCGGCCTTTCCCAAGAACGATAGAATTTCCAGTTTGCCGTATAGCGGGCATCCATAAAATTTCCAGCCGAGTCTCTTTGCAAAGCAAGACGTTGCCCTTCACCCAAACCTTGATTGAACCCCATATCAAAATCGGCCTTGACAAAAGACTCTTTTGATTCCCAAAGGTTCTTCTCTACGGCCCGTGTCGCATTGGCAGGCGTCCATCCATAAGCAAAATACGCAAGAAGATTTCCGTTACATTCAACAGATACTTCTCCTCGACGGTTCATCGAATCTTGAACAGGCAAGAATCCTCGCCAGATTTTTTGTCCAAGCGAATCCACGAATGCTTCATTTAAATCTACCTCGATTACCGCTCCATTATGATTCTTGATGGCAACGGTCGAAACGTCTCCATCCAATTGTTGCAAAATATGAAGCGAAACGGAATCCTTCTGAAATTCAACAAACTGCAAAACAGGGCAACCTGTAATTTTCCCGGTACCCAGCATAAGCAATTTACCACCCGAAAGAATTTCCACATTTTCAGCAAGAGAAAAATGATTCGATTTAGGTTGGGAAGGATCGTCCGCCTTTGTCCACGTATTCCAATCCTTCCGGTGCAAACCGACAGCAAAGCCAGAAGTTCCACCAAGCGTATCCCCCGGATAAAGCACCACATCTGGAAAATAGACTATCAATGTAGCCGAAACGGAATCTTCAAATATCCAGCTAGCAATCCCATTCGGCAGATAATAAAGATCCGGCTCCGCAATGTCTGAAGAATCCTGCACAACTCGGTAACGAAGTTCAACACCTTTTAAAGTGTCATCCGAATTATTTTCAATCCGAAAACGCAAAAGGGTTTGGTTTGTCTGATAAAACTGTTCATCCAACGTATAGACGGAAACAGCAAAAGGCAAGTCCGTCAAAACGAAAAGCATCAAAAAGAAAGAAAGTTTAAATTTCATTTAACAAAAGTAATTCCATTTTACCGGCAAACAAACTAACTAGCCAAAATTTCCCGCATAAAAAAGCCCAACCACAAGCAAAGCTTAGAACTTGGCGAGCCTTGAACCCAAGCGATTTCTTCGTTGAGTTTCTAATTTTAACCCTCATACATCGCATCGATTTGTGCTGCAAAGCGGGGTAGTGTCAAGGGTTTTTCGCAAAATAGTTTGTTCCAACGTAGATTTTAGGCCGATCTCATATTCTTTTTCATCTC